>NZ_PDOF01000002.1 GCF_003226345.1 Alteribacter lacisalsi | reverse complement strand
CGTGTTACTCACCCGTCCGCCGCTGACGTCAGGGGAGCAAGCTCCCCATCAGTCCGCTCGACTTGCATGTATTAGGCACGCCGCCAGCGTTCGTCCTGAGCCAGGATCAAACTCTCCGTAGAAAGTTCGATGTCACTGACATCAAAAATAAAAATTTATTGACGGGATATCTTAAAATATCCCACGTTTCGCTTGGCTTTTTGTTTAGTTTTCAAAGGTCATTGCGGATTTCAGCGACTCATGTTTAAGTACGTTGTAATCCGTTTTATGTTGTCGCTCTGTTTTGCGGCGACTTTTATAATTTACCACATCCGGAAAACCAAGTCAATAACTTTTCTCGAAAAGTTTTTTGTTTGTTTTGCCGGTGGCGGCTGTCTGCGCTGATGTCTCAACGCGACGATATATAATGTACCACGCAGCAAAACAAACCGTCAATAACATTTATAAACTTTTATGAAAAAGTTTTTCCCGCCTGGTAATAACGGTGGTAAATCCCGTTGCCCTTTGTCTGCACACGCACGATATCCACGTAGCCTTTCTGAACAAGGTATTCCAGCAAAATGGTCAGATCGAGAGAGTACTCGCTCACTTCGAGGCTCGTCTTCAGCTCCTCAATCGACCACGGTTCTGTTTTACTCGCCATCAGATCCAGCAGGTGGGCGCTTCCGAGTCTCGTCTTGGACGTGAGTTCAAATTCATTGGCAATCAGAAGGAGCTCGAGCTTTTTCCCGATCGGCTCTTCTCCGGTTACGAGTTCGGAATAGAGTTTGTGGATTTCCGGCTCGATCTGTTTGACCTGCTGCCATACGGTGACCTCCGGATAAAAGCCGTGCTCGATAACGGAAAGCCGCGCCAGGTGATGAAGGGCGTGAAGAATCTGATTGTAGGAATCCAGATAGTGGCCGCCCTGGAACAGCGCTCTGCCGTCTGTAAAGCGGCGGATCAGCTTGGCAAACTCCACTCCCATACGAAGCTTTCGTTCCTCCACCGGAAAATCAAACATCTGTTCACGGAACTCTTTGACGAATTCGTTTCGGTCATACAGTACTTTTCCGTTCATGACCCAGTCAAACACGCGGCGGTTGCTGCTGTTAATCAGCCACATGTTCAGCTGCTCTGTGTGAACGAGGTGCATGGCGACCTTATATCCTTCATATGTGTAGTGTTTGGTTTCCCACAACGGTGTGTCCTCGGAAACGATCACCAGCAGTACCACGTCAAAATAATCGGTGACAGCGTCGTTCATGTCTTTACCTTCTACAAGCATCACACCTAATGTATGTAAATCACTTGTTCTGTCCTGATAGAGCTGGCGCAGAAAATCATCCATACTAAATCCTCCTGACTGTAAATAAGAACATTGTGCTAGTTGCTTTTATGTAAGTTCGACGACGGAGGGAAAATCCCTTCTCTTTCGCAAAAGGAGCTTAAATTTTACAATAGAGTGAACACAGATGTACAGTAGTTCTTCCTATTTTATATTATGATATAATTTATTTTTAGGAGGTATCTTATTTTATGGGAGCTAAATATTCGAACAAGATAAACAAGATCCGGACATTTGCCCTCGTGCTTGTGTTCGCCGGGATTATTATTATGTACCTCGGTATATTCTTTCAGACGAGTCCGTTTCTTATGACACTGTTTATGCTGCTCGGTTTTCTTGCGATTATCGGCAGTACGGTGACGTATTTCTGGATCGGGATGCTATCAACAAAGACGGTGCAGGTTGTGTGTCCTAATTGTGACAGAGCGACGAAAGTACTCGGACGTGTGGATGCATGCATGCACTGTGACGAGCCGCTCACGATGGACAAGTCCCTTGAAGGAAAAGAATTTAACGAGGCGTACAACGCCAAGAAGTAAATCTGACTGGAGCTGCGGTACTCGAAAAACGCAGACCTGAACGCCGTCCCCTGTTAAGCCGGGACGGTTTTTTTGTGTGCAGTTTTCGGACAGACAAAAAACAGCTGAAGACGTCTCGTCTCCAGCTGAAATATTAATGTTTATGCTTCTGGCAGTCAGGGCAGGTTCCGTAGATTTCCATGCGGTGATTTTTAACATTGAAGTCCGTTACATGGGCTGCAAGTGTTTCCACTTCGTTAAGTCCCGGGTAGTGAAAGTCAACGATCTTGCCGCAGTCTTCACAGATCACGTGATAGTGATCGGACGTGTTACTGTCGAATCTGCTTGAAGAATCACCATAAGTGAGTTCGCGCACTAACCCCGCTTCTTTAAAGACCCGAAGATTATTGTAGACAGTAGCGACGCTCATGTTAGGGAATTTCCCTTCAAGTGCTTTGTAAATGTCATCTGCCGTTGGATGGCTTTCGGCATCGAAAAGAAATTCAAGAATAGCATGGCGTTGAGGTGTCATACGCACTCTCGTACTTTTTAAAGACTGCAAGGCTTCTTCCAGTCGATGATTCGCCATTTCTCAACACCTCTTCCATAAAAGCATCATTCTTACTTTGTAATATTTATAATTAGTATAGCGAACAAACACCCGGCCTGTCAATCGATTCGCTTCTGCTTCAACTGCTGCTGTTATGGAAGGCCGTGAGGATCGGAAGGCTCTCTTTTGCTTCCACCACAAAAGAGGTGTAACGGCTGTCTACGTCCTTCATCTTGCCTTTCTTCGCTTCATGGTCAAGACAGATCTGCTGCATGTCTTTCTGCAGAGCGGCCACATCGTCATCCTTTACGCCAAACAGAAAGGTGGTGCTGCCTTTTTTAAGGAAGCCGCCGCTGCTTGCCAGTTCGGTCATTCGGTAGCCTTTGTCCTTCAATCCTTTTTCTAATGCGTCGCTGTACCGGTTGTGCACAACGCAGATGACTAGTTTCATCTCATAAACGCCCCTTTTATGTTCTTTCTCCAAGCGGTTTTCTGCGACCAGCTTCAATACCCTTTAGAGACATCTATTTTATTCAGGTAATTCTTCTTTTTCCCGAGAAATTCCTTCAGGTTTTCTTCAAAAATAGTGATCGCCCGGGGCTGATATTCCGGGGATATGCCAGACATGTGCGGAGTTACGGTGACGTTTTCCATCGTCCAGAACCGGTGCCCTTCAGGGAGCGGTTCCTGTTCAAAAACATCGAGGACAGCATGAGCGAGGTCCCCTGCCTCGAGTGCGTCAATTAGATCCTCTTCTTTCGTAACGGTTCCCCTTCCAATGTTGATGAATACCGCTTCTTTTTTCATTTTCCGGTACGCATCGCGGGTCAGAAGGCCGGCTGTCTCTTCAGTATGCGGAAGAACGGAAACGAGGAAATCGGCGTTTTCAAGGATCCGGTCCAGACCTCTGAATGTGCGTGTTTCATCAAAATGATCAGCCGGACGCCCGCTCCGGTTCAGACCTAGTGTGGTCATCCCAAACGCTTTTGCGAGCCGAGCAACTTCACTTCCGATCGCCCCGGCACCTAATACACCGAGTGTGCGGCCGTTCAGCTCTGTCATTGTCAGTTTACGGCTCCACACCTGATTCTGTTCCTGGCGGATGAGTGCTTTTGTCTGACGGGCGGTCTGCAGGATCACGCCCATTGTATATTCAGCCATGGGGGCCGCGTGGATGCCGCGGGCATTTGTGACAAGAATGTCCGTTTCGGCGATCACGTCAAACGGCATTTTTTCCATGCCTGCGGAGACGACCATGATCCATTTCAGGTTAGCGGCCTTTTTAATATGGTGGGGCTTGAGATCCTCCCCGTATGTAATGAGCACAGCCGCTTTACGCAGGTCACCCGATTGTTCGGTTTCTTCTATTGTACCGTGCCAGGTGAACGTGACATCGGGAAAAGAAGCCACGAGTCTGTTTCGCAGCGGTTCCTGAAAATCAGCTGAAGTGGTTACTAGGGTCATTGGCTTAAGGGCTCCTTTCCACTACGATGTGAGCAGGCAATTTTCATTATCGTATCATAATGCGGGGCATGAGGACAGGCGGATTGGCCTGTATAAGAGCGAGGAGCAAAAAAATAGCGGATGTTTGTTACGTGAGAACCGCCCCCAATTCACCCAGGAAAAGACCGCCTCCATGCCGGAGACGGTCTTCTGAGCCTGACTATTTTCGTTTCTGCTGAGGCTGATCGCGTTGACTATGGCGAATACACCTGGCAAAGCGCGCTTCCCTGCACTCGTCTTCAATCTCTTTCATACGCCAGCGAAGAGTATCCCGGTCGTGATGAATAAACATGAAGCTTGCCCCCCTTTTACGTGCCCTTAGGCTAGAGTGACAGTTCACCAAAATTGGAAATGGCCGGTCCTTCCGTTTTGTCGCCTGCTGTATTTACTTCACCGTCTTTTGTGCGGAGCAGCGTCATAACTGCGCCTTTCACTTCCGCATTCGGCGAGGTAATTGAGCCGAGAAGGTCAATAGCGTCCACTTTTGAGCGGAGAGCAGCGGCATCGACGTTTTCACCGAGACGCAGGGTGCCGGTGACAATGAGAGTGAGCTTGTCATCGAACGCCTCCAGGTCTTCCCGGGACCAGGTTTCATCTGTGATCAGCGCGTACCGGCCGCTGTATGTCAGAACCTCTGTTTCCAGCGGGTCACACCGCTCGAACAGGAGATCCTCCAGATCCTCATGGCAGACAATAACCGAAGACGAGCGAATGTGAACGATGGCTTTTTCCAAAGCTTCGCGCGTCACGTCCGGTTCAAGGACGACCGGTTTGTTCGTATAGAGCCGGCTTCCTTTAAAGCGGCGGATGGAGCGTTCTGTGAGTGTCAGTGCCTTCCCCACGTGCTCGTAGCCGTCCGGGATCACGTCGGTCACCCCGTTGATCACCGGTGCTTTGTTAAAAAGGGCCGGTTCCTGCGTTTCATACAGACGGATGACACCGTTCACTTCTAGGTCCTCGATTTTTTCCTGAAAAAGGCTCATGTCGAGATCTTCAGCAAGAGTCAGCACGCCATTTACGACCAGCTGTAAGCTGGAGCCGATCGACTGCAGATAGCGGTTCGTAAGTTCCTGGCTGCCGTTGACCGTGCGGGGCAGCTCTCCTTCATAGGTTTTGATGCCGCCCATCAGATCCTTCACCCGTTCGTTGAGTGCACCCGCTACTTCACGCGGGGCGTAGATAGCACCGTTAATCACTATACTTTCAACCTTTTCCCTGATGTCGTCTGCTGCCACGTCCTTCCCGATCACTACCTGTCCGTTTACGAGAAGGGAGAGCGGTTTTTCCACCGTCGAAAAAAAGGCCTGGTCAAGTGTAATCTGACCGTTTATCACAGTGAAATCCCTCGTCATTTCGAGCGTTTTTCCAATGTTGCCGATGTTAAGCGACGTGATCAGATGAGCCGTTTCCGGCTTGTAAAGCACACACCCGACGTTTTCGATTTTCTCGATATTGGCCACCGATTGCTCGGTTGCCTTCGTTAAGTTCAGTACCCCTACATTTCCGATTCGCTGTTTTGCCATTCGTCCTCACTCCTCCATTTTTTTACGAAGCTTCTTTACCGCTTTACTGAGCTTATACCTGACGGTAGCCGGCGGCAGCTCGAGTTGTGCGCCAATCTCCTGGCTCGTCAGACCGACCCAGTATCGTTTGAACACAATATCGCGCTCCTCATCGGACAGAGCTCTCAGCATTTCGTTCACTTCAACAGGGCTCAGCGCCTGCTCCGGAACCGGAAAGTCGAGCTCGTCTTCCCAGCCGGTGACCCGCTTTTCCCTGCGGCGGTCATCGATCAGCTGATTTTTCATCACTCTGAAAAACCACGCCCGCTGCTTGTGAACCGGGAGAGCAGCCAGTTCCGGGTGCGCCAGTGCTTTTTCGAGCGCCTGCTGGACGAGATCGTCCGCTTCCTGGCTGTGGCGTGCGATCGATCCGGCAAACCGGCTCAGTTCGTTTTCAAGTGTGCCGTAAATGGCTGTGATGTCCATTTGCTACATCTCCTGTTTTGTGCCCTGTCATTAAGATAACGGATGAGGAAGGCTGACTGTTGGATTTTTTTATGATTTCCTGGATGGGCACAGGCTAATTCCCATATATGGCCGGCTAAGTCCCATATAGCTGAAAATAAATCCCATATACGTCGTCTCACTGCCGCGCCACTACCGCAATCCTCCCGAACGCAAAAAAAGGCGAGGCACTCAGCGAGGCCTCGCGTCAAGCTTTATTATAATTGAAGAGGGATTGGGATCACCTGTACTGTAATCTATGCCCGATCCCCGCCGGTGGCATGGTTAAGTGCCCTTAAGGGCTTATTTTAATTTTTCCGGGTTCAGACCGGCGAGCTCGTCAAGGACGAATTCCCCGTCTTTCCGTACGAGCATATCGTCAAAATAAATCTCACCGCCGCCGTATTCCGGACGCTGGATCAGCACCATATCCCAGTGCACCGCCGAGCGGTTCCCGTTATCAGCATCCTCATAGGCTTCACCCGGTGTGAAATGAAGGCTGCCGCCGATCTTTTCATCAAACAGAATGTCGCCCATCGGCTTCAGAATATAAGGGTTCACCCCGATCGCAAACTCCCCGGCAAAGCGCGCACCTTCATCCGTGTCGAGAATCGCTTCGAGCTTGTCCTTCTGGTCGGCGTCCGCCTCCGTGATCCGGCCGTCTTTAAACGTGAGCTTCACATTGTTGTACGTCACGCCGCGGTACGGGCAGGGTGTATTAAACGCAATCGTCCCGTTAACGCTGTCTTTCACCGGCGAGGTATAGATTTCCCCGTCCGGAATGTTCGCTTCCCCTGCACACGGCACGACGGGAATATCCTTTATGGAAAACTGCAGGTCTGTGCCCGGCGCGGTAATCCGCACCTGTTCTGTTTTTTCCATCAGCTGTTTGAGCGGTTCAAACGCCTTCTCCATCTTTTTGTAATCAGCGGTGCAGACATCAAGGAGAAAGTCGGTAAACGCTTTTGTGCTCATCCCCGCTTTCTGGGCAAGGGCAGGCGTCGGGTAATTGAGCAACACCCAACGGCGGTTGTTGATGTAGAACTCCTGAACAGGCTTGAACACTTCGCCACGGAGCTTGAATTTTTCACTCGGAACTTCGGCCATTTCCGCATCATTTTCCTCCGCGATGATGGCAATGACGGCATCCACGTCCTCGTAACGTTTCATCGCCCAGGCCGCCTGCGTTTCGAGCTGTTCTTTTTCATATCCCATGCTCAGGTGGCGGCCGATCTCATCGTCGAGAAGCTCCGTATACGGATAGGCGCCGCGTGCATATACCTGGTCGATCAGTTCCGTCATGAGCGGCTTTGTGGCGTAATGGCCGCGAATGAGCACCCGCTCGCCTTTCTTTATTTTAATTGAATGGTCGAGAAGGACTCCCGCCAGCTTTTCAATTCTTCTGTCTGTCATGATGACTCGCTCCTTTTAATTGTCGTTTTCCACGTAGTCCTCGTTATTAAGTATTTTTCCAGGCATGGAAAAATCGGTCCCGCTTTCATATGTGGTCCCATCTTCCCTCCAGGCGATCGTGATGTAGCCGAACAAGTCAGAATCTCCATCCGTTCCGTAATACATTTCGCTGTCATCAAACGCATCCTTACTGCAGAACGTGCACACTTCCTCGATCGCAATCATGCCGTCAAACTCCTCGTCCACATTTAAATCCTGATAATAAAAGCTTCCCATTGGATTATAAAACTGCACGAACACTTCCACAGCTTCAACATCAGCGCCCCGCTCTTTGTCTCTCATGGAAAGATCAAACCCGACGATCGGCTCCTCTGTGTCTTCAAAGTCAGCCCACAGTTCCAGTTTCCACTTATTATTACCTTCTCCGGCCCCCTGCATCACATTTCCTGATGCATCCCAATCTCGTTCCACTTCCTCAACAGCAGCAGGCTCCTGGAAAAAGAACATGGCTCCTCCGATGACCGCAACAATGAGGAGAATCGGCAAAATCTGTTTCATTCGTACCTCACCTCGTTTTCCCTGCCTCTATCCTACCAAAATCCTTTCCCCGTGTGGGTATATCAAAGAAGAATTTTTCTTAATTTTCCATAAATGGTATTCTGACTCGTCTGAGTCGTGGTACGATAATACTGAGCACACGGAAAGGAATGACGAACGTATGAAACGTTTATTCGCATACATAACCGGGGCAGCCGCGATCATGCTTGCCTCCGCCTGCAGCGAGGATGCTTCAGGCAGCGAGCCGGATTTCTCCGGGAATCTGCTTAACGCCTATCAGATAACGGGCATGGCCACTGTATTTATAGAAGACAACGTGTCAGGAACCGACTTCGACCCGGACATTCTGCGCAGCCGTCATGATGAAGTGCTGGACGATTATGAGCTCGAAGCGTACCGGATCACATTTGACGATGAGACAACCATTATATTTGCCGATACCGGGGAGGAAATTACATACGACACTGAAGAAGAACGGATGTATACACCCTATTTCCTTTCACTTGGTCAGGAAGTTTCTGTGAAGGTAAGAGAGGATTTCGAACCTGTAATCAGTACTCACCTCAGTTCCAGATCCCCTTACGAGTGGTCGCTGATTCCCATCTATACCGCTGAAACTATCGAAGTTGGGAATGTGAGCATAGACACACTCATCAGCATGTATTCCTTTACCGATTATTATGATCATACGCCTGTCATTCAAGTTCTCTCCTTTATGGATGATTCATTGTACAGCGAGGATCGCCAGCATATCCACGAAAAGTTCTACGATTATTTCAGTCAAGATCAGCATGTGGTATACAGTCAGGTGGGCGGCGAGGAAAACCTCATGTTCTTTGATCACCTGTTTGACGAATTTCCTCACTACCTCGTACTGGAAGACGAAGAACTGATTTACGAAACCGGCGACCTGGATGATATTTTCCGGTTTCTGGACGACGATCTGGGGCTTGAAAAAAACTGACCGCGTCCCATAGTAATGGCGCCCCTCAACGCAAGGCGCCTTTTACTGTTCCTCTTCAAATGCCATGAGTGCCCGTACCGGAATCGGCTGGCCGCCGATGCTTGTGCTGTGAGTTTCGCCGCCCGCATTCCACGTCAGGCGCACCTTCGTGTTGAGTCCTGTTTCGGTAAAACGGGCCGGGTCCGAGCAGAAGTCACACGCCTCCCGGTATTCAAAGGTGCCATCGAAATCCTCCAGCTCCGTTTCCTTAACAAAAAAGCCATTTGCCGGTTTGTCAATGAGAAAAGTGAATTCAAATTTCTCCAGTTCCCTCGGTTCGAGCTGATATTCAAGCTGCACGCCTATATCAGCTCCGTCCTCACCTTCATCGAGAAACACGATCATTTCCCATTCATTATCATTTTGATTTGACGTGAGGTTCGTTTCCCAATACGGCTCCTCGGTTTCGGCTTCCTCTTCCGGATCCTGAAAGTACACGATCGCAACGGCAATCAGAGCAGCGATCAGGACAAGGGGCAGGATCTGTTTCATCGTTTTCACCTCAAAACTGTCCTCAATGTTCCTCTATCATAACAAAATGTTCGGAATTTTGTTACGATAATGGTAACAACTGTATCCAGGAGGCCATTATGAAACGATTATTCGCAGCAGGCGCCGCAGTTCTTTTCTTATCAGGATGCGGTGGTGAGGAAGAAGCGGGCTATGATTTTGAAGGCAGACTTATCGCCAATGCCTACGGTGAACTGCTCCCGGTGTTTGTAGACGACAATCTTACTGAGGAAGAGTACCTCGCATTTCACGAGGACCCTTCCGCTGTGGATGATTACGAGGCGGAAGTATACAGACTCCTGGTGACCGAGGATACGAAAGTCTTCATTGGCGAAGACGAAGTGGAAGTGAGCGCCGAATTCAGCTATCCCCTGTCGGATTTCTTCAGCCCCTTTTTAAGGGAGGAAGCGGGAATCCGGGTGAAAACGAAAGAAGCATTTGAACCTGAAGTCACGACAGGCTCTGAGTACCTGCTGCACCAGAGACCGGAATTTACCCCAGTGTACACGGCAGAATCTGTCTACCTGGAAGAGGTCAGTATGGAGCAGCTCATTGAGGGGTTCATGGATGATATCCGGCCGCTTGAGGATGGATACGGAATTCTCATCTTTACAGACCTTCCGTTCAGCCAGGATAATTTCATGGAGGCACGTTCCTTATTTGACAACTATCACTTTCCCGGGGACAGTTTCGTCATTAATCAGGTGTACTTCACCACGGAAGCCGGGATGTATGATGATGCGGTGGATGCGTATCCGTACTATGTATTCATGAACGACAGCCGGGTGATTACAGAGACTTCCGATGAGGATGAACTGAGGACACTTCTGGAGGAGGAGGGGTTTGAGCGAGGGAGAAGCATACAATAGAAGAAACACAAATAAGGCGCCCCCGTCCTCGTGATGGCAGGCGCCTTTATTGTGTGCCCCTTACATGGAGCAGATTGATTTCCGGCGGGTTGAACAGGCGGAACTTCAGGAGAGGCACCGGTCCGCCGCTTCCGAGTCCGCCGCTCACGTACTGCTTTGTATTCTCATACTGCCACGGGCCTGTCACCCGGTCCTGAGGCGGAAATAGACCGTAGCGGGGAAAATAAGGCTCGGGAATAATAAAGGCTCCGAAAAACGGAACCCTGAACTGCCCGGCGTGATAGTGGCCTGCAAGAATTAAATCAAATTCCCGGTAGGAAAGGTGATCGTACTGTTTGATCTGGGCCATCCGCTCGTCCTGAACCGGGTAATGGTTCAGGGCGATCACCACTTCCCCGTCCGCAGGATCTTCGAGAAAATCGAGCTCGGACATAAGTGCTTCATGATGAAGAATGTACGATTCATAGTGAGGATGATCCCAGGGGATCCGCCCACCTTCCAGGTGATTCAGGCTCTGACGGACATTGCCGATGGCATATTCCAGATACACAAAATGGTAAGTCTGGCCGTCCGCATGATCAAAGGAATAGACGGACTCCACCAGATCAACGCCGAGCGCCTCCAGCTCCTGAATAAACCGGCTTTTCTCCACCGTGCCGTCCTCGCCTACCGCATAACTGTACGGGTCGGAATTTCCCGGGACGAACAGGGCGTGCTCCAGATTGCTGACCGCTTCAATTAAGTCAAAAAACGGTGCCGTGTTCGTACTCTCGAGTCCATCGAGCATATCACCGGTAAAGACGATCACATCGTACTCCAACTCGTTGATCCGGTCCACGAGACGCTGCTGGTTTTCTCCGAACGTTTTCTCGTGCAGATCGGTGACGTGGAGGATGCGGATGTCCGCCGACCCGTCGGCTGCCATCAGCTCGATCTCTTCCTCCACCGTGACGATGCGGTTATTGTCCCAGACCACGTAGATGATAAATACGATAAACATGACAAGCAGGCCGAGCCAGACCACCCGTTTTCCCCCTAGACGCGTCATCTTCATTCACACCACCGGTCATGTGGCCTGCATCTGGTTTCTGAGAAGGCTCTTAAACACACCGCTCTTATCACCGGCAAGCTTCGTATATTCCCCGTTCTGAATGACTTTTCCATCTTCAAGGACGATCACCTGATCCGCATTGCGAATCGTCGACAGACGATGGGCAATCACCACAATCGTCATTTTCCCTTTCAGGCGGTCGATGGCAGCCTGAATTTTCTTCTCGTTTTCCGTATCAAGGGCGCTCGTCGCCTCATCGAGCACGAGTATTGACGGCTGACGCAGAATTGCCCGGGCAAGCACGAGGCGCTGGCGCTCCCCGCCGGAAAGACGGATGCCCCGGTCCCCGATGAGCGAGTCGAGCCCGTCATCAAGCTTTTCCACAAATTCCGCTGCCGACGAAAACGCCAGCGCCTCCCAGATTTCCTCTTCGGTTGCATCCGGTTTCATCAGCATCATGTTTTCCCTGATCGTCGCGTTAAAAAGAAACGGATCCTGCGGCACATAGCTGATCGCTTTTCTGAGTGACACGAGGGTCTCGGAGGTGAGCGGCTTTCCATCAAACAGCACCTCGCCGCTCTCCGGCTGGTTCAGTCCCATCAAAAGATCAATGAGCGTACTTTTCCCGGCTCCCGACCGGCCGACAACGGCGGTCATCTGGTTTGCCGGGATGTAAGTGCTAACATCGTTGAGCGCAAGTTTCTCTGCATCTTTGTTGTAGCGGAACATCACGTTCCGGCAGGTGATGCCGTTCTTTACTTTCAGGGCAGGGATACTCTTATCTCCACTCGCTCTGAACTCCTCAGCATTACGACATTCCTGCTGCATAGCCATTACAGCTCTAAAAGCCGGGATATTAGTTGCCAGTTGTTCAAGAGACCCCTGTATACCGGTCACTTTGGGCCAGAGACGTCCGAAAATGACAATAATAAGCAGCAGCTGTGCTGCCTGAGCGTGAAAGAGGCTGATTGCCACGAAAATAAATACAGCGATCAGAACAGCCGAAGCAACCTTATAGTAAAGCTGAGATGTAGTTTTCAGCTTTGTATAGGCCACCTGCTCATTTCTTATTTGATCTGTGATCCCGCGGTACCAGTCCAGCCGTGAATCTTCCAAGGTATTGCTTTTAATGTCTTTAATTCCGTTAATCTGATCGGTGATACCCGCCATGTACCTCTTTCCAAGTTCATAATTACGACTTCCCAGCGACATTGATCGTCTAAGAAAGGTTCTCGAAAAGAAAAGAAGAATAATACCAAATAATAGTATGAATACCGTAATCGAAGGTGACAGCCAGAAAGCCAGTCCGATCTGAATGACAGTAAAGACGAGAGAAGCGAGAAACTGTAAAAAAGAACTTGTACCTGAGCTGGCACGGGCCAACTCAGCGGTGAGAACATTGATCAAATCCGATTTACGTATTTTAATGAAGTAATTCCAGTTGGCGTGAAGCAGTGATTCATATGTTTCAACTCGCATATGCCGGAAAAAACCTTGCTGAATTTCTGCATTTTTGACTTGTATAACTTTCTGCAGAAGATTCTGTACAATTGAAATTAATACAAAGATGCCAAGAATAATTGGCAGTCCAGTAGATGGAGGGATCGATTCGATGAATTGAAACAGTCCGGCAACAGGGGTCCCAGCTGTTTCGAGCTGGACAATTCCCGTCATGGCGATCATAGGAATGAGGAGAAGAATGCCCACCCCTTCCAGAAGACCGATTCCGGCCATGGCCAGCATATTAATGTAAAGACCCTTCCCTGCATAACCGTGAATCTGTTTTACGAAGTACAGAATCGCATTCATTCGAACTCCTCCTACGTTAACTCATGTTTTCTCGTTTTCCGCCAGACCCAGAGAACCGGACGGAGCGGAAAATAAAGCCAGTGAAGTCCTGAAGGCAAAGGCAGAAGCTCTGCGTCTTCAGGGTATGGATATAAAAAACTTAAAATGAACAATACCTTTTGCGGTTTGGACATGAGTGAGAATAGATGCTGCTTATGATGCTCCGAAATGTGTTCCGGCAGCGGCTCGTTGTGAAGATTGATCAAATTCTCCAGATAAAATACGGCATCCTGTGCGAGCCGCTCAGCACGTCTGCTGTACCAATGCTTTCGGACGGCATGGGGCAGCTCTGATCCGAATAAATTTTCCGAAAGAACAAGAGCCTGCCCCCCAGTCGGTGTGCGATGGAATTTTCTCATCAGGGAGGCTGCCTTGTTCCAGTTAAGGTCCAACTGCACCAGATGATGAATATCTAGAAGCCAGCGCAATCGTGACCAGCCATGCCGTGCACCGTGAGATGTTAAAAAATAAAATAAGTCCTCTTTTCCCAAGTAATAAACCGGTCTTCCTGTTACCGTACTCACGTTTTTCCGCTGCCACAGCTCCTTAAAGCCTGGCTCTTTCCCGGGGCCAGGATGGAGCCGCCAGTGAATTTCAAGCTTCGTCCGCTTCACTGGATGATAGTACGTAACATGATGATGCCGCCATTTCCAGTCACCAAGAATGGTATCGATATAGTCGTCTTTGACGTATCCCATTTCCTGCAGGAGAGTTTCAGCCTGCTCAAGGTCTTTCATGGGGACGAGAAAATCAAGATCACTTGACGTTCTCAGAGACACATCTCCGTACAATAGTTTCGCAAGAACAGGGCCTTTGAGAAAGAGAAGGGGTATTTCCTGCTTCTGAAAAACACTGTTTACCCGCTCCATTTCAGCACTGAGCTGAAGCATCAGAAACATATTCCGTTTATATTCGAACGCAAACTGCTCCTTCACCTGTGCCGGAATAAACACGTGATGTTTCAGTTTGCTGTTCATAAGAGGATGGAGCCGATGATGATATACGAGTTCCGTAAAATGAGACCAATCAATTCCTTCAGCGTTCATCTGTTCAAGCCGCTCTATTCGCGGCTCCTGTCTCACAAGTTCCATCAGCAGTTTCAATTCCAGAGGGACATTCTTAATGTTTAGTGTGTTTTGCTCAGCCATAGGACGCTCCCCGGACCTTTCTGCGGTCTGATGTTTTCGCGTATGTAGCGACCACCGTAAATTTTTCTTTTCCTTCTGCTCCGGATACGAAAAAAGGACCGCTCCGAAGCCAGGCGTGGGCGGCCAACTTCCCGGTTTCGTCCTTCCCGGTTCCGAGATATAACGTTGTATCCACACCTCTTCTTGAAAGCATCTTCTGCGCTGCCACCGCTTTTACAAGGCACTCACTTTCCCAGAACGCATAACGGCTCATCATGTGTACGGCCTGCGACACCCTGGCTATCGTCCTTTTTTCCTGCAGATTAAGATCAGCTGGCGTTTCCTTCATGGTCTCTCCCAGTGAAGGGGCTACTTTTGAGAACGGCAGGAGCTTGAGAATCCTGGCATACGCAAGAAACCCATACGCCTCAGCCAGAATCCCAGCAGTTGCTCCGTCCAAATTCCTAAGCGCTTTAATCTTACTCATGCCATTCACCCCCTTCATTTAATTTTCAGCTGTAATCAGATCTTCCTCTGCCAGCTTTTCCAGAAACGACGTCACTTGTTCCCTGCACAGGTCTTCCTCCACCTCATACTCAGAAAGAAGAGAGTTTACCAGATCTCCAATGAGAACAGGCTCCTCAATCCGATCCCAGATAACGCCGCCCATTTGGCCAAGATTGTAATACTTCCCGTTCTTAACACTGAGCATGACTTTCTCACCGTCCATATCACTGACAATGTTTCCAGGCTTCTGTGCGACTCGGTGTAATAGGGTGATTCCCTGTTTTACTGCCATTGCAGTTCCTCCTTTTGAGCGGCTGATAAAATGAAATCGGCAATCTCATCTGCCGTAAACCGATCCTCAGGCCGCTGAATGTTAAACATGCTAAGTTGATTTACCATGCGGGTCGTAGTGTTAAAATGCCATTCCAGCAACCCTGATTTTTCAAGAAAGAAGTTCCGGTACGTGTGAAGAAAGAGTGTATGAACGGCCTTCAGCTTATTTACCGGCTGAAATGCAAGCGCGTTACCCTTTGTAATCTCAAACACACCTGCAAGAGGCATTACTTCCTGTGAAAACTGCTCTTTTACAGGGACAGCGAATTTTGTTTCCCTGTCAATAATCGGTTTCAGGTGATGGGATGACACACCAAAAGAATCAAGACTCTCCTGCCACAGTTTCTGTTGCGGGTAGGCAGGGGTGACAAGTGGTGTATTATTTGTACTGAAAGTCACAGGAATCACATCATCACTAACCAGTCTGCATCCTCTTTTCAGAAGGGCAGCAGCAGTGGTGGACTTTCCAGCCCCGGAATCACCTACAACAGCGTACGCTTTACCATTGATCTCCAACGCACTTCCGTGAAGTGGAAGGATTTTACGCTGCATCATAATCGCTCCCATACACGTGCCGAGCAGGTAGAGACGGATCTTATCATCCGTGTCTTCTTCCAATGGGGTTACAACAATATCTGATCCCCCAGTTACAGAATAAATAGCCACTTCCGGGATTCTGAACAGAATGCGGTCAGGCTGAACAACGAAAAGCTGGCCTTCCTTTGCTTCCATCTCCCAAAGCTTATGCAGACTGCCAACACGAATTTTTATGTCAGCCTGATTCGGGTAACTTTCAGCGGTCACAAGTTCAGGAAGTTCATAATCACTTTTGATATTGAAACCGAAAGCTCGGTAAAGGGTTTGGGTTACTACCTGGAGCATACGCAGGGTTCCTTTCTGTCAAAGGATAGAGTTTGGATATACCCTTATACCAGGGAGGTATAAGGGTCGGATTTAATAGAATGATTACGAACCCAAGCAGCTTGCGTTTGATCTGCCTGGATGTGTTTCACCAGGGTGCTGTTCAACATCAAAGCAATCGTCATTTGAATTCCCAGGACCGTTCATTGTCATACTGACATCCAGCACATCTACCGTTGGATTAACCCATTCCTTTCTCATTTACCTCACCCCCTCTCAGCTGAACCGCTTTAGAAAACGATATAAAATCAGACTGCGGATCAAAACTTTGAAATGATTATGAAAGATTAAACTTTCCTTTGGCTCATCACCGAGCGAAGATAAAGCCTTCTTTATTACCTGCATATTCAGTAACTCTGCCATCATTGAATCATTTTTGAGGTCTTCCAGTTCCTGCTTAAACTTAGGCCATCTTCTCTTCATTCGTAAGATAGTATCTGCTGCCTGCAGTCCTCGCGTCTTTTGATTCAGACGAACCTTATCAGGCAGCAGGCCTTTCGTTGCTCTTCTGATAATAGAACGTTCCAGACCGCCTTTTACATACTGCTCCTTCGGTATTGATAAGCAAAACTTAATCACTCGGATGTCATTTGTCGGGTCACTGTCCCAAACACCGTACCGAAGTCCCATCTTAGTATTGATCACTCCGCTTTTGTTCCAAGGGTACATCTGCTGATAATACTCTCTTCTGTATTTACTCAGATCCTTCACAGGTGCTCCGCTCAGATCAAATCCGTAATCCCCAAGCTTCTGATAAACTTGCGTTTTCCTAGCAAAATGAGGATTTATATACTCAGGAAATCGGGAGTGACCCCCATTGCTTTCCGATCGCCACCATTTTTTTAATAGAAAAGGCAGCACATCTTTTTTGCCCGTTTGAAAATGGGTGCAGAAGTCCGACAGCTCCCTATTAAGCCGAAACCAGTTCATTTTCAGAAGTAGAGTCGTGTAATAATCATAATTCATCCATACAGATCCCCAGGAAATAGAGTGGTTTCCTCTCGCCCCGTTCAGCATCAGGGTTATGCCCCTTTTGCCCGCTTCTTCACTGATTCCCTTCAGCCAATATGAATTATCAAAAAACTTATATGGCATTTCTATCAGATCCAGAAAATCATCCAGCTCTGAAAATGGGTCTCTCCCTTCAAATCTCATAAGATGAGGATTAATGTTACCTACATAATTGACCGTTTCTTTTATAAATGGACTTTCATCAGGGGTAAAAAAATCATCTGTCCAGTCAACAAAACCTTTCTCCGGTACATAGCTGAATGTATGGAGTTGTTTCCCCTGTTCCTTAAGTGCAGGCGCAGCCAGACTCACCACCGATCCCGAATCAAGTCCACCGCTTAAATGAGCACCAACATGACCTTCTGTAGGCAATCTGTCTCTGACTGCCTGTCCCAGAACATTACGAAAGGCCTCCTCATACTCTTCATCAGAGCTGAGCTTCAGTTCTTCCTTAACCTCTATATAAGAATAACGCTCCAGTTTTACCTGGCCGTTTTCTACCGTAATCGAATGGCCCGGAGGAACCTGTTGAATATCTCTATAAACGGTCGACCTCATATCAACGGATTCTACCATCGTAGGAATGGCCATAAACTCTGCGAGCCACTCTTCGTTAAGTGAGGTGCTCACATAAGGTAATTCAAGTAATGGTTTCATGGTAGGTGAGAAAGCAAAATGATTTCCTTTATGAACAAAATAAAGGGTTCTTGACCCCGAGAAATCACGGGCTCCAAAGTATCGCTGCTCCCTGTTGTCCCAGATTACAAAAGCGAATTCCCCAACAAGGAATTTCGGTGTGTTAGTAGACCATCGTTCATACATTTTTTCTATTAAACTCTCATTTGTCACTGATCCTCCGGGATTTCGTATACCTGATTTATCAAGTAATTCAATCCTATTGTGTAAAGATGTACCTTTAAACAGACATACTTTTATGCCATCTGCCGTTTCGTGATCTCTAATCAGACTGCTTACAACCATCAATGAATACCTCCTGACACTTTTAAAATAAGGAGCCCTCTATACTTTAGGGCTCCTCAAAAGTGTTAAACCCCTTAAGTATCTGATATCAACTGTCGTAATGAATCATCTCATCCGGATCCGGCTGAACATCATCAGGGATTGTGAATCCAGGCCCCGCCATTGTCTTACTGAATTCAAGTTCCTCAACATTAGGATTAGACCAAGTTTTCTTCACTTTTTCACCTCCCCTCCAATTGTTTAAGGAAACGATAAGAGATTATGCCTCTCATCAGAATCTTAAATTCTCCATAGAAAAAGTAACTGGGTTTCGGTACTTCCTTGTTTTTGGTCATTATGCTTTTCATAAGTCCTACATTCAGATACTCATTACTTATAGGATCATTAACCAACTGCTCTAATTCCAGATTGAAATTTCCCCACTCACTTGCCATTCTTGCAATCCCATCTGATCCCTGGATGCCTCTTACTTTTTGATTTAACCTAACTTCATCCGGGATTACTCCTTTAGTAATTCTCCGGATTAAAGACCTGTCTACTCCATCTCTGACACACTGCTTCTCAGGAAGTGAATTACAATACTGCACAACTCTGAGATCATTAGTTGGATCCCGATCCTGAAGTTTGTATTTTAATGAAAGTTTGGTACCAATAGTACCTGTAGTATTCCAGATAATCGGATAATGGAAATGATCTTTTCTTGCCTGATAGAAGCTTTGTGTTTTTGTTCCATTTAAATTAATGGGTGAATCATCGATCCGTTGAAAAACTTTGGAGCGATCAGCAAATTCTTCGTTTATCAATGTCGGAGGAGATGTTTGGTCAGGTCTCAACGCATTGTGAACTTTCGGCCATGCTTTTTTCATGATAATTTTATATAACTGCTTCCTGCCAATCCCGATATTTTCACTGTACAAATTAACTTCGTTAACAAGCTTTTTTAATCGGAGCCTATTTACCAGCAGTGCATAATAATCCAGTGCAGGTCCCCACGAGACTGTCCAATTTCCTCTTGCCCCTTTTAGGAGGACACCAACTCCATCGGTTTGCGCTTTTTCATAGATCCCCCGAACCCAGTAGGAGTTTTCAAAAAATTTATAGGGCATTTCATAAATATCGAGAAAATTATCTATTTCATTATATGAATTTGATTCCTGGAAACTTAAATAGTTAGCCTCAACACCACTAATATAATTGACTGTCTTTGCAATAAAAGAACTTTCGTCCCCTATCCTGTTCCTCGGTGTCCAGTCCCTGTAGTTCTTAATCGGTACATAACTGTAGGTGTGAATATCTTTGCCTGATTCTGATAATGCTCTTGCAGCAAAACCGAGCACTGAGCTCGAATCTAGTCCCCCACTTAAATGAGACCCTATCCCTCTATGGGTCCTTACTCTCGAATTCACAGCTTTCTGAAAAACATCCCGAAGACCTTCTTCATATTCACTGTCTGATTTTAAACCTTTACTGCTGCAGAATACGTTTGAGGTATACTGCTTAACAGTCAGTTTTCCTTTTGAGACGATAATGGAGTGAGAAGGCGGAAGCTGAAAAATCCCCTCATAAATTGTTGAGTTGGCTTCAATCGTTTCAATCATCCCGA
Source organism: Alteribacter lacisalsi (assembly GCF_003226345.1). Taxonomy (GTDB): domain Bacteria; phylum Bacillota; class Bacilli; order Bacillales; family Salisediminibacteriaceae; genus Alteribacter; species Alteribacter lacisalsi. The sequence goes on along the minus strand of NZ_PDOF01000002.1, from coordinate 706,968 downwards.
AGATTGCTAGATACTCTGATAGCCATTTTTCATTTATCTTGGCTCTAATGTAAGGGAGATTCAGTAAGGGCTTGATTGTGGTGGAAAAAGAAAAAGCTCCATCCTGGAAATTGTAGTAAACACTCCTGGTACCCGAAAAATCCCTTGCTCCAAATAGTGATTGTTCTTTCTGATCAAAAATAAAGAAGGAAAAATCACCTACCAGATAGCTGGGACAGCTATCCCCCCATTTTTTATAAGCCAGGAGTATAATCTCCGTGTCAGTCATTGTCTTTAAGGCCTTACTTCCAATACCTAAAAGGGAAGCCAAATCTTCACGATTATCAATGATGGCATCTGCAGTAACAGTCAACTCCTGCTTACTGTCGTAAAGTGGGTTCTGTTCCCCAACGGACTCAGGCGTGATCCACTGCTGATGGCAGCCGAGAAAAGCATTATTGCTTCTCCAAATCTGAACGTTATCCACCGGTATAGAATTATAAGCACCTGCCAACTGATCAATGTGTTCAGGAGATACCGATTTCTTATCTGAATGAAAAATTCCATATATTGCACTCATCGCTATCCCCACCTTTTATGTTCAACATAAAGCACTACTTTGTTCTTAATAAAGAACTTAATAAGCTAAATTTATCACCATTCCGTGCTGTTGTCAACGAAGAATAGTGAATGTTGTGAACCTTTTTCCCTATACCGTTACTTCTTCTTCTGTGACTTCATAACCATTCGGATTAAGGGTCTGCCACTTCCATGTGCTCATACACATCTCTTCAATGCCTAGGGCCGCTTTCCAGCCGAGATCCCGTTCTGCCTTGGTCACATCGGCGTAGCACTCGGCAATATCGCCGGGGCGGCGAGCCGTGATTCTGTATGGGATCGTACTGCCGCTTACGGCTTCAAATGATTTAAGAAGCTCCAATACGCTGCAGCCGTGACCGGTTCCTAAATTGTACGAGTGGATTCCGATTCCGGTGACGATTTTTTCAAGTGCTCTCACGTGGCCTAAGGCCAGGTCGACGACGTGAATGTAGTCCCTCACACCGGTACCGTCCCTCGTCGGGTAATCATCGCCAAATACCTGAAGCTCCGGAAGCTTCCCGACAGCCACCTGTGAAATATAGGGCATCAGATTGTTCGGAATCCCGTTTGGATCCTCCCCGATCCGGCCGCTTTCGTGTGCCCCCACCGGATTAAAGTAGCGGAGAAGGGCGATGCTCCAGTCGCTGTTTGATGCCGCCGTATCCCTGAGAATCTCCTCGATCATCAGTTTGGATCTGCCATACGGGTTCGTTGCCGAAAGTGGCAGATCCTCTGTAAACGGCACTTGATTGTTTTCACCGTACACCGTTGCCGAGGAACTAAAAACGAGGTTACGGACATTGTATTTGTCCATAACCTCGCACAGAGTAACCGTTCCGGCCACGTTATTCTGATAATACTTCAGCGGCTTCTCCACCGATTCCCCCACTGCTTTTGAGCCGGCAAAATGAATTACCGCATCAATCTCGTTCTGATAGAAGATACTTTCCAGCGTTGCCCTGTCCTTTAGATCCGCCTCGCAGACCTCAAAGAATTTCCCCGTAATCTCCCCCACCCGCTCCAGCGCTTCAGGCTTACTGTTCGAAAAGTTGTCCAGCACGAGGATCTCATGTCCTTCGTTCAGGAGTTCCACGCAGGTGTGAGTGCCGATGTATCCGGCTCCGCCGGTGATTAGGATTTTCATTTTTCTCTCCCCTTAAATTGATTTTTCTATTTTCTTGAACGCACAAAGCACTTTCAAAATCTTCAAACATATTTATCCACCGCAGAAGTTCCTTAATATGATTTGTAGTATTATTAGGAGATTCACTCAACTTCAGAGTTAACAACTCCATATAAAAAAAATACCTATAATTACTAAAGACATTAGATGGTTGATTATTTTCTATAGGGCTATCAGTTTTATAAATTGGATAATGACTTATTGAATAATTCATTTTTGATATTAGATCAGGAATGATATTTTGTTTATTACTTCGACTAGCTTGACTAAACAAAATAAAGAACAGATCAAAATAAAAGCTTCTTTTATCTAAGGTTGTCCAATCTATTGCGTATAAGTTATCATCAGTTCCAAGTAAGTTGCCATTCCATAAGTCACCATGAGAGTAACCCATAACTATAACCTGATTAGAAGCTACGCTTTCTAAACTTTCATAAATTTTGTTAAAACATGTTTTTAATTTATCAATTTGATTTTGATTATATATTCTTTCTTCCTCGACATATTTCAAGGCAGTAGATATTGTCTTTTTTAGTTGAAGACGATAATTTCTAGCTGAGATCTTTGTAGGTAGGTCTATCTGCGCTATTCTTTCCAGTAGAGGTATAACTTGTTTCACAAATTTAGTTTTATCTCCTAAAGTGTAAGAAGGTCTATTTAAATTAATGTATTCTTCTTTAATGATACCGGACTGAATACAGTGATTTATCAATTTGGGTGCCCTTGCACATCTTGATGACAAATGAATTTTTTTTACAGCACTTTCTATATCTGATGGGGGAGTATGAGTTGGAAACAATGTAGTAACTATACTATCTGAAAAATTGAAAATCTTGAATTCCCCAGTTCTTAGACTGATTAAACAATGACCATGATTTGATTTCTTTATTATATGTTCCTTGGTTTTCCCACTCTTGTAAGAGATCCTCATTTTTCCATAACACATCACAAATTCCAATATTCTAATTGATCTAACTATATTAGGAAAACAATTCAATGTTTTAAACCTTGTGTTCCTTGTCAGAAATTCGAAGGGCCTACCAAACCTAAACAAATAATAAAACAATTTCAATATATTTATGTCAGTATTAATGAATAATGAATTATTCACAAATATGAACTTATAATACCCCTGAGTGAATTCCATTTTTCCCCCTTATTTTTTTAGCCCATTTTCTTGTTTTTGTTTTCTATCATACTAAGTTTGCCTTTTGAAATAGTAAAAACAACATCACAATTCTCAATAGTAGAGAGTCTATGAGCAATTATAATTAGCGTCTTCTCCCCTTTAAGACCGTCAATCGCTCTCATGATTTCTTTTTCTGTTTCGTTATCCAATGCTGAAGTAGCCTCGTCCATAAATAGAATCTCCGGGTTATGGTACAGTGCGCGAGCAATTCCAATACGCTGTCTTTGACCACCGGAAATTCTTACTCCCCTCTCACCAACCTGTGTATCGAGTTGCTCAGGCAATGATTTCACAAACTCTTTAAGCTGTGCCTGCTCCAAAGCTCGCCACACCTCCGCGTCATCTACCATATGGCTCTCCAACCCAAACGCTACATTTCCCCGGATTGAATCATCAGAGAGAAAAATAGACTGGGGGATGTATCCGATCTTTTTCTGCCAAGTTGATTTGAGATCTTTTAGCGATCTATCATCCACTAGAATTTGTCCTCGCTGTGGTTCCAGCAGTCCCAGGATAATATCAACAAGCGTGGTTTTCCCTGCACCGGACTCTCCAACAAATGCTACAGAATGACCAACTGGAATAGTGAGGGAAACATCATTTATTGCGTTATTTTCCTGGTTTGGATAGCGAAAGTCGATGTTCCGCAACTGTATGGATCTGTTGAAGTATTTTTTACCTTTATTAATTTTAATAGAAGTGTTTTTAAGTTCATGGTCTGATGCATCTGTAATCAAGTCTTCATACACAACAGCCAGAGCCGGATAGCTGTAACGAATAGAAGTAATCATGGCCACGACACGATTAATTGAGGGCATCAACCTGAATGCTGCCATCGCAAACAGTGCCATTGTAGAAACAATCTGTGCAGTATTTGTTCCCTGAAAAATAATAATAAGCATTGTTAGAAGTACAACAGTGACGAGAAGGGTTTCAATAAACAGCCTTGGAACCTGCTCCAGCATTTTCATATAACGGCTATTGTTCGCCTTAATCTGGCTTTGTTTCGTATAGGCATTAACAAAAAAGTTCTCTTTTCCTGATACTTTGACTTCTTTGCTGGCTCCCAGACCCTGATTCACCCATTTAATCATTGTGCCACTGACTTTCTGCTTCTCACGACCGAGCGTACTGATCTTTTTCCGGAATATCCGAAAAAATATAAAAACACTTCCTCCCAGAAGGATAGAAGCGGTCAGCGTGGCCAATGGGGCCGTTATAAATAGCAAGGTTAAAATGCATACAATAACCAGAATTTCTGTGAGCAGTTGAAAGCTCGAAAGGAGAATTCCCTGAAATACCTTTGATACCTCTTCGTTTACATTGCGGAGCAGATCAGCTGTGTTCCTCTGCAGATGAAACGTATATGGCTTAGTCAGATATTCTTTTAACAAGTTTCTCGACATCTTCACCTGCTGATTTAAGATTACTCTGTACTGGGCGTAATGAAAAAGCAGCAGATAGGCGTTCTTTATAATAAATACACTCAGTAATCCCACAACTGCAAAAAGAAGGAATTGATTCGTTGATTGAAAGTTAAAGATGTTATATAAGAACGAAATAATCGCCTGATCCTGGATCAATGAAGGATTAGTAATGATCCCCACAAAAGGTACTATTAATCCGATCCCTACTGTTTCCAGAATAGCCGCAAAAATCATCATGATAAATAACAGGGATAGTTTTTTCTTTTCTTTTTTGTTGAATAATTGAAGAAGTTTCCTTGCATTATTTATCATTGTTACTACACCTCTTGTAATGATTTGTGTGACCTTTTTATTTATTTTGAAGTAAAACTTTTATGGAAACAGATTATCTGAAAAAGTTCCCATTTTTATTATAAATTACGACTTTAAGATGCCGATAAACTTTAGGTCTTTCCCTCCAATAATGATGGAAATAACTGGTTCTTTCTTTCTACTTCGTTTAGGCCATGTGCTCTTCCATTATTTTAGGAATCAAAGTTGTATTTAATTCTAGATTGATAGTTTTTATGGGACAAATTGTAATTTCAGCATTGTGCCTTTCAGTTGCATTTAACAATTTTCATACATTTCTAAATAGACTTCGTGATCGGGATCTATAAAAGCAATATAGTCAACTTTGCCCTGTTGAATACCAACATTTCGAGCTGAAGAGACGCCCTCATTTTTCTTGTGAACGACCTTAATACGTGAATCTATTAAACTAAAATCATTGCTATTTATTCCACTATTATATGTTGAGCAATCATTGACTAATAAGATTTCAAGATTTTGATAAGTCTGTTTCATAATAGATTCAATGGAGGCCTCAAGATACTGATCAACATTATAAATGGGAACAACTATACTAATTGATTTCATTACTCCCTCCCTCTCTAAGTCTAACAACTAAATAATTTGGTCAAAATTCATCTGCTTATTCCTTTCCTCTTCCGTTGATCCTTTAATTAATCTTTGTTGAAGTAATTCATCCTTTAGCAATCGTGCTATTCCCTGGTACAGTCCTTGACTTGTAATTTCTACAATAAGTCCATTTTCATTATCGTGAAACTGCTCTCTGGCTCCATTAACATCGGTTGTTATAATGGGCTTATTAAAACAAGCTGCTTCCAATGTAGTGATGCAAAATCCTTCATATCGAGAAGGCTGGATGTATAAGTCACAATTAGCCATGTAGGGATAAGGATTAGATTTAGAACCTAAAAGAATAAATTGGTTCTCGAGATTTAGCTTTTTAATTAGGACTTGGGAATGTTTCATTTCCTTTCCTTCTCCTACCCAGTACCATCTAAAGTTGACACCATCTTTACGTAGTAATTTTGCAGCTTCAATCGCAAGGTCAGGGCCTTTCTCATGTGCAATCCTTCCAACTGTTAATATTCTTTTTCCATCGTAGTTATCCTGAAATCCCTCCCCTGATTTTGAGAGCTTATTTACTATTTCCTTTGAAACAAAATTCTGAATAACTCTAGTCTTATTCTTTATTCGAGGAATTTTATTAATTAACTTTTGATTGGCTTCCTCTGAAACTACATAAATTTTGTCAAAATCCGGATAAATATTCTTTGCAAATGACTTGCTAAAGCCAATTTTGTTTATATCAAAATGAATCCATTGCTTCTTCCTAACGGACTTTATCTTATTTAAAACAATATAGCTTATGAAGTCCATTGGACCTGCATAAGCTATCGCCGTGTCATATTCACCTTCATGTTCTATTTTTTTAGCCAGATAATTAAACAGTATTTCTTTACGTTTTGTTACTTTTGAGACAAAGTAATAAGTTGAAAAAGCAAGTGCTTTAAAGAATTTTCCCTTTTTAATGAGTTGGAGAGCTGATTGTTTTGGAGGCTCATTAATTAGAGGCTTAATTTGATTATAGCCGTCAATATATACAATATTTACGTGACTCGGAACCTGTTCTAAGAAGCCACCGGATTTTTCAAGCAATAAAAGTGTTATTTCATATTTTTCCGAAGGCATTTCCGATACCATATTTAAAAAAGCTCTTTCTGTACCACCAATATTCATGTTAATAAGCATGAACAATACTTTCTTTTTCTTCATTGTTATCAACTTCCTGTCCTTCTATTAGTTGATAAAACTTGTTGAATTCCTCAGGATTGCCTTTCTTCTCACTTTTAAGATACTTTTTGATTTGTTTGTAAAGCTCTCTGTCTAAAAGTAATTCCTCAATTCCCTTTGCAACATCTATTCCATTAATACCCGTAACCAAACCGTTCTTTCCTTGTACCATCTGATTATAAACTGCATCAAATTCAGTCGTTACGACCGGCACATTAAGCATTCTTGCTTCTGCGATAGCCAATCCAAAACCTTCGAACCTTGATGTTTGGACATATAGATCAGCATTTGCGATGTAAGGATATGGATTTGATTTAACTCCCAGAAGAATAAAGTGCTCTGTTAATCCATACTTTTGTATTTTTTTCTCAATCTCCTGCTCCAGTGGTCCTTTCCCCAATGCATACCACCGAAAATGAAGGCCGGTTTCCTTCAGTTTCCTGCAGGCATCAAGAGCAATATCGTAGCCCTTTTGGTTTGCTAATCTTCCAATTGTCAGGATTCTCAGACCATCAAAATCATCCTCGTAACTTGTTTCTATTTTTGCCATTCTGGTTATGAATTCTGGATTATTGATATCATAAATAACACTCATTTTCTTTACGTAGTCTGGAAAGGTTTCTAGGAATACTTCTTTTGTTGATTCCGACACTGCTACGATCCGGTCATACATATCATAATACTGCTTTTGATATTCCTGCTCTTTCTCATCAAGTCTGTAACTCACATTCACCCAGGCAAATTTCCTTTTTGCTTTGACCTTTTCTGCTACATAGAAAGTGGGAACGCCCTGAGCATAGCTGATTGCCACATCATAATCTTTTACGTTTTGCTCGAAAGCACGCGAAGAGATTTGCCAGAATATTCGTGCTTTTTGTGCATTCTTGTAATTGCCGGTCCGTAACCTGACCGAATAAGCTATCCTTGATCGTAAGGCTGTAAAATGATGTTCATGTATCGACTTTTTTACTGCTTTTTTTAAGCTATATTCATTAAAAGCTGTATACCTTGTTCGGGGCAATATGTTTACTTCCGGTGGAACGAGTTCTTCCAGTTCTCCCCCATGCCCAAAAAGCATAAGGTCGACTGAATACTTTTGGTAGTCAAGTAAACCTAATAGAGTTACGAGGCTTTTTTCTGCTCCAGCACAATTGAGGGAGTCGATTGCAAACAGTATTTTCTTCAACATTAACACCTCGATTCCTCAGTATTTATTTCTTCGGCTTTCTTCAGTACTCTCTCATATATTGATAAAACAGATTCTATATGTACATCATTTTTGTGTTTGTAACGAAATAATATGCGTTCCAGCATGAAGACAGCTAAATAATACAGTTTTTTGTCCTGATCGTAATGAAGACCGAATAATTGAAAGGCTTTGCTGAAATGCTCATCATATTCTCCTGTTAAGTAGTCATAAAGAAATGAGTCATTATTATGAAAAGCTGCTTCACCAAAAATACCGTTCAGAAGATCATAAAAGAACACGTACTTTCCAGAGTCATTCCAGTCTATGAAGTAAAACTGACCATCCTTCAGCAGGACATTACTCAAAACGCAGTCCCCGTGGCTTTTTACCTTCGGCCATGCGTCAGAATAAGCGCTCTCAGGTATTTGATATTTTATACTTTCAATAATATTGTGACTCCCTGCCTTTTTCTCCAAATTGGAAATAAGACTGGTTACGGTTATTGTTTTCTTTAATCTGTTTTTCTTTTCATAAAAATAACTGTTGAAATTGCTGAAAATAGTTTCTATTGCATCTTTTTTTTCCTTTTCAGTCCAATCGGAGAACGGTTTGTAATCAATTAGCCTTTCAATATAAGAAGACTCGTATTGATTAAAACCGATAATATGAATTTTGAAATGTTTACTGAATGTCTTGAAAGTTTTCTCAATGGACTTTACTTTTCTCTTTTCTGCCAAAATACTTTTTACTAGTCCCGATCTCAGATCGATAATCTTCAAATCCCCATTATATGTTTTCATCACAATGCTGCCATCAGCAATACTATCGGTTGAATAAATCCTCAAATCATTAAATTTAATAAAGTAATGCAGAAAGTTCCTGAGCTTGCTTTTCAACATCCCGTGTTTCGTAGGAGGCGAATCCAATTGCGAGCAGAGCTTTCTTAAATAATTTACGTTCTGCTTATTTTTTACATATGCGACTGGTTTGCCCCCGTCGGTACGGGTAAGTTCATACTTTCCTGATTGAAGTTGGTTCTGATGTCCCCTGATTGATTCTTTTAATTGCTCCCTGACTGCTTGTTTTTCTTTTTTCTGGTTCTCTATATAAGCATTAATGTTATTAACGGGTTTAGGCAGTAAGGATCCCCTTGTTTTTGAGCCCATATATGTTTACACCTTCATTTTCTCTTTCACCATCGTTGATGACACCCCACGCGTGTAAGGCAGGTAAACGAGATCAACGCCGACTTCATTGAATCTGTTTTCCAGTTCGCTGAAGAGCGGGCTGCCTTTCCAGTCGTCGCCGACGAACATGGCGTCGAACTTCAGGACTTCCCAGGCTCCGAATTTGTTGCGGTCAGTTTGCGGGACGACGATATCCACGTATTTGATTTCACGGACGATTTCGGCCCGCTCGTCGTGGGGAATGACCGGTGTTTTGTTCTTGTATGCCTCTACGAGTTCGTCTGTGCTGACCCCGACAATGAGTGTCTCGCACTGTTCTTTTGCTTTTCTGAGAATGTTCAGATGTCCCACATGGAATAGATCGAACACGCCTGTTGTGTAGCCGAGTTTGTATTTTTTCACGATGGTAGTACCTCCCTGTTTTCGATTACTGCCTGCATATGTTCAGTCAGTTTCTCACTGGCCTCTCCTCTTTCAAAGGTGCCGACTTCTTTGTGAAAAGCCGACACTTTCCGCTCGTAGTCCTGATAATCAAACTTCTCTACCGCCTCGACCAGCTGCGCTGCGGTTTCTGTTTTAATAAATGGAAGCTCGTTGATTTCAAAATAAAAACGCCGGTCGTTTTTCACGTAGTCGTGAAGATCCGGCGTGTAGAGAAAACATGGTCTGCCTGTGATCGCAAAGTCGAACATGAGGGACGAGTAATCCGTGATCAGCGCATCGCTCACACTGAGCAGCTCCTGGATGTCGTCAAAGTCAGTTGCATCTTTCACCCGCTCGCCGTACACCAGCTGATCTGATTTCCCGGACAGATGAGGGTGGAGTTTTACAAGAAATGTCCATTCCCCTCCGAAGCGCATTTTCAGCCGTTCAAGCACGTTTTCATAGTCCACATCGTACACATCCAGACGGTTGTCCTTTCTGAATGTAGGTGCGTAGAGGATGATTTTTTCGTCTTTTGGCAGATGAAAATTCCGATATATGCGATCCTTCACTTTGTGATCGCCTTTGATGAGCAGGTCGTTTCGCGGGGTGCCGTGTTCGAACAGAAATCCCTCAAACCAGAACGACCGGTCAAAGATCGATGTGCTGTAGCGGCAGCCACTTAACAGAAGATCAATTTTCTCTGAATCCTTCTTTGCCATCTCCACATAGTGCTCGGGTAGCGATTCCTCGGCATCCTTCTCGATTTGCTTCAAGCGAAGCGAGCTGTGCCACGTCTGAATGTAGTACTGGTCTTTTCTTTTCACGAACAGGTCTGTGGTTCTGAAGTTTGTGAGCACAATTTTTGATGTACAAAGTTCGTAAAAGTAACGGAGTGACATGACTTTTACTTTCCTGACGACTTCCTTCGGTCCTTTTTCCTCGGGACGGTTGAATGCCCAAACCAGATCGAACGTGCCTGCCGGATAATTTTTCAGAATGTGTTCCGTTACGTACTTCGGGTTGCAGCCGTACTGACTGCCGTAATAGCTTGTGAAAAAGACTTTGTTCTTTTTGATAGGCATCCGGTTGAAAACGGAAATCATAAAGAGCGCTGCTTTTTTCCTGATTTTTTCTCTAATCCCCACCAAAAACCGCCCTCCTTATCATTTCACTTTTTCCAGTGGTGCTTCTTTGTCCGGAACGAGCTTCCGGATCATCTTTCTCCCGGCAAGAAAGCCGATGTTCGCGTACGGATGAACGAGAAACAGGGTCAGCTGCGTGGTTAATTCCCGGTCTTCGCTGACAGCTTCCCTTATTTGCTCCTGATTTTCCCGGATGTAGGCGCGGATTTGTTTTCGTTCCTGTTCTCCGGTCCGTTTTCGAAACAGAAGATTGAAATGGATCAGGCTCGTCTGAAACAGCATTCGGTAGGACTCGGAAAGAAAATGCGGATAGTGCTGTATCAGGAAGCGGTGCCGTTCTTTCAGGCCCTCGAGAATATCAAGGTTTCTCGTGTTATAGGAAGCGACGATACTGTCCTCCCGCTGCAGATAGTAAACGAGCGGATCGTGAAGGAGCACGAACCGCTTTACCTGCTTCATCACGTGATGAGCCCAGAATACGTCCTCGAAAAGGACGCCCTTTTTAAAGGGGAGAGGTCTGATAAGGTCTGTTCTGTAGAGCTTGCCCCAGGCAAAGTTCTTTACCTTCTCGTTTACCACAAGCTCGTACATGAGTTCCTCGTTTTCCAGCACATCCTGACTGCCGTCCTTACGGTAGACCCGGTTATCAAACAGGGAGTAGCTGGCGTGAGCATAATAAAAAGCCGACTGTACCACGTCGGCATTGTTCGTTTTCAGGGCTTCGAGCATGTTTTCCACCGCCCGACTGTCGAGCCAGTCGTCACTGTCGAGAAACATGGTGTAGGTGCCGGAGACATGCTCCATTCCAAAGTTTCTCGCATCCGACAAGCCCCCGTTCTCTTTATGAAGGGCGTTGATTCGATGGTCTGTTTTCGCGTACCCATCGATCATCGCACCGCACCGGTCAGGAGAACCGTCATTTACGAGAATAATTTCGAGATTTTCATAGGTTTGACCGGTCACGCTGTTCACACAGCGGTCGAGGTAGTTCTCGACTTTGTAAACCGGAATTACAATACTTACTTTGTCACACATCACAGTCCTCCTTACGGCAGTGTATAGAGCTTGAGCAGTTCGTCGTGGTTGCGGTAATCGGTCTCGAGGCAGTTGGCCGAGAGCTTCTGCCGGAGCCGCTCGTTTGTGAGCATCACTTCTAGTCCATCGGCAATTCCCTTCGGTCCCTGGCTGCAGATGAGCCCGTCCACGCCGTCTTTCACCTGGCTCCTGGCTGTCGGATAGTTCGTGATCAAAACCGGTTTTCCCAGTATCTGCGCTTCCCCGACGGTGACGGCCTTTCCTTCGTACCGGGACGGCTGCACGTAAACGTCCGCGGCTTTCATGTACGGGTACGGATTCGTTTTTTTGCCTAACAGAAAGAAGTGATCCTCCAGTCCGTAAGAGGCGACCGCTTCTCTGATGGCCGCTTCGTCACCGCCGTAGCCGACCACATACCAGGCAGCATCTGAGTAACCTTTATCTACTAGAAGTTTGAGTGCTTCCACCGCCTGATCGATCCCCTTTGCGTGGGACAGACGCCCGACGGTGACAAACTTGAATCGGTGATCCCGATTAAGAGGTTCCGGTTCCTCTTCACTGGCGAGCGTTCTCACCATGTCAGGCGATGTAATGTTTTCGACCACGTGAACTTTCTTTTTCAGGATCGGATATTTCTTCAGAAACGCTTTCCTGCACTGGTCCGACACCGCTATGATCGCATCGAACGCACTCCACGTTTTCAGATCCCGTTCAACGTCTGTATCGACCGTTGAATAGTCGGTGTGGATCCAGGCGATCTTCGTTTTCGCCGTGACCTTGTAAGCTACAAAATCGTGGGGCCACAGATAGCTGATGGCGATATCGTAAGGTTTACGCGCTTCTGGCAGGTGAGGCAGGGCATACTGCCACATGTACTGCATCTGGCGGTATCCGGTTTCCTCCGCTCCTGACCGGGCAGCTTTGTACCTAGCGCGGAGACGAGCAGCCGCGAGCGCGAACGAGCCCCGTTTCACTGTCTCGGCAATCGAGAGGCGGAACGTTTTATATTTCGGGCACTCTGTCAGCAGTCCCGGCCCCGGTGGAAGGAGATCCATAAAGTCCCCTGTATGGCTGAAAAGTTTCAGGTCCACCTCATACTGGTCGTAGTCATAGTTTCTCAGCATGCTGATGAGGCTTCGTTCCACGCCGCCGACTTCTAAATCAAATGAAGCTATCAGTACGTTCTTTTTCATGGGCACCTCCATGACTGCTCGTAAATTTCAGACAGGGCGGCAATTCCCTGATCAACGGAATAGTCGTTATGCAGAAACGCTTCCCCGATCTCATCTGGATCGGGCTTCTTTTTCCCTATACATGTAGTGATTTTCTCTGCCCACTTTGCCGGGGCTTCGTGCAGGGATCGGCGGGACATCAGGCCGAGATTCAAATCCGCTTCCGGCTGAATCGCTTCCGACACGATGCAGGGCAAGCCGCTTGCCTGGGCTTCCAGAAGTACGAGTCCGAGTCCCTCATAGATGGAAGGAAACACAAACACGTCCATCGCATGAAGCAGCACCGGAATATCGTTGCGGAGCCCTGTAAACCGGACGTGACCGGTCAGGTTCTCCTCCCGGACCTCCCGTTCAAGTTCGCGTCTCAAATCGCCGTCTCCGACCAGAAGCAGGACAGCTCCCGGCTCTTTTTTCCGCAGCTCTTTAAATACCTTCAGCAGGAAGCGGTGGTTTTTCGGCTCGATCATGCGCCCCACGTGACCGACAACGAAGCGTTTTTCCAGACCGAATTCCCGCTTCACCTGCTTCACGGCTTCTTCGTTCACATGTGTGTACTGCTCATACGGAATCGCGTTCGGCAGGTAGCGGTATCTGTGGCCGGAGATGACTCTTTTTCCAAACAAAAATCCTCCAGCGTGACTGCTGCAGGCCATAAAATCTGTGGAAGTCGCCCGGATGAGTCGTTTCATACTTCCGGTGTACAATTTGCGGATGACGGTCTGGCGGTCATCGTCTGTCGTATGGGCATGGGCAATTCGTATGTTTACCCCGGCGATTTTGGCGGCGGCATTGGCAATTCCGCAGTGAAAAAGAGTATGTGCGTGCACCACATCGTAGGGACCGTATGTTTTCATCGTATGGACCAGGTCCATGATGCCGTATGTTTTTGAAAGTCTGATCACTCTGCCGCCGAGGGCTTCGATCTCTTTATCATAGTCGGCTTCCTCATTGCTGTAGGAAACGAAATCAAACATCATCCGGCTTCTGTCAATCTGACGGAACACGTTCATGAGCATCGTTTCCGTGCCGGCGCGGTTCATCGCTCCGACTACGTGCAGGATGCGCAGCGGTTTACGTTGTTTCATATCGCGTTCCCCGCAGGCCGGCCTGATCGAATACATTTCTGATACAGTCGATCACTCGTTCCTGATCTATCACTTCCATATTTGTTCCGGACGGCAGGCAGATGCCGGATTCAAACAGCCTCTCTGATACGCTCTGTTCTCCATGGGCGTAGAACCGGCACCGGTCAAACAGAGGCTGCAGATGAAGCGGCTTCCAGACGGGCCTGGCTTCGATATTCTCCTCGGCCAGTGCGCCAAGAATGTCATATGGAGTGACCTCACTGACAGCCGGATCGAGCGTCAGGGCGGTGAGCCAGCGGTTGGACATCGTGCCGTTCATTTCAGGCATAAACTGTACACCCGGGATGTGGGCCAGTTCCATAAAGTACCGCTCAAACACGAGACGCTTCTGCGTGACCCGTTTCTCAAGAATGTGCAGCTGGGCTCTGCCCACACCAGCGAGAATGTTACTCATCCGGTAGTTATACCCCGTCTGACTGTGCTGGTAGTGAAGGGCCTTATCCCGTGCCTGTGTGGCAAGGAAGCCTGCGCGTTCGAGAGCATCGGTATCATCGGAAACGAGCATCCCACCGCCTGATGTGGTGATAATTTTGTTGCCGTTAAATGAGAAGATCCCGAATTTGCCGAAGCTGCCGCTTTTCCGGTTTCCATACGCCGAACCGAGTGATTCGGCTGCGTCTTCAATGACCGGCACGTCAAACTCTCCGCAGAGAGCCGAGATTTCCTCCATTTTCGCGCTCTGACCGTACAGGTTCACCACGATCACGGCTTTTGGGAGACGATGTTGTTCGTATGCCTCCTCCAGCGCATGTTTCAGTGCTTCCGGTGACATGTTCCACGTTTCCGGCTCTGAATCAATGAAAACCGGTTCGGCTCCCTGGTAGATAATCGGGTTGGCGCTCGCCACAAAAGTGAGTGACGAACAAAACACTGTATCCCCCTGTTTCACATCGAGGAGGATGAGCGCCAGGTGAATCGCTGCTGTGCCTGAACTGACTGCCAGTGCCCCTTTCACCCCGGTATACTCGGCAATTTCTTTTTCGAAGGCGTTAATATGCGGTCCGACTGGCGCAATCCAGTTCGACTCGAATGCTTCATCAATATAGCGCTGCTCTTCCCCGCTCATGTGCGGAGAAGCCAGATGAATTCTCGGTTTAGAGGTAGTTTTTAACACCTTCGTTTTCACCCTCTTTCTGTGTATGGCGTGCCGGTATCCCCACTGCGGTGCAGCCGGCAGGTACGTCACGGATGACCGTCGCGCCTGCCCCGACTTTCGTCCAGCTTCCAACCGTGATCCCCGGAATGATGGCAGCGCCGGTTCCTACCTGGGTTCCTTCTTCCACCCGGACGGTACCCGCAAGTGCTGCTCTCGGGCAGAGATGGACGTAATCGGCAATGATGTTGTCATGCTCCACGATGGCACCGGTGTTAAGAATCACATGATCGCCAACTGCGGCATCTGCCTGCACGACTGCCAGCGGCATGACGACCGTTCCACTGCCAATTGTGGCGTGTGAGCTGATAACCGCCGAGGGATGAACGATCGTTGCGTACTGATCAGCCGGCAGTCCAAGCATGGACACGATTTCTTTTCTTACGCGATTATTTCCGATTGCGATCACAAGCTTCAGTTCCGGGTTTTCCTCGACCACTCTTTTCGCCGCCTGAACAGGTCCTCTGACCATTCCGTCCACGACGAGGACTTCCTGATACAAATCATCAAAATAACCGACGACCTCCCCGTCCCCGGTTTGTTCAATCATGTCCGTGATCACTTTGCTGTGGCCGCCCTGTCCGACCAGTACAATTTTCATGACGGGCCTCCCCTCACTTTTGCTCCCGCTCCTTCAAATCGCTTGACCGTTACGTGCCCGGTCTGGGAAATCCCTTCGGACCGGAAAACTTTATACACGGTCATAAACAGTATTTTCAGGTCAATGAGAAACGAATGATTCTTTACATACCAGTAATCGTACTCGAATTTCTTTTCCCAGCTGATGCCGTTGCGCCCGTTTACCTGGGCCCACCCCGTAATGCCCGGCTTCACCTCATGACGAACACGCTGTTCATCAGTATAAAGGTCCAGATATTCCATTAAGAGCGGACGCGGGCCGACAAGACTAAGGTCGCCCTTCAGCACGTTGAACAGCTGAGGCAGTTCATCGAGACTGTATCTGCGCAGAAACATACCGAACGGAGTGAGCCGCTGTTCATCAGGCAGAAGGTTCCCGGCCCGGTCTGTTTCCCCTGTCATCGTTCTGAACTTCAGAAAGTAAAACGGCTTTTCATAGAGTCCCGGGCGCTCCTGCCTGAACAGTACCGGCGCGCCGAGCTTCCACCTGACCAGCAGCGCCAGAACGATCATGAGCGGTACCAAAAAGAGCAGCAGCAGAGACGCTGCAGTAAAATCGAACGTTCGTTTAACGGCGGTCACCCCCTTATCAAACTTTATGAGCCGTTTTTACGCATTTTTCGAGGTCGGCTTCAATTCGTTTTACCAGCTCAGCTGCTGAGATCTGTTTCCCTGATTCGCCAAGTCGGTATGTTTTCATGAGAATGGATTTGAGTATTTCTTCACTGATTGGTTCCAAATGCATCACCTTCTAAAAAAAGTTGCTTCTATACTCAATATTCAGTGCCAGCACGTGCTCGTAATAAAAGAAAATAAAATAGAATATGAGAATCAGATAATACACGAGCTTCCGGTCCTTTTCGGCAAACAGCTTCACGATCCAGGCCACAAGAATGAGCTGGTAGAGACCGAAGTAGATGGTCAAGCGTGCAAAAATCCAGTTCTGCGAAGCTATGATCATAAACAGAAGATTTAAGACACAGAGATTGACGATGAAGTCACCATTCGGGAACAGCTCCCGCAGCCGCTCTCTCCCTATGAAAGCAATCAGTAGCGGTGCGCCGTAAACGAGTACCCGCAGGATGCTCGCGCCGCCTTCCGAGAACTCCGAATAATGCCCGTACTGACTGTCGCCGAGAGCGGAGAACAGCACCTGTGAAAAATATCCATACCCTGCGACCAGAATGAGGCCGCCAAGCAGAATACCGAAGGTCACCTGTGTCCAGGCCGGACGCCTAACGATAAAATAAATAGGAATTAAAATAAGTGCACTCTGGTGAAACGTTGATGCGATGAGCACGACGATCGTAAACTTCTTCCAGCTGCCGTCCATAATGTATTTCGTTGCTGTAAAGATAATCGCTGCGGCAAGAAACTGCCTGATCCCGTTCATGGAGACGAGAAACAGCCCGCTCGTGACATACACGTACAGGCTAAGTTCAAAGACCCGGGAGTATTTGTACAATACAGCTACTATCAGCACGTTGGTAATGAGTGCTGTTACAAAAATAAGAATCTGTGCATCCGTTGTGATCTGCTGCAGCACATACTGGAGGATCGCAAAACCGAAATCCTTTTGTGAAAGAGCGTAATCGAGTGTGAACACATTTGTTTCAAAGGCATGCCGGTAATAGTAGGTGTCTCCGATATTGATCCGGAGTCCGGACACAATCACGAGCGTGAGCATAGCGAAAAATGCAAAATACCGATTTGGCCGGATCTCCACCGGCTGTATGAGTGACTGATCAAGCCCAGTCTGGGCGCTGTAGCGCGACAAAAAGGACAAGCTGAATACTATTGCCAGGTTTGCGTAAAGGATTGCCATAGGTGTAATCCTTTCTTTCTGTTTCTCTTCCTAAGGGGAAGAGGCGGTTCGCTGTTTTGTCAGGATGTGAGCATATAAAACGAGCCCGGGCGGGATCGCCAGCACCGTCAGCAAGGGTGTTGGTGTTTCAAATAAGAACCGGGTGTTTTTTTCAAGCATGCTGCTGGATACATAATGAATCGCCTGCCTGAATTTAAACTTCAGATCCACGAAGGGAAGCTTCATCAGTTCCTTCCGGTAAAATGAAAAACCTTTTGGATTTCGATAATACTGACGGAACATGTTCATTGATGAGCCGTCCTCCAGGTACTCAACCACACAGAGCGGCTCGTTAAGAAGCAGCAGCTCATAGTCCTCATCGAGCTTATAATACTTATAGGCAAGCCCCACATACCGCTCACCGTGAAACAGGGGATACGGGTATTTTTTCGTCAGGTCGGTGCGGTAGACCAGCTTTTTATCCCCTGTTACACCATGCCGGTGATAGAGATCAAATAACGTAGACCGGCTTATGTTTTCCGGAAGCTTCGAGCCGATCACGTTTCCCTTCAGGTCCAGATCGAGTCCGGCAATACCGCTCACACGGTCACTGCCCTTTTCAGACCAAAAAGAAAGAATCTTTTCGACCGCGCCTTCTGCCATTAAATCATCTGAATCGATACACACGTTCAGCTCCGTATCGATCAGCTCGTATGCGGTATTGTGAGCCCCGTGCATGCCCTGGTTCGTCTGATAGAAGTAACGTATCTCAATTTTCCCTTCATCAATCCACGAGTTTACGAGATCCGTGGTGTGATCGGTTGAGCCGTCATCAATGATGAGCCAGATAAACTCTCTCGATGGCTGCCGGATCAGACTCTCGTAAAGCTGATCGAGGCAAAACGCCCGGTTGTAGGTGGGGGTAAACACCGTAAGTGTCTTGTTCATCGACCTCCTCCTCTCTTTAAACGGTGAGATAAAATCCCTGTGTCCATTCGGCTGTATGGCGGATGTCGTACCCGCTCGCAGCCAAGGCCTGGTTTGATACCATCCGCTGTGGCGGCTTCTCAGCCAGCTTCTTCACTGCCGCAATCCACCTCGTGTGATCGTGTAGGGGCAGAAACCGGACCAGGCCCGCTCCCATATCCACTTCATGTGTAATCACATCTGAAACGAGGCACGGCAGCCCGGCACCCTGCGCCTCCACCAGCGTGACCGGCAGCCCTTCGTGCAGAGACGGAAAAAGATACACGTCCATTGCCTGAACAAGCCGCTGCACGTCGTTTCTGACGCCGAGAAACAGGACATCGTCTGTAAGCTTCTTTTCCGTTACCTTCTTTTCGATGCGCGCTCGTAATTCACCGTCGCCGGCAAGAATCAGTTTGGCTTGCGGAACTGTCTTTTTGATGTCACCAAACAAATCAATCAGATAGGTGTGATTCTTCTGATGGTTGAACCGCCCCACATGGCCGATCACAAAATCCTCAGCTGCCAGGTTCAGTTCCTCCCTCACCTGCTCCTTTTTGACCGATGAGTAGGCAAAGTCCTTACACATGATCCCGTTTTTTAAGATCCTGTACTTTCGTCCGCTTTTCTCAAACAGCCATCTTCCCGCCAGATCGGAGCATGCGAGAAAATGGGTGGCCGATCGGCCAATCTGTTTCCCTGCGTACCATTTGTACATTTTTACCGGGACGCTGCCTTCGCTGCTCGTGTTATGGCTATGGGCGATCCGGATCTTAACCCCGCTCTCCTTTGCCGCTTTCAGCACGATGCCGCTCATTTTGTCCAAGTGAGAATGAACGATTTTGTACTCTCTGTGGGCGGCGAAGAACGTGTGCAGCGCCTTCTGAAAGCCGAAGTGCCCCGCTTCGGTAATATAGAGAATCCGGTGGATCCGCCCGCCCATCTGCTCGATTTCGCGGTCAAACACGCCGTCTTTACATGTAAGAAAATCAAACTGGACCTTTTTGCGGTCCATGTTCCGGTACAGATTCATAAGGAGCGTCTCGGCGCCTCCCCGGTTCATATTCACGACAACATGTAACACTCTCACTGGATTGCCCACACAGCCTCCTCCATTTCATTCATGTACTTTCCGTAGAGTTTCTTTTTTTCGCCCAGGATCAGGTTCATGGAGTACCGGCTCGTCATCCGGGCGCGGGACAGATCGCCGAATGTGCGGCGGAGCTGTTCCTTCTCGGCCAGAAGCTTTATTTTTTCGGCAAACGTGTGGCCGTCACCTGGGGCGATGGTCCAGCCGTTCACGCCCTGGACTACGAGCTCGCAGTGACCCCGGTTTTCGGTGGCTACAACCGGCAGCCCGCACGCCATCGCTTCCATAATATTGACCGGCAGCCCTTCGCGATAGCTGGAGCCGACGGCAATATCACAGGCCGGTAAAAGCCGTGCGATGTCTTTTCGGAAGCCTAAAAAGTCGATCCGGTCTGCTACATCAAGCCTTTTGGCAAGCTGTCTGCACTCCTCCTCGAGCGATCCTTCTCCTGCAAGCAGAAGACGAGCTCCGGGGAGCTCGTCTTTGAGTGTGGATAGCGTATGAATAAGAAACTGCTGATTCTTGTTTTTATTAAATTCCGCTGCGTAAAAAAGCAGCACATTCTCGTCTGAATAACCCAGCTTTTCCCGTGTGTTGTGCCGGTCGCAGTCATCGGCAGGCCTGAACTTTTCCGTGTCCACGCCCACTCCGTGCACGTGGGCGATCGTGCCTGCTGACAGCCGGTGATGTTTGGCCCGCTCGTAATCTTCCTCATTGATCGTGATCAGGCAGTCGGTGAGAGAGGCCAGCAGTTTTTCCACCGGGTAGTAGCAGAGCCAGTTCGCAGCCGGTGCCCCTTTGCAGAAGTGAAAGCCGTGAGCGGTGTAAAATACTTTTGTGCCGTTTTTTCTGGCGCGGCCTGCTGCAAGTCTGCCGATCACCCCGCCAATCGGCGTGTGACTGTGCACGATGGCGAACTGCTCCCGGTCCACGATCGCCCGAAGCTCCCGAAGTGCTGCAAGATTTTCCAGCCGGAACGGAGAGCGCTTAATCGGGAGATTGTATTTCACATCGGTGTAGGGAAGCTTCAGTTCGCCCGATGCCGCAACGTGAACCTCCCATCCCTGCTCCTTAAACCATTTCATGTAAGGAAGGTGAAAAGCTTTAAAGTGATAGTCGACCGTTGCGCAAAGAAGAATTTTCTTCTGCATGGCGTGCCTCCTATTTGACCAGCTGCTGTTCCATCACTTCAGCCAGGTAGTCCAGAAGCTCATGGCGGAGGTCGTCACGCTGGAGCCCCAGGTCAATCATTGTTTTAATAAAGCCCATCTTTTCACCCACGTCGTAGCGGGTCCCTTCGAAATCGTAGGCGTACACCGCTTCCTGTATTTTCAGCCGGGCAATCGCGTCGGTGAGCTGAATTTCCCCGCCGGCACCTGGAGTCTGTGTGCCGAGGATATCAAAGATTTTCGGGCTTAAAATGTAGCGGCCTAGAATGGCCAGGTTGGACGGCGCCTCGCTTAACGGTGGTTTTTCCACCAGATGGCTCACACTGCAGATCCGCTCGCCCATAGCCTGGCCGGCGACAATGCCGTAGCGGGAAACCTCTTCATCCGGTACCGTCTGTACACCGAGTATGGATGCGTTGTAGTGGTTGTACTGTTCGATCAGCTGCCTGAGGCACGGTTTGTCCGCCTGGACGATGTCATCACCCAGCAGCACTGCGAACGGCTCGTCCCCGATAAACTTTCTGGCGCACCAGATCGCATGACCGAGACCTTTCGGCTCCTTTTGGCGGATGTAGTGAATGTCCACCATTTTTGAAGATTTCTGCACTTCATCCAGAAGCTCGGTCTTTCCTTTTTTCATCAGGGTCTGCTCAAGCTCAAATGAATGGTCGAAGTGATCCTCGATCGCCCGCTTGCCTTTCCCGGTTACGATGATGATGTCTTCAATGCCCGATGCGACGGCTTCCTCCACAATGTACTGAATCGTCGGTTTGTCCACAATCGGGAGCATTTCCTTTGGCATCGCCTTTGTTGCCGGCAGAAACCGTGTTCCAAGCCCTGCTGCCGGAATGATCGCTTTTTTTACTCTCATAATTCCCTCCCCTGAAATAGGCAGTGCTTTACACTTCCATCGGTACCATTTCTTCTCTTTTTTCAGCTGGCACTTCCTGTTTGCCGGGCTGCGGTTTTAAATTGGCCAGATACAGAAGCTCTTCCCGGAGCTCCTGTTTACTGTACGTGTCGTAGTTGGCCATCAGCGTTTCGATTTCGCTGATGAGTACGTCTGCGGTTTTTCCGATGTAAATTTTCGGGTAAATCTGTTCGTCGTGCACTTCGTGGTCATTCAAAAGTTCCTCAAACAGCTTTTCTCCCGGCCGCATTCCTGTGTAGGTAATCCCGACCTCTTCCTCTGAGTATCCGGACAGTTTGATCAGGTTTTTTGCCAGATCCACGATTTTGACCGGCTCCCCCATGTCCAGGACGAAGGTTTCCCCGCCTCTGGCAAGACTTCCGGCCTGAAGCACGAGGCGCGACGCTTCCGGGATCGTCATGAAATAGCGGACCATGTCCGGATGGGTGACCGTGACCGGACCGCCGTTCTGGATCTGATGTTTAAAAAGAGGAATGACGCTGCCCCGGCTTCCAAGAACGTTTCCGAAGCGGACGGTGATAAAGCTCGTCCGGCTTCTCTGGTCCATTGCCTGAACGATCATCTCTGCCAGACGCTTGCTTGATCCCATCACGCTCGTGGGGTTAACTGCCTTGTCCGAGGAGATCATCACGAATGTCGTGACCCCGTGATTGGAGGCGGCAAGGGCGACGTTGCGCGTGCCGATCATGTTGTTTTTGACTGCTTCCTCCGGGTTCCGCTCCATCAGCGGCACGTGCTTGTGAGCCGCGGCGTGATAGACGACACACGGTTTATGGAAATTCATGATCTGCTGCATTTTTTCCTCATCCTGAATGTCGGCAATTTCCGTTACGTATTGGATGTTGTGGTGCCTGAACTTGGCCTTTAGCTCCATTTCAATCGAATAAATGCTGTTCTCCCCGTGACCGAGAAGAACGAGTTTCTGCGGCTTGAAGCGGGTGATCTGCCGGCAGATTTCCGACCCGATCGATCCCCCTGCCCCTGTAACGAGAACGACACGCCCTGAGAGCTGCTTGGAGATCCCTTCAATGTCGAGCTCCACCTGCTCTCTGCCGAGGAGGTCCTCAACCTTCACTTCCCGGAACTGGTTAATGGAGACTTTTCCGGAAACCAGATCCTCAATAAGCGGCAGGATCTGCGTTTTTGCCGAGGTTTTCCCGCATTCCTTGAATATCGGATTCAGCTCGTGCTTTTTCAGTGACGGGATCGCGATGACGATGTTGTCGATATTAAAGTCCTTTACGGCAGCGGTGATGTCTTCGGTGCCGCCGATGACCGGAACGCCTAGAATATCGAGATGATGAAGCCGTTCGTTGTCGTCCACAAAAGCAACCGGCATCATGTCACTCTGACGGTTTTTCACGAGCTGTCTGGCAATCATCGTGCCTGCAGATCCTGCGCCCACGATGAGCGTGCGCTTCTGATGCGGCTGAACGGGCGCCAGATAATGGTCACGGAACATCCTCCAGGTGAAGCGGGTGCCTCCGATCGCGAAAAGCTGAAGCAGCCAGACGACCACGAGCAGTCTGAACTGCACCGTCTGCACGAGGAGAAACTGGGCAGCGGCGGTCGCGAGCACTGACAGGGAAACGGTTTTTAAAATGATCATCAGTTCCCCTGTACTGGCGTATTCCCATGCTTTTTTGTAGAGATTGTACCTGTAGGAAAATAAAAAATGACAGCTGATGAGCATCACACCGGTTACGAGAAATAAAACGTTAAAAAATGAAAACGACATACTCACGAGCAGACTGCCGGCAATAATGGCAGCTGCAATCAGTATGGTGTCGATCACAACGAGCAGCGATACTCTGCTTCTGTAAGCCACAAGCGATCCCTCCTTTTTTTTGAATGATTCACTGCAGGTCTGGTCAGCCGGGATTTAATGCTTTACAGCGGCCCGGCATACGCTGCCGGACCACAAAAAGCATTAAATCAAATGGGCATTCAACCCATCCTCACGCCACACCACTGATGACTCGCATCTAAGGCTTGTTAAGCCCACAGCATGGCCGAGTATCTCCAGTTGATAACGGTCAGGAGACATTACCAGAACGAACACTTTGTTCGTAATAAAGAACGTAAAAGGTAAAAAAAGAGACAGCGGCGGCGGGTCAGGGTTATTTGTTCTTTTTAAAGAATTTTCGTTTCCGTGCGTTCATTATGATGCCGAACAGTTTCGTATTGGTCATTTCCAGAATCTTTTTTGCCTCGAGTGCCACTTCATCCTCCGTCCGCTTCACACGGAGCACCATGATGGCGCCATCACAGCGGCCGGCGACGATTTTGGCCGTTTCCCCTTCAAGAACGGGTGGTGAGTCAAGCAGCACGTAATCGTACTCCCGGGACGCACGTTTGAGCAGTTCGTCCATTTTACGGGACTGAAGGAGGCTGTCCAGGTCGTAGGGAACGGGTCCGGTTGTGATGAGTTTCAGCCGGGCATTTTCGGTCTGATTGATCGCCTCTTCAACTGGTTTCTGCCCGGAGAGAACGTTTGTGAGTCCCACGGTATTTTTTATATTGAAGATTTTATTTAAAGAAGGATCCTTAATATCGATGTCAATCAGCAGCACCGACTTTCCGTGATGTGACAGATTCATAGCAAGGTTGGAAATAACAGTCGATTTTCCTTCATTGTAGCCGGGAGAGGTAACGATAATCGTTTTGGTGTTGATTTCATATCTGGCAAATTCGATGTTCTGCCGGATCCGGTCAAACTCCTCGGCGATCTGCGATTTCGGGTTTGTGACAAGCTGCGGGATTTTTCTATCCCTTAGTAGATTCACCAACAGTTTCACCTCTCAATGCGTCTGCTTTTCGATGTTCTTTCGTCGTCTTCTGCATCGTCCGTCTCGTCATTTTGGAAACGTCGCCGATTACCGGAACCTGAAGCAGCTTTTCCACTTCCCGGCGGTATCGTACCCGGTTGTCGATGCTGTCGAGCAGGAAGATTAAGCCGATTGCGGTAAAAATACCGAATACAGCGGCAGCGTAGATAAGATTATTGCTCATCGGGTTAATCGGCAGCTGATTCGGATTGGCCACAGCGGCGGAGAGCTGTTCCACATCGGTGAACCCGAGGGTGGAGGCGACCACTTCCTGATACTGTTCTGCCGTTGTATTTGCAATGCTGGCTGCCATTTCAGGGCTGCCGGCCTGTGCTGTGATCATGACAATTTGTGAATCACTGATATTATCCACATGAATCCTGGTGCTGAGCGCCTGGGGGCTCATGGAAAGACCGAGTTCATCAATGACGGCCTGCATGACCGGCGGTTCGGTAATAAACACGCGGAGTGTATTCATATAGCCCGAGCTTTCACTGATCATTATCCTTGAGGTGGAATCGTAAATCGGTTCCGGCTGAATCGACTGGTGGTACATGTATCCGCCGGTGGTCGTCAGCGCTGAAAATAAAATAATAATCCAGAGACGTTTTTTCAGGAGATTATAGATCTGCTTGATCTCAATCTCCTTGTTTGCATTCGTACGCAAATGTGTCACCTTCTTTTCTCAGAGTGGCCTGTGTGCTGTTCTGCATATAGAACGAATGTTTTGTGGGTGAACGGAGAGTGATAACGTCGGTAATCTGGATTGGATGATTTTGTATATTTTGGCGTTCATCTGATTATTTTTCATTTTAGTTCTTAATAAAGAACATGTCAACAATATTCTGACTTTTTATAGTGATATTTTCCTTGTTTTATTCGTATATCGCGTATTTCCGCTGTTCTTTATACTGTTTATCGGGTGAAAGGCACTTTTTTGATTAGGTCAAAGTGACTATACTAACCCTGAAAATTGGAAGTTGAAACAGTGAAAAACGCTCCCTGTCTGGAGGGAGCGTTCAGTGGTTACTGCTGTTCTCTGATGAATTCGAGTGCTTCTTCCACGTGGCCTTTCACTTTCACTTTGCGCCACTCTTTGATGATGTTTCCTTCTTTATCAATGACGAAGGTGGAGCGTTCGATGCCCATGTACTCTTTGCCGAAGTTTTTCTTCAGTTTCCAGACGCCGTATTCTTCAGCGACTTTGTGATCTTCGTCTGCGAGGAGCTGGAACGTGAGGCCGTGCTTGTCGATGAATTTTTCGTGCCGCTCAACCGGATCCGGGCTCACGCCAAGGATCACCGCGTCGAGCTCTTCAAAAGATTCCTTCTGATCGCGGAAATCACACGCCTGTGTGGTGCATCCCGGCGTCATGTCTTTCGGATAGAAATAGAGAACAACGTATTTGCCTTTATAATCTGAGAGGTTTACGGCTTTGCCGTCGTTTGCCGGCAGTGTAAATTCAGGTGCTTTCTGTCCAACTTCAACTGTCATGCTTGACCACTCTCCTTCCGGATTCCTGTTCATCTATAAGGATAACCAAGATCGGCCGGAGCTACAAACGATTTGGTTTGTTTTCATTGTAAATGACGGTGGTCACAACGAAGGCGGCCGGAAGCAGGTAGCCGATGAGCGCCTGAAGCATGGCGATCCAGCGGCCGAGGCCCTGGGGGATGATGTCCCCGTAGCCGACGGTCAGAAGCGTCACGGCGCTGAAGTACATCACGTCTTCTATGAGGTGAACAAGCGAACCGGTGAGACGTCCGGTGCCTTCCACCAGTACGGGGATGCCTTTAAAGTGCAGGCTCAGGTACAGGCAGCCGAAGCCGATAATGACTGTGGCGTACACGAGCAGGAGGACGAGAAAGTTGTGTATTGATACCCGCCTTCCGTAAGGCGGCTGATTGCGGATTAAAAGAAGCAGGCTCATGATGATGCCGGTAACAGCTGTAAGGGTGACGAGCCATAAAAAAAGAGTTCCCATCCGATTCACCTCTTTGTCCAGTTTATGTGGACGCGTGGTGGTTTAGGACAGGAACCGAGGGGTGTGGTGTTGAGTTGGGGTTGGGGAGTACCGTATAGGCGCTGCTGGAGTTTTACTTGTACTTAATCAGATTTATCTGTACTTAGCCCTGGTCGGGGCGGCGGCGATTGGCGTTCTTAATATTTCCTAAGCGTCTTAGTTATTTCCTTAGGGTTCTTATTATTTCCTTAACGTCCTTATTATTTCCTAAGCGTTCTTAGACCGAAAAACACCCCACCGCCGGGGCTAGTTCCCCGCTCCCCGGTACCGTTTGACGCCTTCGTTCCACGCGAATACGGCGATCGTGATGAACACGAGCCCCATAACGGGAGTCAGAAACGCGTAAAAGTACCATTCGTCGCGGCCGAGGAAAAACGCTGCCGGATATACGCCGACAAAGGCGAACGGCAGTATCCACGTGAGCACGTAGCGGATCACCTGGTTGTAGATGTCCACCGGGTAGCGGCCGTAGTTGCCGATGTTGTACATCATCGGCATGATGTCGGTGCGGGAGTCGGACCAGAAGCTGATGCTCGCAAGGATGATGAAGATCCCGGCGTAAATAAGCGCTCCGCCCGCCACCATCAGAATGAACATGAACGGGTCGTACCAGCTGACGGTGAGCCCGAGCTGCGAGCCGGCGTAAAACATGATCGCCACACCTGTGATCACGCCGAACATGGACTCGAGCTCCATCCGCTCGATAATAATCTGAAACAGGCTGTGGATCGGGCGGGTAAGCACCCGGTCCATCTCCCCTTTCACGATGTAGCGCTCGTTGAAATCCCAGATGTTAAAAAACGAACTGAAAATCGCGTACGGCACGAGGAAAAAGCCGTAAATAAAAATGATCTCCTCCCGGCTCCATCCGCTTAACAATGTCGTATGGCCGAACACGACGAGGATGAAAATCAGGTTCACCGCCTGAAACAGGAGGTCCGAAAACAATTCGACAACGAGATCGGAGCGGTAGGTGAGCCGGGTTTTCAAGTATTGTGATGCGTACTGAAAAAAGATTGATACGTAAAACACGGGCTACCCTCCCTGTACGATGAGCCGGCGCCGGGCCGTAACCCAGAGAATTTGAATCGGCACAAATAAAATGATGCACCAGACGGCCTGCTGCAGCAGTGCTGTGTACACTTCCCCGCCTGTAAAGCCTTCCGTGAAGATCATCGACGGAATGTAGCTGATCGCCTGAAACGGCAGGAACGCCATAACATCCTGCGCCCAGAGCGGGTAAAAACTGATCGGCAGCAGCAGTCCGGAAAACAGATCAATCACCACACGCTTTGCCCGGATGAGGCCGGTATTGTATAAAAGGAAAAACGTTAAAATGCCGGTAATCAGGTTGATCTGCGTGTTTACGATAAAACTGAAAACAAGGGAGATGAAGAAAAAGCCCCACACCGACACGTCGGCGGAAAAACTGATCGGAAACAGGAGCCAGACAATGACCATACCAGGTGCTGAGAAAAACAGCAGGCGGAACAGTCCTTCCCCGAGACCCTGCATCGTTTTCATCCCGAGGTAGTTGTAGGGGCGGATCATTTCCACCGCTACTTTTCCCTCCTGAATCTCCTGGGCAATTTCCCGGTCGATGTTGTTAAAATAGAACGCACGGGCCATCCAGGCGATCGCCACGTAGGTGGTCATCTGCACGACGCTCAGACCCTGAATCGACTCCTGGCCGCCGTAGATCGCCTGCCAGAGAAAGTAGTAGGCGCCGATGTTGATGCTGTAAATCAGGATGCCGCTGTAATAGTTCGTCCGATAGGCGAGCATCATTAAAAAGCGGATCCGGAGCATTTCAAGGTACATACTGAGGCGGCTACCCATGACGGTGGATTCCTTCCTCGTAAATGTTGCGGATCACTTCCTCCGTTGACACCTGATTGAGCTTCACATCGCTGATCGAGTGATGGCTCATGACGATGCTCATCACCCGGGAGACGGTATCGTCATCTCCTTCCACTGTCGCCTTCCAGCCGCGGAGCTTTTCCGCCGCGCGCCATTTGACAGGAAAATCGCGGGTAATGTGCTCCAGATCCTCCTTGGCCACAGGCTTCTGAAACTCAAACTCCACCTGCTTCCCTTCGACCCAGTTGTTCTGAAGCGCTTCAAGTCCCCCATCGTAAATAATCCGGCCTTCGTCGAGGAGGACGACCCGGTCACAGAGCGCTTCGATGTCCGACAGATCATGTGTAGTCAGAAGAATCGTCGTTTTGTATTTACGGTTGATGTTCTTCAGGAACTCTCGCATCTTCATTTTCACGAGCACGTCGAGACCGATCGTCGGCTCGTCCAAAAATAACAGCGGCGGATTGTGAATGAGCGCCGCAGCGAGCTCGCAGCGCATCCGCTGCCCGAGGCTGAGCTTTCGTACCGGCTTATCAAGGAGCGGTTCGATCTCCAGCGTTTCGATGACTTCCTTCATATGGGTGTCGTAATGCTCGTCGGAGAGACGGTATACTTTCTTAAGCAGGCGGAACGACTCCTGGACGGCGATGTCCCACCAGAGCTGTGAGCGCTGGCCGAATACGACGCCGATCGTGCGGACAAACGCCTCCCGCTGGCGGTGCGGGTCCATGCCGTTCACTCGTACCTCCCCTGCTGTGGGGGTTAAAATGCCGGTGAGCATCTTGATTGTCGTCGATTTACCGGCACCGTTTTCACCGATGTAGGCGACCATTTCTCCCTGTTTGACGTTCAGGGATATATCATCCACGGCACGGAGCACCGTGTAGTTTCGTGTTAACAGATCGCGAAAAGCACCGCCGAGCCCTTTCCGGCTCGAGTAGGACTTGAATTCTTTTCGCAGGCCGTGAACTTCAATAACGTTCATGCGGCAAGGCTCCTTTCGTGTGGTTACAGTTGGGGTGGTTCGGCTGAGATAACTTAATTAGTTTACCGGAAGCGGGCGCTGTCTTCAACAGGCGTGCCCGTGTGAAGCGGAGCGGAAGCCTTCCTTTTTTTCCCGGAGGGCGGGGTTGAAGGGTGTGCTAAAATGGGAGTTGTGTGAGATTCAAAGGAGGAAATACATATGAAGTTTACGGAGTCGGAGCGGCTGAATGAGGCTGCTCAGGAGCATATTTTGGGCGGGGTGAACAGTCCGTCGCGGTCGTTTAAGGCGGTGGGCGGCGGTTCGCCGGTGTTTATGGACAAGGCTGCCGGGGCGTATTTCTGGGACGTTGACGGTAACCGCTACATCGATTATCTGGCGGCGTACGGGCCGATTATTACGGGACACACGCACCCGCATGTGACGGAGGCGATTCAGGCGGCGGCTGCGGACGGGGTGCTGTACGGGACGCCGACGCGCTATGAGAACGAGTTTGCGGCGATGCTGAAGGATGCGATGCCGTCGATGGAAAAGGTGCGGTTCGTGAATTCCGGAACAGAGGCGGTCATGACGACGATCCGTGTGGCGCGGGCTTACACGGGCCGGGATAAGATCATTAAGTTTGCCGGCTGCTATCACGGGCACTCGGATCTGGTGCTTGTGGCGGCGGGCTCGGGGCCGGCCACGCTCGGAAGTCCGGATTCGGCCGGAGTGACCAAGGCGATTGCAAAAGAAGTGATTACGGTGCCGTTCAATGATATTGACGGGTTCCGTGAGGCCATGGACCGCTGGGGTGACGAGATTGCCGGTGTGCTTGTCGAGCCGATTGTGGGGAACTTCGGAATCGTGGAGCCGGCGGAAGGCTTTCTTGAAGCGGTGAATGAGATTACTCATGAGGCCGGTGCGCTCGTGATTTACGACGAGGTGATTACGGCCTTCCGGTTCATGTATGGCGGTGCCCAGAATTACTGCGGGGTGGAGCCGGACATGACGGCGCTGGGTAAAATTATCGGCGGCGGGCTGCCGATCGGTGCGTACGGTGGACGTCAGGATATTATGGAAAAAGTGGCGCCTTTGGGGCCGGCGTATCAGGCGGGGACGATGGCCGGAAATCCGGCGTCGATCCGGGCCGGGATTGCGTGCCTGGAAGTGCTCCGTCAGGAAGGTGTGTACGAGCATCTGGACGAGCTCGGGGCGATGCTTGAGGACGGGATCCGCGCGCACGCCGCGAAGCATCATGTGCCGATTACGCTGAACCGCCTGAAGGGGGCGCTCACGGTCTACTTCGGTGTGGACGGTGTGGTGAACTACGACGAGGCCGAAGCGAGTGACGGGGAGATGTTCGGCCGTTTCTTTAAGCTGATGCTCGGTCAGGGTGTGAACCTGGCGCCTTCCAAGTATGAGGCGTGGTTTCTGACGACGGCGCATACGAAGGCGGATATTGAAGAAACACTGAAAGCGGTGGATTACGCGTTTTCGAAACTGTAAATGAGTGTGGGGAAGCTCCGGGTCTGGGATCCGGGGTTTTTCTTTTTTTAGAGCGGCTCTGGAAGAAGCTTCGCTTTACGAAGTCCGCTCGCTTTCCGCGGCGATGCCGGCAAGCCTCCTCGGCTGCTGTGTTTACAAACAGGAACAGGTGGGAAACTACGTTTACGACTGGGGATATAAATGAGGCTCTTGCCAGATTTTACGAACCGGTGTATAGTACATGCGATAGTGTCATACGTTCTTAAAGTGTGATTCATCAGAAACAGAACGAAAACACGAAGCAGGAAAGGGTCCTGCTTTAGATAGAAAGGAACATCCGTAAATTATGAGGCTTGGCGCCCGTATTTTAAAAACAGGGCTGGCGATTACGCTCGCTCTTTATGTTGCTACATGGCTCGGCTTTGAACCGGCTGTGTATGCGGCGATGGCGGCGGTTTTTGCCGTTCAGCCGTCTGTGTACCGAAGCTTTATGACGATTCTTGACCAGGTGCAGGCAAACGTGATCAGTGCTGTGCTTGCGGTCGTGTTTGTGCTGTCGTTCGGCCATGAGCCGTTTGTTGTCGGTGTTGTAGTGGTGCTTGTCATTGCAATCAACCTGAAGCTCGGCAAGGAGGCTATCATTCCTCTCGCCGTGGTCACGGCGATCATCATCATGGAAGCACCGTCGGAGAATTTTATTGAATTTGCTGCCTCACGGTTTCTGCTCGTGATGATCGGTGTCGGGGCATCTTTTCTCGTGAACCTGGTGTTTTTGCCCCCGAAGCACGAAAACCATCTGTATCATAAAATTTCCGACGCAAATGAGGAAATCATTCAGTGGATTCGGCTGCTCACCCGTCACGAGGCGGAGTACAATACGTTAAAAAGGGATTTGAAGAAGCTCAAGGATGCCATGGTGAAAATGGATAATATCTTTCTTCTTTACAAGGATGAGCGTACGTATTTTCCTAAAAATGAGTACCCGCGAATGCGGAAAGTAGTGCTGTTCCGGCAGATGCTTTACACATCAAAAAAGTCTCTCAGGATTCTGAGAAGTCTGAGCCGTCACGAGAATAACATGCAGCGGATGCCCGATGAGCTTCAGGACTTTATCCGGTTACAGCTTGATGATTTAATGAATTATCATGAACGGATCATGCTCAAGTATATGGGCAAGGTCCGGCCGCAGACCACTGACGATCTTTATGAGGAAGTCGAGATTGGTAAACGTCAGCTTACGGATCTGTTCTTCAAGCTTCATGAAGACAAGGAGATGGATCGGGACGACTGGATCCACTTTTTCCCGGTGGTAGCACTGGTGGTTGAGTACAGTGAGGAGCTTGAGCACCTCGACAAGCTCATGGACAGCTTCTTTAAGTATCATAAAGATGACAACGAAGTGAAAATATCGGAACGTGACTGAGTGAAGAGCACCGCCCCGGATTATGGGACGGTGCTCTTTTGTTTTATGAGGTTTTATGAATGGTGCGGAAGTTTTCGGGTCATTCTGGGTCTGTTACGAATTTATCGAGCAACTTTCAGCGTTTATCGAGTAACTTTCCCAATTTATCGAGCAATTTTTTGAATGTATCGAGCAACTCTCCCAGTTTAGCTTACAAAGTCAAGAAAACATCCGACTCTTTCGTTCTGCCGGCTTTCTAAGTGAGCTGCTGGACCTGGAACAGGCGGTGATAGGCACCCTGCTTCAACATCAGTTCATCGTGGGTCCCGTCCTCCACCAGCCGGCCGTTTTCGATCAGGAAAATCCGGTCCGCGTGGGTGATGGTAGACAGGCGGTGGGCCACGATAAACGTGGTCCGGTCCCTGGCGAGCTTGAACAGAGATTCCTGAATCAGCTGCTCGCTTTCAAGGTCAAGTGCCGATGTGGCCTCGTCGAACACGAGAATTTCGGGACTTTTCAGGAACACACGGGCGATCGCCACGCGCTGTTTCTGCCCGCCGGAGAGTTTCACGCCCCGCTCACCGATGCTTGTATCATAGCCGTCCGGCAGTTCCATAATGAAATCGTGGGCGTTGGCAGCTTTGGCGGCTTCGATCACTTCTTCATCCGAGGCGTCCGGCCGGCCCATGAGAATGTTGAATTTGACCGACTCACTGAAAATGATGTTGTCCTGAAGCACCATGCCGATTCGGTCCCGGAGGCTGCGGACTTTGTAGTCGCGCACATCACGGCCGTCGATCAGGATCCGCCCTTCAGAAACATCGTAAAACCGCGGAATCAGGCTCATGATCGTACTTTTCCCGCCGCCGCTCATGCCGACGATCGCGATCGTCTCGCCGCTCTCAACGTGAAAATGAAGGTCTTTCAGCACGAGATCGTCATTCTGCTCGTAGTTGAAAAACACATGATCAAACGTCACCTCACCGCGGGGATGCTTCATCGGAACTGCATCCTTTTTGTCCTCGATGTCGTACGCCTCATCGGCGAGTTCAAACATCCGGTCCATGGAGGCAATCGACTGAGTCAATGTGGTGGACGAGTTCACCAGGCGCCGGAGCGGATTATAAAGCCGGTCCATGTAGGCCACAAAGGCGACCATCGTTCCGACCGTTACATTCCCCTGAATCACAAGGGTTCCAGCCACAGCGATCACGAGGATCGGCGCAAGATCGGTGAGCGTATTGATCACGGCAAACGTCTTCGCATTCCAGCGCGTATGGTTCAAGGCTTTAGACAGAAAGTTTTCGTTTCTTTTATCGAACTGGTGCTCTTCGTGGTTTTCAAGAGCGAAGCTTCGGATCACGTTCATGCCCTGGAGCCGTTCATGCAGATGTCCCTGTACTTCCGCCAGCGCCTGGGAGCGCTCACGGGTGAGGTAGCGCAGTTTGGTATAAAAATATTTGATGGCAATGCCGTAAAACGGAAGCAGCACCACAGCCACGAGCGTGAGCAGAGGATCCATTGTGAGCATAATGATAATCGCCACGATGATCGTGAACATGTCGAGCCAGATGTTCATCATCCCGGTGATGATGAAGTTCTTCGTCTGCTCCACATCGTGGATCACGCGGGAGATCACTTCCCCGGATTTATTATTCGAGTAAAATCTCAGGCTCAGCTTCTGCAGGTGGGTAAACAGCTGCGTCCGGATGTCATAAAGAATCTTGCTTCCGGTCCACTGGGCAAAATACTGCCGGTAATACTCGACCGGTGGACGGAGAAAAAGAAAGACGAAAAAGACGATGCCCATCATCCAGTAAAGCTGACTCAGCTGTTCGGCGGTTGTCATGTCCTCCGCTCCAACGATGTCGTCAATCACGATTTTCATCAGGAGGGGGATGATCAGAGGGAACCCGAACTTGAGCATACCGATAAAGACGGTAATGGTGATTTGCTTCCAGTACGGTTTCACAAATTTAAGATAGCGTTTAATACTGTCCATTCCGGTCGATCACTTCCAGTCTGCTTGCGCTATGTGTAGTATTCCCTGCTCTCCCTGCGGGCAGGCAGGTATTTTTGGGAAAGAGGCTGACAGATGCGCTCATGGCGGCAGCTTCCCGCAGACGAGCGGCGAGCCCCCCTTGTGCTCTTCATGATTCCTTCCACTTGAAAAAAAGAAACCGGCCTACGTAGGAAGACGTCTGCCGGCGTCCGGGCGTTTTCAGCGGTGCTGAAGGAAACGCTCGTACCAATATTCGATAAACCCGGGTTCAAACGGGCCTTTTCTCTGACTGATCCACTGGACCAGTTCATCCACACTGCGCCGCAGAATCGCATCCACTTCTTTTGGATAATTCATCCGCTGGCTGTGCAGTGCATATTCATCTTCGTCAAGAAGCTTGTACGTCATATCCGGAAACACTTTAATATCCAGATCATAGTCGATGTACTTTAGCGCTTCCTCATCATACGTAAAAGGGGTCCCCAGATTGCAGTAGTAATAAATGCCGTCATTTCGTATCATTCCGATACAGTTGAACCAGTGATGCGCAGTGAAATAGCAAATGGCCGGTTCTCTCGTCCGCCACTGCCGTCCATCTGATTCTTTTACCAAAATCCGGTCGTTGCCGCCGATGACTTCTTGGGACGTCCCTTTTAGAACAATGGTTTCTTCCCAGATTCGATGAATATGGCCATTATGTTTGTAGCTGTGTACCTGTATGTTGCTGCCATTCATGGGAAAACTCAAAGTTCTGCTCCTTTCTTCTGTTATGAACATTCAGGACGCTGATTCCCCTAACATTCAAAAACACGACTTACTTTTTTTCAGGCTCACGGTGTGTGACCATCCGGTCCTGCGGATGCAGGTAAAGATCAATTGGCGGCTCCTCTCTCAGGTAATCCTTGATCTTATAAATGCTCACTTTTCTTCTCGGGTCGTCTTCTGCCACTGGCTCATTGCCTGTATCCAGATAGAATTGATCACAGGCAACCTGACATTGATCAATCCATCTCGGGTAATCGGGATCTTCAAAAATCTCGAAGGTCTCCTTCGACATGTAAAATGGTTTGTCAGGTTTGCATTTGAGCTGTTCATAGAGAAGATGACAGTCAATTTCATTGTTATCCTTTACGATCGTACGCAAAGATATGGCGGGATTCAACTGTTTTGCATAGGCGTTTACTGCCTGTCGCATTTCATCGATGCTTACTTCCCTGATTTCAGGTTCTTTCATCTCATTACGATTGTTTCCACCTTTACGCTTTTTGAACCACACAGCCTTCCCTCCCTCTTATGTCCGGGATCACATCCAAAGCCTTTATAATCTGTTATTTTTCTTATTATACTATTGATTCAGTCAATTTAAAACAAAAGTTCAGAGAAGGGGGCGCGGCAGACGCCCAGCAGGGGAGCAGTCTAAAGTGGTCCCGCCCTGACTGAAGATCAGGGGAAGATTTCAGATTTGCCGGGTTAGAAAAAGGGCATATTCTAATGGCCTTTTAATTACCTTCTCCCTAAACTGATCCGGTACAGTCGTTTTTTGTGGTTTGCCATTCATCTCCAGTATCCAGAGCTTATCGCTATCGTCAATAACAAAATCAACGCTCACTTCCCCCAGATGACCGAATCGTTCTTCAGCAGTCATGGCAGAGCAAATGCTGATTTCATTCAGCTCATGAAAAACAGCTTTTACTTTTTCCTCTGGATACAAGCGGGTTAAAACGTCAGTCGTCGCACATATCGAGGCAGACATGGAAGTATTGTAATAATTTTCATGAGCGATTCTTGTAAGTGCCGTAGAGACTTCCCAAATACCTTGAGCCGTTTTCTGAACAACCACACGTATATCAAACAATCGGGAATCAAGCTTACTTAAACCGATTCCCTGCTGAACAATGTAGGTTCCGTTATTCACGAGCCCGCTTACATGATCCTGTATATCCGCTTTATTTCTGCAGATTGAAAATGGATTCATGTGATGTAATGAGATCGACGTTTGTCCGTTGTCCCGGAGTTCCAATCGATAAACCTCATTTCCTTTAAACCCGTAAACCGGCTTAATGTACAGAACTTTAAATTTTGACAGAGCCTCTTCTATTCCGTCACTCCGGAACAGAAAGGTTTCCGGTAAATACGGACTGACCGGGGAATCGGTTAACAGCTTATGAACATCCCATTTATTAAAGTGATTAATCGAGTTGAAACACCTGACGGGCCCCACTGCTTTTGTTACCCGGGAAAATGTATCTTCGCTTATGTTATAGCACCTGTTATATACTGCCTTCGGAAAAGGAAATTCCTCTTCTCTACATTTGCCGTTGTGTATAAACAGGCCCGTAATTATCTGTTTATTCCATAAAATATCAGAAGGTGTGAAACAGAAAAGCTGAATATCAAGGTCATTGTACTGCTGGTAAAACTTCAGCACGTGTTTTCTGAATCTTCTTTTCAGAACCATAATGCCAACAAAAGGCGCCTTTTTCAATTTCATCTCTTCTCCCCTGGCGTTCTTATTGTGGCAATTTATGCTGTGCACCTTGATTTCGTGAAACCTTTGATGCCGTTTATCAGCTGACTGTTTACTTTATATGGGTATGAGCCGTGCTTAAAAATACCTTTATGAAATATGATGTTTTATGTTAGTGGGTAAAGGAGGATGTTAACATGGGACATTGTATATGTCCACCGGGACCACCTGGTCCGGAGGGTCCAACGGGACCGCCTGGTCCTGCAGGTGAGATCGGTGCTACAGGGCCTACGGGGCCGGCAGGTGGAGTATTGGATTTTGCTGACTTTTATGCATTGATGCCTGGTGATAATGCGGATACAGTTGGTGCTGGAGAAAACGTCGATTTTCCACAGGACGGACCTTCGGGGGCAGCCGGTGGGATTACCCGGACTGGCGCTGATACATTTAATCTGGAAGCAATCGGCGCTTATCAGGTCTTCTTTCAGGTAAGTGTTACCGAAGCAGGGCAGCTGATTCTTACATTAGATGGTAATGATTTAGCGTATACAGTAGTGGGGCGTGCAACAGGTACGAGTCAGATTGTAGGATTGGCAATTGTCCAGACAGTAACCGAAAATTCGATTCTGACTGTGCAGAACCCTACCGGGAACCCGACTGCCTTAACAATAACGCCGGTGGCAGGAGGCGCAAGGTCTGTATCTGCTCACCTTGTGATCACGCGACTGGCTTAGCAGGACTCACTTAGAATAGTGAGGGGTTAAGAACTAAAAACCGTTGAAAAATGCCCGCCATTTTTCAACGGTTTTTCTTCATCCGACAGCCACATCTGCCCGAAAATAAAAAACACGCACTGCCCACTTGGGACAATGCGCGTCGGACTGGTCAGAAACAGGTTACTGCTGCTGACGTCCTTGCTGTTGCTGTTGCTGAGCAGATGCTTGACCTTTACGCTGAGCAGATTGCTGATTCTGCTGTTTTACTTGCTGAGCATCTGTTTCGCTCGCGAACTCCTGGTTGTGCTGGTTCTGAGCGTTTTGCTGCTGAACTTTTTGAGCGTTTGTTTGAGCAGCTTGACGTTGAGCCTGCTGCTGTTGCTGGTTTTGCTTACGCATGAGTATCACCTCCACAAACATTATCTTGTCCTGTGGGGTGAGTTTTATCCGAAAAAAATGGGCGGATAATAATATATTTTATGGACTGAAATGGGCTGTATCTTTTCCCGGTAAACGACCATAATACCCGCCCGGAAGGTGCCTGTTACGTGAGGAGGGAAATCCCGCCGTCCACAATAATCGTCTGCCCGCAGATCATTTTTGCCTGACCGGAAAGCAGGAACACGGCTGCATCAGCCAGATCATCAGGCTCCACTATCCGCCCTGCCGGCGTGCGCTGGCGAGCGTCTTCAAGCAGTTCATCGCGGTTTGGAAAATGAGTCAGAGCATCAGTATCCACGGCCCCGCCGGATACAGCGTTGACTCGGATGCCTTTTGGTGCCAGTTCCACTGCCAAGTATCGAGTCAGGGCTTCAACCGCTGCTTTGGAAACACCGACTGTCGTATAATTCTTCAGGTATCGCTCTGCTCCAAGCGAGCTGAGACTTACAATTGCACCGCCGCCTGTTTTTTCCATGCGCCGGGCTGCCTCCTGCGAGCAGAACAGCATGCCTTTATTGTTAATGTTCATCGTCCAGTCCCAGTGGGATTCCTCCAGTTCCATAATTGGACGGAGAACACCGGATGCCGCATTGTTTACGAGCACATCAAGGCGTCCGAAATGCTCGTCAATCTGGCTGAACATATCCGCTACCTTATCCTGCTTGGCAATATTGGTCTTCACTGTCAGCACCCGGGCTCCTAGCGCACGGAGCTCTTCCGCTGTTTCTTCTGCTTTACTCCGGCTTCTTGCATAGTTGATCACCAGATCGTATCCCTCTCCGGCAAGTTTTACTGCAATCCGTTTGCCGATTCCCCTGCTGCTTCCGGTAATCAGCGCTACTTTCTTATCATTCATT
The DNA here is from genome assembly GCF_003226345.1 of Alteribacter lacisalsi. Taxonomy (GTDB): domain Bacteria; phylum Bacillota; class Bacilli; order Bacillales; family Salisediminibacteriaceae; genus Alteribacter; species Alteribacter lacisalsi. The sequence goes on along the minus strand of NZ_PDOF01000002.1, from coordinate 668,295 downwards.
GTCTTTTCCTCCTGTTTCCTTAACTGGCTTCTATGTACTTTACTGCCCCTCATTATAGCGCATATCGCCACCGTACTCTACAAACACTAAAACAGGACGATTGGAGTCTGTCTTAACCGGCACAAAAAGGGGATGAAGCGCATGTATGTAGGGCGAGATATGACAGAGCTGTCCATGATGGGCAAACAGGACTGGAGCGATCAGGAGCTCGCTTATTTTCACCATAATCTTCAGCAGATTGCTCCTTACCTGAATTCCGAGGGGCTTACAATTCACCGGGAAATTGTAAAGGAAATAATGAATCGCGGCGGAATGCACCAGGAAGCAGACTGGACGAGCGGCAGCCGTGTGCACTACGACTGAGGAAGGACCTTTAAAATATTCCCTATTTCAGCGAGCCAGGACAGCGCTTTTGTCCTGGTTTTTTCCATGGATGAAACGGGAACAGGCAATAGATACAGGAAGCAGAAGGCTGAGCCGGGACACTTCTGTACAGCTCTGGTAAACTCACTATATAACGCATGAAAAGGGAGAGTGTGACGATGAAAGCAGTAGCATTTGACCGTTACGGCGGTCCTGACGTTCTTCACGTAATGGAAACGGATAAGCCTGAAGTCAGCGAAAATGAGGTACTGGTCCGGGTCGGCGCAAGCGGGATCAATCCGGTGGATACATATTTCCGGAAAGGGATCCGTCCGGTTGCTGATTTCCCGGCTGTTCCTCACTTTGACCTCGGCGGGTCCGTTGTGGATGTCGGAAGCAAAGTAACAAATATGAAAGTCGGTGACCGTGTGTGGGCGACCAATGTTCCCGGCACGGCAGCGGAATTCGTGGCTGTACCTTCCGAAAAACTGTTTCTAATTCCCGAACATGTAACCGAAGCAGAAGGTGCAGCCGTGGCTATGGCATTTATGACTGCCCACCTGAGTCTTCACTACCGCGCCAATCTGCAAAAAGACGAGACGGTTCTCATTTACGGCGGTGCAGGCGCAGTCGGGAATGCGGCGATTCAGCTCGCCCGCCTGGCAGGAGCGACGGTGATCGCCACTGCCGGATCGAAGGAGAAAAAGGAGCTGTGCAAGCAGGCAGGTGCTGATCATGTGATCCTTTACCGTGAGGAAAATATCGTTGAAAAAGTCGTTGATGTCACCGGCGATATAGGTGTTGATGTGATTCTTGACATGTCTCTGAGTGAAAACATGGAAAACGATCTGGAGATGATCAAAACCGGCGGGCGGATCGTGACAATCGGATCACCTGAAAACAACGCACCGCAGCTGCCTTGGCGTAAACTGAACCAGAAACATGCGTCGCTTATGGGCGTCCTTCTGTTTACAGCGCCGCCTGAAGAGCTGCGAGCGGCAGGGGAAGCGATCAGCATGATGCTCAACGATAAGACCATCACCCCGTACCTGGCACAAACGTACCCGTTCGACGAAGCGACCCAGGCCCACGCGGATCTGGAAGCAAAAAAGTTTAACGGGAATCTCGTACTGGTTCCTTAAAGGAAGGCAAGGCCCTGAAAAAAGCATCACCCGCATCGGGAGAAAAAAATGAACCGGACGGCAGTTCAAATGCTGAAACTGCCGTCCGGTTTTTTTTATTCTACTCGAAATCAGATAGGTATTTATCAAATAATAATGCGTACCCATCCGGCAGAAGAAAAACAACGATTCCCCCTACTGCCGCTAAGGCAGTGACCAAAAATACGAACTTTTTCCTGGTGATGTCTCCTCTGCTTTTTGCAATGCCGAATACTTTAATAATTGAAACCACCATGATTACAATAATGGCTATGGAATAAAGACTTGCCAGTGCCGCAACTTCCATCCTGCCTCCGCCCCCTTATTACCTCTTTATTCCATTTTACCATACAGAGGAAAATAGGAAGCTTTTTTCAATAGGGCTTACGCTTTTGCAAAGGTACGACAACGCTACGGCGCCAGAAAAACCGCTCCGTAGATAAGCGAGCCGAGAATCACAAACGCCGGATGCACCTTCCACTTTTCGAGAAGCAGAAAGCTCACTCCGACAAGGATCACCGTCTGGACGATCCCGTTGTCAAAGTAGGAGGTTTCAAAAAAGCGGAACGCCATGATGCCGAGCAGCACTGCGATTGTCGGACGGACGATCATGCTGAGCAGTTTCACTTTCGGAGAGTCCTTAAATTTATAAAGAATGCCCAGAAGCGCGATCATTAAGATCAGTGATGGAGCGATTGTCGCAAACAGCCCGACTGCTGCCCCGAGGATGCCCCCTTCCACATAACCGATGTAGCCGGCCATTTTCGTGGCGATCGGTCCGGGCAGGGCGTTGCCGAGGGCAAGCACTTCCCCGAACTCCTCAACTGTCATCCAGTTGTAGCGATGCACCACTTCATATTCAATCAGAGGAATGGTAGCCGGACCCCCGCCGTAGCCGACGATACCCGGGATAAAAAACGCAAGAAAAATCTCCCAATACGTCATCAGTCACCGCCTCCCTTCGTCCGTTTCAGGAACACAAAGACAAGCAGGCCGGCGATTACAAACGCCGGATGCAGACCGATAGCAGTGATCAGAAGCGCACTCACAATCACAAGCATGATGCTCCAGCCAAAGCCGAGACCTTCCTTTGATTTCGTGAAAAACTGCCACGTGAGCACGGCGAGCATCACACCGACTACGGGCAATACACCGTTTGTCATACCCTGTACCCAGGCGTATTCCCGAAAGGATGCAAGCGAGACGAGCAGGACGATCATGAGCACGACTGTCGGCACGACCGAAGCCGCGATCGCATTGAGCATGCCTGTGATGCCGGCAACCCGGTAGCCGATATAGCCGGCCATTTTTGTTGCGATAGGACCTGGCAGCGTGTTTCCCATTGCCAGGATGTCCGAAAACTCCTCGTCTTTCATCCATTTGTATTTATCCACTGCTTCTTTATGAATGAGCGGAATTGAGGCCGGGCCTCCGCCGTAGCCGAGCATTCCAATTCTGAAAAAAGCCATAAATATTTGTCGCTGTGTCAACCTGTTTCCCTCTCTCTACGTTCGTCTAGTAGGCAGAGATGCTGCCGTCCGTCCGTGACTCGGTTCCTCCGGCAAGGACGCCTGTTTCCGGGTTGCGCCAGATAATCTGCCCCCGTCCGAAGCCGCCGCCCATGTGAGCCACCTGAATGTCGTGTCCCTTTCTTGTGAGCTGCTGGGCAACCGGCGCGCCGAAGCTTTGCTCAAACATGACTGTTCTGTCTTTCATCCACTGCCAGCGCGGGGCATCGAGTGCCGCCTGCGGGTTCAGTCCGAAGTCGACCGTGCTCATCACCACCTGCATATGCCCCTGAGGCTGCATGAACCCGCCCATAACGCCGAACGGGCCAACCGCTTCATTGCCTTTTGTCAAAAAGCCCGGAATAATCGTATGGAACGTACGCTTACCCGGCTTCAGCGCATTGTCATGCTCCTGATCCAGACTGAAGTTATGGCCCCGGTTCTGCAGGGCAATCCCTGTGTCAGGTACAACCACACCTGATCCGAAGCCCATATAGTTGCTCTGGATAAAGGAAACCATGTTGCCTTCGTCATCTGCAGTTGCAAGGTAGACAGTGCCGCCTTTAGGAGGCTCGCCTGCTGAAGGGTGCATGGCATGCTCACCGATCAGCTTTCTGCGCTCCCGGCCATACTCCGGTGAAAGGAGATCGTCACTTGTGACGCTCATCTCTGATTCTTCGGTTACATAGCGGTGCCCATCGGCAAATGCCAGTTTCATCGCTTCAATCTGACGGTGAAGCGTGTCTACGTCATCCCGTCCGGCTGAGAAATCATCGTCCTTCAGCATGTTCAGCGCCATTAGAGCGACAATGCCCTGGCCGTTCGGCGGGATTTCCCACACATCGTACCCTTTGTAATTTACTGAAATCGGTTTGACCCACTCCGGCTTATAGGAAGCCAGATCTTCTTTCCGGATAAAACCGCCGTGTTCTTTTGAAAAGCTGTCGATTCGATCTGCAATTTCGCCTTTGTAGAAGGCTTCAGCGTTCGTTTCTCCGATCAGCTCAAGAGTGCGGGCGTGCTCTTCCGACTTCCACATTTCGCCTGCTTCCGGCGCACGGCCGTCAGGAGCGAATGTCGTAAACCAGTGGGCAAATTCGTCTCCATCCAGTTTCTCGCGGAACGCCTCTTCTGCTTTTTTCCAGAAAAACGCCAGTGTCGGGCTGAGGGGATAGCCTTCGCGGGCATACTCAACAGCCGGTGCGAGCACGTCTTTCAGGGGCAGCCTGCCCAATTTATCGGACAGTTCCGCCCACGCAGCCGGTGCACCAGGTACGGTCACCGGCGTAAGGCCGAACGTCGGCATTTCCTTGTATCCTTTTTCTTTTACAGCGTCGATGGAAAGGGCATTCGGTGCAGGGCCGCTTGCGTTCAGGCCGTGGAGCTCGCCCTTTGTCCAGACGAGGGCAAATGCATCTCCGCCGATCCCGTTGGAGGTGGGTTCGACAACAGTAAGGCATGCCGCTGTTGCTATGGCTGCGTCAATCGCATTGCCGCCCTTTTTCAGAATATCAAGCCCTGCCTGCGAGGCGAGGGGCTGGGAAGTGGCCACCATCCCTTTTTTTGCGTATGTAACCATTCTCTGAGATGAATACGGGTAGTGCTGACTGTCAAATGAAACCATTTTACTCGCTCCTCTCATGAAGCATTTTTATTTATCCTATCATATTTCGAGTTCCGAATAAATTGAAATGTGTGGAAATTAAAAACGTTTTTCGGCGATGCAGTGGTGCTGCTGGCAGGCATTCCCCGGTATGTTTCCCTTTTTGCAGTGAAACCTAACTTTATGGGAGGTGAAGCGTGATGGCACAGGATGTCCTTTGTGAAGTTTTTAACTGCGTTCATAACGAGGAAGGCAAAAAATGCGGAGCGTCTGAAATCTTTGTGGTGAGCCATAAAGGGAAGAACGCCTCCTCCCAGGAGGAAACAGACTGCAGAACGTTCGAACCTGCAGGACTTTAATTTCCTGGTCTTTACTTGCAAAAGGTGCTTCTGCCGTGGGGGCGGAGGCACCTTTCTTGTGGATTTATTGATATATTGGATTATTTATTGATATATCGAATTTTTTATAGATAAATCCGGATTTTTGCTTATAAATCAGATTTTAAGCTCATATATTGAAATTTTTGCTTATAAATCTAGGTTTCCGCTTATAAACAGCCGCTATCCCCGGCGCCAGGCCTAAAAGTTCATCCGTGACTGGCCGCCGTCCACATTCAGGGTGGCACCGCTCACCCAGCGGGCGCGCTCGGATGCAAGGAATACGGCCACGTCGGCCACTTCCTCCACCGTGCCGAAGCGGCCGGCTGGAATTTCCGCTTCCACGTAAGCTTCGATTTTTTCCGGATCCGCATCGAGCTTTTTCTGCCAGTTTCCGGTCGGATGCAAAATGGCTCCCGGTGCAACGCCGTTTACACGGATGCCGTCTTTAATCATTTCATCGGCGAACGCTTTCGTGAAGCTGATCATGGCAGACTTGGCGCTGTTATAGGTTGGTTTACCGCCGGATTCCCGGCCGAAAATCGAGCTGATGTTTACGATCGCACCGCCGCCTGACTCTTTCATCCGCCCGGCTGCCAGCTGGCTGAAGTGAACGGCTGACATGAAGTTCAGATCGAGAGCTTCCTGAAACTCAGCCAGACTCGTTTCCATTACAGTGCTGCCGTTACTGCCGCCCACGTTGTTGACGAGAATGTCGATCCGGCCGAACCGGTCCGTAAAGCCTCTGAACACCTGTTCACGGTCTGCCTCCTTTGTGAGATCTCCCTGGAAACGCGCAGCATCTCCCAGCTCTTCTGCTGCCTTTGAGAGACTTGCCTCCGTGCTTGCCGCAATGCCCACCTCGGCCCCTTCAGCCAGAAATGCTTTTGCGATCGCTTTTCCAATCCCCTTCGATCCGCCTGTGACGAGTATTTTTTTACCTTCAAGTTCAAGATTCATCGGCTTTTTCCCCTTTCAGTACGTGGTCAATTATTTTCTGATGCGGCACCGGAAACGGATAATAGTCCACTTCATCTTTTGGCGTCCAGCGAAGTCCGTCCCGGTCCGGCGCGATTTCCGCTTCCCCTCTAAGTACGTACACGTCAATTTCCCATACAATGTGGGAAAACACATGGCGCACATGGTGAACGCGTCGAAGCTCGGCGCTCCCGGCACGGCGGACTCCGAGGTTTTCCAGGTAACTCAGCACGTTCCCCGCATCTTCACGCTCATCCTCGCAGTTCGGAAACTGCCAGAGCTTTGCAAGAAGACCCGTATCAGGACGGCGCTCAATCAGCACTTCCCCGGCCTTGTTTTCCACGACCACCGCTTTCATCGTTTTTGCGACAGGCGGTTTCTTCTTCGCTTTTACCGGCAGGAGGTCCTGCACTCCTTCTGCCCTTGCCCGGCAGTGCTCCTGCACCGGGCAGATCAGACACGCCGGGGACCGTGGCGTACAAATGAGCGCGCCGAGTTCCATAAGTGCCTGGTTAAAATCAGACGGAACCGTCCGGGCGACAAGGGAACCGGCAATCGTTTCGAACCGTTTTCGTGTACTCACTTTACTAATGTCATCATAAATGGCGAGGTTTCTGCTCAGTACCCGCATCACGTTGCCGTCAACGGCCGGTTCCGGCTTATCATAGGCAATGCTCAGAATCGCCCCTGCGGTGTAAGGTCCGACACCTTTCAGGCTGCTCACTTCTTTTTTCGTATTCGGCACCACGCCTCCGTAAGATTCACTTACCTCCCGGACCGCGGCCTGGAGATTTCTGGCGCGGGAATAGTAGCCGAGGCCCTCCCACGCTTTCAGCACCGTCTCTTCTTCTGCTTCTGCAAGGTCTTTTGGAGTGGGAAAAAGGCTGATAAAGCGCTCGAAGTAAGGGATCACCGTGTCTACTCGTGTCTGCTGGAGCATGATTTCAGACACCCAGATTTTATATGGATCCCGTTCCAGGCGCCACGGAAGATCCCTGCGGTTTTCCCGGTACCATGCAGTCAGATCGTCGCAGAATTGCTGTTCATTGAATGTTTCGAGTGATGAGTCTGTCATAGGATGGTTCCTTTCATGTTGTGATGGTTATTATACTTCCTTCTGAACAAAGGCCCAGCAGTGAATTTTTCGGACCCCGCCATCAACGAAGTCACCAAGCTTTGAAAAAAGCGGATGCTCCTCTGTGCAGCGCAGTTTTTTCATGGCGTGGTAATGGCTCATCGTGGGGAGACGGAACATTTCCACATACAGGTTTTTCTGGTCGGCTGCTTCGTACCAGTCAATCTCTTCGGCCCCGTATTCACGAAGGGCGGAAAGAACTTCTGCCATAAGGGCTTCGTATTCGTCAGTCTTGTTTTCGTTCACTTTGTATTCAAGAAAAATCTGCAAATTTTTCATCGATATTCTCCTTTTGAAATTCACGGTTTTGGGGTAAGACTATATAAAGCATTGTGTGATTTATGTTAAACTCCCGTAAAATCGCCAATAATGGACGAACGATTCAATATAGTTAGTGTAACAGCAATGAGTCTGCGATTCACCAAGGAGGTACGCTGATGGACACTGGAACACACGTTGTCATGGGCATTGCCATCGGTGGCCTTGCCACGCTTGACCCGGCCGTTTCCGGCAGCCCTGCCATGATGCAGGCTGTAATGGCCGGTGCCATCATCGGCTCACAGGCGCCCGACTTTGACACTGTTCTGAAACTGAAAAATAACGCATCTTATATCCGGCATCACCGCGGGGTGACCCATTCGGTCCCTGCCTGGTTTATCTGGCCGACACTGATTACGCTCATGCTTGCCCTGCTTATTCCCGGCCTGTCACTGATTACAGTCTGGCTGTGGACATTCCTCGCAGTATTTCTCCACGTATTTGTGGATATTTTTAATGCATACGGTACGAAGGCTCTGGCACCGTTCAGGCAGAAATGGATGGCGCTCGGGATTATCAACATCTTTGACCCTTTCATTTTTTCCGCCCATATCGTGGCGATTCTGTTTTGGCGCTACGGATTTAACCCGGGCTGGACGTTCCTGGCCATGTTTGGTGTTATCACCGTTTATTATGTATGGCGGGTGATGGAACAGCGCAAAATTCAGCAGAAGCTCAGAACCTATCATCCGGATGCGACCCATATCTTCACCTCCCCTACATTCCGCTGGAGTCAGTGGCATGTGGTTGTGCGAACGAAGAAAAAACTGTTTGTAGCCCAGGTGAAAAACGGTACTGTCAATTACTTTGAAACCTATCCGTTTGAGCCGATTCCCGATCACCCGATTATTAACGCAGCCAGAAAAGACAAAAACCTGGCGTCGTTCCTGTCTTTTTCCCCGACATACCGCTGGGAAATTCACCGGGAGAAGGAAGGCTACACCGTTAAGTTTGTGGATCTGCGCTACCGGAGCAAAGGATACTACCCGTTTATTGCGATCGTGAAGCTCGATGAGGATCACGAAATTACCGGCTCCTATACGGGCTGGATTTATAATACGGATACACTTCAGCGCAAGCTTGAAGTAGCTGCCGGATAACGCTTATAGTGATTCACGAAGAATGCACCGCCTGAAACGGCATACAAAGAAGGTGCTCCGCAATGACCATGCGGAGCACCTTTTATGCTGCTCACCGTTCTAGTGAAGCACCTGTTTGCTGCTTGTTCCCCGTTCTTCGAAATGTTCTCTGAACTTCGGGTTTTCAAGCATGATCTCATGAAGTTTGCTGCCGTACTGGTTGATCCACTGGAGCAGTACCATTTCCGTTACTTCCTTGCCTCTGTACTTGCGTCCTGCTTTAGCATAGATGGATTCAAAGTCCTCCCAGAGAAGTTCAATCCATGTACGCGCTTCTGTAGATGACATCTGATCATTTTTTTCAAGCAGACGACATGTTAAACGGTCGAAATAATCATTCATTTAAACCAGATCCTCCTTTTACAATTTTTCCAAAGGATGAATGGATAATGACCTTCACAAACTAAGCATGCCCCGTCAAAAAAGGAGGTTCATTCCTTGAGAAATAAAGCAAAAGGTTTCCCAAACCGCATGCGGTTTTCCAAAGAGCGAAGAGCAGAAAGTCAGCATCAGTCCAAACGTCCAAACGGTGAGATCAATACGAGCCCGAATGCGCGCATGCATTCATCGGACGAACACTAATCTGCACCAGCACTGGGAGGTGCCCGTAGTGGGAAAAGGAACAACGAGACAACGGTTTGGATTAAAGTACAATGATCCGTTTGAAGACCCTCGAGCCAATCCTAAACATGCTTTTCATCAAGTGAATGGTGAGTCACAGCAGAGTCTGCACAATCAAATCCTTGAAGTTCAGACGAGAAAACGAAGCTGATTCCATTCATGAATGAGCCGGAGAGAGAGGCACACCGCCTTTCTCTTTTTTTATGTGCGAACTGAATCAGCCAACGATGATCTGACGGCATTTTTCCAGACAGGTTACAGTTATTCCTTTTTTTCCAGGAGAGAAATCGGGACGGCTTCTTCTTGTCTGCTGCCGGTGCGGGTGCCCCAGGCAAAAACGCCATTCATGTAACTGATTGTGAACGTTACGTCAGGTTCTCCTGAGAAACGGTATGTTTCCCCCGGTTTAAAATCATCCGGATTCATTAGATAAGCCTTTGCCATAGCCATCTTACGCTCGTGGACAGCATACTCATTTACAATCCCCATCTGCTCAGCCTTCTGCGCTTTTACTTTTAGCTCAGCAATTTCAGTACGGAGTTCGTGCTCTGTCATTTGGCTGTATCTTTGTTCCATGTCAACTTCAACGCCTTTATTAAGATCATTTAACATTAGTATAAGAAATAACAGTACATTTGAAAAGACCAGTTATTTATACATTCATTAAGAATATCTGGAACAAAAGTATAACAAACACATAATTTTTCTACAAGTTACATTAGAAAAAGAGAATCATCAAAAATCCTGCAAGTCCGGCAAATATCGCGTAATACAACATTGGAAGGAGGGTTTTTCGGATAATCGCCCCTTCTTTCCCGGTCAGGCCTGCGACTGCAGCAGCTGCGACTACGTTGAGCACACAGATCATGTTACCGGCATTCGATCCGATCACCTGCAGGGCAACTACACGCGAGGGATCAACACCCGCCTGGTCCGCAGCACTGACCTGAAACAAGGTAAACATCATGTTGCTGAATGTAGCGCTCCCTGAAATAAACGAGCCCAGGGCGCCGACGAATGGCGCTGCGAGCGGCCATGCTCCCCCGATGACTTCGGACGCAGTGGCGGCCAGTTCCAGCGGCATACTCTCAAGCCCCGCACCATTTTCCCCGGAATTGATAAAAATCCTTACCATCGGCACGGCGGTCATCAGCGTGATGGCTGTACCAATCAGTGCTTTGGCGGACACCCCTGCAGCCTGAGCCAAGTCCCTGAGTTTCAGGCGGTGCAAAAAGACCGCTGCAAATGCTACAACGATGAACACAAAACCCGGAATATAAAGAGGCTCAAGGGTTTCACTGATACTCGTTCCGAGAATATTCTGCCACTCAATGGTGACCGATTGAAGCCAGCTCTTAAACGGTAGTGCATCCAGACGGGTAAGCACGAGCAGCAGACCAACGAGAATGTACGGTACCCAGGCCATGAGAAACGAAGGCCGCTCGTTTTTCTCACGCTTGCCTGATCCCGAGATCGGAATTCCGGTCCAGTCGTCGAGCCAGTTTTTCCTTGGCGGGAAATCCCACTTCTCCTCGGGAAGAAGAAAGCATCTTTTGGCAGCCGGCACAACCATTAGCAGACCAGCCAATCCGCCGAATATAGCAGGAAATTCAGGTCCGAGCAGGTACGCAGTAACAAATGCGGGCACCGTAAAGGCCAGCCCGGCAAAAACAGCAAATTTCCAGACAGCCAGGCCTTCTTTCCATGAGCGGTTCTCACCAAAAAAGCGGGTCATCATCATGACAAGAATGAGCGGGATTAGTGTGCCGGTGAAGAGGTCGATCTGCATCACCTGAACCGCTGTCTGCTGAATGAAGGCATCCATACCGCCTGCCTGTATGACAAGGGGCTCAACAGCGGCAGATACACTCCCGCCTTCGTAAAGTCCCTGCTCCACCCCTACAGTTACCGGCGTTCCGACTGCACCAAACGAAACCGGTGTGCTGTCGGCAATCAGTGCAAGGGTTACAGCCGCGAGCGGCGGAAATCCAAGTACGATGAGAAGCGGTCCCACAATCGCAGCGGGGGTGCCGAACCCGGCCGCTCCTTCAAGGAAGGCTCCGAAAAGCCAGGCGATAATAATCAGCTGGACACGTCGGTCAGGGCTGATTCCGGTAAATCCGTTACGAATGGTATCTATAGCGCCGCTCATCCTGAGCGTATTGAGAAGCAGAACAGCTCCAAAGACAATGTACAAAATGGAAAGGCCGATCATAATCCCCTCAAAAATAGAGGCGGTGATCACAACGAGAGGCACCTGCCAGTAGAGAAATGCCAGAACTGCCGTTGCGGCAAGACTGATCGTCATCGCTCTTACTGCAGGCATTTTCAGAACGACGAGCAGAATCATAACACTGATAACAGGCGTAAGTGCAGCAATCGCGGTGAACATAAGGATCCTCTCCCTGAACATTTAGTCTATTTATAGTATAGCATTAGTTTGCTCACTATTTCACAATTGCTTGTGACAACTTTCTGACTGTTTTTGATACGACTGGAAAGGGTCAAAGGTCTCTGTTTCTGATAAGAGGCCTAATTCCTCAGCTACGAGCTCTAATAGAAAAATAGAGCCGTAAACAAAAACTAAGACCTCTAAAGCCCGCCTCGCCCCCGCGCGATCAGCTGTTATGGAATCATCCCTGTTGCACTTTACTCCTCTTCCCTGTGTTTCCAATCCTCGAGCCAGCGGTCGATTTTCTCAAACGGAAAGCCACGGCCATACAAATACTGTTTAATTCTACGCTCCTGCTCCCAGCCGTCATACTTGGCGTATTTACGAGCTGCTTTTTCTCCCTGCTTTTCAAGCGCTTCCTGCTCTGCTTCGTCCTGCTCAGTCCCGAAGTCAAGCTCCTTTACCACACTTGATGCGAGTCCGGCAGGAAAACCTTTTTGCACAAGAAACTGAACGAGCTTCTGTTTCATCTGCTGGATCGACTGATTCTTATAGGACCGCTGTTTTTTTTCAGCCAGTTCGAACGCCATACGGTATTGTTCCTCTTCTGAAAACTGCTTCAGTGCCCGGTCGATATAGATAGCAGCCACCCCTTTTTCTTTAAGTTCCATCCGGATCTTCATCGGTCCTTTTTTCTGTGTGTTCACTTTTGTCCGTACATACGATTCTGCAAATGCCCCGTCATCAAGGAGTTTCATATCGTCCAGCCGATCCATGATCTCGTTTACTTCCTCATCTGTAATCTCCTGATCCCGAAGGTAAATGCGCATTTCTTTTATCGTACGCATACGAAACGACAGGAAATGAAGCGCACGGTGCAGCGCCTTGCTCTTCTCCTCATCTTTTTTGATGACGATGAGCTGGTCTTCAGTGAGGGTGACCCCCTTCTGAATCCCGTGCTTCACAAGGACGTCTTCATTAACAGTAAAACCGTACTGTTCACGGCCATCTTTCTGAAAATAAATATGATAGCGGTCGTTTCGTTTTTTGTGCAGTGTAATTTTCGATACCTTGCCCATGGCCGTTCACCTCTTTGTATCATCGTATCACAGTTCGTTTCCCGGATGTTTAGGAGGATTTTGAAAAAGGAATGAGGAAAGATAAGAAATCATCGACTTTTGGGAGTGAATCAGATGAAAATTGCCATTGCCGGCGGTTCCGGTTTTATCGGAACAGCTCTGACAGAAAAACTGACCTCATCAGGCCACGAAGTTTTTATCCTGACGCGGAACAAGGAAAATAAACCGGAGAAAGAGAACGTCACCTATGTGGAATGGCTCAAGGAAGACACTGAGCCGGAAAAAGAGCTGAACGGCGTGGACACAATCGTCAACCTCGCCGGCGAAAATCTCAACAGCGGACGATGGACTGACGAGCAGAAAAAAAAGATCATGGACAGCCGGATCACAGCTACCCGCTCAGTGATGGAACTGATTGAAAATCTCGAACCAAAACCAGAAGCACTGATCAATGCTTCCGCTGTCGGTTATTACGGCACATCGTTTACCGAAACGTTTACCGAATCCCACAGCAAAAGCGGAGACGATTTTCTCGCTGAAGTGTGCCAGCGCTGGGAGGAAGAAGCCAGCCACGCTATCAAACACGACCTCCGGACAGCATATATGCGTTTTGGCATGGTGCTCGATGATGAAGAAGGGGCGCTGAAGCAGATGCTCCTTCCGTTTAAAATGTTTGCCGGCGGACCGCTTGGGACAGGCAAGCAGTGGATGAGCTGGGTGCATATCGAAGACGTCACCGGTGCGATTCAGTATGCGATTGAAAACCGGGATATCTCCGGCCCGGTCAACGTCACCGCGCCGGAACCAGTGCAGATGAACGAATTCGGCAAAACACTCGCAGACGTGATCAACCGCCCTTATTGGCTGCCCGCACCGAGCTTTGCCCTCAAAACTGCTCTTGGTGATATGAGCGTACTCGTGCTTGAAGGTCAGAAAGTCATTCCCGAAAAACTCAATAACTCAGGGTACGAATTTCATTATCCTGAGCTCAAGCCTGCACTTGAAGACCTGCTCACATAAAAGCCTCGTCCTCAGGACAGGCTTCTTTTTTACCTTTAGACCGTATAATCCGGCTTATTTTTCCACATACTAGAAAATATGACGGCAGGAGGTGAACGCATGGAAAGCAAAAAACGTCAGGCAAAAGAGGAACGCAGGACGATGAGCAAAGCCCAGGAAATGTCGTTTATGAGTGATTTTAAAGCAGCAGACCGGGCAGCGGCCCGAGGCCGAAATACAAAATAGTTCCCAGGGAGGACGTACATATGGAAAAAGAACCGAAACGCCAGCAGGGTCGTCAGGAAACCCACAATACAGAGGACAATGAAATTGTGGAATACTCCGAGGAACTGGCTGACACAGAAGATAAAAAAGCGATGGCTCGTGCGAAAGAGGCAGACGAGCGCAATACCCGGAGCAAAGACTCAAAAGAATAGCGTTAAGTGGGCAGGGGTGGATCAAAGGAGCGTTCATGTTTCTTTCGGTTCACCCCTTTTCCAGTATCCTCCGAAGGTACCACCTATCCAAAACGAGCGTAAAGAGGTATGATAGAGGGAGAACCTTTACAGGGAGGCTTCGTATATGCAGATGAGCGACCCGGGACTATCCTTCTTTTTTATCCCGCTGATCATCATCCTCACCATTTTTATTCTTAATATCATCACCAGTATCTGGGCATACCGGGACTCCCAGCGCCGTGGAAACAGTAAGGAATACGGTCTGCTGATTCTCTTTGGAACGCTCTTTTTTCCTGTTATCGGTCTTATTATTTATTTAATTATCCGGCAAGATTAGCATAGCCACCACTCAGATGCAGCGTTCAGGAACACCTTACTACCTAATAACCGGCAGCAGCCGGCTCGCGAAAGGAAAGGTGACCTTTTATGAAAAGTCTGCCTCAGAGCTTTCTCGGTCAAAAAGTTTCCATGGATGGCCGTACACGCAACTACGTCGTCCGTTACGAGGAGCATATCGGGAAAAATAAAACACATGTCCTTCTTTTCGAACAGGACACACCGGTCATTTTTGCGGTAATGTCAAGCGAAGGGAATTTCCTTGATTCGTTTTATCTCTCCGGAAAAACCAATCAGGCTTCAACGAACGCCCTTGAGCGTTACAAGGAAATCACTGAGCGGAAAAAGAAGCACAGAATGACGCAGGATGATCTCCGTGACGCTTTAAAAACGGAGCCCGATGCGAAAATGAAGAACGAAAATATCATGAAACATCTGATCGATGAACACTTGGAGGATATTAAGCACCAGTACCCTTCACGCCTGCTTATGCTTCAGAAAACAGAAGGGAAACACGAGGACTCTCTGATCATGCTCGCGTTGAGAGAAGCTCTTCACATGGCAAACGCAAGAAAATCATTTACGTTTCTGACTGCCCACCGGTTTGACAGTTCGGTACCGGAGCTTGGTTATATAATTGATCAGTATCCGGATGTTCTCCAGGATATTTGTGACTACTACATGGAATACAACGAAGTGAAAATCGTTCGCCGCCTGCTTCTGAACACAGCCGAATCCGTGCCTCTTGATCAGAAAGATATCGTGGAGTCGCTGCTCACGCTTGCCGGCCGGATGGATCATATCCACTATTCCAACCTGCTTAAAAATGTTCTGTCGATCCTGTTTAAACGGGTAAAGCAGACAGCCGGAGCAACGCCGAAAGCCTGGCTCAATGACACGGTTTCCGACCGTCAGATCCGCCACTCCATTGCTGCAGTGCTGAAAAGCAAAAAAATAGGATAAAAACATGATAAAACATATTGAGAACGCAGTCAGGAGGATTTGACTGCGTTTTTTTGCTGAAGCAAAAGGGAAGGAATACGCTCCTCATCGCAGCTTCGTATTAAAACTCCTCTGATGCAAGGCAGAAATAACATGATTCTTCACTAAAAAGGATGCCCTGCATAAAAAGCAGGCGCATCCTTTTTTTCAGCCATTGGTCCGTCGGGCAAAATCCACAAAACGGAACTTATCCGGGCGGTGGCGTGATTCGGTGTACTGAAACAGACTCGCATCGTCCAGGTACACATAGTTTTTTACCACTACGATGTTGGTGTAACCGGCCAGATCGAGGAAGTCCCGGTCCTCGGCAGTCGGTTCAACTACGGTGATTTCTTTTTTGGCAAAGCTGATAGTCATGCCGAGAGACGATTCAATGTATTCGTATATCGAATTGCGGCACACGTCTTCAGTGAGGTCTTCAATGAATGCTGTACTCAGATAGTCTTTATCCAGAATCACTTTTTCCCCATCAATTTCGCGCACGCGGTCCACTTCCCAGACCAGGGTGCCGGATTCGAGCCTAAGCTGGTCCCTTATATAGGGTCCCGGCTCGGTACGCTCCAGTCTCTCCACATAGGTGTGATGATTATCACCCATCTTTTTTGCAAGTTCCTTAAAGCTTACGAGGCCGGAAATGGGAAAGTCGAACTTCCTGGCATCCAGAACGATGGAACCCTTGCCCTGCACTTTCTGGATAAAGCCGTTCTGAGACAGGAGGTTCAGCGCTTTCCGGATGGTTTCCCGCGACGTATCATAATACGACATCAGCTCGTGTTCAGAGGGGAGCTTTGTCTGGGACTTATACTCCCCCTGCTGAATCCGATCGGCGATATCCTTATAGATTTTAATGAATTTATTCTGCATCAGATCACCGCTTTAAGAAGAATGTCCTGCCACAATATGGTTGTTTACAAATTTTAGTTTATCACGCTTTTTTCAGATGATAAACAACAGATTCATACGGGCGAAGAGTCAGAGCTTCAGGATTTTCAGGTGAATCGGTGTAGTTTGAAATCAGAATCTCGCTGTTCAATCCTGAAAGATCGACCGGGCTTTCAAAAGACGCTTCTTCAGCATAAAAATTGTTCACGACGAGCAGCTTCTCATTTCCTGTTTCGCGGATATAAGTGAATAACTGCGGATCTTCAGGCAGAAGCAGTTTGTAGCTTCCGTGGGTAATAATGTCATATGTCTTACGCAGGCGGATCAGCTTCTGGTAATGATAGTATACCGAATCCTGATCGGCAACTGCCGCTTCTGCGTTTATCTGCTTGTAGTTTGACGCAACGTTAATCCATGGTGTTCCTGTCGTAAACCCGGCATTTTCAGAATCATCCCACTGAACCGGGGTCCGTGAGTTATCGCGTGATTTCTGCTTTATGCTTGCCATAAGCTCCTCTTCAGGAACTCCTTCCCGGCGTTTAATATCGTAAATGTTCAGGGTTTCCACGTCACGGTATTCGTTGATCGAATCGAATTTGGGATCGGTCATGCCGAATTCCTCGCCCTGGTAAATATAAGGGGTTCCCTGCATCATATGAGCGGTAGTTGCCAGCATTTTCGCTGATTCACGGTGGTATTCTTCATCATTTCCGAAACGGCTCACCACACGGGGCTGATCGTGGTTGCACCAGAACAGGGCATTCCAGCCGCCTCCCTTGTGCATCTCCTCCTGCCACGTAGAGAGAATATCCTTCAGCTGCAGGAAATCAAAATCGGCTGCAGTCCATTTTTCCCCGTTCGGATAGTCCACCTTGAGATGATGAAAGTTGAATGTCATCGACAGTTCGTTTCTGTCCGGGCGCGTGTACTTAATGCAATTGTCAATCGTAGTGGAGCTCATTTCGCCAACTGTGAGTACATCGTATTTTGAAAAGACTTCACGGTTCATTTCCTGCATGAATTCGTGCACGCGGGGACCGTCTGTGTAAAACTTACGGCCGTCTCCAGGAGGAACAGAGCCGTCGTCGTTCGGGAAGTCCTGGTCTTTGGAAATGAGGTTGATGACGTCCAGACGAAAACCGTCTACGCCTTTATCAAACCAATAGCGCATCATGTCGTATACGCGCTCGCGGACTTCTGCGTTCTCCCAGTTCACATCGGCCTGAGTAACATCAAACAGGTGCAGGTAATATTGTCCGGTGGCTTCTTCATACTGCCACGCGTTTCCGCCGAATTTGGACTGCCAGTTTGTCGGCTCTGCACCGTCCACCGGGTCTTTCCAGATGTAGTAGTTCCGCTTCGGGTTTTCTTTTGAAGAAGCGGATTCCCTGAACCACTCGTGCTCAGTGGATGTATGGTTCACAACGATATCCATTATGATTTTGAGGTCACGCTTGTGGGCTTCTTCAAGAAGACGGTCGAAATCTTCCATCGTTCCGTACTCTTCGTGAATACTGAAGTAGTCGCTAATGTCATAGCCGTTGTCCTTTTGCGGGGATTTGTAGATCGGAGTCAGCCAGATCACGTCCACTCCGAGGTCCTTTAAGTAATCAAGCTTCTGAATAATGCCTTCTATATCTCCGACACCATTTCCCATCGTGTCGTTGAAACTTTTCGGGTAAATCTGATAAACGACGCTTTTTCGCCACCATTCATTCATCTGCATCGTACAACCCTCCATCATTTCGTCTCTTACATGTTCCCCCAAAATTGTTCGATTGAAACCGTATTCAAGGCAAATACAAACCGGGGAATTCCGCTGTAATTATAGCTTGTATATACATGGTGGTCAACTCTAAGGAGATAAGTTTTCTCCTGCAGCAAAAAAGGCACCGGGCCATGGCCCGGCACCTACTCTATTCACCCTCATCACTTTCAATTTTCACCACATCCGACAGCTGTTCACTTACATCGTCTTTTTCCATATAGATGATGACGCTGTACTCTCCCAGTGCCTCAAAAGTGTGCTCCCCGTGATATTCTCCGGGAGCCGTCTCTTCAGCTTCAACTGAGCTTGTATGCCCTTCTGTATTAGTAATTTCAAAACGTACGTCTGCTTCCTCCCACGGCTCGTCTTCCCAGTTCACCTGTAATTTCACAACGGAAGGTTCACCGGCAGCAACACCTTCCTGAAGGCCGAAGGAGACGAACATTTCCGACGGAAGATCCGGAACCTGATCCGGGTTACGGTTTACGGTAAATCTGCCTACGATAATTTCGGATACGAGGGTGGTGCTGCGGTCTCCGTTTTTAACCCTTGGCTGCACGTAGTAATAGTTATCCTCTTCAAAGTGGTACATGCTTTCGTACATGCCGTCTCCCAGCGCTTCTGCCTCAAGCACGGCAGCTTCGGTACTCTGCCCGTGGCGCCATACTTCAAACATGACTTCCTCTGCAGTATCAAGAGGCTCACCACCCTGGGTAACCCGGATGAGAAGCGGTACTTCGGTTTCTGCATCCTGGCGTGACTCATATAGTACCTGTATATCAATTGGCGGCTCCCGTTCTTCGGCGGTGTTTTCCCGTTCGTTTAAGCACCCGGCCGAAAGCGAAGCGGCGATGACAATGATCGCGAGAAGCATAGCTTTTCGAAGCATTGTAATATTCCCCCAGACGCAGTTGCCTTCGCCGGAAAATCCTCAGCCTTTTTTAGCCGCCCAGCTGAAAGCATACCTGTTTTACTAAAGTTTACCCATGTTCTGCCTGCGCGACACATGATGGTACTATACAGGTCTTAAACTTTCTAAAGTACCTTTTGATGGTTACCCATTACATCAGGATTCTCTGCCTCAAAGTGATCAAGCAATGCACGCACCTCATCAGTTGACTCTGTACTCATCAATTGATTTCTTAATTCACTGGCTCCGCGGAATCCTTTGACATAAATCTTAAAAAATCGATGAAGAGCCTTGAACGAACGCAGCTCCAGCTCTGAATATTTATCGTAAAGATCCAGATGCAGCTTTAATAAATCAAGTAATTCCTGACTGCTGTGATCTCTCGGCTCCTTTTCAAAAGCAAATGGATTACTGAAGATACCACGGCCGATCATCACCCCGTCCACACCATATTTGCTGGCGAGTTCAAGGCCTGTCTGACGGTCGGGAATGTCCCCATTTATCGTTAATAGTGTATCCGGTGCTATCCGGTCACGAAGTTTTTTAATTTCCGGGATCAGCTCCCAGTGAGCATCCACTTTACTCATTTCCTCTCTTGTCCGCAGATGAATGGAGAGATTCACAATGTCCTGTTCCAATATGTGCGCCAGCCATTCCTTCCATTCGTCCACCTCTGTGTATCCGAGCCTCGTCTTTACACTGACGGGCAGCCCTCCTGCTTTTGCAGCTTGTATTAATTCTGCTGCAACCTCCGGACGGCGGATCAGGCCGCTCCCCTTTCCGTGCTGTGCGACATTAGGTACCGGGCAGCCCATGTTAATATCCAGACCGCGAAAGCCCTGTTCAGCCATCCCAATGCTCATTTCCCGAAAGTATTCAGGCTTATCACCCCAGATGTGAGCAACAATCGGCTGTTCATCCTCTGTATAAGTCAAACGCCCGCGCACACTTTTCTTTCCTTCCGGATGACAATAACTTTCCGAATTTGCAAACTCTGTAAAAAACACATCAGGCCTTGCCGCTTCACTCACGACATGCCGAAAAACAACATTTGTAACGTCTTCCATTGGTGCCAGTATAAAAAATGGGCGCGGTAACTCAGCCCAGAAATTATCTTTCATCATTCAAACTCAAATCCTTTCATTATGATGGGATTTCTGGATCCTCAATCCCAGCATTAAAACATAATGTCACTGTTTCTTTTACTCTTATACCATGCCTGAGCCCTTTTTATCAAACTGTTGGGGAATACCTTTAAAGTATCCGGACTTGCCGGAAGTTCGGACATAACTCACTCTCATATCAGAGAAATGTCCCAACTCGCCGGAAGTTCGGACATAACTCACTCTCATATCAGAGAAATGTCCCAACTTGCCGGAAGTTCGGACATAACTCACTTTCATATCAGAGAAATGTCCCAACTTGGCGGAAGTTCGGACATAACTCACTCTCATATCAGAGAAATGTCCCAACTCGCCGGAAGTTCGGACATAACTCACTCTCATATCAGAGAAATGTCCCAACTTGCCGGAAGTTCGGACATAACTCACTCTCATTTCAGAGAAATGACCGGACTTGGCAGGTGCATTCAGCAACAGGCATGAAAACAGCTCCAGGGAATGATCCCTGAAGCAGGTTAGTAGTCAACTACGACAGCTCGAATGACGCAACCGCCTCCACCTGGGCAGTCTGCGGGAACATGTCAACGGGCTGAAGCTTTTTAAGCCGATAGCCGCCCTTTACAAGTACGTTTGTATTTTTTGCAAGGGTGGAAGGGTTACAGGAAACGTATACGATACGTTTCGGATTAACGCGGCGAATTGTATCTAGCAGGGAATCGTCAAGTCCGCTGCGAGGTGGATCCACCACGAGTACGTCCGGCTTCCATCCTTCCTGATTCCATTTCGGGAGCCATGTTTCCGCTTTTCCGACCTCATAGACAGCGTGATCCACGCCAAGCCTGGCTGCATTTTTTCTGGCGTCTTCGATTGAAGCTTCGATCACGTCCATCCCGCGGATTTCCTTCGCTCCGTCTGCGAGCCAAAGTCCGATCGTTCCAACGCCGCAATACGCATCAGCGACTTTTTCCTTGCCTGTAAGGGCGGCTGCCTCCTTGGCAAGGTCGTACAGCTTTTTCGTCTGAACCGGATTGAGCTGGAAAAAGGCACGGGCTGACAGATCAAAGCTTAGATCCCCAAGCGTTTCCCGGATTTTTTCCTTCCCTGCAAGGACTCTCGTCTCGTCACCGAAAATAAGGGAGGTTTTTCGGCTGTTCACGTTGTGCACGACAGACTCCACGAATGGAAGCCGCTCCATAATCTTTTCGACCACAAGGTCTTCTTTCGGAAGCTTGTCCGTTGCGGTCACAAGCACCACCTGGACTTCTCCTGTTTCAAATCCGGCGCGCGTCACAATCGTGCGGATCACACCTGTCCGTTTTTTCTCGTTGTAAGCCGGAATGTTCAGATGCTCAAGAATTTCTTTTACCGTACGTGTCACTTCATCCGTTTTAGGATGCTGGACGATACACTCCTCAATGTCAATCAGGCGGTGGCTGTCGGTCTGATAAAGGCCGACAATCAGCTTATTATCAGCGTTCCCAGCCTGCATCTGGCTTTTGTTGCGGTAGCGCCACGGGTCCTCCATGCCAACCGTATCGGGAAACTCAATACGGTCGAGGCTGAGTTTTGTATAGCGCTCAAATGCCTGGCGCACCACGTCTTTCTTTTCGCGGAGCTGGCCCTCGTAGGATAGATGCTGAAGCTGGCAGCCGCCGCAGCGGTCGTAGTAGGGGCACGGTGCTTTTGTCCGATCAGGCGAAGCTTTCCTGATTTTCCGTACTCTTCCCTCGGCGAATTTCCGGTGCACCTTCGTAACTTCACATACGATTTCTTCGCCGGGTAAAGCGCCTTTTACAAAAACGACCTGGCGTTTAAAATAACCGACGCCCTCCCCGTCAATACCTAATCGTTTTATCGTAAGGGGGAAACGCTGCCCCGTTTTCATTGAGACCTGTGTCTGTTTATTCTTCTGGTTCTGCATTAATCGTTCTCCTCCATTCAGGACGGTCCGTTACCGAGACTGTTCCATAAGTAAAGCGTGGCGTAACTTCTGTAAGGGGCCCATTTTGCGGATGCTTCCTCCATGAACGGAACATCCGGTTTCTGGTCAAGCCCGTATTCTTTTTTTAACGCGTTCTGGACACCGATATCTCCGACTGGAAATAAGTTCGGACGGCCGAGTCCGAACATCATGAAATTTTCCGCTGTCCAGCGCCCGATTCCTCTTCTCTTTGTAAGGAGTGCTTCAATCTCTGCATCAGTGAGATGTGTGAACTCCTCCAGGCGGATCCCTTCTTCTATGATCCACCGGGCCGTATCAATGACATACTCGGCTTTGCGCTGGCTGAACTGCATTTCACGCAGCTCCTCCGGCTCAATCCGGCTCACACTTTCCGGGGAGGGGAAAAACCACAGGCCGTCTTTTTCTTCACCATAGCCGCGGACAAAGCGGTTCGTCAAGACAGCTGCAAAGGTCATGTTCAGCTGCTGATGAATGATCGTTTTAATAAGACTACCAAAAAGCTGGGCATCTCTGATAAAAGGAACAGCAAAACTTTGATTTACCGTTTCTTTAAGACCGTTTTCACTCAGATGAGCTGCAATTTTCCCAAGTGGTACGTCAAACTGCATCACCGCTGCTACATTCTGCATCAATGTTTGTTCATTTTCTGTGTAATCATCTGAGACTATGGTAAATTCAGGTTTTTCCGTCGATCCTGTCGCTTTAATCGTAACAGCTGCCGGTTTTTCTCCGGAGAGAATTCCGAGCCTTAACGTACGTGTTTCAGGATCCGGATCGGTCCATGGGTCCGGCGCGAGGCGTACGAGCGCCTGGTCAAAATTGTAAGGACCTTTCAGGGAAATCGTCTTCTGCACAGCTGCACCGCCTTTCTCTGCTCCTCACATAATACCACAACTGATGACTTCCTTAACTTGCCACACCGCAGAGACCCTCATGTCTGGTACACTCGTATTGTGAATAGTTAAGGCACTGTTTAAAGGCGAGTGCGGTCCAGCTTTTTGCAAAAGACAGAAAAATACAAATATATATACACACTATTTGAAACAGCTGTTTATTTTACATGAAAAAGAGCCAATGCAAAAGAGCAGGAGCCCGGCACGGACGAAAGTCACAGCCCCATAGAGGAAACAGGCCAATATAAAAGGGAGAGGTTTTTTGTGTCAATTGCAACAGATGTAGCATCACTTCAGATTATGGCCGACATTTACCAGAAGAAAAGCTCGAATCAGATTCTGCAGAAAACAGTAGACTGCCTCACCGAGCAGGTTACCTATATTGACTGGGCCGGTATTTATCATGCTGAACCGGATGAGGAACCGAATCTTCTGGCCGCCTCAAACGAAGAAACAGACATGAGCTGGGAAACGAATGCCGAGCTGAAATTTCCGATCGAAGACGCCGCCGGCAGCACTATTGGTGTCCTTGTGGTGAAAAGCCGCGAAGCAATCTGCTTTGACGTAACGGACGTTTCCACTCTTGAGGAAATTGCAGCCGGTCTGGCCGAAATTGTTTTTGCTAATTAATCAGGGTTACGAAAATTCCCCGGAAGCGCGCAGCGCCCGGGGGATTTTTGTATTTTTTAGCCAGTTTGTATGTGGGCTACTCGTTTTTTCCGTATCGCTCTTCTTCACGGCGAAAAGGGGTTACTTTATTTGCCACAGCAAGATGATCCAGACTTTTGAATTCATACCCCTTAGCGCGCAGGTCGTCGATTACTTTCGGAAGCGCTTCGGCGTTGTCACTTGAGACCGAATGAAGCAGCATCACTGCCCCAGGATGGATTCGCCTCATGATCGAGTCATACGCGTGCTGCCAGCCTTTCTGTCTGTTCACTTCCCAGTCAACATAGGCAAATGACCAGAACACGTTCGTGTAGCCGAATTGCTGGGAAAGTGCCAGGCTTTTTTCGCTGAACGTCCCCCGGGGAGGCCGGAGATACTGCATTTGGCTATCCCCGGTCACTTCAGTGTAGAGGTTTTTCAGGTTTTCAAGCTCCCGTTTCAGCCTCGCATCGTCCACTTCCGGAAGGCTTGGGTGGTGATAGGAATGGTTTCCGACAATATGCCCTTCCTCAACCATCCGCTTAATCAGCTCCCGCTCGGTATCCATGTAGTGGCCGGTTACAAAGAAGGCCGCTGGCACTTGCTTTTCCTTCAGCACGTCGAGCACTTTCTGTGTATAGCCGTTTTCATATCCGTTATCAAAGGTGAGGTAAATGTCCTTTTTGGAAGTATCACCGATATAAAAGCCGCCGTATTTTTCCAGCAGCTGTTCATAGTGAGGCTCAGTTGTTGGCGGTTCGTTATTTTCCTTCGGTTTGAAATTCCAGTTATACACCTGCGTACTGAAAGCAAACGCAGAATCTGCCATCAGCAGAAGCGTGATTAGCATCACAGCAGCTGCCGCGCACCAGCTTTTTCTATTCACCAGAACCGGCCCCTTTCTTCATTGCGATTGTTTGTATGTAGTATGAGCGCGGCCAGCCGGATTCATGCGCTTGGGCACCGCGGATCTATCGGATTTGATGGTGATCGCGGATATATTAGGATTTTCGCGGATAAATGCTGATTTTAGCGGATATACCTTGAATTTAGCGGATAAATCACAACTCTTGCGGATATCAACCAATGCCGCATCATCTTTCACGCCCCCAGCGCAGCGAGAGTTGCACAAAAAAGCGGCCCCTCCTTGAGAGACCGCTTGAATAACCCTTAATATACTTTTTCCTTATGCTTTGCCAGGCGCTCAAGGGAGCTGAGCTGCACGTCTTTGTGAAGGCTGTTGCCGTGGGAATCCATCGTGACAATCGCACGGAACCCTTCCACACGCAGATGCCACATCGCCTCAGGAATACCGAATTCCATCAGATCCACACCTTCGACTCCTTTAATACAGTCTGCGTAATACTGGGCCGCGCCGCCGATGGCGTTTAAATATACGCCCCCGTGCTCTTCAAGAGCTTTGAGCGTTTTCGGTCCCATGCCGCCTTTGCCGATGACTGCACGGATGCCGAACTTTTTCATAATATCACCCTGATACGGCTCTTCCCGGATACTCGTCGTCGGACCGGCGGCCTTCACGTGCCACTGGCCGTCACTGTCCTTGAGCATGACCGGACCGCAGTGATAGATCACCTGGCCATTTAGATCGATCGGTGCCTCGTTTTCCATCAGGTGATGGTGGATCGCGTCGCGCCCGGTGTGCATCATACCGTTAATAACAGCCACATCACCGACACGGAGCTCGCGGATCTGCTCTTCAGTGATTGGTGCCTCCAGCACCACTTCACGGGTTTCATTGGCACCCTCTTCAGCAGTGGCTGCCACTTCATCCTCAGGGAACGTCACTTTTTCCCCGTTTTTATAGAGCCACTCGCTGATTGCTCCGGTCTTCGGATCGAGCTTCACACCGAGACGGCGGAACGCCCAGCAGTTGTATGCCACCGACACGAAAAAGCTTGCGGGCAGACGGTTTCCTGCTCCGATTTTACAGCCGAGAAGCGTCGCCTCCCCGCCAAAGCCCATTGTCCCGATGCCGAGCGTGTTCGCTTTGTCCAGAATGTACGCTTCTAGATCAGCCAGTTTTTCGTTCGGGTTTACGTCATCGGTTTCCCGGAACAGCTGCTCTTTTGCAAGGGCATAGCTGGAGATCCGGTCGCCGCCAATGCCGACACCGATAAACCCGGCGCTGCATCCCTGGCCCTGTGCCTGGTAAACCGAATGGAGAATACACTTGCGGATGCCGTCAAGGTCCCGTCCGGCACGGCCTAAGCCTTCAATTTCCGCAGGCAGACTGTACTGAATGTTTTTATTTTCACAGCCGCCGCCTTTCATAATCAGGCGGGCGTCGATCTCGTCTTTTTCCCACTGTTCGAAATGAATGATCGGCGTACCTTCCCCGATATTGTCTCCGCTGTTTTCACCGGTAAGGGAATCCACCGAGTTCGGACGCAGCTTTCCGTCCTTTGTCGCCTGCTTAACCGCCTCATGAATGTCACGCTTCATCTTAATCTGGTTGGCACCGACCGGCACCTTGATCTCAAATGTAAGCATGCCTGTATCCTGACAGATCGGCAGCACATGCTCGTCTGCCATGCCGATATTCTTTGTAATCGTCGCCAGCGACAGGGCCGCAGTCGTCCCTGCATTCTCCTTCTGCTTTGCCCTCTCAATCTGCCTTCTTACGTCATGAGGCAGATTCGTCGATGTCTCTACGATCAGCTCGTACATACTCTTCTGAAAATCACTCACTGTCCAACACTCCCCGGTTCTCGTTGTCTATACATACGCTATTATACTATGAAACCCCTTTCACAAAAAAGGGGGGAATTCATGCCGCCGTGGGACATCACAGCGGGAATGTCCACTTCTTTATTCGAAAAAACAGGCACCGCCGCCGGGATCACGATTGATCCCGGAAGCGGTGCCTGCAGCAGTTTATATCAGTAAAGCACAGTGCTCGATTTCAGATCGTTTTCACGTTCGAGATGTGCCGTCTGGTTCACATAATGAAACTTCATAAGGCCGTTCTCGCGCCGCTCGATTTTCGTGACACCGGTATTGCCGATCATAAACGGGCGGTTCAGCATCGGCCAGTTCTCGCCGGCAATCAGATACATAAGATAAATACTGATGAATCCGCCGTGGGAAACGAGCGCCACTTGCTTTCCGCTGTAAGCAGCCGCGAGCTGCTCGGTTACGTATGCACAGCGTGCGGTAATGTCTTCTGTTAGTTCCGAACCTTCTATGCCGGATGTGAGAAGCGAGTCGGTTTTCAGATCCGGAAATGCCTTCTGCATCTCATCGCGCGTTTTTCCCTCAAGGGGGCCGAGGCCCACTTCGCGGATTTTATCCCAAGGAATCACGTCGAGAGGATGATGCTCTGCAATCGCGTCTGCCGTTTCTTTTGCGCGCCCAAGATCACTCGTGTATATGGCATCAAGATGGGTGTCGGCAAATGTCTCTCCGGCAAGCCGGGCCTGCGCTTTTCCAAGCTTTGAGAGAGAGAACTCCGCGTGGCCCTGGATGATCCCTTTCTCGTTTGCCTCTGACTGTCCGTGACGGATCAGGTAAAGGATCATGCGTCTTTTCCGTCCCAGTCCTGACGGTACTGCTTGGCCTTTCGCTCCAGATCGTCCAGCATGTCAATAATCCGGTCGATATCTTCCACTCCGGCTTCCTCCGGGTTGATATTATCGAGCATCGTCATCAGTAGTTCGATACGCTGGTGGAGGTATTTCATTTGTTCTTGTTTATCGTAAACAGGTCCGCCCATAAATATGGATCTCCTTTCGTGTTGCCAGTCTGTTTTTTCACTAAGCAATATTGTACCAGAGGCCCCTGCCTGTTCTCAACCGTATATCGACAAACTCTGGTGGTGACAGGCACCTGTGTCCCGCGGTATGATGGACGATGAAGGAGCGTAATAACATGAACAAATTTGAACCGATCACCCCTTCCCGTGATCCGTGGGAAGCTTATGAAGACATAAAGCAGTACGGCGGCATGCGTCTGACAAACGTGGAGCTTACCACCACGACCCTCTGCAACATGCGGTGTGAGCACTGTGCTGTCGGCTACACGCTGCAGGCAAAAGATCCGGATCCTCTTCCTCTCGATCTGCTTTTACGGCGTCTCGATGAAGTGAAAGATTTAAAGACCCTGAGCATTACCGGCGGTGAGCCGATGCTCAATATGAAATCAGTCAGGGAGTATGTGGTGCCCCTTCTCAAGTACGCACACGAACGGGGCGTACGTACGCAGATCAACTCGAACCTGACCCTGCCGTTAAAGCGTTACGAGCTGATCACCCCTTACTTAGACGTTTTACACATTTCACATAACTACGGCAGCGTGGCTGATTTCTCGGAAATCGGATTTGCGGTAATGGACAAAAAACCATCGATGGAACAGCGTGAGCGGTACTTTTATCAGATGGTCGAAAACAGCCGGGCGCTTACGTCCGATGGTGTGATCGTGTCAGCTGAAACGATGCTCAACAAGCGGACGCTGCCTCACCTGGAAAGCATTCACGATCAGATTGCGGAAATGGGCTGCCAGCGTCATGAAGTACACCCGATGTACCCATCCGATTTTGCGAGCGCGCTGGAGACTGCGAGTCTGCAGGACATCCGCGGCGGCATTCACCGTCTGCTCGATCATAAGCGGGACGGCATCTGGATGCTCTTTGGCACTTTGCCTTTTTATCCGTGTAATGATGATGCTGAAGATCTCGCTTTACTTGAACGTCTGTACGCTGCGAAGGACGTGACAGTCCGAAACGATCCCGACGGCCGTTCCCGTGTAAACCTGAATATTTTTGACGGGACGATTAACGTAACGGACTTTGCCGACGCACCGGCATTAGGTAATATCCAGGATACTACCCTTGAGGACGCCTATCGCACGTGGCGGGCAAGCACTCTCTCAAATTCTGTTGACTGTCACTGTCCTGCGGCGGAGTGCCTCGGGCCGAATATTCTCGTAAAGGACGCCTACTATAAAGAAATTGATTTTAAGACCCGGAGTGCACGGATTGCCAAAGCCGGTCTGCGTGTATAGCAGGAATCCAGGCACCGCATCGACGCGGTGCTTGTTTTTTTCGTCAATTATTGTAAAATTTAGAAATGTAAGTATCAGGTTTTTATTAATAACTTGAGGATGATTGCCCATGTTAACCAGACTATCTTTAAAACATGCCGACACGTCACGGGTTGCGCCATTTCTGATTGCAGGTGCGATGATTATCGGCCTGTCTGCATTTCTTTTACCGTTTATTGCGGTGATGGTGCTTCAGGATATGCTCTACTTTTCAAGAGACCACTGGATATTCCTTCGCCCAACGGCCGCCTACATTTTTTTCGGAGCCGGTATGCTCTGGATGGCGGCAGTATTACTGTCTGCCCTGTTTACGAAAATGTGGGCTGACCGAAAGGACCGGACTTACAATCTGACCACTGTTCATCTGCTTCTCTTTCTGCTTGCAGGACCGTTTTTCGTGTTCTCGGTTATGCACTATACGTACCTCGATGACAGTGGCGCTCATACGAATCCTCTTTTTGCTGCCGGTGAAACGACGGTGATGTGGGACGATGTGACAGAGGTGGTCCGGGAAATTGATCCGGCTAATAATGAAATTCTGTCCTACACGTTCCGTGACAGCGAGGATGCGATTACGCTCCCGTTCGGGCAGAACAGTAGTGAGCTGCGCGGGATCGTGCGAAACGTTGTGAACGGCTATGAGCTTGAAGTGACAGAAGTGGAGAGAGAAAGGTAGGATTGGTGCGGGGAGATCGGAATATCGTAGGAGCGGCCTGCACCGTGGAGCGTGGGGCGGGCGACCATACTTGACTTGGGAAATCGTCAGAAAATCTTGGGAAATCGACAGTCAATGTTGGGAAATCGATCGTCGCTGAACAGATATCGACGAAGCGACATAATTCGACACCCTCCTCCTCATATGAGCGAAAAAACACCCCCGGATAGCAGCAGCGCCGTCCGGGGGTGTTTCCTGTTTATTTCGGCTGAGGTGAAGTAATAAATTTGAAGTCGAGGTAGTCCTGAATCGGAATCCAGGCGCCGATTCCCTGCTGGGTCACGTTTTTTACTTCGAGCCAGCGCTTATCGCCTTTCATGCGCAGGTACACTTCACCGTACGTCACTTTTCCCTTTTCGTTCACCGCAGGGACGTACGCGTACAGGTAGCCGACATTTTGGGTCGGGATGTTGTACGTGCGCTCCGCTTTTGTTCCGTAACCGATCACGGTCTGGAAGCTGAGCGGCAGCTTCGTTTTCTCCGCAGCTTCAAGCATCATCATTTTCTGCACCATATCGGCATTAGCGATGTCGGCAGTCAGGCCGCCTCTGATTTTCTTCTGCTGCTCCTGATTGAACGACAGCGGTTTGACCGTTGTTCCGCCGCGGTTATCAGAGTAGTTCGTGTTCACTTTTTCAAACTCCCAGTTCACCGTCGTTTCATCGCTGTCGTACGCGAGCGGCCACTGGCCGAGATAAATGGAGACGTTCATGCCGAGAGCAAGTTTCGAGCCTTTAATCGTGGACTCGTTGAACATTTTAATCAGGTCAGGATTGGCGATTTCAATGTCGGTAGTATCGAGCAGCTCTGTTGCCAGGTCACTCGGGTGAAGCCGCGGAAGATCCTGCGTCGGATTTGGATACGTATTTTCCTTGGAGATGCTCATAGCCGAGTCCGGAATCAGTTTTTCCTCCTGTTTTGCAGGCGGCTGTTCAGCACTGCCGTTATCCTCCCCTTCCGCAAAAGCGTACGAAGTAAAGCTTAGTAAACCAATAAGAATCGCAAGAGATAGCATAATCAGTCGTTTCATGGTGTCCTCCTTTGAAATCGGTGCGTACCTGTAGTTTTTCAAAGGAAAATACATTTTATGCCGTTATGGTGTATCTTTTTCCCCGTCCTCAAGGATTTTGATTTCGCGCCAGCGGCCGAACCGGTAATAACCGTAGGCAATCAGACTGCTGATTACAAAACTCATTACCATCCCGACAGGAATACCGGCCTCTCCGTACTGACCTGCAAAAAAGAAAGTCAGCGGATAGCGCAGAATCCAAAACGAGATCGTGTTCAGCACAAACACCTGAAACATGGCCCCTGCCGCCCGGACAATGCCGTTTAACACGAAGTTGATGCCGAGAAACGGATAAAAGAACGCGACCGTTTGCACGTAAAAGGCGCCAAAGGCGATCGTATCCGGATCGTCCACGAACAGACCCACGAGAAATTCAGCATTAAAAAAGATCAGGGCCCCGATACTGAAGCTCACGATTAAAATGAGGATCATGCCGCTTCTCGTAATATCAGTAACCCGCTCCCACAGCCTGGCGCCGATATTCTGTCCCGCCATACTGTTAACCGCCGACCCGAGGGTAAATGCAGGTAGCATAATAAGCGTATCGAGCCGCTGAGCCGCTCCGAAACCGGCAACCACGTCTTCCCCGAACCGGGTCACGACCGTCATAATAGCCAGCACCCCTCCGGAGATGACCATCATGGACATCCCTGAAGGCAGTCCTAGCTTGAAAATCATTTTCAAAAAACGCGTTTCCGGCAGGCGGGGCCGGGAAAACGGCACGCCTGCTTTCATAATCGAATAAAGGAGACCGTAAACGAAGGCGGTTCCCTGAGACACGATTGTGGAGTAGGCTGCACCTGCAATGCCGAACCCGAGCACATGGATGAACACCGGCGTCAGGATCGTGTTGAGGATCACCGCAAGCAGCACAAACCGGACTGGGGTTTTACTGTCCCCAAGTGCTCGAAGGACCGTGGCGATAAAGTTATAGCCGAATAAGAACACAATTCCGATAAAATTAATCTTAAGATAGGTGGTGGCAAGCGGCAGAATGCCTTCCGGCGTACCCATCCAAGTGAGAATGGCCCCTGAGAAAAAGAAGCCGACAATCCCAAGTGCAATCGTCATGGAACCGAGTACCACTACAAAAGCGTTGAGAGAATCCCTCAGCCCCTCGGGATTCTTCGCCCCTTTCTGCTGTGAAAGAACCGTGAGTGCTGCGGTGTTCAGTCCGATGATAAACGAGAGGATCGTGAAAATAACCGTCCCGGAAATGGCGATCGCCCCGAGGGCATTGGCGCCGAGAAGATTACCGACCCAGAGACTGTCCACGATCTGGTAAGATGTCTGAAGCAGATTTGTCAGGAAAATTGGTGATGAAAACAGAATCATTTTTTTCATGATGCTGCCTTCGGTGAAATCATACTGGGTTGCTTTACCCACGGGCTCCCCTCCTTTGATGCAGTTATTTTTTGAACGCTAACGCCTCTTTGGGGAGGAGTCTGGTCATGATGGGACCCTTTCACGCCTCAACTTCTTTCAGGCTTTGGAATTAGGCCGCACCTTTTGCGTTTTCACGCCCTAACTTCATACGACGGCGGAGTTAGGTCTTAAAACCTGGCTTTTCACAACCTTACTTCTTTCAACCCTGGAATTAGGTCTTAAATTCTGCGTTTTCACGCCTTAACTTCGTTCCGATCCGGAGTTAAGGCGTAAACGCTGTCCGTCCAAAAAAGAAAGGCGGTAGTCGCCGCCTTCCTCAGCCGTGCGTGTTATACGAGTGTGAAGGTTTCTTTAATCTCCACGCTGCCTTCCACTGTCCGTGCCATCGGACAGTTTTTTGAGGCAAGATGTACTGCTTTTTCCACCCGGGCTTCGGAGAGATTGTCCCCCTTGATCGTGTAGTGAATCGAGATCTTCGTGAGCCGGTTCGCCTCTGAAGGTTCCCGCTCCACATCAGCCTCAATCTCAATATCGTGCACGGTCATCCGCTGTTTTTCCATTACTTTTCGAAGCACGCCGCCGCTGCAGACGGCAATCGAGCTCACCATCAGCTGGAACGGGCGGAACCCGTAGTCCTCATTACCGGAAACAGTCAGTTTCCCGTATGCCGTTTCTGTTTCAAATGCCTGATCCTTCATTGTAAATTTCATCGTCTACTCACCCTTGCTGTTTAAAAGTTAGCCTTATTCTACCCTTTTTCCGCCGCTTGCGTCATCTGTCAGCCCCCGAAATTAACCCTTTGCTTTTTCGTCTGCAGGTTCTACAATGATAGAGGTGCAAAATTGATAATAAGACCCCTAAACAATAATTAAGATCCCTAAACAAAACATAAGACCCTTAAACAAAATATAAGACCCCTAAACAAAACATAAGACCCTTAAACAAACAAAACCCTCAAAGAAAGGAGCCCTGCCAGATGACCGCCCAAACACAGCAGCACGAATCACAACTTCATCATGAACCGAATAATCCGGTCTTCCGGTACTGGGTTCTCGTAGGAATGGTCCTTATAGCCGGCTTTTCCCAGGGGATGCTGCTGCCTGTGCTTGCCGTTATGCTTGAGCAGGCCGGCGTATCCTCCTCTGCAAACGGCCTGAACGCCGCTGCGCTTTACATCGGTATTCTTCTCATATCACCATTTATCGAACGGCCGGTCCGGACGTTTGGGTACAAACCGGTAATCATTACCGGACTGCTTATCTTAACCGTCTCGCTAATGCTATTTCCACTCTGGCAGGCTTTCTGGTTCTGGTTTGTACTCCGCCTGATCGTCGGCATTGGTGACAACCTGATTCACTTTTCCACCCAGGTGTGGATCAGTACGACCTCTTCCAAGGCAAAACGGGGCCGCCAGCTCGCGATGTATGGACTCGCATTCGGAATGGGGTTTGGTCTCGGACCGCTCATGACAAGCCTCCTGGCCGTGCATGAATACCTGCCATTTATTATTGCATCCGCTTCGAGTGTGGTTGCCTGGGTGTTTATTCTGTTTCTCAGAAACGAGTGGCCGGACAATGACCTCGGCACCGCCGGACAGATGAACACTCTCGCACGCTACAAAAAAGTCATGCAGCTTGCCTGGTTCGCGTTTCTCCCGAGCTTCTGCTTTGGTTACCTGGAAGCCTCCCTCCACGGAAACTATCCTGTATACGCCATGCGGACCGGGATCGATCTTGAATGGGCCGCCATTCTGCTTTCAAGCTTTGTATTCGGAAGCCTGCTCACGCAGATCCCCCTCGGGATGCTCAGTGACCGGATCGGCCGGAGCAAAGTATTAAAAATAATTATTTCACTGGGGCTTGCAAGCTTTTTAACGATGAGTTTTGCAGAATCAAACATGTGGCTGCTCCTCGGCTGCTTCATTTTTGCAGGCATGCTCCTCGGCTCCCTGTTTTCACTCGCCGTTGCCTATATGGCCGATCTCCTGCCCGCAGCGCTTCTGCCGACCGGAAACGTCATGATGGGGGTGATGTTCGCCCTCGGCAGCATGACCGGACCGACTGCAGGCGGCTTTTTCATCGAAGTGATCGGCGATGGTGCCATCTACTATTCCATCAGCGGCATACTCATTGTCATGCTCGCCGGCGCTTTCATTTTCGACCTGACAACCGGCCGGGAAAACAAAGAAGCATCCGAAGCCGCTTAACAATGCAGCCAATAAAAATCAGCCTCCCCGCAGGGAAAGGCTGATTTTTTTGCAATTTCGTTTTACCGTTTAATTAAAAACGTTCGCAAGTACCTGTGACGGGCGGGCGTTCACCAGGTTTTTGTTGACTGACTTTTCAACGTTTGCCCGGAGCTGGGATTCAAGGGTCCGCGTCATCTCCGGTTCGCCTACAAGATACACGCTCTTCCAGTTCCGGTCCCGTTTCATCTGGTCGATGTTGCCGGCAATGTCCTTGTAAAAGCGCTGCATGTTTTCTTCAAAGCGCTGCTGCACTTTATCCACGTGGCTCGCACCGGATTGCATGGCGTTTGTAGCGCCCATGCCGTCTTTGAACGTCCACTTCTCCACTTCCGGATCAAATGTGTACGTTCTCGTGTCGTTTACTTCTCCGAGAGCGGTATCGATAATGCGGATTTCATCCATATTTGTAAGCACAATACCTGCTGTCGGATACTCCTCCTGCAATTTTTCAAGCTGATCGGTTACCGGGCTGCTTTCCCAGTGAAACTGGGTTTCAACCGGGAGCTGCAGGTAATGAACAGACCATAGATCCTTGTCCTCCGACGCAAAAATCACAACACTTTTCTGCAGGTTTGTCTGATTTCCCTGGATTTCCTTTTCCACTTTCTTTTTAATCTTCTGGTAGTTTTTAAGCGGCTCATCGTTGCTGCTTGCCTCTAGGTATTCCTCGAGTTTACGCAGCCCGTTTTTGAGCCGGATTTTCCATTCGCCTTTTTGCTGATCCTGGTTTGAACGGTCCGTATTTAAGTATACGCTGAGCACGCATTCCCCTTCCGGACATTTGTATTCCTTGAGAGTTTCCAATTCCTTAGCGAGTGCCATGAATGAACCTCCTTTTAAAGCTTGTAGTAGGTATGTAGCCTGAATTGCTTTCACTCAAACTACAATTTGCTCCTTATATGTACTCGGCACTTTCTCAGGCTATGAATGTTTTTTCTTTCGCTTTGTTCGAAAGTTTAGTGCTAAGAAAGAGAACCTGCGCTGCAGGCGGACGCTTTCCGCGGGAGTCATCACCTTCCGCTCCATCAATATAAAAATAGAACCTCCGCAGAAGCAGCGGAGGTTCATAAAGGTCCGTCAAATCACGCCAAGAAGGAATGCTACAAACATGAGGACGAGGCTGAAGCCCCAGACCCAGAAAAACGAGTAGCGGATGTGTTTGCCCATTTCCAGTCCGGCAAGGCCGAGTGCCAGCCACAATGCTGGGGAGAATGGACTCACAAAGGTTCCGATAATGTTTCCGATGATCATCGTGTAGGCAGCGGTGATGGAGTCAATTCCGTGTGCCGTAACGATCTGCTCAACCACCGGGAGAAGCGCAAAATAATAGGCATCTGTGCTCAGAACAAGGTCAAACGGAACACCGAAGACCCCCATAATGACGTGCAGATAAGGAACAACAAATGCCGGAAGGATGTAAACCAGATCCTGGGCAAGGGAATCGAGCATGCCTGATCCGTTCATAATGCCGAGAAAGGAACCGGCGGCAAGGATAATCGCGGCCATCATCAGCGCATTCGGCGCGTGTGCTTTAATCCGTTCCATCTGCAGATCCACCTGAGGATAGTTAAGCGGCAGCGCGATGCTCAGACCGAGCATAAAGACTAGACCGGACGGAATTACCCCCCAGACCAGGATTCCGATTACCGTCAGAGCAAGGAGCAGATTGACAAACAGAAGCTTCGGACGCTTAAGAGATTCTTTCGTATCATCAGATCCCGCGTCCACTTCTGCGGCGGCTGCCGCTTCAAGCTTTGCCTGTTCTGCCTCCGTGAGACGGGCAATCCGTCTTTTTTCAAGCATACCGAGGAAAACAGCCAGTACGATTAGCAGGAGAAGCGCGGAAATCTGCACCGGAATAAGGGGGCGCCAGAGTTCTGATGCATCCACTCCGAGTACGGCTCCTGCCCGGCCGATCGGACCGGCCCATGGGACCATGTTCATAATACTGGCACTCAGACCGATCAGAAGCAGAAGCAGATACGGATTCATTTTCAGCTTCAGGTACAGCGGTAAAAGCGCTGGAATCGTAATCAGGAAGGTGGAAGCACCTGACCCGTCCAGATGGGCAACAGCCCCGATTATGACCGTGGCTACAGCAACCGCGGTCACGTTTCCTTTTGAAAGCGTCACCATTTTATTGATCAGCGGATCGAACAGCCCGCTGTCCTGCATGATTCCAAAAAACAGAATTGCAAAAATAAACATGATGACAACGCTTATAACAGAAGCAATTCCGTCATTAAAGAACGCCCCGATTTCGACTGGGTTAAAGCCGGCAGCAAGGGCGCCGATGACAGGAACGACGGCAAGCCCCATAATAGGTGTGATCCTGCCGCTGATCAGCAGGGCAACAATAACAGCAATCGTCAAAAAGCCTATAATACTCAGCATCAGATCTCTCTCCTTTCAGGAAAAGTAACCGCTTTCAAACAACGCACTTTCCCTGTTCCGAATAGTTTGTAAAATCAGCTTACAACGCATTCAGACTGGAGAAAAGATAATGGTCATAAGGCCTTTTTAATTCATTTCACCTATTTTGTTCATTATGTTCACGGTCTTTCTTTTTCGTAACGCCTTTCCGGCCGCCCTACATCTCCGTATTTCAAACGTGCAGCAATGGCACCGACAGAAACAAGGTACTCCAGATAACGCCGCGCTGTAGACCGGCTTGCTCCGATTTGCCTGCCCACTTCAGCTGCTGTCATACTCTCGCTCTGATTCGTGAAAAGCTCTTCAAACTTGTCCAGTGTCAGGCGGTCGATTCCTTTAGGAAGGTGATCCTGCGCTGCCTCTTCAGGCGTTTCTCCCTGCTGCTGCATGCTGTCGATTTCAGCCTGGTTCAGTTCTTTTTTTGATGCAAGGATGCGCCTCTGACGGGCGAATCGTTCCAGGGACTGCTTCAGACGGCTGAACTCCAAAGGCTTTACCAGGTAATCAAAGGCTCCTCCCTGAAAAGCCTTATCGATCGTTTCCGATTCTCTGGCTGCTGTTATAAATATGATGGCAGCTGCCGGGCACGCTTCTCTCACGATATGAAACAGACTCATCCCTTCTGCATCAGGAATGTAGACATCGAGCAGAACCACATCCGGCGTGCTCCCTTTATCCAGCTCCTCTTTTGTTTCAGCTGCAGTTTTGGCCAGGGCACTGACAGAAAATCCCGGCACCTTCTCAACATAACCCTGCGTGATGCCGGCCACCCGAAAATCATCTTCCACGATGAGAACGTTAAATTGATCCATCATGCTTTTCTCCTCCCTTCTTCGGCAGCGTGATCACAAAGCAGGCTCCAGTTTCACCTGGATTCTCCAGCGTTACAGAGCCGCCAAGATCACGGATCACCTGGCAGGACAGGGCAAGACCGTATCCTCTTTTCTCACCCTGTTTTGTTGAAAATCCCTGATTAAACAGCCGTTCCGCAGTTTCTGCCGGCACGCCTGGACCTGAGTCCTCAACCTCAAAGACCGCTGAATCGCCTGGGTCTGTAAAAAATACGTTTACGTTTCGGTCTTCCTCAGGTTGGGTGCTTACTGCTTCAAAGGCATTATGAATGATATTACCCAGCGCTGTAACGATGGCTCCCTGCTGTTCTTCAGGCAGAATGCTCTCCAGTGAACTGAATGGATCAATACTCAGGTTGATATGTTTCTCCCGGGCCAGGTTCATTTTTCCTAGCAGAATGGCACTGACCATCGGATCCGCCACCTTTTCAATCAGCAGATGAATCCACTCATCCTGGACGTGTTTCTCCTCTTTGATATACCGGATCGCTTCTTCTTTCTGCCCGAGCTGAAGGTGTCCGAGAATAGTGTACAGTTTGTTTGAAAATTCATGGGTCTGAGCTCTCAGCCCCTCGGCATAGCGTTTCACCTCAGCAAGTTCTCTGGTCAGCTGTTCAATTTCCGTCCTGTTTCTGAATGTGGAAACCGCTCCGGTGAGCCTGCCTTCCTGATAGATCGGCACGCGGTTTACCACCACCACGTTTTTACCGATTGTCATCTGACGGTTAAACTGACTCTTCCCTGTTTCCAGCACTTCCGGAAGCTTCGAATCAGGCAGCACACTCGTAACCGGCAGGCCGATAAAAATTTCCTCATCTTCTTCTGATCCAAACAATCTTCGCGCCGCCCGGTTCACAAGCGTCATCTCTCCATGGCGGTTCACTGCGATAATGCCTTCATGAGCAGACTGGAGAATCGTTTCTTTTTGAAGAAAAAGGTGAGAAATTTCTTCCGGCTCCAGATCAAACAGAACTTTCTTTATATATGCTGACAGGGCAATGGCGCAAACAATCCCGAATCCGAGGACCAGGGCAAGTACGAAAAGAAGTTCCGAGCGGTTATCCTGGATCAGCCCCTGCACATTCTCCATTAGAAAACCTGTGGAAACGACGCCGATGACTGTTCCATCATCAGCAAAGACCGGCACTTTTCCCCGTATCGAATAACCGAGCGATCCTTCCGCGCTGGAAATATAGGATTCCCCTGATTCGAGGGCACGCTCATTATCGCCGCCCACCATCTGGTCACCGAGAAGGGCAGGATCAGGGTGTGAGTAGCGAATTTCATCTTTGTTTCCTACAACAATAAATTCTGCCCCTGATGCCTCTCTTATTGGTTCTACAATAGCTTGAATCGTGACTGAGGGATCATCCTCTTCAAACGCCTCTCTGAGTTCCGGGATCAGTGCCACGGTTTCTGACACACTAAGGGCCTGCTCGCCGATCCGCTGTTCATTTGAATCGGATAAGAGAGTATAGAAGTACAGTCCGGTCATCACAAGCATAACGGCAAGAACTGCGCTGAACAGAATCACAATTTTAAGCTTCAGCCCGATCTTTTTTCCGGGAATATTACGTATGTATGCTCTGTCCTTAAAGCGGTTTCCTGTCTGCATATTATTTGCCCCCGTTCATCCTGTGTCCGATTATACTACAACTGAACGGCACAAAAAGTTATAATATCCTGCAGAAAGAAACACAGGAAGTCGGGTCGGCCTGTGCCAGCTCTGATAAGCTGTATTTGAAGGGAGGTCATTAAAATGGATTCACTTGAGAGACTGAATGAGGCACTTGCCTACATTGAGGAAAATCTGGAGGAAAACATCAATTACACCGAGATCGCAAGGATAGCCTGCTGCTCGGAATTTCATTTCAAGCGGATGTTTTCGTTTCTGGCAGGGATTACCCTATCCGATTACATCCGCAGGCGCCGGCTGACTCAGGCAGCCTTTGATCTGAGATCTGCGAATGTGAAGGTACTGGACACCGCACTGAAATACGGATATTCATCACCGGATGCCTTTACGAGGGCTTTTCAGAATCTCCATGGCATGACGCCTACCGAAGCGAGAAAGAACGGTCTGTCTTTAAAGGCGTATCCCCGAATGACCTTCCAGCTGACTGTAAAAGGAGCTGGCGAAATGAATTACCGAATTGAAACAAAGGAAGCGTTCCGGGTGGCGGGGGTAATGAAACGGATTACCCTTGTCTACAGTGGCACAAACCCGGACATTGCGGAGATGTGGCAGACTATTGGTGAAGAGACTGTCAAAAGAATTGAACAGCTGTCGGATCTGCAGCCGTCCGGAATAATTAACGTATGCAGCAATTTTTCCGAGGGCAGAGAAGACAATGGTGAACTGGATTATTATATTGCGGCTGCAACGACAAAACCCTGCCCTGATGATTTTCAGGAACTGGAGGTTGAGGCCTCAGCATGGGCTGTTTTTGAAGTGAGCGGCGACTGGGAAAAAGTCCAGGAGGCGTGGGGGAGAATCTATGCGGAATGGTTCCCGTCCTCCGGTTTTGAGCTCAATAAAGGGCCTGAAATCATGTCCAGTGCAGACAATTTCAGCGAGATATGGATTCCGGTAAAAAAGAAGTAGGATAAAGAAGAGCACCCTTCATTGATGAGGGTGCTCTCTTTCTGCTGCCGCAGGTTAATGATCGCTGTTACGTCCGTTGGCACTGCTGCTTGTCTTGTTGTTTCCATGAGGACGATGCTTATTGTTGTTTTTTACGTTATGATTCTGTTTGTTTTTGCTCATGAGAAAAACCTCCAATACCATAATGTAAAACACCTGCGAAAACAAAAAGGGGATCACATCGTGAGTGTGCGATCCCCTTACCTGCTCCCCATCCACTCTCCATCCACAGTCATTGCCGGGTCGTTGCGCGGCGGCAAAGCCATACAATGACCATAGGAAAGCTTCATCTGCGAAGTGCAGGGCGATAAGTGCTGCGTCTGTAGCCCTTCCGCAGTATTAGACTGTGTCTTTGCGTTCTCCGTTATCCTCTGAAGATGGAGGTAATTGTTTCCGTTCCTCTTCTCCCCCGCCTTCAAGAGAAATCACATCCTCGTCCGGCACAGCCCGCTCGGCCTCCCGTTCTGTCTTATGTTTCAATTGGGAGGAAAGCTGTTCGAATTCCTCCTTGGCTTCATGAATGGTACCCAGAATATCAAAGGTGTGCTCCTTCAGATGCTGTGAGGTTTCCACAATTCGCTGGATGTCCTCCGAAGCTTCCTCAACAATTTCGGCCACCCGCTCTGCCGATGCTTTAATGTGGTCGACAAAAGGCTCGCGGTTTTCCCGGATAAAAATCAGAAACTCGTTCGTTCTCTCGGTCACCGATTCGAAGGTATTCGTTACTTTAGTCCGGACTTTCTTGTTTCCCGCTACGTAAATGAGACCTGCAGCCACTCCGGTAATGAGTCCGCCGTACAGCCAGTTCTTGCCTGAATTCCCGCTCATATTTAGCCTCCTCAGCTTCTTGCCAGTTTCTTCTTTACATTCTACCAACAATACCGCACAAAGAAAACGGACGATTCTACCCGTTCCGGCAATTTGTGCGGTTTAAGATGTTTAAACTGCCATAAGGGCATTTATCATGGTTTAACCTGTTTTCGTGAAAAACAAACAAGCCCGGAGCAGGAAAAATCCTATCTCCGGGCGGCTGCTGACCGAACATTCAGTCAGCAGCTCTGATAATAATAAACACCCTCACTTTTGACAGCACTTACTTTTCCGCCGTCCTCGAGCAGATCGAGATGGCCGAGGGTCTCTGACAGGGTGAGTCCAGGCTGCTTTTTGTACATCTGCGGATAGAGCCGCACACAGAGCTCAAAAGCAGTGAGCTTCTCATTTCCAAGCAGTGCCTTAATGACAGCCGCTTTTTCAAGCTGTTTTGCCATACGCTCCCTGATTAGTTCTGCCGGGTTGTCCACGGGGTCCCCATGGCCTGAAAAAGCCCGCTTAACGTGAAGACATTTCCGCAGAGACTCTCGGTACTGCAGAAGGGTTTTCGGCCGTTCTTCCCCTTCCTCATAAGGCGCTTCAATGATTGCATTTGAAGAAATATGCTTGATCAGATGATCCCCGGAAATGAGAATGCCGTCTGATTCCCTGTACAGGGAAATCTGCGATTGGGCATGTCCGGGCGTTTCAATGACGGTCCAGCCCGCAAGCCCTGGAACCGCATCATCTTCTTTAAGTGTCCCTGATAGAGGGGATCGACTCGCGTAGGCGGCGTAGTAGCTGTTTGCCCCTTCAATCATCGCAGTGACAGCTTCAGGCACCCCGTGAGACTGGTAAAGTCC
Organism: Alteribacter lacisalsi; assembly: GCF_003226345.1. GTDB lineage: Bacteria > Bacillota > Bacilli > Bacillales > Salisediminibacteriaceae > Alteribacter > Alteribacter lacisalsi. The sequence goes on along the minus strand of NZ_PDOF01000002.1, from coordinate 626,565 downwards.
GCTGAAAAAACGTGCTTTTCTCTCATGAAACGTCTCACTGCCTTCAAGCCATGGACGTGTTTTTTCGTGTCCGTAAAGCTTTGCGCCCGTAAAAAGGTCAGTCAGACCGATATGATCAGGATGATGATGGGTGAGAATAAGGATTTCCACATCCTCCGGTCTGTACCCGAGGGCTTTGAGTTCCTCTGTCAGCACATCTCGTGCTTCTTCTGTTTTCGGTCCGGTGTCTACAAGCGTCAGAGCCTCTCCCTCAATTACGTATACATTGACAGGTCCGACCAGAAAAGGAGTCGGAATGGTCAGTGCATGTACGGAAGGAGCAACTTCTTTCGTTTTAACCAACATGGCGCCTCCTTGAAAGTGAATACCTATTCATTTTTTGTGTTTCTTTTATTTTATCCGACTTCTCCTGTTTTGTCATGGAAAATATACGCAGGATGGGGTATACTGTTGTTCCTCTATCCACAAATCATTTATCCACAGAAATCTCCCTGCCGTGGATAAACCGCTTTGAGCCTTATTTTATCCATGACGATACTGTGGATACCAGTTCTGTGGATAAAATTGCGTAAACCTGTGTAATTTGTGAATAAACCTGTTGATTAACTGATATTCCGTTGTTTGCCTGTTGATAACTCTGTGGATAGTGTGTATAAGTCATACTAATTCTGAATGTGTCTGATTAATAGATAATTCAGTTTGTGCATATGAAGATGCTCCTCCGAAATAAACGGGTAAATAACAGGCTGATACTGATTAGGTACATACATGTAAAGGTAGGTGTAAAGCTGGACAGTGCGTGCTTTTCTCTCCAGCATATACCCCATTGCATCCGAAAACGTATCGGGAATTGAAAAATCAGGCGTTTCAATCTGCACAGCTCTGCCGCTGAGCTGCTCATAAATCTGTTTTAATGTGTCATACTGGGTCCGCTCTTCGGTCCGCATGCCGTAAATGAGCCTCTCAGACGTCTCATCACGGGACATGCCGATCACATAATCCAGCAGCACTTCATCCTGGCTCTCGCGCCCGATTACCTGTCTTAATAACCTCAGGACTGCCTCCATCTGATTGGAAGACGGCCCGCCGTAACCATCATACATATTATGGTACATTGTCCAATCTCCACCTTTTTCAGTATCTCCTCTCATTGTATGTGGACAGCATGTAAATTATTTTCGTCATTGTTCGCAAAATTGTAACAATTTTTTCATATACTTTCCGCTTCATAGAAGTTATACTAATTATCAGAATAGTTAGATTAAAAACAAGGAAGTGATGAAAATGCGCAAGCGGTTTCACCGTACGTTTGAAGAACTCGTACAGGAAAATAAAACGCAGCTGATGAATGACCCAAACGCTCTTCTTCAGATTGATAAAAAAGTCGACGATAAACATGCCGAAGATAAACGCTCCACGGAAGACTGATATATTTAAAAGCGCTCTCTGAAACTTTCAGAGAGCGCTTTTACTGTCACAGCTGCTTTCCCGGCCGATTCAGGAAAAAATAAAAAAAGCCCTTCTTTACCCAGAGAGGCGTGCGGTGTCACCGATAGCACAATGACGAAGCCGTCATAATGCTATATACAGCGCACGATCATCCGGAAACAGAAGAGACTTTTTTACGATTACTGGAGGTGCTTAACAGCGTCAGGCATAATGCTTTAAAAGTGTCTGAAGTTTTAATGCGTGTGACAGATCACCGCGCACTTTCAGCTTTCCGCTCATGTATGCCATGGTCGGATTCAGACTTCCTTCCGTCAGTTTAAGAAAATCCTTGTCTTTCATTTCAAAGGTAATATCGGATTCTTCTACTGCCTCTGCAGCATACTCTGCCTGCTTCTCCTTAATCTGAAGCTGGTATACTCCAGCTTCTTCCCCGCTAAGGTTGAATGTATAGCGGACATTCATCCCTTCAAGATGCTTGGGATTATCATTCATACGTGTTGTCAGTACAGTAAATATCTCTTTTACAGCCATTTGCCGTATCCCCCTCAGTAAAATGAATCGTCATTCACTTCAGTACTAATACGACAAATACCGAGAAAATCCTTTTAAAGGTTTAATTATTTTTCAATCAATCTCATTTTTATTTTTGGCTGCAATCCTGTCGAGTGTATTGTTGACCCGATTGAGGGATTCGTGAACTTTGAAATACACGATGAGTAGCTCGCAGTAAACACGGACGATTAAAGGTCCCGCTGCGATGATCACCAGCCCCGCCAAAAAACCGTAGCCTCCGCTGAACATGGTAATCAGACCCATGAGAACGGACAGACCTGCACCAGCCCAAAACAGGATTTTTATAATCGTCGGGGTAATCATCTGGTTGAAATTAAAAAATTCATTCATGGTGTTCCCCCCTGGCAATTGATAAGTGCTTTACACAGTTACTTATATTAAGTAAGGGAAACCAATATGAGCGATAATAACGGGGAACAAAGTCATATATTGTTTTACAGTAAAAAAACGGGAAGATGCCTCGCATCCTCCCGGGTCCCGGTACTATTCTACTGGGTGCTGATTATTGTCCGCCAGGCGGTCAACTTTCGTGTTTATGCTGTGGAGTGACTCCTGAACTTTAAAGAAGATAATAAGCAGTTCACAGTAAATTCTTACTAAAAGTGGTCCGATGATCATCATAAATAAACCGAGCAGTACGGAAAGCCCTCCGTCAAATAATGTAATAAATCCCATTAGAACAGTAAAAGCCACGCCGATCCAGAAAATAATTTTAATAATCATAGGTGTGATCATCCGGTCAAAATTAAGAAAATCCTTCATAAGTAATTGCACCTCCTATTATGTACTCCAGTACCACTTTATCCAAAAAGAGGAATTCCTGCTATACCCTGGAGTCAATGAGATGCAAAAGGCCTATGATATTCCGCATAGAAAAAACGGAGCCGTCAGTCTGCTCCGTTCTGCACTGGTTCGTTTTTTAACGGCGGTTGTCCAAGGGTCCGCTCAATTTCCGACTGAACAGCTTCCGCAATGGAAACAGTATCCGTGTTTTTCTGCTGCTGATGATCACGGATCGGTTTTGAAATCGTAACCGTCACATCTGCCGGCTTGAGCAGATTGCCGTTAGCTTCCATTATTTTGTATGATCCATTAATTGTCACAGGCAGAATTGCCGCTCCGGATTTTGTTGCCAGTTTGAAACTGCCCTGCTTGAAGCGCTTTACAGGCCCCCCCTTACTGCGGGTGCCTTCCGGAAAAATAACAAGGTTATGACCGGACTTGAGCTGTTTCACCCCGTCCAGGATCGCCTTGATCGATTGCCGGCGGTCCTTTCTGTTCATGAACACGCAGCCGAGTTCTTCCATCCAGGAAGCGATAATCGGCATTCTTCTTACTTCCTCTTTGGATATAAACCCGGTATTCACGCCTAGATGGCCGAGAATAATCGGAATATCAAAATTCCCCTGGTGGTTGCAGACGATCAGAAGCGGTTCATCCTCAGGGATGTGTTCCCGTCCTTTTACATGAATCCGCGCTCCGCTCAGCTTAACAAGGCTTTTTGCCCAGATTTCTGCTTCGCGGTGGGCTCTTGTGCTGGCTTCTTCCTCTTTACCTTCAGCCTTAAGCTTTTTTACCCGGCGGAGCGCCGGGATCGTTTTTAATAGATAAAGCCAGAAATACGTAAACCAAATCACCGTTCTAATCATAGTCGTTCTCCTCATTTGCCCAATAAATTCTTCTGACCTATTATAACAGAGGGAGCGTAAATGATGGTTGTTTTTCACAAATTACGAGTGCATACCTGCTTCATCGGGTAAACCACTAACAGACATTCAATCGAGGAGTGAGACAGATGATTCGTCTTCAGGGAATTGTGAAAGGAAAAGTGCAAGGTGTCGGCTTTCGCCATTTTGTAAAAATGGAGGCTGCGGAGCATGAAATAAAAGGATGGGTGAGAAACCTTTCCGACGGTACGGTCGAGTTTGAAGCGGAGGGCCCGGAAGGAAATGTAGACGAGTTTGTGGCCGCTCTTGAACAGGGACAGCGTCCGGCGAAAGTGGACAGCGTTGAAACGAACAAAATTCAGCCGCTGGAAAACGAGAAAGGTTTCCGCCAGCGGAGTACAAGATAAAAGGAGAGTAATAGTGTACATGAGTCCGGAGCCGGCAGCTCTGGGCTTTTTTGATTTATTTGAATGGGGGAGTTTAGTGTTCTTATTATTTCCTTACCGTCTTTAAAATTTCCTAAGTGTTCTTATTATTTCCTTAATGTCCTTAGCTTTCTTTTATTGTCCTTAACCTCCACTCCCCTCGCCGTAACCACTAAAAAGCCCGCCTGCTCCCTTTGGATCAGACGGACTTTAGCTGCTATTCGCTTTCTTCCGGTGTCCCGAACGACTGAAAGACCGTTCCGCTCTGTTCCGGATAGACTTCCTCTCCGGCAATTTCATTAATAATTTTCATGTTCCGGTATACCGCAAGACCGAGGTTCGTGGCGCCGGCACCGTGGGAATGCTCGATGTTTGTGATCGTAAAGAAATTGTTCGGGCGGTCATCCTTAAACACGAGGCGGTAATCCCTTGTCACTTTAAACCGCTTGTCGTCCTCCCATTCCATTACGTCCGAAAATTTCTCCAGCCAGCCGGGGATGTTTGGCTTGTAACCGGTGGCCAGCACGATTTTATCGGCCATAATCCGGTACTCTTTTTCCTCCATCCACTGCCGGCAAGTCACAGTGTAATGGCCGTTATCGTTCACGTCGATGCTTTCCACATCGCTTGACGCTCGGACCGTTACCGGAGCCCGGTCCTCTCCGATCGATTTGTGGTACAAAAGATCGTAAATTTCGTGGAGGGTCTTTTCCTCGACACCGTTTCGAATATGGTAAAGGTTCGGCAGCTCCTCTTCTCTTTTCTCAAACGGGAGATCGTGAAAGTAATCGACGTAGTCAGGCGAAAAAATTTCCTGACCGACTTTTCCCGATTCGAGCTGAAAAAAGCCGGGAGACCTGGTGATCCAGTGAAGGCGGTAATCGAAACTGTGCTGCCGCTGAAGGAGATCAAGGAACACTTCCGCAGCACTCTGGCCGGACCCAACCACAAGGATATTTTCAGCCTTATCAAATGTATCCCGATGACACAGGTACTGGCTCGTGTGCACCACATCCTCGACCGGAAACTGATCAAAACCGTCCGGCACGAGCGGCACACTCCCCGTCCCCATGACAACGTGTCTGGTAAAGTAGCGCTCTATGACCTTCGCTTCACGGTCTTCCACGACCACCTCATAGAGCTGTTCTCCCTCTTTCTTATAATCCTTCACGTCAGTCACCCGTTTACCAAAATGGCACGAACCGAGCTGCCCCGCCACCCACTGGGCATAATGGTTATACTCGGTCCGCGGAATATCAAACCGGTTGAAGAAGAAAAATTTATGAAGGCGGTTCTGTTTGTGGAGATAATTGACGAATGTATACGGGCTCATCGGATCGGCGAAGGTAACCAGGTCGGCAAGAAACGGCACCTGCAGATCTGCCCCTTCAATCAGCATGCCGGGATGCCAGTTAAATTCGGCTGTTTCATCAAAAAATGCAGCTTTCACGTGATCCACCGGGTCAAGAAGTGCGGCCATTCCAAGATTAAACGGCCCGATGCCAATGCCGATCACGTCGTACGGATCAGTTGCTGTCATGAACGTCCCCTCTTTCTCTCTTACTTTATTTTCTTGTTTTACCCTATTTTTCGGCAAAATAAGCACACGCGCTCAGTTGACGGTATCGGGCGGACGTTTTAAACTGGTTTAAATCGATACCGCTTCCATTTTGAAAGGGGAACCACATGACAACCAAACAGCAGATAGAGTCAGCACAGGGCAAGAGGCCCGCTGACCTCGTCATAAAGAACGGAAAAATTGCAGATGTGTACAATCGTACAATCATTACAGGGGAGGATCTTGCCGTCACTGACGGAATGATTACAGGGATTGGTCAATATGAAGGCAGGGAAACAATCGATGCCGGAGGAAAGTTTATCGTACCGGGTCTGATTGACGCCCATGTCCACATCGAATCCTCCATGATGACACCGGAAAACTTCAGCCGGACCATCGTACCCCGCGGCGTGACCACGGCGGTGACCGATCCGCATGAAATCGGAAACGTACTTGGGGAAAAAGGCGTCGCCTATATGATCGAAGCCGGCAAAAACGCGGCGGCTGATCTTTTTACGATGCTTCCTTCCTCTGTCCCGAGCACGCCTTTTGAGACGTCCGGCGCAGAACTGAGTGCTATGGACCTGGCTCCCTTTACAGGAGATGCGAACGTTCTCGGACTTGCCGAGGTCATGGATTACCCTGCCGTGGCTGGCGCAGACGAGGATATGCTTAAGAAAATCCAGGTCGCAAAAGAGGCCGGCAAAACAGTGGACGGTCATGCATCAGGGCTGCCAAATGAAGCGTTAAACGTTTACCGCACCGCCGGAATTGAAACGGATCACGAATGTACGACTGCAGCAGAGGCAGCAGATCGGATCCGCCGGGGGTTTTACGTCATGCTAAGAGAGGGGTCTGTAGCCAAGGACGTTCTTGCCCTCCTCCCGGCAGTAACCGAGGCAAACAGTCACCGGTTCATGTTCTGTACTGACGACAAGCACCCGGATGATCTTCTCGCAGAAGGGTCGATCGATCATAACATCAGGCTGGCTGTAGATTTTGGCATCCCGCCGCTCACCGCGATTTCAATGGCCACGCTAAACCCGGCGGTCTGTTACGGCCTCAAAACGAAAGGTGCCGTGGCACCGGGCTGCGAAGCTACTTTTCTGTTCGTGGAGGATCTTGACAACTTCCATGCGGAAACCGTTTTTGTTAAAGGAAAGCTTTCAGCCCAAAATGGTCAAATGATTGCCGATGATCCTGTCAGCAATGAGCTGCCCCCCGGCCTGACTGATTCGGTAAAAATCGGAGCCGTTCTTCCAGAGGACTTCAAAGTGGAGGTCGGCACAGACAGAAGAGCGAACATCATCGGGGTGCAAGCCAATTCCCTTCTGACTGATCACCTGACTGAAAAAGTAAACACCAATGACAAAGGCCAGTTTATTCCCGATACCGAAAAAGACCTTCTCACCCTCGCTGTGATTGAGCGACACGGCAGAACAGGTGGGAAAGGTGTGGGCATTGTAAAGGGCCTCGGACTTAAACGAGGTGCCATCGCCACAACTATCGCTCACGATTCACACAACATCATTGCCGCCGGCACGAACGAAGATGATCTGGCAAAAGCCGCTCAGATGCTCGCTGTAAACGAAGGCGGGCTAGTGATTGTCTGCGACGGCGAGGAAATCGCGTCCCTGGCCCTGCCGGTTGCGGGTCTTATGAGTACAGCCGGCGCTTCTGAAATTGCTGCTGACCTGGATCTGCTTCACGAGGCATTTAAAACAATCGGCAGCGAAGGCGGATTCAACCCGTTTCTCACACTTTCTTTCCTGGCCCTGCCTGTGATCCCTTCCCTGAAAATGACCGATAAGGGGCTGTTCAGCACGAAACGGATGACACACATCCCTGTCGCTTTTGAACGGGAGTAACAGCAGGCAGGAACCGGGTTTATAAAGGCCCCATTTGGGAATGGTTCAAAAGATTAAGCAAACTTGAAGACTTCCTGAAGAGGTGACGACCGATGACAAAACAGAATAACAAACAAAAAGCGCCTGAACGCTTCGCCGTCTGGTTTCGCAGTGATTTCCGCCTGAAAGACCAGGCCGCCCTTTATCATGCGATCGAAACGGTGAAGCATAAGGATGGAGAATGGTTTGCTTTTTTTCACCTTGATCCTGCTTTTACAGACGAGATTGACACGCATCACGATTACTTTTTCCAGACACTTAACCACTTCAGGGACTCGTGCTCGGGAAAAGGCATTCATCTTCACATTGTTTACGGGGAACTTACTGACACTCTGGAGCGGATTCGTGATCACGTAAGCGGATGGAGCACTGTTTACTTTAACCGGGATGATGCTGGCAGAAACAGCGTCCGTGATCAGAAAGCCCGTGAGTGGTTTGACGAGCACAGCATCGAGTACTTCGATTACGAAGACGCCCACATCCACGCTCCTGAGGAGATCAAAAAGCAGGACGGCAGTCATTATAAGGTGTTCACCCCCTACTCCAAAGCGTGGGGAAAAAAACATAAACCGGACATGTATAACATCGACGAAGATGCATTGGCCGAGTACCAGGCTGATCTTCAGCCAATCCATAAGCAAAGCGAAACGTTCTTTGAGGAAGATCTCCTTGACCGCTGCAGCATGAATTGGCAGGCACTCGGCGCATGCCATGCAAAAGACAGGCTCGAGACGTTCATGGACGAGCGTCTCGCCTACTATAAAGATGAACGTGATATTCCGGAACGGGCAGGCACCAGCCGCCTTTCTCCTTACTTAAAAACAGGCGTCCTGTCTCCAAGACAGGTGTTTCACAGTGCCGCTGCCCGTCGGGAAGATGCGGGATCTGGCGCGGAAACGTATATAAACGAACTGGCCTGGCGCGATTTTTACTACATGATTCATTATTTTTACCCTGACTCGAAACAAAAGGAAATAACCGATAAATATCAGAGCCTTGACTGGAACGACAGTGATGAGCGCTTTCAGATGTGGATAGAGGGGCGGACCGGCTATCCGATCGTGGACGCCGGCATGCGCCAGCTGAACGAGACCGGCTGGATGCATAACCGGCTGCGCATGATCACCGCCTCTTTTTTGACAAAGGATTTTCACATCGCCTGGCGAAAAGGAGAAGAGTACTTCCAGAAAAAACTGATCGACTACGACCAATCTTCGAACATTGGGGGATGGCAGTGGGCGGCATCAGTCGGAACAGACGCTGTACCGTACTTCCGCGTCTTTAACCCCACTACTCAAGGAAAACGGTTCGATCCTGACGGTACCTTTATCCGTAAGTACGTACCGGAATTAAAGAATGTACCTGCCAAATACATTCACGAACCGAGTAAAATGCCCGAGGGCACCCAGGAAGAATCCGGCTGTATCATCGGCCGCAATTACCCAGAGCCTGCAGTCGATCACAGTACGCAGCGTAAAAAAGCCATTGCCATGTTTAAGGGGGACGACTAAATGGAATTCCGCAAACTGAGAAAAGAGGAAATTGACCGAAGTATTGAAATGTCCGAGTTCGCCTTTCAGTATGAACTGACAGACGAAGAACGGGAGGAACGGCGGAAATGGGTCGTGCCTGAAGAAACCTTGGTAGCCGCCGAAAATGGTGAGCTCTTTTCAAAAGTAACAACAATGCCGTTTCATGTTTATATTGACGGGCGAGCCTATTCAATGGGCGGCGTTTCCGGTGTCGCTACCTGGCCCGAAAAACGACGTGCCGGTCTTGTCCGGACGATGCTTGCCATGTCGCTTGAGGAAATGAAACGCAACGGCCAGCTCGTATCCTTTCTTCATCCGTTTTCTGTTCCGTTCTACCGCAAGTTCGGCTGGGAGATGTTTGCCTGGAAACGTACAGTAACCATTCCCCGAGAAAAACTGCCGCGCCGCAAAACAGCCTCAGGGCATGTACAAAGACAAAAGAATGAGCCGGCCGCGTTTGCTTCTGTTTACGATGAGTGGGCCAGCCGATACAACGCAACCATGAAACGTACTAATGACTGGTGGGAGCGCTCCATCTTCAAACGGAAAAAAGGTCATGGAGCCGTGTACATCAACGGTGAAGGAGAAAAACGGGGCTACATTATTTACAGCGTGAAAGAGGAAACGATGAAGGTAAAGGAGCTCATTTATCTGGATGCGGACGCCCGCAAAGGTTTATGGAACTTTATTAGTAATCACGACTCCATGATTGACGAGGTGGAACTCACGCTGCCGGGGGACGACAGTACAGTGCTGATGCTGGACGATCCAGATGTGGAACAAACCATTACCCCGTATTTTATGGCGCGGATTGTGGACGTGAAGCGATTTCTCGAAATGTACTTTAGTGATAAATCCTTATCTGCTCCACTGTTTCTGCACATTGAAGACAGCTTCTGCAGCTGGAATAACGGTACATATATCATCCGAGATAATAAAGAAGGCTTTGGATCGATCATCGACTACTACGGTGGAGCGGAATCGGGGGCCGCATGTGCCCACCCGCCTAAACGGGGAGTCAGTATGGATATCCAGACGCTGAGTGCCGCCATGCTGAATGCCCATCCGGCAGACCTCCTATACGAAGAAGAACGTATCACGGGGTCAGGAGACGATTTTCAGTCATTTAAGTCTGCTTTACCCAAAAGACCGGCATGCTTTTACGATTTCTTTTAAGTGCCTTAAACGTTTAAAAGCCCTGAAGGCTGTCCTTCAGGGCTTTTGTTGTCCACTCATTTTGGAAAGATTTTTGTATTTATTCGCTGCAGGCGGTCGCTTTCCGCGGGCATCGGGGCGGGCTACTCCCAGATCTTACGCATCGCCTTGATCGAACCTTCGCTCTGACTGTAGCGGAGCGGAATGTCAAACTTATTCGTCTGCTTGAGTACGCTTTTACTATGGGAAAACGTTTCAAAGCTGGATTTTCCGTGATAGGCCCCCATACCGCTTTCCCCGACGCCGCCGAACGGGAGATGAGGTGTGGTAATGTGCATCAGCACATCATTCAGGCATCCGCCCCCGAAAGAAAGATTTTCAAAAATCAGCGACTCGGTTTCTTTCTTACTCGTAAACAGATAAAGCGCGAGCGGATTCGGTCGATTCCGAACGTAATCGATCACTTCATAGTCGTGCTCAAAACTGATCATCGGCAGAACCGGTCCGAAAATTTCTTCACCCATGACGGGATCATCAAAGGTAACCTTGTCCATAATCGTCGGCTCAATAAACCGGTCCTCCCGGTTGTGAGCGCCGCCGTAAACAATCTTGTCCGGGTCCATAAGCGCCGTGATCCGGTCATGGTGCTTTTCGTTGACAATACGAGGATAGTCCTTGTTTTCCTCTGCTGCTATACCTTGAAACTTTTTAATATATTTAACCAGGTACTTGTAAAGCTTCCGTTTTGCTTTTTCCTGTACAAGAATGTAGTCAGGCGCTACGCACGTCTGACCGGCATTGACAAATTTACCCCAGACGATCCGCTTGGCCGCCAGCTTCACATCCGCATCGGTCATTACAATTGCCGGGCTTTTTCCACCCAGTTCAAGTGTTACAGGTGTGAGGTGCTTACTCGCTGCCTCCATCACCTTTTTCCCGACCTCCACACTTCCTGTGAAGAAAATGTAATCAAAATTCTGATCGAGAAGTTCCTTTGCCACAGAGGCGTCCCCTTCTCTGACAGCAACGTATTCTTCTTCAAACGTGGATTCCACCAGTTCGCGGACAACGGCACTCATATGAGGGGTCATTTCCGACGGTTTCAAAATGGCGGTGTTCCCCGCTGCCATCGCGCCGATCAGTGGTGCCATCACAAGATGAAACGGGTAGTTCCACGGCCCGATAATAAGCGTTACCCCGTACGGTTCTTTATAGATATAGCTGGTCGATCCAACGTGAGTAAGAGGTGTTTTCTCTTTCTTCGCCTTTGCCCAGACATCAATATTTTTAATCATATCCTTGATTTCACTGTACAGAAAACCGATTTCTGTGAGGAAGGCTTCCCGTTTTGATTTGCCAAGGTCACGGTAGGCAGCATCCATGATCTGGTCTTCGCGCTCCTTGATCGCATCTTTCAGTCTGGTCAGCTGTTCAACACGGTAAGCGATCTTTTTTGTTTCCCCGCTGTAAAAAAAACGGCGCTGTCTGCTCACTAAAGCCTGATACTGGCTGTCCATAAGCACTCTCCTTTAAGTCGTAATCTATTTTCTTCTGCGTTTCCGATCGTTTGATTTTTTCATTTTCACACCGGCTGTGGCCGGCTGCCTGCGGATCCATTTCAAAAATTTACGGATTTTATTATCTTCCCGGAGGCGTTCAATTGTTCCGAGGCGAAGGGCAATCTCCTGGTTGGAGTACAGGTTGTGAATCTGTCGGTGACAGGGGGAACAGAGCAATGCGGTTTCAAGAAAAGTACCGCCCTCTTCCTTTGGAATCAAATGATGCTCCGTAAGTCTTACCCCTTCACGAAGACATAACTCACATATGCCGCGACCGCTCTTCATCACTGTGCCCTCCGTTCCTCAGATGCTTATCCCTATCTTATGTCAAAACACCGGAATCCTACAACATTTATACCCTGTCCGGCGCTCTGCTACTCAAGAGGATCCTTATCTGTTCCATATTTTAAAACATCGTACAAGGCTTTTCCGTCACTCGGGTATCCTTTACCGAATTCAATCGGAATGAGAGCAAAAAAGATGAAGTAAAGCGAGAAATAAGCGAACTGGTAAAAGACCATATGAGGTTCAATGACACCTGCATGGATCAGGGAGTTGACGATCACAATAGTGAGTAAATTAAAAAGAGGCCCTCCTAAATAGACGAGAGCATGGGTCAAACGGTTACTTACCTTTAATTCTTTTATCTGGCAGAAGGAATCAACAAAATATACTCTTCGCAGTTCGAATCCTCCGAGTTTAAATAACAGCTTTCCCCTTCCGATCGTTAAGCTTATTTTACCTCCGAAAAGCCGGGTTACTGCATAATGTCCCAATTCATGAATAAATGAAACAAGCGGCAGTACGATGAAAAAAGCCCAGATTGCAGAAGGGATATCAGACCATCCAAACATTGCTGATACCACCTTTCTTTTTTGTGCCACAATGTACTTACGGCTATTTCCCTGCAGAAGGCGGGGTAAACTGTCATTCTCAGATTTCCGCAAAATCCCATAAAAGAAACTTCCCCGTAAAGAGGAAGTTTTATAAGTGCATATTATTGAACTGTTCCTTTAAAGAAATACTCAATCGCCTGTTTCAGATTCTGATAGATTTTAATTCGGGAAAAATCAATCTCCAGCTTGGCAAATTCCTCTGCAATTTCATAACGGACACCTGTGAGAATAACCTCCACTCCAAGAATCCGCAGAACTTCAATAAGCCTGATCAGGATCTCGCCCAGTTCCTCGTCCAGAGAGCTGATAGCCGATAGATTGACTGCCAGTTTGGAGAACCGCTCCTCCCTGCAGATCTGTGCTGTTTTCTCAACGATCACCCATTTCTGCTCATCTCTGAGGATCGGCGGCAGGGGCAGAACACCGACTTCATTGGATAATGGGACTACGTTTACTGTCATATCAAGGATCATCCGTTTCATATCCTCTTCCTGCTTCCGCTGACTCGTGAGATCTGTAAATAAAGATATGATGCAGGGGGAGCCGTTATCGTCCTTGAAACGTGTCGAATGACTATCAAGATAAAGTGTATTTCCGTTCTGTGTCAGTGTCACTTTCCGGCTTAAATCATCCTGCCCGGCGTTGATCATCTGAGTATAGAGACGGTTTTTCATGGGGAGGTCGTTGAAAATTGTATGAAGATGATTGCCAATGACGTCCTCTTCTGTGAGTCCAAACAAGGCTGTGTAAGCAGGATTAATTGCTTTTACAAACATATCCTCTCCTGCAATAATTGCAGGCTGCTGCATCTGCATAAACGCTTCTTTATACATTGAGTCCCTCCCGAAATACCTGTGTGTTTTCATTGTATAGGAAATCAGATACCAATTAAAGGTTAAAGAGATAACATTCGTCAAATGTTCTCCAATTGACCTTTAATCAGGGGCGTTGTATACTGAGCATTGAAATTAGACTACCGATCGTTCGTTCATTTTTATTCAGGAGGCATTACCTATGAGAGATACGAATAAAAAAATCCGAATCACTGCCCTGCGTCTTTTCGCTGAGGAAGGCTATGAGGGTGCCTCCCTTTCAAAGATCGCAAGCAGTATCGGCATTCGAAAGTCCTCTCTTTACAACCATTATTCCAGTAAAGAAGAGTTATTTCTTACCTTGGTGGACGAAGTGTACAACCGCTACGCTTCGGAACTCGAATCCATCGTGACCGCCTCGTCCGGATCTGCTGGAGAGAAACTTTATAACACATTTCTTGCGACTACGGACTTTATTACCCGCGAGGGAACCGGGCAATTTTATATGCATTTTCTCCTGTTCCCACCGGCTGATCTTAAGGAGCCTGTAAGGTCCCGTTTTCTTGCCTTTGAGGAAGAAACAAACCGGCTGCTGATACCAGTGTTTAACGAAGGGATGGCAAATAGGGAAGTTGCAAAGACGGATCCCCATCATCTGCTTCACGCATTTTACTGTATGATCGACGGCATGTCGGCACAGATGTTTTACTACCCGAAAAAAGATGCCTCAGTTAAGAGAAAACACGCCTGGGACGTGTTCTGGCGGGGCATCAGACAACAGGACTTTGATTGAGGTGAACAACTTTGTTTGAACTTATCTGGCAATATACGATGATTTTTATTATGGCTGCGCTCCCGTGGCTTGAAATTCTTGTGGTAATTCCAATCGGAATCGGAATCGGTCTCAATCCGTTTGGGGTCGGGCTCGTTTCGTTTATAGGAAACTTTCTCCCGGTCGTTCTTATCGTTTACTTGATGAAATGGTTCCAGTCCACCGCCTGGTATAAGAGATGGAAGATAAAGAGGCAAAAGAAAAAGGCGGAGAAAGAAGCTGCAGCCGTTACGGAAAAGGAGCAGCGGAAACTCGCGAAGAAGAAGCGGCGCAACGAGCGTGCCGGGCGCATTTTTGGTAAATACGGCCTGCCAGGCCTTGCGCTCCTTGGTCCCGCTGTTACAGGCATTCACCTGGCTGCGGTCATTGCTTTATCCCTCAAGGCAGGCAAATTGTCTACCACCGTCTGGATGGGTGTGAGCCTGTTCGCCTGGACCGTGCTGCTTACTGTAGTCTCGTATTACGGCTTTGACTTTATCTTATAAAATTGCAATCGCGATTTGTGACGGGTCGGGATGCCTCCCGGGCCAGCATTGACCTCGGGGAGCATTTTTCTCTTTTCAAAAGGAGATTTCCGTGGAGATATTGTTACATTACGCTGCAGGCGGACGCTTTCCGCGGGCATCGCTTCAGCCTCCTCGGCAAAACCGGCCTGCGGGGTCTTCACTCGACGCGGTTCCCGCAGGAGTCGCCGCCTTACGCTCCCAATAATCTAATTGAAAACAGACCACCTATGAGAATACAGCATTCAGTGGTTACGTGCGTGGAGCTTCACGCCGGCAGTGAGAATCCTGCAGCAATGGAGGCCAGGCGAGACCCCACAGGCGCAGCCGAGGAGGCTTGCCGGCATCGCTGCGGAAAGCGAATGGACGGCTTGAAGCGGAGCTTCTGTTGAGTCATTTTCAGTGTAGCCTTTACATGTTTCTATCATTATCCTCCCGGTGTTACTGATTCCTGCCCCGGGCATCCACCGGCCACTCGTCCACCACTTCTTCGCCGTCCAGCACAAGATAGCGGTCGTATAGATTCACGGCTGTACAGGCGTGATTGGGTATGATTCTTATTTTCTGCCCAAGTTTCAGCCTTCCCTGCATACCTGTCTGATCGAGCACGCCGTGCTCTTCAGAAAGCCTGGTCAGCTCCTTTCCCCTAAGAATCTCCGGTTCTGCAATTGTGCCAAAACCTTTAATGCTCTCGTTTCCATGGGCGCCTTTTTCCAGTGTGAGAGATTTGCTGCCTGCATCAAAAATCACCCTGTCTTTTTTAACAGCGGCAACAGTGGCAGAGACTGTAACGGCGCACTCATTCAGTGAGCATACGCCAAGGCCCGCTTGTACACCGTCAAAAAAGACACCGTTACCGGGACGGACCTCGGTAATGCCTTCAAAGGCACCAGATATTTCATACGTCGGTGTGGAGCCGACGCTCCTGTGGGGAATGGCGATCCCTCTTTTTTCACACGCCGACGCTGACACAAGAACAGCCTGGGCTTCCTCCCTTGCAATTTCCTCACGCGCGGTCTGATCAGGGGCCCCGTAAGCATGACCCGCATGCGTGTAAAGACCAGTTACATGGAGGGCGTCGTATGCCTGCAGTTTTTCCACTAGATCGGCTGTCTCTTCTCCCGGTTCCGTTCCGCACCGGTTCAGTCCCGCGTTTACTTTAACCCACACTTCTATCGTCAGACCGTTCTTCGCTGCCGCTTCCTGCAGCAGGGGCGCCTGACCGGCTTCATCAATAGAAGCGATAACTCTTGCCTTTTTGTTCAGTTTCGCCAGGCGGCGGCATTTTTCACTGTCAGCAAGAGGAAAGGCCAGAAGCAGATCAGTAAAACCTCCTTCAACAAAAACCTCTGCTTCTGAAATCGTTGCGGCAGTCAAGCCCGATGCCCCGGCAGCTTTTTGGGCCTCTGCCACTCTCAGGCTTTTATGTGTCTTAATATGAGGCCGCAGCTGAACTCCGTTTTCTTCTGCCGAACAGTACATCCGGCTGATATTGCGCTTCATTTTTTTTATATCCAGAAGCAGGGACGGTGTTGGGTATTCTCTCCATGTTTTCATATGTAACCCTCCTGAGTTAAAAAATACATAGGCGTAACCTTAAGGTTTATGCTAAAATAAATCGTTCATATAATTGTCAGGAAAAACGTCTTTTCAGCCCCCCTTTAAGGCGCAGAAGACAACGCATGTGTATCTAATAATTCTATTACACAACAGGAGGCATGTTTCATGCAAACTCTCACATACAGCCAGCCGCCTCTCGACTCGGCAAATCAGGATGTAACCGTCCTTATGAGTGATGAAAAAATCGGTACGCTATCTTTGTATTTCCCTTCAAAAGTTCACGAGCTTATGAACCAGGTTGTCCCTAATCAGTGGGCTCATCTGAAACTGGAAACCCCTGACGGTCACAGCCTCATGATCGTTCAGAATTCAGGCTTTATTCCCGGCCGCGAGCGCACATGGAGCGTGCTGGACGGCAGCCGGGTTGCCGGGACGATCAAAGAAGAACTTTCCCACCAGAATCAGGTTCACACCCTCTCCTATTCAGACGGGGAGCTGACCGTGATGATAAAAAAGGGGCACATCCGAGGCACCTCAAAAAAAGGATCGTTTGAAATAGCCGGTTCCGAAAGTGACGCAACAATTGCCAACGGTGAAACAGATTATATCCGCAACGGTATTACAACAGCTCATCAGGTCACTGTACGCGGCGAAAATGAAGCACCGTTGATTGTTGCCGCACTCAATTATCTGCTCCGGCTCACTGACCGGGGATAGGAATTGTGCTTTCGAATGAACCCCCCCTCCGCTCAGGATTGCGGAGGGGGGGTTGTTTAAAGTTGTTTCAGCTGCACGGGATGGAGTCATTTTCCCGCAGCCATTGGTTCATCGCTTCAATATCCTTTGCAAACACACGGTCCTCTGTAATAGACGGCACAACAGTTCTCCCGGCTTCATAAAAGGTACGGGTACTGGCAGCCATCTGCTCAATGCCGCGGTGTTCGGCAGCCTGCATGGCGCATATAGCCTCAATTGCCAGTACCTTGCCTGCATTTGCAATTATCATCGCCGCATGCCGGGCCCCGGTCGTGCCCATGCTCACATGGTCCTCCTGATTGGCAGATGACGGAATGGAGTCGACACTTGCCGGATGGGCGAGTGTCTTGTTTTCAGACACGAGGGAGGCAGCCACATACTGGAGAATCATCGCACCTGACTCAAGCCCTGGCCGCGGGCTTAAAAATGCCGGCAGATCATTCAGCTGCGGGTTGACGAGACGTTCGATTCGTCTTTCCGAAATGTTTGCTATTTCTGCCACGGCAATTTTCATAAAATCCATTGCCAGTGCCACTGGCTGCCCGTGGAAGTTGCCGCCGCTCAGCACTTTTTCCCCGTCGTCAAATAAGAGCGGGTTGTCTGTAGCGGCATTCATTTCCGTTTCGAGCTGTTTTTTCACATACGACAGTGCTTCACGGCTTGCCCCGTGAACCTGAGGTATACAGCGGAGGGAGTAGGCATCCTGCACGCGCAGTTCCCCCTGCCGGGTGACGAGTCTGCTTCCGTCAAGATGTCCCCGGATGATGCGGGCCGTCTCCGTCTGCTTCGCATGGCCCCTCGCTTCGTGAATGTCCTCGTCAAAGGCGTCAATAATACCGCGGAGCCCTTCCATCGTTACGGAAGCAATCATATCCGCATGGCTGAACAGGCGCTCCGCCTCTACGCAGGCGAGTGCACCCACTGAGGTCATCGCCTGCGTCCCGTTAATGAGCGCAAGCCCTTCTTTCGCTTCCAGTGTAAGCGGTTCGATCTCTTTTACCAGGAGAGCGTCAGCAGCCGGCATCGTGACTCCGTTCATCACCACGTCCCCTTCACCGAGAAGTCCCAGGGCAAGGTGAGCAAGAGGTGCCAGATCCCCGCTCGCTCCCAGGGACCCCTGCGACGGAACAACCGGATGGATTCCTTCGTTTAAAAACGTAAGGATCTTTTCAACTACCTCGCTTCTTACACCGGAAAAACCTTTGAGCATCGTATTGACCCGAAGCAGGAGCATGCCCCGGCTTACCTGTTCATCAAAAGGCTCTCCAATCCCGCAGGCATGGGACAGAATCAGATTTCTCTGGAGAGTAAGAACGTCTTCTCTGGCAATTTTCACATCACTGAACTTTCCAAATCCCGTATTAATCCCGTAAACGGTCTGCCCGTTATTCACAATTTTCTCTACTGCTTTTCGTGTCTTTTTTACCCGGTCCATTGCCTCCTCGGAAGCGGTTACCTTCTCGCCGCCATTGACAACCCGGTCAAACGCCTCAAGCGTCAAATTGTTTCCTGTCAGTATCATGATCTCTCACTGCCTTTCCTGTAGCGCTATGGTAAAGCATGAAAAAAGAGGCACAGGATGAAAAATCAGCTTCGATTTTCCGCCTGTACCTCTGCTCTTGTTTTGTTTTGACAGCTTATGAACTTTTTCATTGTCATTCCCCTTTGGGATGTGTCTGCTTCTATTTTATGAGATAAAATTCAGAATAGTCAATCCTTCTGCCGTAAGCTTTTGTTCAGAAGTTCTCTAGCACGACACAGGAATAACGCAATGATATAATCATTTCTGAAAAGCCTTACATACCGAAAGGAGACGATGATTCATGAACGAAGTAACCTTAAACAACGGACTGAAAATGCCGCAGCTCGGCTTTGGCGTCTGGCAGGTTGAAGATGAAACCGCTGCCGAAACGGTGCTGGCTGCTATTGACGCAGGCTACCGATCGATTGATACAGCTGCGATTTACAAAAATGAGCGCGGCGTTGGGGAAGCACTTGTGAAAACGGATGTGCCCCGTGAGGAGCTTTTCATCACAACAAAAGTGTGGAACAGCGACCAGGGCTTTGAGAACACGCTCCGCGCTTTCGATGAAAGCCTGGAAAAGCTCGGCCTTGATTATGTCGACCTTTATCTCGTCCACTGGCCGGCACCGGAATACGACGAATACGTGGAAACATACAAAGCAATGGAAAAGCTTTATCATGATGGAAAAGTAAAAGCCATTGGGGTCTGCAACTTTGACATCGATCATCTTGAGCGCCTGATGGACGAGTGCGATGTAAAACCAGTTCTTAATCAGGTCGAATGCCATCCATACCTGGCCCAGCAGGAACTGAAAGATTTCTGCAGGAAGCACGATATCTTCGTAGAAGCCTGGAGCCCGCTTATGCAGGGCGGTGACGTACTCGGCAACGAGACTGTGACTTCGATTGCTGAAGCTCACGGTAAAACACCGGCTCAGGTGGTCCTTCGCTGGCACCTGCAGAACGGATCCATCGTTATTCCTAAGTCCGTAACCCCTTCACGCATCCGGGAAAACTTCAATGTGTTTGATTTCGAACTCACTAACAGCGACATGAGTGCGATCAACGAACTTGACCGCGGTGAGCGAAAAGGGCCGGAGCCAAAAGAAATGAACCGCCGGTAATACTTCAGAACCTGCAGGCACTCTTGCCTGCGGGTTTGTTTATGTAAGCCGGCCTGTCCTAACTTTTCTTAGTGCGGTTCTCTTAAAATTGAAGCAAATCGACTTCGTCTGCTAGTAAATTCACTCTCAATCAATCCTTGTCCGCGTATGTACCTCCTCATTGCGCATATACATGAGTATACACTCATGCGAAAGGAGGGGTGCTTATGGGTGTCCGATGCATCAAAGTGTCTGCCGTTTATTTTGCTATTGCCGTTATTCTCGGACTGTATATGTCCATTGTTCACGATTATGCACTTTCGAGCGTACATGCTCACCTTGCTCTCCTCGGCTGGACATCGTTTGCTCTTGCCGGCATCATCTATCACCTTTTTCCACGAGCAGGCGAAAACAAGCTCGCCTACGTTCATTTCTGGGTCCACAATATCGGCCTGCCGGTAATGCTGATCAGCCTTTTCCTCGTCATTCTCGGTCAGGAGCTTTTTTTAAGCTTTCTCCCGCTCGGGGCCATCCTCGTTGTCAGCAGTACACTTCTGTTTACGTACAATGTCATAAAGAATGTCCGCAGCCGTTTCTGATCCAAACCACCCGACCCATGCTTAGAAAGCCCCGAAAAAGGTGTCGGTATTTTTTATTTTATTTTAATCAAAATCACCTATAAATTCTCATTCCAGATCCTTAAAGGATATACACCCCTCTTTCTAGAACAATGAATACAGAAATCAATCTTTTCAGAACGGAGGTGGCGTTTATGGCCGTTTCTCTTTTAATTGCCGACAGGGATCCCG
Organism: Alteribacter lacisalsi; assembly: GCF_003226345.1. Lineage (GTDB taxonomy): Bacteria > Bacillota > Bacilli > Bacillales > Salisediminibacteriaceae > Alteribacter > Alteribacter lacisalsi. Next base: position 605,945 of record NZ_PDOF01000002.1, on the reverse strand, counting down.
AAGAATGCAGGGGTATCAAGTGGTTTGCCGAACATACCCCTGTTGATTTTGTTACGATTGCCTCCGCTGTGTCTGAATCAGACCTGATCCGGCGCCTTCACGAGCAAACCTATCAAATGATCATTCTGGAACTGGATATGTTCCCTGGAGGTGTACCTGATTCAGTTCTTTCACGTATACACGCATTTCCCAGTGTACAGATCATCGCCACCTCCGCTGAAGCTACCTATGAAAAAGCACGGGAGGCCCTTTCTTTAAAAGCACTGGATCTTTTAATCAAGCCCCATTCGGTAACCCGCCTCCAGGCTCTCCTCTCAAAAGGTGTAAGGGAGTCGCGAGCGTCATTAGAGGAAAAACATCCAGAACAGGATCAAAACAGTACGTACGATTATAAACACCTGTTTACGATCGAGGAAGGCCTGCCTGAACCCCGGGCAGCCGCTGCTTTTACGAGTTCTTCTCCTGACGATGTGGAGGCTCTTAAAGATATCGTCCGCAGCCAACTGACAGGAAAGCATACGAGCGTCCTGGTGATGAGTTCCTTTGTCATCTGTCTGACCGAAAAAATACCTGATTCGCTTCTGGCAGATTGCCGGAATATCATCGACACGTTTCATGAACAAACAGGCGGTGCAGCGGCCGGGGTCGTTTATACACCAGAAAGCCCCCGCTCTGCCAAAATAGTGTATGGACAGATCAAGGATATGCTCCATATGCCGTTTTATGAAGGCTATCACCAGCTTTTTTCCTACACGGAGCCGCCTGAATGGAAAAAAACAGACCCTTTTCTTACACCTTCCGAGCAGCGGGAATGGATCGACATGCTCATCCACGGCTTCACAGATCAAATTAAAGACTGGCTTTATGAGCATTTTCTTCATATGAAAAAGCCGTATCCGGAGCCTAAGCTTGTCCGGACAAGGCTAACGAGTGTCCTCGCACAGGTCCGCCGCTATATGCGAACCTATCATTTGGATACGGTTGAAAACGAATCTGCTTACCAGGAACTGTACGAGGATATTTTATCCGGGCCAAACGTTTATAAAATCGTTCAGAACCTTCATCTTTTTATCCAGGCTACCATCGAGCGCGTCAGGAGGCATCAGGTAGCGTTGGATCCTGTTGAGAGGGGCATCCTCTATATGGAATCAAGATACTGGGACCCTGAACTCACTCTGGAAAAAGTAAGCACCGAGGCAGGGCGAAATCCATTTTACTTCAGTGACCAGCTTTCAAAGGTGACTGGATCAGGCTTTCGTGCCCTCTTAACGTCGATCCGGATCCGTGAAGCGAAACGGCTTCTCACGGACCATTCTCTCACCATAAAGGAAGTTGCGGCCGGCTGCGGGTTTCATTCCCCCAACTATTTCAGCCGTAAATTTAAGGAAAAGGAAGGCATGTCACCAAAGGAGTACAGAAAATCTGCAGGCATCAGTAAGGAAAAGGAGCTTTCATATGCTGATAAGACAAGCCGTTAAAGGAGATGAAACGGGGATCGCCCGGGTTCACATAGACAGCTGGAAAGAAACATACAAGGGCATTATCCCGGACATCGTTCTGGAAAACCGTTCTTATGAGGAAAAGGAACAGATGTGGAAAGGGGCCATCGGCTCACTGAAGATGGACGGCAGCAACAATCGTTTTATCCTTGTGGCAGAGGACGATCACGGCCGGATAACCGGCTTTGCCACCGGCGGAAAAAACCGCAGTGAAGACTTTCAGGAATCGTTTGATGCCGAGCTGTACGCCATCTATATTCTCCAGTCCGCACAGGGACGGGGCACCGGACGAATGCTTACCGCCGAACTGTCACGCCTTCTCTATGAAAAGGGCTTTGAGTCGATCATGGTGTGGGTACTGAAGGACAACCCCGCGGTCCGGTTCTATGCACGGCTCGGCGGCCGCCCGATCGGCAAACGAACGGAGGAAATCGGCGGCGTTGAGCTGGAGGAAATGGCCCTCGGGTGGGAACTTGAAGAGACAATGGCGGGGAAATAAACCTGCAAAAGATCGGGACAGAAGGCCCGTTAAAGACGAAAACGATGACAAACCGAGCGGTGATAATTATTGGCTCCTGAAATATACACCGCTTTCCGCGGGAAGCGGCTGAGCCTCCGTGTGCTTCGCACTACGGGGTCTCACCTTCGCTTTTCCTCCCGCAGGAGTCGGTGTATATTTCATCCGCTTGTGAGATTTTTGGTCATATTACATTTAGAAAGTTATCTTTTGTCCTACCTTATAGCCGATATTTCAATCCCGTTGTTCAGCAGGGCTCGCCGAATCTTTTCAGCTAGTTTCACAGCTCCGGGAGTATCTGCATGAATACAAACAGTTTCTGCGACTACATCAGCTTCCTCACCTGAATGTGCGGTCACCTTTCCTTCCTTTACCATCCGGACAACACGGTCAGCCATCGCGTCATAATCATCAATTTCAGATCCCTTACGTGTCAGGATGATAGACCCTGTTTCAGTGTGCTCACGGTCAGAATAAGTTTCTCTTGCAATCCGAACGCCCATCTTTTCCCCGGCTTCCGCCACGGCGGAATTGTTCATTGCGAAAACGATGATGTTATCATCCAATTCCACAATTCCTTCAAGAATTGCCCTGGCAATCTTTTCGTCTTCCATAGCCATCATATAAAGTGCACCGTGGGGTTTGCAGTGGGCAATAGGCATATCATACAGACCGGCAAAGGCTTTCAAAGCACCAACCTGATAAGTTATATAGTCTTTGATTTCAGAGGGATTACAATGCATGTACCGCCGCCCAAACCCCATTAAGTCCGGAAATCCCGGGTGGGCCCCAATCTGCACATTGTACTCCTTAGCAAGCTCCACCGTCCTGCGCATTGTACCAGGGTCTCCTCCATGATAGCCACAGGCGATATTGGCTGAAGTAATATACGGCATCATCTCTTCATCATTACCAAGTTGATACATGCCGAAGCTTTCTCCCATGTCACAGTTCAAATCCACCTTCACTTTGGCTTCCTCCCTTCTTACCTGTCTTTTTTGCAGATTAGAATTTCATTTGTTATCAGCAGCAATAATACATCCTGTTCACGTAAAATTCATTTTATTCTATTTCAGCTATGACCTGTCCTGCTTCAACTACACTTCCATCCTCGATCTTGATGTTTTTAATGACACCATCGGTTTCTGAATGAACTTCCTGATAATTCTTCATCACTTCCACTAAACCAACAACATCTCCAGCTTTCACACTTTGTCCTTCTTCCACATACATCGGTTCATCTGGTGAAGGCCTACGGTAAAATACTCCTGGTAACGGACATACGACTTCGCTCATGTTCAACTCTCCTTTTAGTTGGATTCCAAGGTTCTTTCAACTTCCTCCAGTTTTTGTTTCATGTCTTTTCTTGCCTGCATCGCCTCCTCCATGGTGACGGAAGTAAATTTGATCTTTTCATTCGTCTTCGCCTGTGCAATTTTATTTAAGTCCGTGCTGATTATTGTTGCCACAGTGGCATAACCGCCTCCTGTCACAGCATCATTCAATAGAGCAATTGGTTCTACTCCGTCCGGAATCTGTATCGATCCGATCGGATAGCCCAGGTCGACCACATTTGATGGATTGCTTCCTGCTCCAAATGGCTGCTCCCGAGGGACAAATTCCAGGCGTTCCCCTTTCAACCGGTAACCAACCCGATTGGCTTCCGGTGTAACAGTCCATTCCAGATTCAGAAAACGCTGCTTACTTTCATCTGTTAACCGGTAATTACATAAACCTGTGATAACACGGATTTCATGATTTTTGGGAAAATCCGGAATATACTGTTCCTTGACCCTGGTGCCCGTTTTAATGTTTCTTTCTTTCAAGTCTCCAACGGAGAGCCAATCATCTCCTTCCAGAGCACGCCCTTCATAGCCCCCGATCCCGCATAAAGTGTAAGTAGATCTGGAGTTCATTACGGAGGGCACATCTATGCCGCCGGCAACAGCCAGATAAGACCTTGCCCCTTGTTTTACAAAATCAAAGGACAGAATATCCCCTTTTTTGACTTCAAGTGTTTCCCATGACGAAACGGATTCACCGTTGATTTTTGGAGGAATCGCAGCACCTGTCACTGCAATGACTGTATCCTGTTCGAAGGAAAGTTCCGGTCCCATATACGTGATTTCCAGTACAGCAGCACCTTTTTTATTTCCAGCCAGCATGTTCGCGACAGCATAGGAGTATTGATCCAGCGCACCGGATGGAGGCATGCCTGTTTCGTAATATCCGGCTCGACCATTGTCCTGTACTGTTGTCTGTAACCCCGGCTTTAATACCTTAATCATTGTATAACCTCCTTAACACCTTTTGAGAGAATGCATGAGAATCTTCAAGGACATCACCAGGCTGAAATGTAAAGTCCTGTTTGAGATATTCAAAAGTTCCAGCTTCAACTTCTTCCCTGACGGCATCATATTCGTCCCTTGAGACAGAACGATATCTGAAAATGTCACCCTGTCGGGGAAAAACCATGGAGTCCTGAAAATCCGGAAGCTGCTGCTCCTTATCAAAAACCGGCGTAGCTGCTATGCCGAACATCTGATATCCCCCGGCACCCTGAACCGGGTAGATGACAGAAAAACCACCACCGAAACCAAAGCATCTTTCTGGTGTATAGGTACGAGGACGAACATATTTAGGCACTTCAAGCTGCTCTTCTTTTGGAACGATTTGAAAGCAAAAGGGAAGGCCCGGCACGAAGCCAATCATGGATACGAGAAACGGAGAGTCAGTGACAGCCTTAATAAAATCTTCCTTGGAATCATAGCCATTGATTCTGGCTGCATATTCAAGGTCCGTAGACTCCGGATCCTGGTGACGGTCACGAAATCTCATGACTGCTTCATGGGTCCATGGATCCTCGAATAAGACCGGGACATCCACCAGTCGGGAGTTTATAACAATATCATCAAGGTTTTTTACAGAGTCCTCGAGTTGTTTCAGCTCGTCGATTAGTTCATCAGCATGCAGTTCATCCGGATTGTAACGAACCATATAGGAAGCATTTGAGGGGCAGATATCCATTATGTGCGGGTTGTTTTTCTCTTTTAGCTTTTTTGTGATTGCCATTGCCCTGAAATTGACGTCAAGACTCATTTCTTCGCTAAGCTCGACAAATAAGAATTCATCTCCGCCATAGCTGTAACGGGTCGTAAATTTACTCACCATCGTTCACCTCTCTCTAGAAATTGCAATTCACACTCTTAAACACTTCAACGTCTCTTTAATCACCGTTCAGTTAAATCGTTTCTTCAGAAAATATAATTTTAGAATATTCTGATAACAAATACCCTATATCGCTGTAATAAAACATAGAATGAGGATTTCTGAATAAATATGCTCTTTCCCTATACCAGCACTCTCAATTGCAATTGGCTCCAGTACGTCTGTTATGGCTTGGAATACACAAAAAAAGCCCTGACATAATCAGGACTTACGGCAGGATCATCCCATTACATCAAAAATGGGATTACGGCTCTTCCACCACGGTTTTCATCGTTTCTATAAACTCCTTCGCAAACTTCTTATAATTAAAGTCCATAGCAATCCAGTGGTCTTTTCCAACTTCCTGCTCAAACTCTGCAGATTCCACCGGACGGAAATCGGAAATACTCTGTCCTCTTGTCTCCGGGGCAGTGGAGACACTCACCGGTTTTTTTATAAAAGTAAAGGCATCTGGATTCGTATATGCCAGGAGGGCGAGAACATCGTGGAACGGCGCCCCTTCCATTTCAGGGACGATCTGCTGATAAGCGTCCGCATAAAACTGATAAATGGGTTCGAGCAGCGATGTAAAAGCATTGAATCCCTCCTTCGTGACTTCCGCAATCATGCTGTCGTTTACCAGTGCATGTTCGGTCACATTAAGCGGTACAATGACCAGATTCTCTGCCCGTTCCATAACGAGATTCGCCGCAATTGGATCACCGTAGAAATTGGCCTCCGCCAGGGGAGTCACGTTTCCCGGTGCCAGAAAAGCTCCGCCCATCAAAAAAATGCCGTTGACTTTGTTCATGACCTCGTCCCCACCGAGATTATACGCCATGGCAAGGGAGGTGAGCCGCCCCACATCAATAATCGTCAGTTCATTCTGGTGGGTCTCGATGAGATCAAACAGATCGGTGAAATTTAAAAGCTGATCCTGGGTCGTTTCCGGAATCTCAATAGGACCGAGTCCCCCTTTACCATGGAATTCCGGATAAAAGGTCACCAGTTCGCCGGAGAGCGGAAAATGAGCTCCGGCAAAAACTGGGACATCTTCCCGGCCGGCCAGTTTCAGCAGATAGGTTACATTTTCAGTCGCCTGTTCCAGATCCACATTTCCGTATCCTGTCACAATACCAACAAGCTCAATGTCAGGGCGAAGAAGCGCAAACATAACGGCCATCGCATCATCAATCCCCGGATCGGTAAAAAGCAGCACTTTTCCCAATACGTATCCCCCCTCTCTTTCCTATATTCTATGTATGATGTCCACCTGACTGAACAATGTCCTCCTTCATTCCGGATAAGAAAGAGTCTGAGCCGGATCCTCCTTATTTTCCTGATGCCCGGCTGTAATTCCTCACCGCCATGCCCTGCATTCTTCTCATGTTAACTCTCTCGTAAAAAGGCTGCAGTGCCTCGTCGCACAAAAGATCTACCATATATAAACCGTCAAGTTCCTTAAGCATACGTTGGACAAGTTCCGTGCCAATGCCTTTTGCTTTCCATTCCGGCACCACTTCAAGAAGAGGGATATAGGCAGAGAGGACACCGTCGGATATGGCGTTGATAAAGCCAATCACTTGTCCTGTTTCCTCGTCTACAGCGACTACGGCCCGGTAGCTGTTCCTGAGAATCTCCAGATGCTTTTCCTTCGAAGGGTGCTCTCTCCCCCATCCGTCAAAAAAACCGTCAGCCAGATCGGCGGATGTCAGGTTATGTACTTCCGTTGAATAGTTCAATTGCTTCCCTCCTTTTCTTCTTTAATCATTCGCCAAATCCTCTCATAGCCCTTTTTTGTATATGAGAAAGCATATAATTCCACTTCGCATCCTGGAAATGAGGAATCAATCAAATATTAGTGCTTAAAATCCAATATTAATCGTCTGTTTCCTTTACTCTTTTGCGCTTATACTTTTACGAAACAATGAAAATCAGGAAGGTGATCCGATGAAACAGGCACGAACGATTAAGAGTAAGCATGGGACGGAACTTGAAACGAAGGGCTGGGTTCAGGAAGCAGCGCTCAGGATGCTCTGCAATAACCTTGATCCTGAAGTGGCCGAACGCCCTGAAGATCTCGTCGTTTACGGCGGCATTGGAAAAGCGGCCAGGAACTGGGAGTCTTTTGAGGCCATTATCCGTTCCCTTAAAGAGCTGGAAAACGACGAAACGCTTCTTATTCAATCCGGTAAGCCGGTGGCTGTATTTAAGAGTCACACAGATGCGCCACGTGTACTGATAGCAAACTCAAATCTTGTTCCGGCGTGGGCGAACTGGGAGCACTTTCACGAGCTTGAGAGAAAGGGTCTGATGATGTACGGCCAAATGACGGCCGGCAGCTGGATCTACATCGGCAGTCAGGGTATTGTTCAGGGCACATACGAAACGTTCGGGGAACTTGCCAAACAGCACTTTAACGGGTCTCTGAAAGGAACGATTACCCTTACGGCCGGGCTTGGCGGTATGGGCGGTGCGCAGCCTCTCGCTGTGACCATGAATGACGGTGTGTGTATCGCCATTGACGTGGATCGAAGCCGGATTCAAAAGCGGCTTGATACCCGTTACTTAGATCGGATGACAGACAGTCTGGATGAAGCGCTCGATCTTGCCCGCCAGGCGAAAGCCATGGGGAAACCGCTCAGCATCGGTCTTCTTGGGAATGCGGCGGAACTTCTTCCACAAATGCTGGCAGGAGGGTTTGTCCCTGATGTGCTCACGGACCAGACATCCGCCCACGACCCGCTTAACGGCTACCTGCCTGCGGAGATGAGTCTTGAAGAAGGAGACGCGCTTCGCAAAACGGTTCCTGCTGATTACGTAAAAAAAGCGAAAAGAAGCATGGCCCTCCACGTTCAGGCGATGCTTGATATGCAGCAACAAGGTGCGGTTACGTTTGATTACGGCAACAACATCCGTCAGGTCGCTCTTGACGAAGGGGTTGAAAACGCTTTTGATTTCCCAGGTTTTGTGCCCGCGTATATCCGTCCCCAGTTCTGCGAGGGGAAAGGACCGTTTCGCTGGGTCGCTCTTTCCGGTGACCCGGAAGATATTTACCGGACAGACCAGGCCATTCTGGAAGCGTTCCCGGATAACGAGCATCTGTGCAACTGGATCCGTATGGCGCAGCAAAAGATTCAGTTTCAGGGCCTCCCTTCTCGGATCTGCTGGCTCGGATACGGCGAACGGGCCCGTTTCGGCAAGATCATCAACGATCTGGTGGCATCAGGTGAGCTGAAAGCGCCGGTCGTCATCGGACGTGACCATCTCGATTCCGGCTCTGTCGCCTCGCCGAACCGGGAAACAGAATCCATGAAAGACGGCAGTGATGCGGTGGCTGACTGGCCGATCCTGAATGCCATGATCAACAGCGTCGGCGGTGCGAGCTGGGTTTCCGTCCACCACGGCGGCGGCGTCGGCATGGGCTACTCCCTTCACGCCGGCATGGTCATAGTGGCAGACGGAACAAAAGAAGCGGAGCAACGTCTTGAGCGGGTGCTCACTTCAGACCCCGGAATGGGAATCGCACGGCACGTGGATGCCGGTTATGAAAAAGCAAAGGAAACAGCCCGAAAGCACAACGTGAACATTCCAATGCTCGACAGAGAGGAAGATGCTTAAATGTCTTATTTATTCATTAAAAATGCCAATGAACTTTTAACAGTTGCAGGCTCAAGCAGTTCTCCTGCCGTCCGTGAGCAGATGAACGAGCTGTCCATCATTGAAGACGGCGCGGTGTGGATCGAAAATGACAGGATTGTGGAAACTGGAACCACTCCCGATCTCGAAAAAAAGTACGCAGATAAACTCCGCCAGGCACAGGTCATCGACGCAAAAGGAAAGGTCGTTGCACCTGGTCTTGTGGATCCCCACACGCACCTCGTGTTTGCAGGAAGCCGGGAAAATGAATACAACATGCGGCTTCAGGGTGCAAAATATATGGACATTATGGAACAGGGCGGCGGCATCCACGCCACCACCAGAGCAACCAGAAAAGCTTCGTTTGAGCAGCTGTATAACGAGAGCAGACCGCGCCTGGACTCCTTTTTAAAGCACGGGGTTACAACTGTTGAAGCAAAAAGCGGCTACGGGATGGACTGGGAGGTGGAAAAACGGCAGATGGAAGTGGCGAAAAAGCTTGGTGAAGACCACATCGTGGACGTAGTGGGAACGTTTATGGGTGCCCACGTCATTGCTGAGGAATACAAGGATGACCCGGAAGCATTCGTGGATATCGTTGTAAACGACATGATCCCGGCAGCAGCGGAATCAGGGCTGGCAGAATTTAACGACGTGTTCTGCGAGCGCGGCGTTTACACGCCTGATCAATCCCGCCGTATTCTTGAAGCGGGACGGGAACACGGTCTTCTGCCAAAAATTCATGCCGACGAAATTGAACCCTACGGTGGAGCAGAAATAGCAGCAGAAGTCGGAGCTGTCTCCGCCGATCACCTCCTGAAAGTTTCTGATCAGGGGCTGAAGATGATGGCCGAAAAAGGTGTCGTTGCCGTTCTTCTTCCCGGCACGGCCTTCTTCCTTATGACCGAAGCGGCAGACGGACGTAAAGCGATCGATGCCGGCGTGCCTGTCGCTCTTTCCACCGATCGAAACCCGGGCTCCTCTCCGAGCACATCGATGCCGTTCATGATGAATCTCGCAAGCCTTACCATGGGGATGACGCCGGCTGAAGCCATCACGGCATCTACAATAAACGCGGCCCACGCCATTCGCCGCGGTGAGACGATCGGCAGTATTGAAGCCGGCAAACAGGCTGACCTTGTCATCTGGAATATTCCAAATCATCTTCAGTTTACGTACCTTTACGGTATCAACCATACGGCAACGGTCATTAAAAGAGGACGGATTGCGTTTGATAACGGGGTGATCGTGTGACCTATCCATATGCGAGCATGCAGGGGCCTCCGTTTTTATGGGGACAGACGAAAAACAACCCGGAAAAAGTACACGAATGGATCCGGCCACTTCAAGGCGGTCAGGGTGCGCCAGGGGATGCGGATGCAGTCATTTATGGCCTCCCCCTCTCCAGCTCTTCGATCAGTCCGTCGGCTGCTTCTGCATTTCCCGAAGCGTGCCGGCGCGCATGGAAAGGGTTCAGTACGTATAACATCGATGAGGATGTGGATCTAAGCAGTCTTAGTGTTTATGACCTCGGGGATACAATCCAGCATGTAACTGACATCGGGCAGTGCCACAGCCACATCGCAACAGCCTGCTCCGATATTCGAAAACAGCACCCGCAATCCGTGATGATGGGAATCGGTGGAGATCATTCGGTGACTGCGAAAACGATCCTCGGGCTTAAAGAAGCCGATCCTAATGTAAAAATCGGACTGCTTCAGCTGGATACTCATTTTGATCTGCGTAACCCTGCCGAGCTTGGTCCGGCCAATGGCACCCCGGTCCGCCAACTGATTGAACAGGAGCTCGTGGAGGGAAAACACGTCTACAACATTGGACTACACGGCTTTTTTAACAGCAGAGCTCTAAAGGAGTTCGCCGATGCTCATCAGGTGAAGTACATTACCCTTAATAAAGCTCGGAAAATGGGCGTTGGGAAAATGGTTGAACACGCACTTTGGGAGCTCGCGCAGGAAGTGGATCATATTTACTTCACATGTGACATGGACGTTCTTGATATGGCCTATGCTCCGGGCGTTCCTGCCACCACACCAGGGGGCATGCGGACGGATGAACTGTTCGAAGCGGCTCTCGTATGCGGACAGCACGAAAAAGTAAAGGCGATGGACATCGTCTGCCTCGACCCGGAAAAAGACGTAGCCGGCATGACTGTTAAAGCCGGTACGCATGTCATGCTGTCGTTTCTTACAGGAGTTGCGATGAGAAAATAGGATATAAAAAACAGGCTGCCCCTTAATCGGAGCAGCCTGTTTTCTGCAAAGAATATATTAAATAAGTATACCTAGTATACCTCTCAGTCAGTAAACCTCTAATAAGCGCAACTGAGGCCAGCAGCGAGACCCCGCCGCGGAGGGCGTTCAGCGGAGCTTCGCAAAACTGACCGAAGGATATACTAATTAAATATTAAATTTCGTGCTCTCTGTCCGTATCCTTGGGCATTACCCAGTCCATAACCAGGTAGGCGATTACACATGGAACCACCGCTGTGGAAATGGCAATCACGACAAACAGAATCCGTACTATTGTCGGATCAATCCTCAAGCTGTCCGCAAGGCCCGCAAGAACACCACTTACCTTTACATCTGTTGTGGATTTATATATTCTCCCGTCTCCCATTCTGCTCACCACCGCTCCATTACGCCTGTTTCTACCAGTTTAACACAGGGGCTTACGCCTGATGTAGAAAATCAGCCACATCCTTCAGATACATTTCAAAACCTTTCGGAAAGTCATGCCCCAGTCCTTTTACGATCGTAAGCTTGCACGGAATATCATAGTCCCGAAGGAGTTCATGGAGAGCCGATGCCTTCTGAACAAACGGATCACGATCCCCTGTCAGGATGTAACCGCGTGTCTGTGGGCAGACGCCTTCCCGGAGCTTAGCTTCGTAGGGTGCAAGATCCAGGATTGATGGCACAATGGCAAAGAAACGGCTTTCACTAAACGGTTTCATCCGAAGAGTGTAGTCGATCGCCAATTTCCCGCCCTGGGAAGCTCCGCACAGAATAGTCTGGTCCGGGTCTGCAGCACTGATCTGGTCAAAGTGGCGCTTGGATTCCACCAGATCGGCCTCTGCCTTCTTTTCATCATCCCAGCAGAAACGATCGCTGCCGAATACTTGGGACGACTGGGGAAAACCCACATGCCAGTCACTTAAAAAAGCCGTCTCCTCCCAGTACTCAGAGAAACTGTCCGCATTATCACCGCGCCAGTGAATGGCAAACATGCGCTTTACGCTAAGCGGATTGCCCATACTGCACAGAAGGGGTGGATGGCGATCCGCTTCCTGCCTATACCTGTTTCGGCATGCATCTACGAACAGATCAAACCTTGCATCTTTTTTCAGCGGGTCAAGCTCAGGCTCTTCCCGCAGTCTGTCAGGATGCCACCAGATTCCATCATGGAGAGAAGCAAATGCCATACGGAAAGCTTCATCATTTTGGCCGCTTCGACCGAAAAGACAAATTTTCCACATATCCGTTATGTGTCTTTTTTCCGGAAAAAGCGATTCAATTTTACTGTGAATCTCCCAGCTCTTTTCGAGGTCGCCCGACCAGAATGTCTCGAATGCTTGTCTCCGCCAATCCACAAACCTATTCTGGATCTGACTTTTCATCAGGATTTCCCCCTTGTTCATTTCACGCCATACTAACTCATATATAGTTCTCCACAGGCAAAATAATTCCCTCCAAATTCAGATAACTTATCGGTCGTTAAGAACCGTTGCCAGATTTGTTCCACTAACATTTTACAGCGATTTTTGTTAGAGTAGGTAGGTAGCGGAGTTCGTAACCATCCTCCGCTCTAGAAATGAAAACTAGGAGTGAACAACCTTGAATAACAATAAAGCCATTGTGGTGTTCAGCGGTGGTCAGGACAGTACAACCTGCCTTCTTTGGGCACAAAAAAAATTTGATCAGGTGGAGACCCTGTCTTTCGATTACGGTCAGCGCCACGATCGTGAACTCCATCATGCAGCAGAAATTGCGGAAAGCCTTGATGTGCCTCATAAAGTGATGGATCTGAGCATGCTCGGCCAGCTCACTGAAAATGCCCTTACCCGAGATGATATTGAGATCGAAGAAGGGGAAAAATATCCGACAACGTTCGTCGACGGGCGCAATCATCTTTTTCTGCTTATGGCAGGCATATACGCTAAACAAGTTGACGCAAAGCACATTATCACAGGTGTCTGCGAAACCGATTATTCCGGCTATCCGGACTGCCGTGATGCATTTGTAAAATCCATGAACGTGACGCTTAATCTATCCATGGACGAAGACTTTGTCATTCATACACCTCTCATGTTTTTAAATAAAGCCGAAACGTGGAAAATGGCCGATGAACTGGGCGGCCTGGATTTTGTCCGCTACAATACCCTTACATGCTACGAAGGAATCGTCGGGGACGGCTGTGGGGAATGCCCTGCGTGTAAGCTCCGTGGCCGCGGCCTGAACGAATATCTGGCAGAAAAGCAGGCAGCAGATGATCCTGAAGGAGGAAATTCCGATGAGCTACAATCGTGAAGAAGAAGTGGAACAGCTCGGGAGCAGTAAAACCGAGTATTCAATGGATTATGACCCGAGTGTTCTGGAGGCGTTTGAAAACGTCCACCCTTACCGGGATTATTTCGTGAAGTTTAACTGTCCAGAGTTTACGAGCCTCTGCCCTAAGACCGGACAGCCGGATTTTGCCACTGTCTATATCAGCTACATTCCTGACAAAAAAATGGTTGAAAGCAAGTCGCTCAAGCTTTACCTGTTCAGTTTCCGTAACCACGGAGACTTCCACGAGGACTGTATGAATAAAATTGTAAATGATCTCGTGAAGCTGATGGATCCCCGCTATATTGAAGTCTGGGGTAAATTCACCCCACGGGGCGGCATCTCCATCGATCCCTATGTAAACTACGGCAAGCCTGGTACCAAGTGGGAGCAGTTCGCCGAAAAGCGTCTGGTTCAGCACGATCTGTATCCGGAAACGATTGATAACAGATAAGTAAATAGACCAGATGACAGGCTCCCCTAAAGCAGACAGATTTAATGAAGAATCTGTTTTTCTTCAGGGGAGTTCTTTATATTTTTTATACAACTCGGCAATCTAAAAAAACACCCCCCGCTAAAGCGGAGGATGTTCATAATAAGGGGGGGAAACAAATTTACTGGGCATCAAGTGCTGCTCTTACATCAAGGGCACCGTTGCCATAGTAGAAGTGATCGCCAAGCGGCTGGGCAGTGCTGTTAAATACGTTACGTACATCCTCGTTGGAAAGATGAGGGTGTTCAGCAAGCATAAGGGCGGCTGCACCGGCTACGTGAGGTGCTGCCATGGATGTACCATTAAGAGCCTGGTAACCATCATTCAGGTATGTGCTGTTTACGCTCACACCAGGCGCCATAACGTCCAGTTCATCACCGACACTGGAAAAGGATGCCCGTTCGTTGTTCTGGTCAACAGCACCTACTGCGATGACATTGTCGTATTTTGCAGGGTAACCGATTGTATTAAGATTCCCAAGACTTCCGGAGTTTCCGGCCGCTGCTACCAGGGTAACACCCTGACTGTGTGCATAGTTCACTGCCTGCTCGAGAGTAGTTGACCCCATATCAGCTCCAAGGCTCATATTCGCCACGTCCATTCCATTGTCCGCTGCCCATTCGATTCCCTGGGCAATGCCGGCCATCGTCCCACTGCCGTCTGCACCAAGCACCTTCACAGCGTAAAGATCAACATCGGGACTAACACCGAGGACGCCGAAGTCATTATCAAGGGCCGCCACTGTTCCAGCCACATGTGTACCATGACCGTTATAATCATCATAATCCGGTTCACCGGCTACAAAACTGGCACCACCGACGACATTCAGATCTGAATGGTCTGCAATTCCTGTATCAAGAACTGCTACGCTAACGCCGGCTCCTGTGTTGCCGTCGTTCTGCTGTACATCAAGGGCCCCTACCTGTTCAACCCCGTAAGGCACTTCCTGAGCGTAGGCTTCCACTTCCGCATTTTCTTCCACGTAGGTAACATTAGGATTATTCTCAAGACCCCGGACAGCTTCTTCCGGAAGCGTGACTTGAACAATATCCGCAAACCCGAACTCATGCTCTACTTCACCGCCAAGCGCGCTAACCGCATTTTCACCGTTGGCATTCGCTGCAGCACCCGGTTCAAACCCGACGAGGTACTCTTTCGTTTCACCAGGTCCGTCTCCTGCCTGAATCATACTGGCTGTACCTCCAAAGACAAGTGTAACAGCCAGTGCGGCACCTGCTGCTTTTTTAAATTTCGATGTTCTGACCATGTGAAAACTCCCTTTCCCAACTCATAATTTTTGGTGCAAAAATGTTGTATCCCGTACTCTACGCCCGTAATGTTCAGATTTCAACAAAAATTTGTAATTCACAGAAAATTAACCGGTTAATTTACAAATTTTCCTACTCGAATCCGACGATTTTCCCCATGATTTACGGTTTTTGCCTCTGAATTGTGCCGTACGTCCGGTGACTTCCGGCTTTAATCCAAAGCACTACAGCTACAACTTTCGGCTGATACATAGAAAAAAGCCCGGCACAGCAGCAGGGCTGGCCAGGCTTATTATTAAATCTCGTAATTCATGACTTCAAGTGCTTTCACCGCTTTTTTATAATACATCGCTGCCTTGCGGTGATGCTGCTTCCGCTCATACCGTTCTGCAAGATCCTTTGCATAGATGTGCACGTCTTCGTAGCGTTCGTGTTTTTCAAAAAACGGTACAATCTCGTCTTTTAAAATGTCTTCAAAATCACCGTTCTCTCCAGGAGTGGCGATGTGGCGGTAATAGGTAAAATGATATCGGTACTGCTCCACAAGGAAACTCCTGGTTTTTGTTCCTGCTTCTTTCAAAATTTCAAAACCGTGATCAATCCAGCTTAACAGTTCGCTGTACTGACCCATTTTATGAAATTCCTTCAAAATGGAACGGATACAGATCAGGCGGTCTGTTCCTTTGCGGAGACGGTAGCTCATCTGGAAAACGGTAATCGCCTCCAGTGAAAGCCCCCGTGCAGAAAACAGCTCCCCTTTTGCCTGAAGCACTTTCCCTTCCAGCTGCTTATGCTGAATGTTTTTCGCCAGTTTCATAGCTAGCTCGTACTGCTTTTCCGCACTTTCATACTGCCCGATCCCTTTGTAACAGAGGCCGAGCATCAGCCTGCAGTCCCCGCTCCTCTGGTAATCGTAATTGCTGTCGTAGACTCTAACCGCTTCTTTCATATAGTACATGCTCGCATTAATGTCCTTCACTCTGTATGAGCAGACTCCAAGCATATAGTAAAGATCCACCACGTCTTTATGGGGAAGATGCAGTGACGCCCGAAGTCCGTCAGCCTCTTTTAACAGCACGATAGCCGTCTCCGCCTGCTGATTCAGAAAGTGATACACACTCTTCATTTTCAGAAAATGAAACTTCAGCTCGGCATCTTCAATTTCTTTGACGAAGGATTCATTTTTCTCAAGAAGGGCCTGACCACTGGCATGCTCTCCACGAAGAAACCTGAACCGGGCCAGGATAATTTCAAAGAAGACAATCAGATGAGGATTCTGGACATACTGAAGCTGGTCATGCAAAACATTACTGAGGTTTTCTGATTCATCAAGCTCTCTGTCGATGATGAGCTCGTTCATCTGATGAATCCGTTCCTTGAGCTTTTTCTCATCGTGAACCGCCTTTACTGTATCGTGAATCTCCAGACGCTCCAAAAGCTGCTCCATCAGCTCATTGCCTACATCAATCTGATCATTTTCAATTTTACTGTAGTACGAAATCGAACAGATTCCTTTTGCAACTTCTCCTTGCTTTTTTCGCTGCTTCAACCTGTGATACTTCAGAATTTTTCCGTTCATTTCGCTCCACTCCCAACACGTCCGAGGCCAGAAAGGCTTTTCTTTGTTCCGGACCGGCTGCAAACGACCGGCAGCCGGTCCTTTTAAGTACATTGTCTTATGATAGTACATTAGGTAAGACATATAAACGCTTTTCGTGTTCCATTTTCAGGAAATAACTTTTAGAACCGAAAGTCGGAGTAAGTCTTTCGACACAGTCTATATTCCCCTGTTCACCGGAGTATACACTTCAATATTCTATCATATTTTGTTTTATATAGGAAAATACTGTTACTACAGAACTGGAAATGTATCACTTCACTGCCTTTCTCTCAAAATAGCTTTCCAGTCTGTATTGGCAGATTTCATTCGTCCAGCCAAAAATGATTTCATTATGCTCCAGGGTCCAGGTCCTGTTGATCATGAATTGATCATCTTCAAATGACACAAGCCCCTTGGAAGAACCGCTCCATTTCGTCATGGGCATCGTTCTTACAAGGGAAACCGCTCCTCTATCCGTGAGGTTCTGGGTTGTTTTATCACTAAAATCAATCTTCCTGCGATAGTCCCTGGATAGATAGTAATCTCTGAAAAACGGTGCAGTCTCCTCTGGAGTAACAGCGTCTGTCCATTTATCAGGTCCGCGGATGATCATAAATAGAAGAACGGTCATCTTATAGCTTTTTGACATGACAGTCCGTTCAGTTTCAATAAGCCACTCCTTTGCCTCAGTCAGTGCTTCTGATTCTGTATCATTTAATTCTCCTGCCCAGTCAAGAAAGCCTGGAAAAGTTTTAAATTCATCTCTTATGGCTTTGCTCTCTATTTCAGCCTGTCTGTGAAATTCAAGATAGGTCGGTCTTCGTCCCAGCTCCTGTTTAAGTTTGTTATAAGCTGAGAGAATTTTATGCTTTCTCGGCTGTTCTTTTCGTTTTAATTCCTCAAGCAGACTGACTGCCTGAACATCCAGATTAATTTCACACGCTGCCGGCACTTCAGGTATAACCGATTCTTTTCTGCTGTTTTTCTTTATGGCGCGCTGCGTGTCAAAAAGCTGAAGCTTTAAGTCAGCGTTACTGTAATTTCCGAGCAGGTCAATGATGACGCAGTATTTCTTTCCTTCATGCAATCTCAACCCCCGTCCTACCTGCTGTGTAAACACGGTTAATGATTCGGTCGGACGTGCAAACAGGAGGGTATCGATCGAAGGTATATCCGTGCCTTCGTTAAATATATCCACGGTGAAAATCACCTCGAGCTGCCCTTCCGATAGCTGTCTTATCGCTTCCGGCCTTGAAACAGAAGCCGCCCCGGAAGTGAGGCTGACAGCTCTCACTCCTTGGGACTGAAAGTAACGACTCAAAAACTGAGCCTGTCGGATCGAGCTGCAGAAAGCCAGGGTTCTGGTCTGTTTATGAGCAGTCCATGCCTGATAAATCTTTTCAGCCAGGTCTGTTTTCAGCTGAGCTGCTGTGAGTTCGTCTTTGTCATACTGCGTTCCGAGCCAGGTAATGGAAGAATAATCGGTACCATCGTAAACTCCGAAATAGCGGAAAGGACTGAGCCAGTTCTTTTCAATAGCTTCCAGGAAGTGAAGCTGATAGGCTACATTTCCACCGCAGAGATTAAAGACGTCCTTGCCGTCCATCCGGTCAGGGGTCGCTGTCAGGCCGAGCAGAAAACGGGGTTTGAAATAATGAAGCAGGGCCTGATAGGAAGCTGCAGCAGCGTGATGAAATTCGTCTACAATAACCAGATCAAACGCTTTGGGGCTGAACCTGTACAGTTCTTTTTCACGTGACAGTGTAAAAATTGAAGCAAAGACCTGGTCGGTATCCCTCTCCTTCATGCTGCCGTTTAAAATACCCTGACTTTTTTCCGGCATAATATGGTTAAAGGATTTTCTGGCCTGGTAAAGAATTTCCTCTCTGTGAGCAACGAAAAGCACATTTTTGAAACTCTGGGCAAAGAAGCCTGCCAGGTACGTTTTTCCAAGGCCTGTTGCCATGACGACCATCGATTTATCGTAATCCTCTTCTACAACTGTATTCAGGGCTTCAAGGGCTTCATGCTGTGCATGCCGCGGTTTAAGGGGCACGTTGATGTCGTAGCTGACTGAAGGTTCAGTCACTAAACCTGCCTGGCTCTCGCTTCCATTAAACATCAGCTCTTTTTCATCTGTTTCATGCCAGTTCCTAAAGTTAGCATCCGTTTCCCGGTGCACGTGCTCATATTCCTTTTCATACTCTGCAATCGTTTCACAGTTAACAGGAACCGTCAGAGGGTCATAAAAAAGTCTCATAAACTCTTCATTTGCAGTTTCAAAACTTTCAAAGGATGCCGTTTCATTAACAGACAGATTCCACTCAACTCCGTATGTAAGAGCGGTCCTTGATAAATTTGATGATCCCACGTACAGGATTCCTTCCTCAGATTCAAAGTTGAAAATATAGGCTTTTGGATGGAATGAGCGGCCCTTGGCCCGAAGAAGCCTGACGTTAATTTCCGCGTGCAGACTTGTAAGTTTTCGGAGGGCAGATGGCTGTGTGACATACATATAGTCACCTGTACAGATTTTAATGTCCGCACCTCTCTGTGCTGCCTCATTCAGTGAGTCTGAGAGAACATCTACTCCTGAATTCATCGTAAACGAAACAAGAATATAGATCGTATCCGCCTTTTTGATATGAGCCGTCACTTCCTCAACCAGCTGTGTGGTGATCAGTTTTACCCTGCTCATTCTTTGACTTCTTTCAGGTAAAGCCTTTCCTGAAATCCGCCGCGCGTTTCAGCCTTCTTTTTTCTTAGCTTCTCAAGGATTTCTGCAGATGCACCGTGTACAGCTCCAAGGGCATAAATAAGTTCGAGCAGGTCTGCCAGTTCTTCTACGGCGTCTTCATCTTTATCCGCATCGATATATTCATCTATTTCTTCGAAAAGTTTCTCTCTGGCTGCTTTTATGTATTCTTCACGGGTCAGTTTTTCAATCACCGCTTCTTTCCCGCTTTTTTCAATGATTTCCGGTATCCTGTCCCGGACAAGTTTGTTATAAATCATTCGATCCACGTCCTTTCATTCAACCTCTGCTCCTATCATACCATCCACCGAACGCTGCGAAACACCCGCCCTCCTAAGAGAGCGGGTGATTTTCAGTTACTTGATGTGGTCACGCCGACTGCGCCAATCGTGGTTAGCATGATGGCTGTATCGGCCTGCTGAAGCATGGCGATCGTGGAGAGCATGTGGCCTTCAAGCGGTGAGTCGGCAAGGTCGGAGGCCGCGGTGAACTGGACGGCGATCTGCCAGGCAAGGTCCTTTTGCCAGCGGAAACCGGGCAGTGTCTGGATGTTATCACCGGTCTGCTGGACCGTGCCCATGTCGTCCGGTGAGGCACCGCGCAAAGCAAGAAGTCCGAGTTCACTGTAATAGGCCGGTTTCATCTTGTTCACATTGCTGTTCCAGGCGTCGGAGAGTGTCCGCATTTTTTCCAGTCGCTCTTCATGGGTGAAGGAGTTGTCCAGTGACAGCACGTGCGTAAGTCCCTGGAGGTCGTTTCCTTTACTGAATCGCCAGTCGGAGAGTGCTTTGTAGGTTTTCGACAGCTCTTCGGTCAATTCGTCAGGTTCTTCTTCGCGGACAAGGGCGAGAAGGACGATCAGCGGATAGTCATGTTCGCCTGTTAAAAACGGATGACGGGAACGGATGGACTTATAAAGCGCCATCGCCCGTGCTGCGAAATCTTTACTGCTGTGGACCTTTTCCTTTTCCTGCGTGACAATCATCATCGCTGCCAGATAGGTGGAGTTGGACCGGTGAAAGCCTGCTGCGACGAGGGCGTCATACATTTCAAGAAAGCCTGCAAAAGCCTGTTTTGGATCGTCCGTAAACAAATCAAGGTTTGCAGCAACCGGGTAGCGGAAGCTTGTACGGAGAAAGGACCATGCCCCAACCTCCTTTTTAATCCAGTCCGCCAGCGTACGCAGGTGCTGCTGATCCACCGCTTTATGGCGATTGGCGTACATGGACGCAATCAGGAGCCGTCCCGGTGTGTCCAGGCCGCTCCATGCTGCTGCTTTCTTTACAGCCGTATCATTTTCCTTTAACAGTCTGATTTTATCCTGAATCGTCACCTTAACCATCCCCCTGAAAAAAATCGTTATCTAATGTACGATCCGTGTGCAGGAAAAGTTCCCGGGCTGGTAGATGTAGATAAAAAAAGGTGCCCGCAGCCGGACACCTTGTGGCGTTACATATGAAGGGGTTTCTCTGATTTCCCCTGGGTAAAGAGGCTGCCGGCGACAAAGCAGACGAACGAAAGAACCACAGGCAGAACTACGGAGTGCATGCCGAACGGGTCCGGCCAGAACTGGTGGATCAGAACGTAGGAAAACACACCGGCGATCATGGAAAGAAACGCGCCATATTTGTTTGCTTTGTTCCAATACAGGCCAAAAATCACCGGCCATATAAATGCCGCTTCCAGGCCTCCGAAGGCAAACAAATTGAGCCAGATTAAAAGATCGGGCGGACTAAGGGCCAGGGCAAACACAAGAACACCGAGAACCGCCGTCACACCGAAACTGATCTGCTTCACCCGCCTGACGGAAGCGTCTGGTTTGATGTAGTTAAGATACACATCCTTCACAACAGCCGAACTTACAAGAAGAAGCAGGGAATCGACCGTTGACATGATCGCGGCAAGCGGGGCTGCAAGCACAATCCCCGCCACCCATGCCGGAAGGACCTCCATGGCAATCATCGGCATCACGTGGTCCCCCGTTTCAACTCCTGGAATGATCGGGCGGGCAAACACACCGATCAGGTGCATGCCAAGCATAATGAAGCCCACGACTACCGTTCCCACAATAAGAGCCCGGTGCATCGCCTGGCTGTTCCGGTAGGACATGGCTCTCACGGTTACCTGAGGCAGTGCCACTACGCCGACACCAACGAGGATCCAGAATGAGGATACATAAGCAGGCGTCAGATTTCCTTCCGCGCCAAAGGGAGTCACCAGATTAGGGTTCTCGGCCATCAGGTCGTTCATAATGTTTGTAATTCCGCCGCCGGCAATGATCGTTCCGATCAATATGACGAGCGTTCCTCCGACCATAACGACGCCCTGTACCGTATCTGTCAGTACAACGGCCCGAAAACCGCCGAGAATCACGTAAATCAGCACTGCAACTGCGAAAATAAACAGGGCTGACGTATAGGTAAGGCCGGTTAAAGACTCAATCAGCCTTGCCCCGCCCACCCACTGGGCCGCCATGGCGCTAAACAGAAAGATGATAATACTGAAAGCCGAAAACAGCACCACAGCTTTGCTGTTGTATCGGTGCTTTAAAAAATCGACAAGTGTCAGTGCATTGTATTTGCGGGCCATTATCGCGAATTTTTTCCCGAGCACCATCAGCACAAAGTAGCCGGTAGCCACCTGGGCCATGGCGAGCAGTACCCATCCGAGCCCTTCTGTGTAGGCAACGCCGGGGCCGCCAATAAAACTGGAGGCACTGCCGTACGTGGCGATCATTGTCATGGCGAGGATAAAGCCGCCGAGCTCCCGGCTTCCGAGAAAATACTCCTGCAGAAAGCCGCTCCCTTTTCTGTTTACGTTGCGCGACGACCAGATCCCGATCATAAAAATAAGAATCAAAAAGCCTGTAAGTGAAATAATGACGGCTGTATTCATCGGCGCTCCTCCTCTTCATCATCAAAGGGAACGTCCGTAAACAGAAATTTCACAGCCAGTACGACTAGTACGACCATCAGAACAAATCCGGCGACACAGCTGTAAAAAAACCATGCAGGAAGACCCATGATAAACGTGTACTCCTCAGGGGGAGCAGAGCCGAGGCCGTAGGCAAAGCCATACCACCATGTAAAGTTGATGATGACGAGCACCACACCGATTAACGCTTCTCTGTTCGCAATTTTAAACCGGGGATCTTTATGTAAATCAATCGCCTTATATTCCACTTTTATCCTCCTTTCGAAAAATGATTCGACATAATTAGATTTTTTATGATAAAACGGTTACATTTCGCTTGTGAATTTGGTACGATCTTGTCTGTGTCCTTATTTTTGTTATAAATATCGCACTTTAGTAAACGTTATAAAGTAAGCGTTTCACAAAGTGCAGGGACGATAGTCAGTATTATACATCAAGGAGTGAACGACGTGGATATTTTATGGGGTCTTTTTGGGATTGTTGTCGTATTGGGTATTGCCTTCCTTCTCTCCAACAACCGAAAAGCAATTAAACCGAGAACCATTCTGGCCGGGCTTGCGATCCAGATTACGTTTGCCTTCATCGTGCTGCAGTGGGATCTTGGACGGGCTGCTCTTCAGCAGTTTACACTGGCCGTTTCCAGCATTATTGATTTTGCCATGGAAGGGGTCGACTTCGTCTTTGGGGGAATTTTTGAAGGAGACAATATCGGCTTTATTTTCGCTTTTGAAGTGCTGCCGGTTATTATTTTCTTCTCGTCCCTGATTTCTGTGCTTTACTACATCGGAATCATGCAGTGGGTCGTTAAAATTGTCGGGGGCTTCCTTGAGAAGGTCCTTGCAACGAGTAAAACGGAGTCCATGTCAGCCGCGGCGAACATCTTCCTCGGTCAGACAGAGGCACCGCTTGTGGTTAAACCCTACATTGCCCGCATGACAAATTCGGAGCTTTTTGCGATTATGACAGGTGGACTGGCGTCGGTTGCCGGTTCTGTACTAATTGGGTACTCCCTTCTCGGTGTCCCGCTTGAGTTCCTTCTCGCAGCCAGCTTCATGGCCGCACCTGCCGGTCTGATCATGGCGAAAATGATGGTACCGGAAACAGCCGATATGTCAGAGCGTTCTGATGAAAACCTTGAGCTTGGAAAAGACACGGACTCTGCCAACGTCATTGATGCTGCAGCCCGTGGCGCAAGTGTTGGTCTTCAGCTTGCCCTGAACATTGGTGCGATGCTCATCGCGTTTATCGCTTTGATCGCCCTTGTTAACGGATTTATTTCCCTAATTGGAACACCGTTTGGTGCAGAGAACCTCACCATCGAGCAGATTCTCGGCTTCGTATTCGCGCCTCTAGCTGTTGCGATTGGTGTACCCATTCAGGAAGCCGTTGCAGCCGGTGGATTCATTGGTCAAAAGCTTGTGCTGAACGAATTCGTAGCGTACCTGTCCTTCGCTGAAACGATGGACGAGCTTACGCCGAAAACGGTTGCCATTGTGACATTTGCTCTTTGTGGATTCGCCAACCTTTCCTCCCTCGGGATCCTTCTTGGCGGGCTTGGAAAGCTTGCACCTGAACGCCGTAAAGACATTGCACGTCTCGGTGTCCGTGCCGTAACGGCCGGTATGCTCGCGTCTCTTCTCAGTGCCGCAATTGCCGGAATTATGCTGTCGTTCTAATGACTTCACTAAAGTACCGCCCCTTTAACAGGAGCGGTACTTTTTTGTGTCAATTCAGTTTTTCGAGCTTTCGTTCTACATTTTCGCGCCAGCTTTCAGCCAGATGGGGGAGCTTTGCCAGCGCCTGAAGTCCCTTTTTGTTGTCCGCTTCCTGAAAGTTTAGCCTGTTAACTGCAGTGATTGACGTATCGGTAACTCGTTCTTTAAAAACGAGCGGATCGCTCTTGGACACTTGCCCTTCTTTCAGCACGCGCAGATAAAACCCTGAGTACCCGCTTTCCTGGACAAAAAGAGGGAGTTGCTTAATGTCGTGGCGTTTGGCCAGCTTGTAGCACGGATGACGAGGCTGGCTAACCTGAACGACCGCCTCTCCCCATTCAAAAGTGTCCCCGATACAGACGTTGTCCTCAAGCAGACCAGTAACGGTAATGTTTTCCCCGAATGAGCCGGGTTCAAAATTTTTCCCGGTTTTTTCCTTCCAGTAAGGAAAATGCTCCTTAGCGTAGACACAGACTGCTTTATCCGGACCGCCGTGATGAACCGTATCCGCTACTTCATCCCCCTCAAGCGTTTCACGGGAAAGATAGACCGTGTCCTCAACCGGTTTTTTCACAATTGCGGATTCGACAGCTTTTTCCCCGCTTCCGGCAATTACCTGTGTTGTTCCTCTGTTCAGTGAGTGTACCGTTCCTTTTAACAAGTCCCTGCACCTCTTTCGCACGTTTTGTTCCATTTTATACCTTTGTCTGTGAAACAACAAATCATACACGGCGTCAATAGTAGTAACGCCATTTACGGGAGGACTCATATGAAAACGTTTCTGGGAGTTTTGTGTTTATTTTTCCTTGCTGCATGCGGGACAGGAGGCGTCTCCGACAGCGATCCAATCGAAGGACGGGTGGTGGACCGCGGCGGGAACAGCATTCTCATCGTGAGTGACATCAGTGAAGAAGAGGCTGCACAGATTGACGGTGAAAACATCGCAGCAGGAGGCGCTGGTGCCGCTTACTGGTTCAGCGGGATTGAGGATCCCTCACAGTATGCCAAAGGAACGCTGGTGCGGGTCTGGGCTGGGGAAATTGCCGAAAGCTACCCGGCTCAAGGCGAAGCTGAGCGGATCGAGGTGGTAGAGGAGTAAAAAAAGGACCCCGCAAGAGTACGGAATCCTTGATTAAAATGAGTATACCCTTACGTCAGTTTTTCGAAGCTCCACTGAACGCCATCCGCTCGCTTTCCGCGGCGGTGCCGGCGAGCCTCCGTGAGCTTCGCTCTACGGGGTCTCGCCTGGCCCCCACTGCCGCAGGAGTCTCGCTGCTGGCGTCAGTTGCGCTTTATAGAGGTTTACTGATTCAGATACATACTTAATTTTATTAATCCTTTTTCTCCGGGTAGGCCCGGCCGGCAAGCACATTGGTGGTAATGTCATCTGACGGCGGGTTGTGAAGCCCTGCCCGCACATCACGGTAATAGCGTTCAAACGGCATGCTTTTCATGAGGCTCTGCCCGCCGACGATCCGCATAGCCAGATCCACCACCTCAACCGCTGCATTTGTAGCGGTTGTTTTGACTGCTGCCAGTTCAGCACCGAGTTCCCCGCGCCGTTCCGGAAAATCGTCCCAAAGCTTTGCCACGTGGTACATGAAATGACGGGCCTGCATCAGCTTCAGATCCATCTCGGCTGTTTTCCTCCGGACTTCAGGCACCTCTTTGATCGGATGATTGAGACTATTCGGCTGGTACGTTTCTGCATACGCTACGGCATCATTTCTGGCTGCTTTGGCCACTCCGATGTAACAGGCAGGGATATGAAGAAGCCAGCCCTGCGGTCCTCTGCCGTGCCCTGGCTGACGCTTGGCCACATAGTCTTCGGCATTGATTTTCACACGGTCAAGGATCAGATCGTCACTGCGGGTCGCACGCATGCCGAGCGTATTCCAGGTTTCTTCAATGCTCAGACCTCTGCTTTCCCGCGGAATCTTAAATTCCCCTGTCTCGCCGGTCTCCTCCACCGTAGCCGTAACAATAAAATAATCGAGGATCGGCGCGAGTGACGTGAAGGTTTTTTTACCGCTGATTTCATAGCCGCCGTCACGCAGACGTTTCGCTCTGGTTTCCGGTTTCCCTCCTCTGGCCGGGCTGCCAGTAGCCGGTTCCGTTGCCGCGCTGTTAATCAGGACTCCGTCTTTTACAATCTCCCTGCAGATGGCTTCAAACATCTCCGGCTCCCATTTTCCCGTGTCTCTCAACTGCATCACAAGGCCGTTATGCCAGCCGAGACTGAGGGCCGTTGCGGCGTCCCCTTCTGCGATTTTTTCCTGGACGAGAAGATAGTCGTAAAGGGAACCTCCCTGCCCACCAAAGCTTTCGGGCACCGTCAGTGTAAAAAAGCCTGCTTTTTTTAAGTCGGCGAAATTATCAAATGGAAATGAAGCGTTCCGGTCATACTCCGCAGCACGTTCTTTAAATAAAGGAACAAGCGATTCCAGCTTCTCGTTACGCTTGTTTTGTTCATCTGTGAGCAGAAACAAATCCCGCATCGTCCCACCTGCTTTCTTTGTTCGAATTTTCCCAGTGCAGTTATAATAAATCATATCGAAAAAGTCGGGTTTGTGCCACCGTTCTGCCTTTGAAGCCTAGATCACTCCCATGTTTTCTTGTATCTGCAAATTAGTGGAATACCTGTGTTCTTTTCCCGGGAAATGACATGATTCTCTGACATTTTTCCATAATTTAAGCTCGTTTTTACCCCTATAAATCTGTTACTGTACTAGAAAGTCTATAGTAAACGTCAATAAAGTATGGGGGATTTTTTTATGTTTTCAAACACACAAATTGGAATCGATCTAGGTACTGCCAATATTCTAGTATATACAAAGAACAAGGGGATTGTACTTAATGAACCTTCTGTGGTTGCCATTGATCTGAATACGAAACAGGTACTTGCCATCGGTAATGATGCAAAGAACATGGTCGGAAAAACACCTGAAAATATCGTGGCGATCCGCCCGATGAAAGACGGGGTTATTGCGGACTACCAGGTAACAACAGATATGCTGAAGGAAATTATGCGCAAAGTGAGTAAAAAGCTTGGTTTTTCCATACGAAAGCCGAGTGTTGTCGTATGTACACCGTCCGGCTCCACTTCTGTTGAACGACGTGCCATTCATGACGCTGTGAAAAACTGCGGTGCCAAGTATGTGGATCTGATTGAGGAACCGGTGGCTGCCGCAATCGGCGCCGACCTTCCTGTTGAAGAACCGATCGCCAATGTGGTCGTTGATATCGGCGGCGGAACAACTGAAGTCGCGATCATCTCCTTCGGCGGTGTGGTGTCCTGCAACTCCATCCGTGTCGGGGGCGACCAGATGGATGAAGATATCGTGCATTACGTACGAAAAACGTACAACCTTCTAATCGGTGAACGTACGGCTGAGAATATTAAAATGACAATTGCCTACGCGCTTACGGAGCACGAGGAACTTACGATGGATGTCCGCGGACGTGATCTTGTAACCGGCCTGCCAAAAACGATTACGCTACGCTCCACAGAAATTCAGGGCGCGATCAGAGAGTCCCTCCTCAGCATCCTTGAAGCGATTCGTGCAACACTTGAGGACTGCCCTCCTGAACTCAGCGGTGACATCGTTGACCGCGGTGTGATTCTTACAGGTGGCGGCGCTCTATTGAACGGTATTCAGGACTGGCTCAGCGAGGAGATCGTTGTACCGGTGCATGTGGCACCGAACCCGCTTGAGGCTGTGGCGATCGGCACAGGCCGTTCCCTTAACGTCATTCACAAACTGCAGAAAGCAGCGAGATAATATTCGGGACGGGGACAGAGGAGATCGGCCTGATGGCTTTTGATCTGCCTTTGTTCCCGTCTTTGTTTTTTCGTGGGTGTGAATGTATAAGCGCAAATTCTGATTTATAAGCGAAATTTCGGATTTATGAGCGGAAATAGAGATTTATAAGCGACAATGTGAGCTTATAAGCGAATTCTCCGGTTTATGAGCAAAAATAAAAATTTCGTAAAAAATCAATCACAGAAACGATAAAACAGCCCGGAAAAATGTCCATTCAGACATTTCCCGGGCTGTTTCTTTACGCATACTGCTGTATTTTTTCCTCTGAATCGGATTCCTCCTCTTCAGACTCGCTCCCTGACGGTCCATCATCCCCGCCATTCATGCTGATGCCTGTAAATCCGTAAATAATGGTGATCACCGGACAGAGCAGGCAGAAAAACGCAAACGGAAAGAAGCTGAGCACCGGTACGCCAAGGACACTGGCCATAAACACACCGCTGACCCCGTATGGAATAAGCGGATTCACTACGGTACCGCCCGCTTCCAGCGTTTTCGACAGATGCCGTCCCTTAAGACCGAGTTCACGGAACTGCTTCTTGTACGCTTCCCCCGTCAGCACGACACTCATGTACTGCTCCCCCATACCAATGTTAATCCCGATCGATGAAAGCGTTGTGGATAATACCGCCTTGCCGCGGGTATTCACCCAACTGTGGACACCATGGAGAATGGTTTCAATGATGTTGAGCCTGGATAGAATACCGCCCATGGAAAGAGCTAGAACAAGAATCGATACGGCCCACATCATGTTCTGAATCCCTCCGCGGGTGAGAAGCTCATCAATGTCACCATTTCCTGTGGAAGCCGTAAATCCTTCCTGAATCAGAACCATCCAATGGCTGAGAGCAAGCTGCCCGTCCTGAATGACAGCCATAACGAAGCCGGCGCCGATTCCTGCCAGCATCGTCGGGATTGCCGGAGTTTTACGGATCGCCAGCACAGCCATAACCACTGCTGGTATCAGGGCGATCCAGTGTACATGGGACGCTTCCGACAACGTGGCGATCCATTCGTTCATCTCGGTTGTTTCCGCCGTTGTCTGAGCCCGTCCGATGATAAAAAACAGAATAAGACTGATCACAAATGCCGGAACTGCTGTCCACATCATATGCCGAATATGTTCAAACAGATCCGTTTTCGTCACCGATGACGCTAAATTTGTAGTATCGGAAAGTGGACTCATCTTGTCACCAAGAAGCGCACCTGAGACCACGGCTCCAGCTGTCATGGCGAGATCCACACCGAGGATGCTGCTGAGCGCCATAAACGCGATACCGATGGTGGAGGCTGTTGTAAACGAGCTGCCTACAGCCATTCCGACGATCGCGGTGACCACGAACACGCTCGGCAGAAAATATTCGGTTGAAATGGCCTGAAAGCTGAAGGCAATCAGGGTTGGAATCGTACCTGACTGCATCCAGGCGGCGATCAGAATTCCGATAAGCATAAAAATGATGATCGGGATAATGCCAGCACGCACACCTTTGACGATGCCCTCTTCCACCCACTGCCACGGCTGCTTTTTGATCAAATTGTATACCGCAAGGAGCACAATGGCCAGAAATACCGGTACGTGGGGCTGTGCGTCTAAATAGAGGAGGGACACCCCGATCAATGCTAAAATGGCAAGCATCACGCCGGCTGCTTCCAGCCCCGTGACGCGCGGTTTCTGTTCCGTATGTTCAATCTGTCTGTCCATCATGAATGCCTCCTGTTTCCCATACACTTGTATGTTATAAACCACAAAAAAAGCCTTCCAGTCCTCATTAGGGACGGAAGAGCTCCGCGGTACCACCCTATTTGATCAGTTTTCGGCGCGACTAATCTGACTCTGCTCTCCAGTCATCTGGTCGTCTCTTCTCTGCTCGGCTTCGCGCCGTCCCTGATCCGCTTCGTTGATGGCCGCCTGATTGTCTGCAAAATGTACTTCGCAAATGTATCCTGCCTGAGCTCCCAGCTCCCACTCAGTCTCTGTATGCTGCCCGGACACGTGCTACTTCGTCTGCTTACGGCCTGCTGTATTCATCTGGATGTGTGTTTGCTTACGTTCCGCTTAACTACTTAAACGCTTTTAAGTGATAAAGTTTTTGCTACTATGTAAGACAATAAACCATCCTGGTTTGTGTGTCAATAGAAAAATCACCACTGACTCATCCATCATCCGGACCCTTCAGTGGTGATCTCAGTTCACTTCTCCCCAGTTACAACATAGATCCGTTCTTTTCGCAGGATGTTCACGTTCCTGAACCCGGCTTCCGTCATTTCCCGGCTGACAAGTTCCTCATCCAGCCGTTCATGCTCAGGTGGTCCCATCGTAAAGGATTCTTTCTTCCACTCGGCTACAGCAGCTTTTCCTCCCGGCTTCAACAGCCGTTTCATCTCGCCGAAGGCTTTCATCCGGTCGGAGGCTTCGTGAACAACAAAGCCGGCGACAATGCCATTTACACACTCGTCTGCAAGAGGTACGTCCTCCAAGTCCGCTTCAATAAGTCCGACGTGCTCATGCCCGGCTTCCATCATCCGGACGCCGAGCATCCCGAGCATCTCCGCTTCGATATCAACGGCGTAAACATCGTTCGTCGTTTTCTCTGCAAGAGGCATGGTAAAAAAGCCGTTTCCTGCTCCAAGATCCGCTGCCGCTTCATCAGTTCCAAGTTCAACCAGGCCTGTAATCCATTCAGGATCAATCAGTTCCCGCCGCTCGGCGCTTAGGAGCCGGTCTGCTTTTGCCGGATCAAATCTCTCACCGCTCATCGCTCTGGTCACAACCTTTCGTCACCCGTTGCATGCTCAGTATCCGAGCATCTCCCGGTCTTCTTCAGTCAAGTTATCGGGATCGAACACGTCCAGGCTTCCTGTTTTCAAATCAAACAGAGCCCCGATAATCGACACTCCTTCACCGTGCTCCTGAAAGACGGGGTGCTTCTGAAGCCGCTTCATCTGCACCATCACGTTAAACTTGGCCAGCTTTTCAAGCGTCCACTCCTTGTCCGTTGCTTCCGGGTCCGGCATGCTGTCCTTTACATACTTAAGCCAGCCCTGCAGGCCTTCTTCATCATTGTTTTCCCATGCGGCCTGCACACCGCCGCAGTTGGTATGTCCGTTTATAAGTACGTACTTCACTTTCAGATGAACGAGGGCGTAGTAAAGCCCGGCTGCAAAGCTTTCATCGGACTCGACGACCTGATTGGCTACATTCCGGTGAATAAACATATGTCCCGGCTCCATTTCTGTCACCGTTGTCGGGCAGACTCTTGAATCACTGCAGGCAAGCACCAGAAAATCCGGGTCCTGTCCCTGCGTAAGTTTCTCAAAATAGTCCGGGTCCGTATCAAGCCATTTCTTTTTAAAGTTCACATTCTTCTTTTTCAGATCCTGAATATCCATCTCAAATCACCTCAATAAAAAGAGTTATGGTCTACACATAAATTATACACGGATCAGGCTGGAATGAAAGAAGACGTTATCCAAAACAGGACAATAGCGGAGACAAGCCGGGACAGCAGGACATAGACTGGACTAACAGTCGATTTACGGAGGGGATCGTTATGGCAGGAAGACTGCTCGGTATACTGCTTCTGTTCTGGGCTGTCGCCATTCTCCTGAGTGTGATCGGCGGCTTTGTCCAGGTACTCATCATTCTCAGCCTGCTCTGGTTTATCTTTCAGTTTTTCCGCAATGCCGGCGGATAAATGTTCTCCGCCGCCACCGCGTGAAAAGAGGCTCTTCCCTGTGGGACAGCCTCTTTTGTATGTTCCTCTATCCCTTTGTCAGATGCTTTCCGGCGGCAATTCCGGACAGGACGGCGCTCTCCACCCGTGAACGGCTGGACGGATCTTCAGGAGTAATAAACGCATCACCTGCAAATAGAAGCGGATGCCGCAACCCGGCATCGATAAAACCGTTTCCTTTATGTGTTTCCTTTACTTCTGCATAGCGCCATTTCTTCAGCTGGAATCCGGTGACAGCAGCCGGATCGAAATAATCAGCTCCTATGTCCATAAGCTGTGTGATTATTTCATCCTTGGACAGATCAACGTTTGCCTCTGCCCATTCACCTGACGCATAGATGCTCACGATCGTTTCATCAGAAATCCCTTTCTGACGATTATCTGCAACGGTATCAAGAGAGGCGGGGAGACCCGACTTTACAATTCCCGGATCCGGCACTTTTGAAGGGCCTTCAAGTGTGACGAGTAATACATAACTTGGTGCGTAAACGAGACTCTTCAGCTGTTTTTCCGCCTCTTGATTAAGAACGAGAGGATAAGTCATCTGAAGGGACTGGGGCACCGGCACCGTCACGATGATCCTGTCGGCCTGAATCTCAGCTGGTCCGCCAGGCGTATCGCCGTATATAACAAACCCCGATGGACCCTCTTCAATCGCTTTTACCTTTGTTTCAAGGGATACTTCCAGTCCGCTGGCCAGTTCCTTCACGAGTCGGTTCATTCCGTCGTGCGCCATGTAACGGGGATGATCATCCCCAAACCATCGTCTCACCCAGCTGTTTTGCTCCCACCGGCTAACGTGATGTTTAAACGCATCCGTGCGGACGGTGAAAAACTGCGCTCCATGATCAGCTTTTCCTTCTCCAATCCTCCGTGTCGCCATTCTCCCTCCGACACTTCTTCCCTTATCAAGGATCCGCACCTTGCTGCCTTGTTCTGTTAAGGTAACAGCCGCCATAATGCCGGCCAGTCCTCCCCCGATAATCACTGTGTCTTTTTCCATATCCGGCACATCCTTTTCTGCAGGGGTCCGTTACCGGCCGCGAATCAGTCTGATAATCAGGACAACGAGGGCAATCACAAGAATAATGTGAATCAGCCCGCCGATCACTTCCGTGAGCAGTCCGAAGATCCACAGCAGTATTAAAATTGCAATAATCGTCCAGAGCATGTGAGTGTTCCTCCTTTTTTCTCTTTCTTAAGGAAAGATATCCCCTACCCTGCTCGTGATCAAACGTTGACGCCCTCTGCTCTGCTCAAAGCCCGGTTGAAGCGTTCATACGCTTCGGGAATTGAATGAGCGTCCTGATCAACCAGCCCGTTCACCCGGATTGCCAGGTGGGGCGGACAGCCGTCCTCAAGCAGCTTTGTTTCCCTTGTGCCGCGAAGGCCAGGGTAATAAAACCAGATGAGCCTGCCTTTTTCCCAAACCGGCCAGTAGAGCGGTCTTTTGCCGTATTCCTGCTGGTGGTCCCGAAAGAAACGCTCTCTCATGTACATACGGACCGCTGCTTCAGCCGGCACGTTTTTCCTTGTTGTAAGATGTGCTGCCAGCCAGTCAAAGCTTTCAGCTATACCGAAGCCCTGTGCCAGAAGGATGGCTTCTGCAGTCCGCATAAACGCCTCTTCTGTGAGGCAGGTTCGTTCTGTCTGTTTCTTCCCGGGCTCAGCCCATCTGCCGAAAGCTGTTCCAACCGCGTAAGACAGAAATGACCGGGCAAAACGGCGGGGGCATGGCGGGCGGATACTGAGCGTTTTTTCCTCAGGATGCACCTGAACGTGCCCGGTCAGCCCGTACGCCTCTGCAAAAAATCGGTTGAGCGCTTCTTCGTTTGCCGACAGCTTTTTCCGCTTCTGAAGGACCTCTTGTGCATAAAGATGGTAACTTTCCTCAAGGCTTGCTGCTCTGTACCGTCGAACCGGATGTTCCGTAAAGGTCATCGACGTTTCCTGCCACCTTTCCTCCCAGAGAGTCAGGCTGATATTTTCACGGACGAGCCGCTCCACCTGTTCACGATCCCTGTGTGCCGGCACCACAACCGGTAGTTTCCCCAGATCACCCCCGCTGTAGTTTAACGACGAGCTGTAGCTTCGTAACAGAAGATTGGCCGCACTGCTGTTAAGAAGGCCGGTCAGGTAAAGGAGCGGGACGCTCTTTTCATACACGGCGAGGCATGCGTCATTTACAACAGAACCGGCTGGTGTGTAGCGGCAGGACAGATCCTTGGTTGTGACTTTTGACCACGTGATGGCTGGCTGAAAATAAAAGTGGGGCGAGCGGTGCCCTCTGTTTGCCTGAATCGCATCATAGCTTTTCCGGTCCAGGCGGATGACCCACTCGCAGTGCCCGCTCCAGCGCCGGA
Source organism: Alteribacter lacisalsi (assembly GCF_003226345.1). GTDB lineage: Bacteria > Bacillota > Bacilli > Bacillales > Salisediminibacteriaceae > Alteribacter > Alteribacter lacisalsi. The sequence goes on along the minus strand of NZ_PDOF01000002.1, from coordinate 571,832 downwards.
ATGGGCCTCCCTTTTTCACAGGAAACCAGCAGGAACCGCTTTCGAAAGCGTCTGTGATTGAGTGTGCGCTGCGGTTCAGCTCATGTGCGGGCACTTCATACCACTTGCGTAAAAAAGCTCCGTTGTCTCCCGTAAACATGCCTTTTCGCACAAAGGCTGTATCTTTTAATGGAAGGAACCGGTCAAACGCCTTGGTGACCTCCGGCGATGCCCGGTAGCTGAATACCGATCCCGGCAGGCGTTGAAAAAGAGCAGGGTCGCAGTCGATCCGGCCGTTTCCGGCTAAAAAAGCAGCCTCCTTCGCCTGTGCGGTTTTTCCAGCGGTCAGATCAAAAAACGGCACCTTCCCAGGTGATGGCGGTACTGCCCGCATCACCCACGCAGCCGTCTGCACCACTTCGCCGCTGATCGTTTCAAAGGTACCTGTTCCGAGATGGAGAAACGAGGATGTCTGCCTGGATGTGAGCACCTGTTCACGAAGACGTTCGTAGCTTTTTAAATACATCCACGACTGCTGGGCGAGGCAGGCAGACCACCCGCCGGAACTGGTTAAACGGAACACCCGCTCCATAAAGGCGGCGTAGAGGTCGTACCGGGTATCCGGATAGGCCTCCTTTAAGTACGTGCTCAAATCCCCCGGCATTCCTTTCGTCCCCATATAAGGCGGGTTTGCCAGCACGATCGGAAAATGTGAAGCGAGAACCGTCCCCGCCTCGCATAGGGAGCCGTGAGCGGCGGGGTCGACCTGCTGGATGTTTTTGAAATCAACACAAGCAGGAAATACGCCGGACAACTCCCGGCTGCGCAGGAGGAGGGAGGCTTTCGCCAGCTGCAGAATGCCGGCATCGATGTCGAGCCCGTAAAGATGATTCTCAAGAATCAACCTTGGAATTTCTCCCCGGGCAGCGCCTGTTTCCTCGTACACGGCAAACAGAATATCGAACACCTTTAACAGAAGCTGGCCCGAGCCGCAGGCCGGATCGAGCACTTTCATTTCCTGCAGGGTAAAAGGCGAAGGCTCTCGCGCGCCGTTTTTCACGAAATAGCGCATGCTGCCCCTCAGGCTTGAATCAGGCCGGATCCCGAGCCACCATGCGCCTACCGTGTTCTCCGCCATATAGGATGCGATCCAGTCCGGTGTAAACAGCTGCGTTGCTGCCGGCATCTCACCGGGCCTGATTTTCCTGCTTTTTCGTACCCCTTTATAAATTCGTGCCTTTTCATCGCGGATTAACGCCTGGTAAAACAGACCAAGTTCCTCCACCCCGCAAAATATATTTTCCTTTGCTTCCGTACGAAACAGTTCAGTAAGCCGGGGCCGGCACGCGTCAAAAAAGTGCTTTTCCCCGTCCTTCAGCGGGTCAAACGCGCCGGGCATCGTCTGCTCCAGCCACTCGCCGCCGTCTTCTGATCCTGCCTTGAACCCTTTTGACTCTGCATAGTGAAGCACCGCGGTTCTCAGAAAAATACCAGTCGCCGCTTCCCCTTTGACACCGGCTGACTGGATCACATCTTTCTGCTTTGACGTCAGCCTGTTCATCGTTAATCGGTCCATCCGCTTCGCTCCTTCTGGAGATTTTCCGGACAAAAAAGAGAAGCCTTAAGGTTTGTAAGGCTTCTCCTGGTAGTGGTAGTTCGGTGTGACGACCTCGTCGTTATACTGTTTATGAAAAACATGGGTGGCTGCAGGTGACACAGGCGGGATCAGCCAGCTCCAGTCACCGGTTACCGGGCGTCCCGATTCCGTTTCCCGGTTTTCAAACTGGCGGAACTGCTCGGCCGCTGTATGGTGATCCACGATGCTGACGCCGTCTTCCCTAAACGAATGGATGACCGCTCTGTTTAACTCAACCAGAGCCCGGTCCTTCCATAGTGTAGAGACCCGGGATGTGTCCAGATCAAAAACGGAAGCGATTTTCGGCAGCAGATCGTACCGGTCTGTGTCAGCTAGATTGCGGGCCCCGATTTCCGTCTCCATGTACCAGCCGTTAAAAGGCGCCGCCGGATACTGGATGCCACCGATTTCAAGGAGCATATCCGAAATGATCGGCACCCCGTACCATTTTACATTCAGATCCGCAACGGCCCTGTTTTCCGGGTGACGAATCGCGACCTCTTTGACGAGATCTGCAGGAATGTCAAACCATTCCGGCTCCCCGCCGTCAACCTGAATCACGAGCGGCAGAAGATCGTAATCCGTCCTCTCTCCTCGCCAGCCCAGAGCTTCGCACTTCCGGGTGAACGAAACGGACCACTGATCCCCGATCACACCTTCTTCAGTTTCATACCCTGCATAGCGGAGCAGCTGATGATTCCAAAGACGGATCCGGTCCGTCTGCCCCTCACTCCGCTGGGCGAAGACCGTAATCGTAGGCAGAATTCGGCCGTCATTTGTCGCGTACTCGATATGCCGGCAGAGGGCGTCAAACACGTCTTCGGCCGTCCGGAGGTCACGGGCGTCGAACACATCAAGCGTCTGCCAGAAAAAACGGCCGATACAGCGGTTGCTGTTGCGCCAGGCCATTTTCGCCCCGTGGCTGATCTCCTCCGCCGTATGGGTATAGGTCCCCGTCTGCTCGATTTCCGTTTTGATTTCTACGAGGCGGCTTTTTATCGATTCCTGTTTATTTAATTCACTGTAGCACTGCTGCACAAAAGCCTCAGCTGCTCGATACATTGTTTCATTTCTGTCCATGTCACTCTCCACCGTTCTGAGATGCTTCTTCCAGTATACCTGATTCTGCCACCTCGGGAAATCCCGGAGTTCCCATTAATTTTCCGGCAGTGTCCGGATGATCATCCGATTCAGGTCATCCCAGTCTATAAAGCGGGAGCCGCGCCACACTTCCCGACCTTCAAAAAAGAACAGTACTGTCGGTGCCGAAAACACCGTCCACTGTCCTCTTGCTTCCGGTACGTCTTCGATCTGTCCTTTTGCATACACAATTTCGTTGTGGAACTGCTCTTCCAGCTGCCGTTCCACGGCCTCACAAACGGTGCAGTTCTTTGACTTAAGAAGAACTATCGCGCGGTCGCTGCTGCTTACAAAGTCCTTTACTTCTTCAAACGATTCTATTTTCCGAAGCGTCATTCCGTTCTCTCCATTCTTCGTTGAGCTTAGCGATGCCGGCCTTGCATACCCCGTGTGCGAGCCAGCTGCACCCTTTGCAGATATGATCGAGGTCGTCAGGCTTCACAGTTCTCGCGGTCCACTCCACAAGCTTGCTTTTTCTGTACAGTCTCCCCGCCTCAAGCTTCAGGTGCTTAAGCGCCCTCGTATCGAGCCCCTTCACATGGGCATCTGAGCCTGGACTTGCTGCACAGAACGTGCTCCCGTTATGGGGACACACGTCACAGGCATCATCCAGCTCCACCAGCACCCTGATCCCGAAATCCTGATCCGGATCCCTGATTTCCGTTACGATCTCCTCCATTCTTCTCACAAAACCCGGGCTGTAACCCATCCCCTGAAATCCGTGTACACAGAGAAGGTGGTGCCCCCTCAGCTGTCTCTCTCCCATTTACAAACGCCCCCGCTCCATTTGTTAACTCATTTATAATTGATGTTAACATATAGTGTATGTACTGCGGGGAGATGACTGTCCGATTATTTTTTTATCCGGGAGATTCATCAGAATAGGCACCCATGATCCGCGAATGTTTCAAAAAAAGACAGGCAGAGGGCCGCCTGTCCACAATAACCATCATTCATTCAGATAACGATCCATCAGCTCTTCCTCTTCCGGAGTGATGTCGTCCTCATCTCTTAAATCATACTCCAGTTCCGCATTTACTCTCATGGCATCATACTGATTTGCCTGCTGGATCATGATATCAAAACTCTCCAGAAAATCTTCCGGTATCCCCTCTGTGAGAACCATGTCCAGATCTTCTTCAAACATCTCCAAAATGCTTCTGGACTGGTACAGCCTCTCCAGATAGTATTGATTGATTTCCTTTACTTCGTTTGTTTCAAAAGAAAGGTCCTCAGAGGCGCCGATGGCCTCGTCCACTTTTTCCTCCGCTTCCTCAAATCGTTCAACGGCTTCCCCGTAACCCGCCGACGTCTCTCCAAAGAGATCACTCATGGATGCCTGAAACTCGTTTACGGGATCATGCTCCTCTTTCGCATCCAGATATATTCTATAATCACCCTCCAGTCCGCGGTCAGCGGTGCAGGCCGAAAGAATACTCGTAATAAAGATCGTTCCAATGATAAAACGCCGCCTGTTCATTTCGTTCTCTTTCCTCCTGCCAGCCATTCTGTATTCAGTCTATCATTAAACTTTTGCCAAAACTGTAAAAAAACAGGTGTCGCCACCTGCCTTTTAGTGTATTTCAGTTATTTCCTTCGAATCGGTTCAAAAGCTCATTAGCCTCGGCTTCTGCTTCGTCATCACCGTAAATATCCTGACGGGCTTTTACATGAGATTCCAGCATGTAACGTACAGAATCCTCCTGGTGATTTAAAAAGGCCTGAAGAGACTCGTCTGGTAAATTATCTTCTAATTCACCTTCCAATTCGCCCAGGGACCTATCAAGGCTTCTTAACGAATCGAGATACAGACCATGCACCTGAATCATTTCCTCTGTCTCATAGTGTTCTTCCTGCATGGCTTCATAAGCCTGATTTACAAGGCCCGTCATTTCCTGATGTTTTTCCGTTAACTCAGTCTGCTCGGCGTCAGACGCAATCAGACGGTTAAACTCGTTTAATTTTTCAAATGGCCAATGTTCCTCCTGCACAGCCTCAAATGATTGATGCTCTTCTACTGCTTCATCATTTACTCCTGCCCCACATCCGGTGAAAATAATACCAGTAAGAGATAGAAGGAACCATTTCATCGTTTTCATACGATCACCTAATCCAATTTATTGCATACTCCTGTCTTTCTTTTTACCTCACTTTTCACTAACTGCCTGACAATCTGTCAAGAATATCCTGGACTTCTGCCTCCGCGTCTTCATCACCATAGATCTCCTCCTGGGCTGTTAAATAGGAGTCCATCCAGTAGCGGATGGCATTTTCCTGATTTTCCATAAAGGTCTGCAGCACGTCATCAGACAGGCTGTCCTCCATTTCTCCTTCCAGGGCGGAAAAAGCCGTTATCATACTGCTGAGAGATTCAAGGTAGAGTGTATGCACCTCTTCCATTTCCGGAGTTTCATACTGCTGCTGCTCCATATCCTGGTAAGCCTGTTCCGCCAGTTCCATGACTTGCCCATGCTTTGCAATAAGTTCCGACCGGTCAATATCCTCGCTCATCATTCCGGTAAACTCGTTTGCTTCTTCGAATGGGAAGTTTTCCTGTTTCACATCCTCGAAGGACCGATGTTCCGCTTCAGCTTCTGGGTTTTCTCCTCCGCAGGCTGACAGTACGATTACTGAAAAGAAAGCAAGAATCCCTATCATAGATTTCATATTCATCACCTAGTTCACTATTTTATAATCAATTTTTTTCGCTTCCGCCCACTTTGCTACGTACGGAAGTTTGTCTTTATCATTCTCATCAATTACATATCGGAATTTAGTCTTATTATGGCGATCCAGTCTTAAAACATTTTTATCTTCGATCCAGTTCACAGCCGTAAACTCAGCAGGAAACATTTCATTTTTTCCTTCCATGAAGAAATGATCCTGAAAAGTTATTTCTGTTTTTGCCAGCGATGTTTTCGGGACAATCATACCGATTAAACCGAAAAACAGACCAACACCAATAAAGATCAACGCGAGTCCCGTTGTGCCGTCACGAAAAAGTCCGAAAACACCTACGATAAAAATAACAGCAGAAAAATAATAGCAGAGATGGGACCGATTCAAGGCCGTTACCCTAAAAGTCACTGAAGTCATCTCTTTTACTTGATTCACTTCTTCATCAGTCTGAATTTGAGCTGATTCTACCTGGTCCAAATTCCGGTTACTCTCCAGCCACCGATAATAGATTTTAAGTTTCAGGTGCTTATTAAGCTGATCAAAGATCGGCTTATATACAAGGAGAAATGCAAGAGGAAAAATAAGTACGGTAAAATTAAACCCTGTTCCAATAAAAATAAGAACACTGATAGGGATTACAATCACATAAATGATCGGTTTTAAGATCTTAATCATCAGGAGAAGCGTTTTTTCGAGTCCGGTCAGACGGGCTGCTGATGGATCCACCATGCTGTTGTGAGCTGCTTTGAAATGGCGGTTAATAACTGACTCCAGGCTGCCGTCAACCGTTGAATTTTCCTGGAACCACATCGTAAAGGATGAGAGTGCTCTATTTTTCGTCCGGTTTTCATCAAGCAGTCGGAGAATCTGTTCTTTACTTTCAGGATTCCGAATCTTTTCAGGCTTTAATCCGGCAGCAGCCAACTGATTCAAATAAGAAAAGCGCTCCTTGTAATTGTGCCAGAATTGGTCTACTTCCTCCATCAAATCCTTAAAGTCATTTGCAGAAAGGTCGGTCTCATCAGCCAACCGATCATACCGGCCCGTTAAATACTCCAGTTTCCGGATCAGCCATGGGTTAATCCCTTCTGATAAAAACTCTGCTGTGCGTATAGGCAGGCCACTCTCAGTTAAAAAAATTTTAAGTGTTTCCGGATCAGCAGCCTTATTCTGCTCCTGATCTGCCAGAACCTGAAGGAGGTTGTGTAAATAACTGCCCAGACTCAGGTAGGCTGTATAGCGATGGATCAAACGCTGTTTTCTTTCATCTGTTATCGTGTCACCATTTTCGTCAATGACTGAAAAAACCGAAAAAAACTGTTCGCCTTTGTGGTCGGCTACTATGCTTCCAGCCAGCGCCATTCTTTGACCATCCAGTGTTATAAATCTGGAAATCTCTTTTTTCTGAAAGGGGATTTCGGATACATCGGCTTTTTTCAGCAGATGCTTTGGCTTTTGTCTGTGCAGCCAGGCATACTCCGTTTTTTTCATATCAGTCTCTCTCCTTGCATTTCAATTAGTCGTTCGGATCAGACAGATCAGCCCCCGCCATTGCGGAAAGCTGCTGATCAGAAAACCCGAACAGCTGCATAAAGAAAACAGGTGAATTGGTTTCTGCTTCAATTGTTACGGAGGTCTCCTCCACCTGAAAACTGGTGATTGAGGCCCCACCCATATTTTCCCTCAGATAATGTTCGGCAAGCTGTCTCGCCTCTTGTGGGTCAATGACGATTCTCCCTTCGCTCTCCCAGACTTCCCTGTCATATCCGTCCAGAGAAGCATACGCGGCTGCATCGGCAGCGTTTGCCAGTCTGAAATAATTGGCAGCCATAAACCCCGTATCCACCGCCAGACCGATGATCCCGAGAAAAACAGGAATCAGTACTGCTATCAGAGGGACAACGACACCTTTTTCATTTGACACATTCATCACACTCACTCAAATATATGATAGGTTGCCCTGTGACTGAGCGTCAAAGGACTTGTATTCATAAAAGGGATGGGAAGCGCATATTCACAGGATACATCCACAATGAAGCTGCTGCCATCCCCATTCGGATGGGCATTTGCCGGGCTGCAGTGCCCTGTTGTGCTTGACAGCGCACTTTCAGTTGAGCTTCTCGCCCTGCTTGCTGCCACGTGCATAGGTATATCCTCATCTGCCGCCAGAGCCGCTCCCAGTCTGGCCCCCTGGTTGGCAGCTGTCACCACAACCACCTGATTGTATGCGGCAATTCCAAGGATCAGGCCTCCAACAATCAGGAGTACAAGTGCTGGAAGAACGAGGGCAAATTCCGTAACCGCCTGACCTTCTTCATTTTTACGGGTTCTTTTTAATAACCGACCCATACATTCATCACTCCCCATACAAGTAAAACCGCAATTGAGAACGGAAACGATAACGCTTGTTCTATTTTCTCCGTGCCGGAACGAGCCTGTCTGAAAACAACCATCCGGTAAACCTGTTTCATCATCTGATTCCACCTGTTCGCCACAATCACATGAATAACGGAAATCAGAATTCCGGCTGCTGCTGTAAGAAACCAGTAATAAAAGAGTTCTGGCATTAAAAACAGAGGCGAAATGGCTGAAATGAGCTTTACATCTCCTGCACCGAGAAAACGAACAATATACAGGACCAGAAACAAAGCAAAGGTTGCAGCGAAACTGGCAAGGCCCGGTAAAAGTGCTCCTTCAAATAACTGAAACACCAGAATACTGAAAAAAACAAGGAGGATGAGAGGGTTTGGGATTTTTCTTGTTTTAATATCGACTGCTGTAATGACCATAACAAGCCCCGTTACATACCAGATCATCCTAAAACCCTCCCATCTGCCGTTTACATATTAAGTGAGTTGATAATGGTTTCAAATACATTTTGGATCTGGTCTCTGAATGCGATAATGACCGTGATCACTCCTACAAGAACGATTCCAAGAATTACACCGTACTCACTCAAAGCCTGTCCGCTTTCATCTTTCCAGAAATTTTTCAAAAAGTTCATTTTATATTCCTCCGTTTTAATATATTTGTCACTCATCTTCCTGGTCTTCGTTTTCCTCTTCTGTTTCAGATTCTTCTTCCTCTGCATCAGCCGGCTCTTCTTCTGAACTAAGCTGGAATGTAAGGAAGTACTGAAAATACTCAAAATCAAATTCCGGATGATGTACATCTTCCATTGGAATGGCCTGTTTAAATGGAACTGCCTGACCGGCTTCAAGTTCTACATGGGAAATGTCTGCACTAAACGACGTTCTGGCCCAGGACGACAGATTGCTGTCCATCAGGGTTAGTACGGATCCTTCAAGCCGCTCCAGCGAAAAACTCTCATTCTCTGTGCCATTCCGCAGAACACCCATCAGCAGAAGAGAGTCATCCTGCTGATATATGACCGAGGCCACGGCCTGGACACGGCCTTCTTTTACCGGGGGAAAACGCTCCTCCTGGTCTTCAGCAAAATACGCCAGCTGTTCGTCCGTGAAACGTTCTTTGTCAGCCTCGTTAATGATAAGTTCTGTTAATGCCCAGTCATCTTCTGCAGCAAGTCCCGTAACATGAGAGTAAGCTGAATCTCCCTCTTCCTCCTGGTTACGATCGCCGGATTCGTCCTCATCCGTTTCCGCCTGCTCTTCAATGGCAGCAGCCTCAGCATCCGGCTCATATCCTCTCTGCGCCATACGGTGAAGTAATTTTTCGTCCATATAAACATGGTTTACTCCTGGTTCCTCTTCCGCTTCCATGTTCTGTGAAGAGGGAGTGGTGCCGGCGCCGCATCCGGCGGCCAGCACCATTACCAGTGTAGTTCCAATTAGTAATTTCTTATTGAACATTACAGCCCTCTCCTAACTACCGAAAAGCCCGCTTACAAAGTTTTTACCACTGTCAAACGCATTGGATATCCCATCTTTGACCTTATTGCCGACATCGCTCGCATACCCTGCCGGATCAGAAGTAAAGCTGCTGAACTGATCCGTCGTCCAGTTCCATGCCTTTTTTGCTCCTTCGGCAATCTTTGGTCCATACAGAATACCGAATGCAGCAAGTCCAACTACTGTTGCACCAATAGCAAGGATCGGTGCCGCGACTGTGGCCCCGGCAAAGATAAATACACCAGTAGCCGCAAGACCAAGTGCACCACTAACGGCGTTAAGACCATGGCCGGTTCTTTCCCATCCTGAGTTGCTGCTGTCCATGGCATTTGCCGCTCCGTCAAAAATGGCAAAGGCATTAAGCGCTCCTCCGGTTGCTTTTCCAATCGGTGTATTGGCAAAAGTCTTCATCCAGCTGACAGGCTTACTGTTGTTAATGGTCTGGAACAGGTTTTTACCAGCATCAGCAACCGACCCTGCTGCATTGCTGATTGTCTGACCGGCACTACCCACCATCGCAGTAAGATTGAAGTTATTAAGGGAGTTAGCTGTATATGCCGTTGCTCCGTCAATAATATTTGTCACAGCAGTCCTGGTCGCATGAAACGAGGATGCGCCTTTTTCAGCAGCCTTCGTTACAAAGCTCCATGCAGCCGAATTCTGCACTGTTTCCATACTCATCGCCGTACGCAAGGCGTTCAATGACCCTTTTCCAGCTTCATACATATTTTGAGTATGGTGGAGAATTCTTCCCTGCACACCTTCCACGAACCTGGCAGCTTGTTGAACAGAATGATCCACTTTTGCAGCCATCCCTGTGACAGTGTTGGAGATTTGATCAGCCAGACCTCTGGTAAACTGCGTGATTCGACTTCCTGTTGATCTGGTTGAATCTGCCACCTTGGCCGCAGTCAGAGAATATTGACTTTCCTTCAGCAGGTATTCATTATAAGCTCGCACAAATTCTGTTTCACCTTGCGTCCGTGCAGCCAGAATAGCCATGTGGTTAAAGCTGTCAATCACATTTCCGGTTTCTGTAAGCATCTGACCATACATATCCTGAAGAACAGGGTCGTCAAACAGGTTAAGGTAGCCTAGCAGAGCCAGTCTGGCATCTGCTGATCTGGTGAAATTCCCATGCTCTCTCCGGCTCTGATCGAGCTTAAGTGCATCATCAGTAGTGCTGAATAATGTCTCCACTACATCACCATTTACAAGGCCATTGCCTCCAGTTTCACTGGATTCCCTGCTGCCATCACCATCTGAACCAGGGCTCGAGCCAGTCTGACTTCCCGGTTCTCCATTACCATCGCCTGAACTCCGGCTGCTGTCTTCTCCGTTTCTGCCTTCTCCGCCGGAATTGCTCCCGTCAGATCCGGATCCACCTTCGCGGGGGCTTGTGCCTGTCCCCTCAGAACCAGATCCGCCTTCACCCGGATTGCTGCCGTCATTTCCAGGGTTTGTGCCGTCCCCTCCCGGGCTGCTGTCGTCATCTCCGGGACTGGTGCCGTCTCCTCCAGGGTTGCTTCCGTCATCTCCGGGGCTGGTGCCATCTCCAGGGTTTGTGCCGTCTCCACCGGGATTACTGCCGTCATCTCCAGGGTTCGTTTCTCCGCCTCCCGGATTGCTTCCTCCATCTCCAGGATTGGTGTCACCACCACCAGGATTAGAGCCGCCATTGCCGGGTGCCGGTGCAGAACCTCCACCGCCGTTACCGGGAGAACCGGGGTTTCCAGGTGAGCCTCCGCTGCGGTCATCAGCGTTGGAGACACCGGGACGAGGACTTTTACGTTCTTCATCTTCATCGTCCGCTTCTTCGGCGAATACATGAACTCCCGGAGCTGCCATTCCCATGAAAGCCATTCCGATCGGCTGAAACAAAATCAGAAACGCCAGCATCCAAGCCATCTTTTTCCGCTGTTTACTTTTCACTGCATTTTTTCCCTCCTTTCTCTGTAGCGTTATCTATCCTCTAAGGAATTCCAGCAGATTAATAGCTACTGGGCCGAGGATGAAAATTGCAAGGGCCGGAAATGCGAGAAGCACGAGAGGGAAGAACAGTTTAATAGAGGCCTGTTCGCCCAGCTGCTGTGCTTTTTTCTTTCTCGCCTCCCATACTTCGGCGGCCTGCTGTCTCAGTACAGCGGTTACCCCACCGCTCCCACGCTCGATGGTCTGGGTTACAGCGGAAACAAATCGGCTGACTTCATCGACCTGACAGCGCATGGACATGTTTTCCAGAGCCTTTACCTGGGATACTCCCATACCTGCCTGTTTAATCACTCTTTCAAGTTCCTTCGGGAGTTCGCCATCTTTCGTATCGGCTACCTCCCGGATTGAGGCAAATAAGTTCATGCCTGCATCGCACAAAATTGAGATCGAATTGAGTATATAAGGAAGCTCTCTTCGGATTTTTTCCTGCCGGACTCTGATTCGCTGTTTGAGCCAGAAATCGGGAAGTCCAAAAGCCAGAAGAGGCGCAATCAGTGCAAGTAAATACATTAAGGGTTCACTGGCCACACCAAGGAGGACAAAATAGGCAGCCGCCCCAAGGGAGCAGAGAACCTTAAAGGTGTAAAAATGATCCACACTCATTTTTTCTTCGTAACCGGCGCGCTGAAGACGGCCGGCCATCTCTTCTCTTCTCTCATGGCTGATCCTGAAATTCAGCAGGGTCATCCCTGCGGTTACCGCAGGGGCTGCTGACTCCAGAATGCCCTTTCTTTTCACGCGCTCCCCTTCTGCAGGAGCAAGCAGGCGTTTCCGCATAATCATAGCCCTTACAGCTTTGGAAGGATAAAGAAGAGCCAGTATGAAGATAAATATGAAAAATGCGATAATCGCTGACATAAATTTCACCTACAAATCTATATTTGTAACCCGTTTGCCGATGACATAGTTCGCGACCAGCATTACCCCGGCAAGAAACAAAAAGAAACTGCCGGCAAATGATTCGTACATCGGTTCCATGTATCCCGGGTTTGTGAACATGAGAAGAAGAGCCATAACTACAGGAAAAATCGTGAGTACTTTTGCCTCTGCTCTTTTCTGGGAGGTACCGAGCTGGATTTCCTGCTGAATCGCAATTTTATCCGATATTCTTTCTGCCGTATTACGTGTTACCTGTGTCAGGTTACCGCCTTTTGCCCTGGTAACCAGAATCGCGTCTACAAACTGGTCCACGTCTTCCAGGTTCATCTTTCCTTTGAACTGACGAAGAGCCTGATCGATGGACATTCCGAATTCGATATCGTGATTGATAACTACGATTTCCTCTAGGACCGGCTTGTCCTTCTGTGTCATAAGTTCTTTTTCCAGGTCTCCTTCGCACCGTTTGAGGGCTGTCTGCAGGGAAGCACCTGCCCGAAGGGAATTGGAGATGGAATTCATTGCCGAACGGAACTGTGTAATGAACAGCTTTTTTCTTTTATCGCTTACATTCTTTCTCCTGAACCGTGGATAAAACACTGCCAGAAGGCTGAACAGGAACGCAAACAGGATACTACGGAAGAACAGAAGACCTGCCAGGAACAGAGCCAGCGCAAGCACCACCGTACCTGCGATTTCCGCAACGCTCCACTTCGGCTGCTTTAATTCCCTGTCAGAAGCTGTTCCCGCACTTGTTTCTGCACTGCCAATTCCCCGTTTCCGCCAGCGATCCGTGATCCCCCTTCTGACCGGCAGCCGGCGTTTAATACTGAGAGAAAGGAGATCCACAAATGCTGCGATCAGGATGAAAAAGGAGGCTGCAAGTCCAATCAGCGTCCATGTCCCCGTCATATAGACTCCTCCAACAGGGAGATCCCCCGGATCACAGGCGGCTTAAAGCCCGCCGCTTCCCATTTGCCCTGCTGGCTCATAGTCTGGCCGGCTGCCTCCAGCTTTCCTGTAAGCTTTTCACTGGTGCTCTTATCAGGATCCATTTTCCAAGTAAACAAATCTACAGTTTCGATTTCCCCGTTGTTCAGTTCACGTACTTCCGTGATCTGAAGCACTTTCCTGGATCCGTCTCTCATTCTTCCAAGGTGCACAATAATTTCCACCGCGGAAGCGATCTGTCTTCTGATCGCCGGAATCGGAAGCTCCAGTCCGGACATGAGGACCATCGTTTCAAGTCGGGAAAGCATATCAGCCGCGGAGTTCGCATGACCGGTTGTCAGAGAGCCGTCGTGACCGGTATTCATTGCCTGAAGCATGTCCAGCGCTTCTCCCCCGCGAACCTCCCCGACAACAATTCGATCAGGACGCATCCGGAGTGCCGTACGGACGAGTTCACGCATCGGAATTTCGCCTTTACCCTCAATGTTTGCCGGTCTCGTCTCCAGTCTGACGAGGTTGGCGATCTGGGTAAGCTTCAGTTCAGCTGAATCCTCAACTGTGATAATCCGCTCACTTCCCGGAATGTACATGCTGAGAGCATTCAGAAAAGTTGTCTTACCCGATCCCGTTCCTCCCGATATTACGACATTGTATTTTGCCTGAACGAGATGGTAGAGAAAGTCTGCTATTTCCTCATCCAGTGCGCCAAATTCAATCAGTTTTTCCATGGGGTAGGGGTTTTCAGGGAATTTTCGGATCGTTACAATTGGCCCTTCTAGAGAAACCGGGCGAATCACAACGTTTACCCGTGACCCGTCAGGCAGACGGGCATCCACGATTGGATCACTTTCGTCCACCTTCCGGTTAATTGGCGCTACAATTTTTTCAATCAGGTTCAGCAGTTCGTTTTCAGAGCCGAATTTAAGTGGCTGTCCATCTTCATCGTAGGCAAGCTGGAGCTTCCCATCCTTCTCAACGAACACCTGATCTGTACCGTTGATCATAATTTCCGTAATATCCGATCGCTTCACGAGTGGATCAATAATGCCGAATCCAACCATCTGCTGACGGATCTCTTCAGCTGTCAGCCGTTTTTCATCATTCGTGAGCAGAAGCTCGCGAAACTGCGTTTCCGACTCTTTTTCAAGATAATGCCATATCGCAGAATTCAAAGCCTGCTTCTGCAGGAGAAGCTGTTTATTCCGGCTTGTTTCTTTCATAATGTGTTCCCGTACGGTTTTCTTTAATTCTTCCACTCTCTCACTCTGATGGCCAGATCTTGCATAGGGGTTGTCCTCATCTTCGGCCGTGTAGAGCTTTCGTTTGATTGCTTCCTCGATACTCATTTACGGCGTCTCCCCTTTCCTGAAAAGAGCCTTTTCCTTTTTCCAAGTTCCTTGTCTGTAAATACCGGCTCAATCAGATTCGCAGTCTGCCGGTAGAAGCGGTTCAGTTTTAGTCCCGGTTTTTCCGCAAGTAGCACACCCCGGTTTGTATACCCCTGAATCTGTTCGTACTTGTCCGGGATGACAACCGATACGTCCATCGATAAGATCGACTCCAGCTCCGCTATTGGAAAGCCAAGGGAATCATTGTAATGATTAATCACAAGGTGACGGTTCTGCAAAGGCCGGTTGAGTGTATCCACGAGCTCGATCGTGGACAGCAGTGATGAACTCGCGGCAATATCGGTCGTACTGACAAACAATAAGTCTGTTGCCCCGCTCATCAGGGAGATATTCTTTTCAGAAAGGTCCGATGAGGTATCCAGAATGACCGTATCGTAATCGAGACGCTGGATTGCCGCGAGAAGAGCATCTGTCTTTTCCAGGTTAAGACTCGTCATTTTCATGGGAGAAGCCGCTGCAAGAACATCGAGCTTCTTCCCCTGAAACTGAAGCGGGTAAATCGCTTCGCTCAAATACCGCTCCAGTTCTGCGTCCTCCCTGGCAGGCTGGTCGAGAATACCGATGGCCTCCGACATCCCCCGCACTCTACGGGGAAGATTAAGGGAAACCGCCGCATTTCCGAATGTTGCAAAATCTACGAGCAGTACCTTCTTCTCTTTTTTGGCGAGCTGAAGGGCCAGATTGATGGCAACGGTTGTTTTTCCGACCCCTCCTTTGGCGGAGTATACAAGAACGGTTTTCTTCTGACCCTTTTTATGGGATTCAGGATGGACCTGTGTATAGAGTCTCAGATTCTTTTTTGACTCAAATGTGAGCATCCGCTCTGTCAGAATCCTTACAGGGGTACGTTCATAAACGAGCTCAGTAAAAGGTTCCATCAGTTCCGGTGCTGCTTTAAATGATTCCAGTTTATCAGTGACGATCAGCAGTTTTGCAAGGGATGTTTCTGATAATGCTTTCTGTTCTTCTTCCAGATCTGTAAACTCCGAAATATGAACAAAGGCAATTTCAGCCGTTTCCCGGCCCAGGTGCTCCTTCAGATCCTTAATGGTTGAAAAAGAAGACCCTATATCAATAAAATTCAGGCTTTTATCTGTGAAATGACGGAGCTGGGATAAAAATGTCTGATCCATTCCGCAGGTGACAACCCTGATACGCTCCTGTACCTGTTCTTTTGAAGCTGACTCTGTACTCATGCGCCATTCTCCTTCATTACACGTTAGTTAGCGGTTATTATTTACGCGATTGGTCTCTTCCTGCTCCCCGTTCCAGGGGTTCAGGGTCAGATCAATGGTGCCGTAACGTTTGGCATGGGTGAGTTCAACGGCCTGCTGGGGGTTAACAAGCAGTGTCACATGCTGGGAAATACCTTCTTTCCCCATGTCCGATTCAATAGAGAGCCTTTCCACGTTAAACACTTCAATCTGCTGCAGGATTGTCTCCGTATGCACTATCGATGTATCCACAGGATCGGTCCACGTATATATGATATCCACCCAGTCGTTCGGCTTCAGAGAATTGTCAACAACTGCCTCAGGCGGCAGAGCCACCGTTACAAGCCTCATATCCATTGGTACAAAAGCGGATAGATCCAGTCCTCCTGAGGCCTGCAAATACATTTGCCGCTCCTCCGGAAACACCATTGCTCTCTCATCCAGCCTGACAATGGTACCCTGGTCAATTTCATGCAGAGCGATCGCACCAGTCACTTCGTCCGGAGAAGAGATGCTCCCTGTGGCAAGAGCCTCCGCAGCCTGCATCTGTACTTCGACTTCTTCGATATGGTCTGCTGTTATTTCACCACGGACTGGAATATCCTCTGCATACACGTAAACCGTGGTAGTATCCTGCAGACTGTTTAAATACGAATAAGTGAAAAACGCAATCATGGCGGCACTTGCCAGAATAATGACAATTCGCCAGCTGATTTTTCCAATCATTGCTGTTCCTCCTGCTTCTGATCATAATAGTTAAGCTGATTTGGTTCTGAACATTTTTTCTGCTTCGTAGCGCAGGACATTTATATCAAACGCCTCATGATCGGCCCTAGATTCCATATAAAGAAGTGTCATCACACCTGCCTGAAACGGCACAATCAGAATATGAGCTGCCGCGCCGGCCGCCGCATTCAGATAGAGCGTATCAAGCGGAAGATAAAAACCTGCCGTCACTACAACCAGAGCCTGCGCTCCCAGGAAAATGAGAAACAGTCCGGCTGCTTTAAAGAACGATCCTTTAATGAGTACTGCGCTTCTCTTTAACGCTTCATAAGGTGTTTTGTTCTCTATAGTGATCACATGAGAGAATAAAAGAAAAAACACAAAGGCAATAATCCCCGGAATGATAAAAAGCAGCGTCCCGCCGCCGAATATAAGAAAGAATAGTACAGTAGCAATAACAACCGGTATGAACAGCCTTAACAGCGGCCTCCTTGCTTTCCTTCTCCGGTCTTTATTTGCGGTATCTTCAGGAATAAGGACGAGCAGTGTGACATAGGCAAACAGAATAAAACTGTAAAGAATATTGCCAAAACTCAAGAGAACGGTGGAAATGAGGGGCTCGGTACTCATCCATCATAAAAAATGAAGGCCTGCAAAATAGAGTAGGGAGAGGACATAAAACAGTGGTGAATACCATCTGAATGTCATTGCTCCAAGTCTGAGTCCTTCTGAAAACACATCTGAGGCGGGACGAGGTTCGAATGAATTAGGCTGAATAACCATTTTTATGCCCCCTGCTGTTTGGCCTTTAGTTTCTTATAAACGAAATAAAACAGAAGTGCCTCAAATGGGAGTACAACGGCACCGCCAATAATTTCTCCCGCCTGTTCCCCATAAGCTGGAGCCAGTTCGCTGACTACAGTTGCCGCAAAAAGAAAGGATACGTAAAAAAGAATAATCCAGCCCATCACACGGAGCCAGCCTTTTTTCACAAGTGCGGCACTGCCTTTCAGTGCTTCAAAATTTTTCTTGTTTTCCTCAATGACAACAAACGGATACAGGTAAAACAGTATGATCATGATTAATGCCGGGACGATAAACATGATCGTTCCCGCAACAATCAGAACAAAAAAGAGAATGGATGTGGAAAGAAGCGGGCCAAAATGAGCACCGACAGTCCGGGCACCTTCTTTCAATTTTCCGGCAAATCCGCTATTGCTCTTGTCTGCCCCGTAAATAAAAGCAAAAAGGAAACCATTCAGTGACAGGAACAGCAGGGATGAAATTGTCAGCACTGTTGCTTCTGCTGTCTCCCCCATACCAGGTGTGAGAAAACTGTTGTAGCCGACCACAAACAGGGCGTAAATAAGGAGTACCGGCGGCAGAACAGCGGGGAGTATTTTAAGCACACTTCCCCAGTACGAACGTTTCGCCTTTGGAGTTGATTCTTTTTCTTCAAATGCATGGGCCGCTTCCGTCATGCGGATCCCTCCTTGGTTTGTTTTTGATCATCGGGAATCAGAATGACAACCTGATCACCATTTATGACGATATCATCACCAAAGGAGCCAGCTTCTGCTTCAATAACATAGGCCGCTCCCTTAACTCTGGCAGATAGGCGCCACGGCTTTAGACCAACTTGCTTCCCGACGACAATATTCTGCTTATCCATGAACAGGATATCGATCGGAAATCTCATAAAAAACGTGTGAACCTGGCTGCATTTCGGGATTGCCAGAGCTTTTTCGGAGAACGACCGTTTACCAATCAGCCCCAGATGCCTAGCTGAAAAGGAACCAGCCCTCCAAACGTCTTTTATTATGACTTTGTGATTTTTTTTATTGATGAGCACCATCTTCACATCCTTGCGGTTTGTTTCAATATCCAACAAAGACCGCCATGGCAACGGTTTGCCTTTAATAATTTCTCATAGTTTAGTATCATTGAACAGTTTATTCAAATTCACAAACTAGGCCATTTGTACTGTATCGCAAGCCCGGAGCGCGTTCACAATTTGTTCACAGGTTCACACCTGGACGGGGGAAGGGAATAAAGTCCCGACCCAAATATCTTTTTGTTTTCATACAGGAAAATAAAGAATTTTGCCGTAATGTGTCTGTTGTTAAGCTGACTTCTAATGCAAGGAAAGTTGATTTTCTCACATTAAAAGGCGTACATTAGGTCTAAAGATATGAATTGTAAATATCGTTCGACATAAATAAGGTATAAAGAAACGAATCTTTTATCCCATAAAAGGTTTATACCCAATTTCTGATTCTTTAAGACTATTAAATTCCCGAAAAATAATAAATGAGATAAATACCTATACAACAGTCCCCGAAGCAGACAAAAGGTGGTCTAAAACTATAAAAAAGGTTTAAACACAATATTTGTATAGGTCTAAATAACCTGATGAAAATGTCGAATTATATTTTGGCAGTGCAATGCTGTTTTTTATAATTTGATTCGCTATTCTCCAAATATTACCTATAACGCTTTCTCCTGCAGTGTAATCCATATCTTTACTGTGAAAGAAGTCCTGCATTTTTGTTCAAAACTGAGGTGAACATGTCATTTTAGAGCACTCTCAGGATTTGAAATCCATACTTTTTCCAAATGAACTATAATATACTTATTGTTTTTGTTTTCATCACTGATTACTGATCCAGATTACTCCACCGGGATTTGAACACGAAATCAACGACTTATACACGGAATCGGAGCTGAGTGCTGTGCTTTCCAGTTTCTTAATTGGTTTTTTTATTCTTCTGCTCGTCCTGTCTTTTACGTATCTCATTTACTGTCTTATTGCCATAAGAGAAGCTCTTTTTACCGCTTTTTCACTTTTTTACGCGATCGTTGCTGCTTCCGTCTTCCTCCTGCCTGCTTCCGTTGGAGACGGGATAATCGGGTTATTCCTGAGTGCGATTCTGCTGTTTGCTTTTTTCTGGATCACATGGATTGTCACAGGGATAAAAAAGAAAAAAGAATGGCATCTGCATTTAGCCGGAATGGCTGCAGCCACAATCCTTTTCATTGTTTCCCTTGCATCAGACACTTATCTGCCGGCTGCTTTCCTTTTTACTTTTGTGGGGTTTTCCGTTTTGGCCGGCGGAGCACTTCCGATTATTTTCATTGGAAGGTTTGTGAGGAAGAAATTTTTCAGTACGGAAGAGGTTTCAACAAAAGAATCCGAACCTGAATTCGTGCAGGACGAAGAGCCTGCACCGGCAGCGGAGGTAATGAAGGATGCCGCTCTTGCTCCCGAACATTCACTGCCGGAAACAGGGACTGATGAAAAAGAGCATGTCCATACTGAACCTGAAAACGGGACCGAACCGTTTCTGGCCGCTGCGGCTGAGGAAGAGACGGTGACAGCTGATGAACATGACGGGCTGGACAGGCCCACTTCCCCTTCACCTTTCTCAGGAAAGAAAACAGCCAGGCTGGCCGAACGAGTCAACCATGAAAAATGGAAAATGTTCTCCCTCTCAGACACTAAGGGATCAAAAGAAGTGAAGAGAGCCATGTGGGAGCTGCCGGGAATGCTTTATCAGACCCCCTCACCGCGGTGCGGGGAAATCTGGGCATGCTATCACGTTACTTTCTTCTCACTTCAGCAGTCCCTCCCTGTTGAATACAACGGTACTGAATATTATGTGTTTGGTGACCGGCCCAAAGACGAGGACCAGCATTTCACCCGGTTTAAGGTTACCGATACAGGTTACTCGACAACGGACTGGAGGGAAACAGCCCAAAACGTATACAGGCGTTTTTTCCAGGTGTCACTCGCCCAGTCGCTTCTCCTGCCTCTCGCGCAGATCAGGAAAGGCCCTGAATCGGTCTCGCTGCCGGGTCAGAGTGGGGAGATTCGGGATCTGATTGAAAAATTGAACGGGTTTGCCGCCCGTAAAGACTGGTTCACCAGCCGGATTGACGAATTAAAGGACGCACTTTCTCCGGTCGCCGCGTCTCAGAACCTATCGGAGGAGATTTACAGGCCCTTTGAAAAGGCTTCTGCTTTTCTCTTTGAGGAATACACAGACCGTCTGGACTTTCTTGCAGCCCGTGAAGGGCTGATCGCTGATACACTCAACAGCGGCACGCATGATCATGAAACAGAAGAACTGCTCTCGTCCTTCTATCTCGAACTGCTGTATTACCGTCACGTAATCAGCCACTATACAGCACAGAGCCTGATACTGAGCCATCATACCCCGTTGGTGGAACTTGCGGATGCCCATTTTGACAGCCACTGGATTGACCAGGAAAGCGTAAAAAGTCCAATCTTAACAAAAGCAGAAGTGAGAAAACCTCTTCTTCTTGATCTTACAGGAGCACTCATCTGGCTAGCTCTGCTTCCCACAGCTCTTTACACTTTCTTCATCTCTGGTCACTGGCCGATCCTGATCGGGGTTGCGGTGGTGCACTGGGATTTGTACAACTATTTTGCCATTCTGGCCCGCACAAAACGGGGGGATATGAAGGAAAAGGTGGAGCGTTCTGTTAACGGAGGCGAACTGAAAGAGCACGTCCTCTATGAATATGACCGGGTTTACAGCCGGGCATGGGTTCATTCCTGGCTTGGGTTTGCCCTGGTGGTCGGTTTAACTGCCCTTGTCAGTTTTCTGTTCACCGGCGGCCTTTTCGAACGATTTAACCAGTTCATGATTGTCAGTGTGCTTATTTACATTTACGCCGGCCTCGTGAAGCCACTTTTCACGAAGTACCGCTTCAGGGTAACAGAAAAAACCGTATCCTATTCCTATCGAGAATACATTCCGGAAACGATCAGACAGATTGAACTGCAGCCGTTGAGCCGGACCATTGATATTCACATGGTGAGCAGCGCCTCCCTTCATCTGAAATTCAGGGACAGCTTCGAGTTTGAAAAAGCCGAACGGGCTGTGAAGTTCTGGTCTAACCAGAACGCTGTCCTTTTTAAACAGGATTCTGAACACGCAAAAAGCAGACCTTATCTTTAACGGGTCTGCTTTCAGCTTTCCTATCTTTTTCCTTCCATAACCCTCTTAAAGTCCGCGAGGAATGCAGCTTCATTTGCCTGAATGGCCACAAGATGTGTAGGTGCTTCGGGCAGATCTTCGAGTACTCTGACGTCCGGAAAAGTGACACCGGCCGTTTCCGTTCCCTGGGCCTCAACATATACCCTGTACGTTACGAAAGTGAAAAACTCAGGATTCATCAAAGCGCTGAATGCGACAACATCATGAAGAGGTGTCCCGAGCAGCTGATCAATGGTTGCCGCTTCGTAAAAGTCATAGTAATACTGTATCAGTGCTGTCAGAAACTCATAGCCGTATTCTTCTTCCAGTTCCCGAATCATGCTCATCGGTACAAGAAGCTGATCGGTTACATTAAGCGGTATGATTGTGAGCATCGGGGCATGGTCGATCACAAGCTTGGCTGCGACCGGATCCTCAAAGACATTTGCCTCAGCAAGCGGTGTCACATTGCCCGGGACGAAAAAGGCCCCTGCCATACAGACAATTTCCTTTACTTTTTCACACATTAGATCATGATAATACAGGCATAGAGTGGCAAGAGACGTGAGACGGCCTGTCGTTACAATTGTCAGTCTGCCGCTGTACGCCCTAATCAGATCAATGATGTCAAAGAAATTCTCCGGAACCTCAACATCGACGTTTTCTTTTGTATTTATTGTTCCGAGTCCGTACGGGCCGTGAATATCATGGTGCGGCTTTGCTTCTCTTCCGGTCATCGGCCCCTTGGCACCCCGGTAGACGGGGATATGCATGCCAAGGACTTCCTGTAAATAAAGCGTGTTCCTGTAGGCGTTCTCCGTTGTGGTATTTCCGTACTCGGCGACTATGCCTACAAGTTCAATATCCGGATGGTAGTGGGCATAATAGATGGCTACCGCATCGTCGATACCCGGATCACAGAAAAGGAGAACATGCTTTTTTTCACTGGGGCTTCTGCCATCATTTGATGGGGTGTTCCGACTCATTTACATTCCGTCCTGAATCCGCGGTGCTGACGGATCACACTCCGGGGCTGGCAGACCGCCTGTTTCTGCGATTTTCATTAGGTAATAGCATTCTTCCCGTGCCATGTGGTCTGCCATAAGCGGTGAAAAGGTACTCAGCAGCTCATTAGACAGCTCCATCTCCTCAATTTCCTGCAGAAACCCTTTAAAAAGCTCAATTTCAAGCTTTACGTCCTCATTCATCCGCCTCAGTGCCGGAAAGGACTCGACATTTGAACGCAGGTAGCCGGACAGCTCGACCGCTTTAATATAAAAGTCCTCGAAGGTGCCTGCAAACTCGTCTCCTTTTTTCTGAAGTCTTTTTTCAACCATATCCAGGCTTCCGGCAATCGCGGTCGCGTGTCCCGCTGCATCCAGGAGCCAGACGAGGTGATGGTGCAGTTCATGAAAGACAGGAGGTTCTTCCCCCCGTTCAAGGTAGGATAAAACGAGCTGGTATTCTTCCAGTTCGTTCACCATATGATTAAGAAATGTAGGGGGAAGGTGTGTCCGGATCTCCCCTTCAAGGTGCCTCCTGATGATTGACAGCTTAAAGTCCCTGAACTGGTCGGTCAATCTGCCGGCTTCCCTTGAAAAACGCCTGAAATCACTCACCCGTTCCGTCTTTCTGAGAAGCTGATCATAGCTTTCTTTGTATTCTCTGGCAATTGCCGCATCCTCGCTTTCGGTAACCGGAAAAGAATCTTCAATGAACCGCGCATGATCGCCCATCACCTGCAGCCAGAAATCATGCTCAAACCGGGCCGTCTTCTCGTACATTCTGCTCATCTCCCTTCTGTGTAAATCGCCCCCAATCTACCTTATTCAGAAGAAAAGATGATTAGAAGAACCAATCATTCACCGGCATAACGATTCACATAAAGGGAAAGACCCTGTGCTTCTCCTTCGCCTCCAAATGCTTCCGTCACACCGAAATGCTGTCCTTCCGATTCGTTAATATGAATATCGAGATCATGAAGCAGTCGATGTAGGAAAAGAAGAGCATCCTTGTCTCCTTCCGTTTCCACAATCATGATCAGCTGTCCGGCCCGTTCGATGTCCCGCTTTGCCGCGGACACTGCAAACCCTTCCGACTCCATAAATGCCTGATTTTCTTTAAGCTTCTGCCAGGCGGGCGTCATGATCAGCTCCGACGTGACGACCGACTCGAGCCGTCCCCAGCCTGTGATTTTATTCAGATAGTCGTGGGCATCAGCAATGACGCTGTTTGTCTGGAGTTCCATCCCCGCCTGATAGGCAACCGTCTCTCCATTCATCCCTGCAGAAGGTGCGCTGTCTTCCCGGTCTCCTTCTTCATCCTGTTCCTCCGCTTCAACGCCTTCTTCTGATTCTTCTGCACCGTCATCTGTTCCCTGTTCTCCGTTTTCATCTTCAGATCCGTCTGCTTCGTCCTCTTCGGTGGCTTCCTGGTTTTCCACAGAGTCATTTTCGTTTTCTGCCGCGTCTTCCGTGTCCTCCTGCATCTCTTCCTGCCCTTCCTCCTTATCCTCCTGCGCCTCTGCTGCCCGGTCGTCCCCAGACTGAACTGTCATCATCAGAACAACGGTAATAAAAACAGTAAAACAGACGGCCCACAACCCGTGCTTCTTCATCATCTCCACCATTTTCCCCGTCCCCTCCCTGCGTGTTGGTCCACAGTTTTTTTGTACGTTGGGACTTCTTTTTTTCCAGGCTGTTCCCCTTCATAAAAGAAACAGAGAGATTGTCGGATCTGCTTTTTCCGTTCTCTCTGTTTCTACACAATCCAGAACAAAGAAAAAACTGTCTGTTTTTTTGACAGACAGTTTCTTTTTTTATCAGATTACCAGCCGCATCCGCAACCGTATCCGGCACCGCCAACCTGACCGCCGTTATAGCATGCACAGCCGATGATCACCAGAAGAATGAAGATGACAAGAACAAACGATCCGCCAAAATTACCCCAGCTCATGTGAGTCCCTCCTTTATTGTATATTCCTAATACACTATGTATCTGAGCCTTTGCCCGTTCAGGCAAATGTAGTGGTTTGTCTGAAAATGGATACCTATGGGGAAAGATCCTGCATCGGGCAGGTGTGCTTCTCCACTTTTCCCCTTTTTTAGTGATACACTGAAATCAAATCGGGCTGATGGGAGGTGTGAAGGATGATGTTTACACTGGTTATGGCTATCGTCCTCCTGGCTGTCACTGTAATTGCCAGTCAGTGGTACCGGGGCATTCGGCAGATGCCTATAGTCAGGCATGAAGTTACCGGGAGCAAAAGGGAAGTTTCATATAAACCTCAATCAATTTCCGTCATCATTGCGGCAAAAGATGAGGAAGAGAAGATTGCCGATACGGTGGACTCGCTCTTTTCCCAGACCTGTGCCGCTCATGAAGTGATCGTCGTAAACGACCGGTCCGCTGACAGAACCGGAGACATTCTGGATCGGTTAAAGCGTGATCGTTATCCTGACCTGCGTGTGATTCATATCGAGTCGCTCCCTGCAGGCTGGCTCGGCAAAAATCACGCCCTCTATCAGGGATGGCTGGCTTCGTCAGGGGAATGGCTTCTTTTTGCCGATGCGGACATTCTCTTTTTCCCCGATGCCCTTGAGAAAGCCGGCAGTTTTGCTTTCCGGCAAGGCCTCGATCACCTGGCACTCCTGCCCCATAATATTGGCGGGACGCTTTGGTACCGGATATTTTACACGTTCTGGAGCATTATCGGCGTGTGGAATTTCGTCGCTGCAGGTCATGCAGGAGTTGGGGCGTTCAACCTGATGAAGCGGTCTGTTTATGAAGCAGCCGGTACTCACGAGGCGATCGCCCTGCGTCCGGACGATGATATTAAGCTTGGTGGAAAGATTAAGGAGGCCGGATACGCTCAGCAGCTCGGGTTCGGCAACGGGCTGATTTTTATCCAGTGGTATGATTCTCTCCGGGCAATGATCAGGGGGCTGGAAAAAAACCTGTTCGCGTTTATGCAGTACCGGCTCTGGATGGTCGCTGCGGCAACAGTTGGTGTGCTGGCGCTTCACGTGCTGCCGTTTGCTGCCGTTTTTGTGCCTGTCTTACCGGCACAGATCCTCGGAGCCACCGTCCTGCTCATTTTTGCCGGTATGTTTCTCTTAAACAGACGGTACTTTTATCATCCTTTCTGGTACGTGTTAACCGTTCCGCTGAGCGCGGTAATTTTTCTTTACTGTCTCTGGCGCTCCACTGTGAAAACCCTTGCTGCAGGGGGCGTGGAATGGCGGGGGACGAAGTACAGCCTGAAGGAGCTGCGTAAAAGGGAAAAATAACTTTGTGGGATTAAATATCTCTGAATTCCTTGGGCCCAAACCAGCCTGGTGCGGGCCTGATGTCTCTTCTGGAGAATCATGGAATAGGAAGGATCTTTTCCGAGGATTTATTGATATCCTGAATTCAGGAGTCTCATTGCAGTGTGTAGCAAAGCAACTGGAAATAACACTTATTCACAACATTTGAATTTTATAGTTTAAACAACAAAAAAGGCTTTGAAAATCCATTGCGGATTTACAAAGCCTTTTTGTTATAGCCTGTAAAGATCATCAGCTTAATGTTCCTCGCCCCTGATAAACGTCAGGTGCTCCCGGTAAACTTTAATTTTCACCGGTGTTTCTTCGTAAACCTCCCCATCCATATCAAGCTTCATCGGTTCTTCTGTTTCAATTTCAACTTCGTCTGTTTCAAGAAAATCAAATGCAGGGTTATTTCTGTCCCATTCGTTTAGATCTTTGTTCTGAAGAAAATTCCGGAGCAGAGAGAGACCAGCCTCACGGAGAACGAAAAAGTTCATCTGCCCGTCGTTCAGATTTTCGTGAAGAGCAGGCAGCTGATTGGTGCCGATATAGTTGCCGTTTGCAGCCAGAATCATAACCGCCTGGTCTGTAATCTTTCTGTCAGGCAGTTTCAGGGAATAACCGAACAGTTTTGCCTCCCGGGCGGTTTTGAAAGCACTCAGGTAATAGCTGAGCCGCCCGAATGTGCCTTTCAGCTGATCATCGATGTTCTGCGAAGCATCGGTGATCAGGCCAAGTCCGACAAAATTGCTAACCCAGCGGTCGTTGGCTTTCAAAATGTCTACTTTTTCCGTTTTTCCTTCTGCGATCGTTTCAGCTGCCTGTTTCATATTCTGTGGAATTCCGAGAGAGCGGGAAAAGTCATTGCACGTGCCTCCCGGAAGAATGGCTGCGATTGGAGGGTCCTTCAGTTCTGCAAGACCGTTGATACATTCATGGACAGTCCCGTCCCCGCCAAGAATACAGACAAGGTCTGCATCCTCCCCATGCTCCCTGCATATTTCTTCCGCGTGTCCTTTCCGCTTCGTCCGCTTCAGTGTCAGTTCATCTGCCTTGGCAGCCAGCACCCCTGTAATCGTTTCAAGATGCCGTTCTATTTCTCTTTGACCTGCATTTCCATTGTAAAGAAGTAACACCCGTTCATACATAATCAACGACCTCAGCTTGTGACTTACTTCCATTTTACCCGTAACACCATTGAAAATAACATGAGCCTTCAGCTGTGTCAGCCTGAACATGTTTAATTATTTTCAGAAAGGCTAAATAACTCTCAGGGAGGTGAGTCGGGCTGCACATGACTTTGCGCCTACATTCTTCGATCACCTAAATATATTTAGATAATTTTACACATTTATTACAGGTTGTTAAACTTTCGTAATTGCTCAAAAATTGTTATCATTTGATAATATTGAACTAGTCTAAAGGAGATGACACATATGAAAGTAATTTCCAAAACACTGATTGCAGGAACATTATCCATAGCCCTCGTAGCCTGCGGAGGGGACGATGAGGCCGACACAGATAACGGAAACGGCGACACAGAGGAAAACGGTACGGGTGAAGACCTGGATGATGACGACCTTGAGGATGACGACGACGATGAGATGACAGAGGAAGATGACGACGGCACTGAAGAAGACGGAGAAGCAACCGTCGAAGAAGGTGCTGTAGCAGAAAGTGAAATTACACTGATTGAAGCAGATGAAAATGAAATTGCCTATGAAGTAAACGGTTCAGAAGGCACAGTGGATGCAGAAGTCCACGAAACCTCATTCGGAGCTGAAATTAAGCTGATGGAAGGTCTTGAACTTGAAGAAGACGAAAACGGAGTTGACATGGTCGTTGTTGACGATGAAAATCACCAGCTTTACGGATTAAGAATGATGATCGAAGAGACGATTTCAGAAGATGATGAAGGTGAACCTGCTATCGCCGAAGTTGATATGGACCGTGAAATCGAACTTCGCGAACCGCTGGTTGAAAACCGTGCATACGTTGACAGTCATGAAACATATCAGATGCAGGATGACGCAGAATTTGACTTTTATTTCCGTTATGAAGGTGAAGCATCCGGGGGCGGCTGGACCGATGCACTCCGCGATCAGGCCATCGTAGGATATGAATTTTTCAGTATTTTTGACTTCGGTTCCCATATGGTTTCCCTTCAGTTCCCTGAAGAAGCAGCCGATGAAGAATACGAAGCGATTGTTGTAGCAATGGCTAACACTTTCTCAGCGCCTGAAATGGAAGAAGAAGATTTCCAAAGTGAGGATGCAGAAGAAGATGCAGAAGGTGATGAAGACGTAGAAGGCGAAGAGGACGACCAGGACGACGAAGGTGACGAATAATCAATAGCCATGCTCCCTGACAACAGGTCAGGGAGTTTTTCTATCGGAAAGGAATGGGCATATTATGGAAGGAAAAACGTGAAAATAGTCGAATCTTATTATTCGGAGGTGTTGTTCCTCGTTCTTCAGGCGATAATGGAACAATAACCTGATGCGGCAATACATCGTACGGAGGTGAGGATTGGATGACAAAACAGCAGGTATACATACTTCTGAGAGCACTCGGTTTTGCCGTTGTGCTTCTATGTTCTCTTTGGCTTCTCGGACAGGTCTTCCGCCTCACCTATCCCTTTGTGATTGCGGCTGTTCTCGTCTGGCCCCTGCTTCCGCTTGTCAGGGTGCTGCGGAAAAAGCTGCGTTTCCCAAACGGACTGGCGGTTCTCGTCGCCCTGCTTGTAGGCGTGACAACGGTAGGCGGATTGTTTACCGGCCTGACCTTTCTGGCCATTTTCGGCATTCAGCAGATTACTAAATATGCGCCGGGCTGGTTCGAAACGGCTTCAGTACATATGCAGGAATTTTTTAATGAAACGATCCTTCCTCTATGGAATGAAGTGACAGGTGTTGTATCCAATCTGACACCGGAACAGCAGCAGGCCCTTCAGGAGAGCATTACCGCGCTTGGTACACAGGCCGGTGAGGTTCTGGGCCAGTTCGGTCAGCGTCTGGCAGATGCCCTCAGACAGCTGCTCATTCTCGTACCTTCGTCACTTATCATTATTTTATTTATCCTCCTGAGCTTTTACTTTATCGGGAAAGACTGGGGAGCGATGCGCCGGTCAGTCGTTTCTTTCTTTTCAGCGGCGGTCCTCAGAAAGCTTCGACTGTTCGGCGCTGCATTCAGAGTCCGAGTATTCGGTTTTATCCGGGCCCAGCTGATTTTGATGGCTCTTACAAGTGTGATCGTTCTTATCGGACTGACGATCATCGGCGTCGACCAGGCTGTGACACTCGCAATAGTGGTGGGGATTGCGGAAATTCTTCCTTACCTTGGCTCAGGAACCATTCTGATCCCGTGGGCCATTTACCTGTTTATTGTCGGGGATCTCACACTCGGTATTGGGGTGTCGATTGTTTATGCTGTTACGCTCATCGCACGGCAGTCCCTTGAACCTAAAATTCTCAGTTCAAGTATGAACCTTCACCCTCTTGCCGTGCTCGTGTCTCTTTTTGCCGGGTTTCAGCTGTTCGGCGCCTTCGGGCTGTTTCTCGGACCGCTCATTCTCGTCATCCTGGTGATTCTACAGGACATCGGTGTACTCGCCGCCTTAAAACAATTTATTGTGCATGGATTTAAAGAAAAAAAACAGGAACAAAAGCGCTGAAGCGCTCTCAAGACCAGAAGCTCCGCTTCACACCTTCCGGTCGCTTCCCAGGCGGTGGCGGTGAGCTTCCTCGGGCTGGCGCCCTGTGGGATCTCACCCTGCCAGCCCACTGCCGCAGGAGTCGTCCTGCAGGCGTGAAGCTCCGCAAGTAAAAATAACACTTGTCCACATGACCAGAATTTTATAGTTTCCTAAACAATAAAAAAAAGCAGGGAGCCTCTATTTCAGGCTTCCTGCTTTTTTTCTGAATACACTTTCCACATCTTTTCGCATTCAGCCGCCAGTTCTTCCCGCACCGATTCAGGTTCAAGAACTTCCGCCCGGATTCCATAGGACCTGATCCACCGTAGAAATTCTTCTTTGCTTTTCACCGTTGTTCTTAAAATGAGCGAACCGTCTGTCTGCGGTTCCCGCTCCGTATCTACATGAAAATCCTCTTCCAGAACGTAACGGGAGGCAACTTTATCAAATTTAACTTTGAACGTTGTGTTAGTATCATCAGAAATAATCGACCATCTCTGGGAAAGATACTCATCTATATTAAACGATTTTGGAATGGTGAACGTCTTCTTGGTTGCTTCCACTTTTTCAAACCGGCTCAGACGGAACACGCGGGGGAGTTCCCTAAGATGACAGTAAGCGATTACATACAGATGCCCCTCCCGGGGAACCAGGTAGTAGGGGTCCATTTTTCGCTCGGTCCTCTGATCACGGTGTATAGAATAGTAGCTGACTTTGATCGTACGATTTTCTGAAATTGCCGGTATGATGGCCGGCATAACGTTGATCTGAGCCGGATCTTTAGGCCTTGCGTGAAGCCGGATTCTTTCTCCGAGGGCACCGTCGCTTTCCCCTTTCTGAACATAGGTCATCACTTTTTCCAGCCCTGAACGGTATGACAGGTGGAAGGGATGCTCTCCTGAAGTAATGCCTTCTGACAGCATCGGATAAAGGGTTAACGCCATCCACTCTTCCTTTGTCAGTCTTCCATTTTGCTGAATCGGTTTACTGAGCAGCTTATAGCCGAACCGCCCTTCCCGGTGCCAGCTTACACCCAGTTCCTCAAGCTTGGCCATGTCACGGTATATTGTGCGGGTCGATGTTTTACAATAGTCTGCCAATTCTGAGGCTGTGGCATATTCATGATTTGTCAGGTGCTGCAGAATATAGAACAGCCGTTCAACAGTCGAGTATCCTTTTGTCCTGGACATTGCGATCTCCTCCGCTTCTGAAGTGATTGACCCAAAACATGAAAGAAACCTTTTCCTGGTGCTTTTCCTTACTGCCGGTGGTTTGGGTCACTTGGCTTTTGTATATAGTGGCGATTGTCTTTTCAAACATACCTGTCACCGTATCTCTAATGTCTATTGTACTAAATTTCCATCTATCTGGCATCTTAAAACCTGTTTGGTACACGATTGGCAATAAAAGATTCAGAGGGGCTTAACAGGGAGCCCCTCTGACCAGTCATCAATTCTGCTTACTTCCAATCACTCTCTTCAATTTTCCAGATAGCCTGCCCGCTCATAAACGGATCTTCAAAGATAAATTCAAAAAAGTCCGCTCCTTCCACGTCAAAGGCAATCTCTCCTGCCATCGTACGTCCGGCACCTACTTCCCCATCAAGACTTCCCCTTGTGTCGGCAAAAATTCTGATATCCTGGGCGTAGCCGGACGGGTCAACCAGATTCATCTGAAGAAGCGTTGATACGTTTGCTGACTCATCGGTGGTGTTTTCGATGCTCACATCCAGAATAAGAAAGAAATCGTTGTCCGGGACCATCCAGTCGCCGTCCCCTTCATCAAGGCGCACTTCTTTTACCGTCACATGAAGACCATTAAAATCAACTGTTTCTCCAGTACCGAGCCCTTCCTCTTCAATCACTTCTTCCTCGGCTGCCTGTTCTTCTGCTGCTTCTGATGCTTCTGCATTGTCGTCCGATTCTTCAGAAGCCTCTACTGCCTGAGCACTTGTATCCTCTTCTGTCTCATTAGCTTCCCTATTGACATTCTCGATCGATGCTTCACCACAAGCTGTGAGTCCCGCTGCCAGAATCAGCCCTGCAATCATCCCTGTTACTTTTTTCATCTTGTATTTCCCCTTTCAAAGTAGGTTACATTGCTTACTATAACGGCGGCTGTGACAGATTCTGTCAGGGAATATCAGTTCGGGGTAAGTTTTTTGAGATTTATTTTGAGACGGGTGTACTCGATAAAGGAAATGACGCATATACAGCCTTCTCGTATTAAAAAGCCCTGTTCGCAGAGGAGAATTGACACGAACCAGAAGGTACACAAAAAACCCGCCCAATATGAGCAGGTTCGCAGCACAGTCTGTTTACATTTGAAAAAAGAAGATCAGTCCTGCAAGGATAAAGACGTACAGGCCGATAATGATTGCGTCGTTCGCTTTCGGCTGGTCCTTCTTACGGTCTTCCTTATGAATCGCCAGAAGCTTTCGGTAATAAGACTCAAGCAGCAGAACAAAAACCCCGAGCATAAGTCCAAGGAGGCCCAGGTAGGCCAGGTTATCGCCGTAATCCCTGTTATTAATAAATACCATCGCCACGTAAAATACCGGTGCGACGTAGAGGGAAAGCAGGGCATATTTGCGGATCCGGTTCACTGTCTTCCTGAGTTCCTCGGTCTGCCCGTTCTGCCTGGTGAGCATCGTATACACGCCGAGAGCAACCGCCGCTCCTCCGGCAGCCATCATCCCCATGTAGGACCACGTTCCCGGGTAACCTGCAGGAATAATCATCAGAAGCAGTCCGAGCTGAAACACATAGTCATATTTATTTTTATCGCCTAATTCGTCTTTTTCTTCTTCCAGTTCAGGGCCTGGTTTATTGTTTTCGGTCATCCGTACTCTCCTGCCTTTACTGTTTTGTCCTCTCTTAGGATAGCATAAACGCAAAATGGAATGTAAGGACGCCAGGAAAAAAGACACCCTGCATCATGGCAGCGTGTCTTCACATTCGGTTCCTACTTATCAATGTACCGGTTCGAAGCCATTCCCGGCGGATTTTTTTCTCCTTCTTCATAATACGCATCCTGGTCAAACAGGCCTTCCACCTGGCCTTGACTCAGTTCTTCTTCCTGAGTCTGTTTAAGCTGCAGGATATAATCATGAGCTTCATCCAGCTGGTCCTGGCTGAGGTGGTCCACCATTCTGTGCAGTTCTTCTCTGTTCACAGCCATTTTTTTACCTCCTTCAGCATTCCTTCTTCCAGTCTCAGTTTTCCGTTTCCCGTTCTCCATGGACTTCAATCATTTAAACAGGAATTCCGTCTGGAAAAAGAGAAGTGGTATACTGAACCCAAAACCGACTCAGGAGGCATGATTACAGATGACACTCACAGAACAGGCGGCCATTGAACGAGACAAACAGGATCCCCTGAAAGACTATAAATCTGAATTCTACTTAAAAGAAGGCACCGTCTATCTAAACGGAAATTCTCTTGGCCTGCTTTCAAAGCGCGCAGAGAAAACCCTTCTCACCTCTGTTAACGACTGGAAGGAGCAGGGCATCGACGGCTGGATGAACGGGGAAGAGCCGTGGTTTTATTTTTCCGAAAAGCTCGGAAGGAAAACCGCCCCGCTCATAGGGGCGAAGCCGGAGGAAGTGATTGTGACCGGATCGATCACCGTCAATATCCATCAGCTCGTCTCTTCCTTTTACAAACCGGAGGGCACACGGACAAAAATTCTCGCGGATGCGATTACGTTTCCTTCCGATATATATGCCCTAAAGAGCATGCTCACCTTAAAAGGCTATGAGCCAGGTAATCATCTCGTTCAGGCCGGTGACCCCAAAGGAAATCTCCTTGATGAGGACAGCCTGATTGAAGCGATGACGGAGGATGTAGCACTCATTCTTCTGCCGTCTGTATTGTACCGGAGCGGCCAGGTGCTCGATATGAAACGCCTGACTGAAGAAGCTCACCGGCGCGGCATCATAATCGGATTTGATCTGGCCCACTCGATCGGCGCCCTTCCCCACGACCTTCATGACTGGGGTGTCGACTTTGCCATGTGGTGCAACTACAAATACATGAACAACGGTCCAGGGGGCACCGGCGGCCTGTTCGTACATGAAAATCATTTCGGAACCGAACCTGGCCTTGCAGGCTGGTTCGGCTCGGACAAAGACAAGCAGTTTGATATGGCCCATGAGTTTACGCCGGCACCGGATGCGGGGGCTTTCCAGATCGGGACTCCCCATGTACTGAGCAGTGCCCCCCTTCTCGGCTCACTGGACATGTTTGAAGAGGCGGGAATCGAAGCGGTCCGGAAAAAGTCCCTTGCACTGACCACTTATTTCATGGAGCTGGCTGAGGAAAAACTGAGCGGTCTCGGATTTACGATTATCAACCCCAGAGAGGAGCAGAGGCGGGGCGGCCATATCTGTTTACAGCACACCCATTCGGCAAGCATCTGCAAAGCGCTGAAAGCGAGTGACATCATCCCTGACTTTCGTGCCCCTGATATGATCCGCCTTGCCCCCGTTGCCTTTTACACCGGCTTTCACGACGTGTGGCGGACAGTTGATACACTTGCTTCCATCGTGAAAAATGAAGAGTATAAAGATTACACCAACAAACGGAATGTGATTGCGTGACCTTTTGAAGACAAACAAAATCCCGGCTGCCATCTGCAGTCCGGGATTTTCTGTATTTACTGTTCAGAATCCGGTCCTTTGTCACGGTGGGCTAAATCATCGGTAACACTAACATCTCCTGCCTCTGTCTTCATGTCCTTCTCCTGAGGACCATCGTCCTTGGCGTCTTTTGAGTGTTGCATAGGTTCTGTATCTGTGAGATTTTCCAGATATTCGTGAACGGCCTGAACCTGTTCTTCCGAGAGTTCGTCGATCATATTCCGTACTTCCTCTTTTGTTGCTGCCATTTTGGAAATGCCTCCTTTAGTAAATCTGGATAATAAGGCTATTCCCTTTCGGAAACCGGATTAATCATTTTTTTACCTGCTGTAGATTTTCCGCGGTCTAAGGAAAAAGGTCAGCGCAAATACAGCGAGAATGGCCGCTGCAATCCATGCTGTGATGGCAATGAGCGGATATTCTGCCTGGCGCTCCACCCCAATTCCAAAGAAAGCCCAGACAAGAACCAGGGCGTAGAACGGATCTGTGTTGTACCACGTGAACCACAGTCCTAGCCCCAGCGCTACAACAATCAGAAGAATCGTCCAGATTTCACCCGGCAGAATCAGCCCTTCCTCAAACCCGAGACTGTTAAAGACAACGCCAACGTTCACGATAGTGGCAACCGAAATCCAGCCCAGATAAATGGAAAACGGCAACCGCATAAAAAAGGTCGTATGAGGTGTTTTCTTAATCATTCTGTAAATTGCAATCAAGCTGATCAGCAGACCGACCATGGCGACCATTGTGAGCAGGAAAAATTCGTAGTGGAATAACAGGAGCCATGAAACATTGAAAAAGCAGCTGATCACAAACCACCAGCCGATGTTCGCGTAGGCTTCCTCATCTGCCGGCCGGGCGATAAACTGCCTGAACACCCAGATAATCAGAAGCAGATAAATCAGGCTCCAGATTGAAAAGACGAATCCCGCAGGTGTAAACAGCACGTTCAGCCGGTCTGAGATTTCCCCGGCAGTCTGGTTGTTGATTGGAATCGTGTTTGAGAGAATATTAACGGTAATGACGATGGCCAGTGCGATAATGTTTGACCACATAAGTGTTCTGGACAGCTGGTAGTTCATACAACGAGCACTCCTTCCGCCTTGTCTAAGGTTTTTATACCCTTTACCAGGCCTGTTCATTCTGCTTCTTTATTCATACTCTGTCAGGACAGGGGGCATGACTTTTTTTCAATAAGGATTTTACGCATGACTTTTACTTCCCCGGTACAATGCCACTACAAAAAAAGCACGCTTTCCTTTTTAAGGGAATGCGTGCCAAGGCGGCCGTTAATCCACTTCAGACCGGGAGGACTCCTTTTTCATTGAACCATTCACAGCGTGACCGCTTTTCCTGCTCGCGTCTATTGACCTTCTCCTGCGGCTGTTTTTCTTCAGAGCGTGGATGTAATTATACACTTTGCTGATTTCTTCATCAGACAGATGGTCCAGCATCATACGGATTTCTTCTTTAGTATAATACAATGGCTTCCTCCTTCCGGGACGTAAGCCTAGTCTGATACACTGCCTGAGACAGCGTAAATAAAACGCCTCCCGCTGATACCATATCCCTTCAGCAGAACCCGTTTTAATATAAGTGGCTGGCCTTATATTCGTCTACCCTTTGCAAAACAGGATTAACCCTGCCTCCCTGTTTCTGTGCAGGGTAATCGCCTATTATGTCACGGCATGAAGGCAACGCAGACGGATCCTGATTTTTTTCGGCAAAAGTTAAAAAGACTCTGGTGACATTGCACCAGAGTCTTCAATCATCAGCTTGCTTTTTTCTTTTTCGAAAGAGGTTCTGCCTCTGCCTCACGGGCCGCCTTTAAGTCCTCGTTAAAAGCCTTGATCATGCTGCCGCACATGGCAAGGATCACAAAAGTGAGTGGAAGAGCACTCACGATAATGGCTGCCTGAAGACCCTCAAGCCCTCCTGAGTACATAAGTACACCGGTGGAAGCGGCCAGAATCAGGCCCCAGATTACTTTAATACCTGTGGAAGGGTTCAGCTTCCCTCCGGTTGTCTGCATGCCGAGTACAAACGTAGCAGAATCAGCCGAAGTAACAAAGAATGTTGTGATCAGGGCTACTGTCAGGACAGAAAGCAGCACTGTGAATGGAAGCTCCTGATATACGAAAAACAGGGCTGTTTCAAGACTTTGAGATGACACATCCAGCCCCTGGTTTAACTCAAGTGCGATTCCTGTTCCCCCAAAAACGGTGAACCAGATGCCGCAGACCAGCGTTGGAATCAGGAGAACCGCCACTGTGAACTCCCTGATCGTCCGCCCCTTGGAAACTCTGGCGATAAACATGCCCACAAAAGGAGTCCAGGAGATCCACCATGCCCAGTAAAAGATCGTCCATCCCTGTGTCCAGGCAGCTTCATCTGCATCAAACGGTGACAGCTGAAGACCCATTTGAGCAACATTCGCCGTGTAGTTTCCTAGAGTCGTGGAAAACAGGTTCAGGAGAAACAGGGTCGGACCAGTAACCAGGACCAGAATAAGGAGAATACCGGCTAAAGACATGTTGATGTTGCTTAAGTATTTTATCCCTTTGGAAATTCCCGTGCTGGCGGACAGAATAAACAGACAGGTGATCACGAGCATAATGATCATCTGCACACCAAAATTATTCGGAATACCAGCCAGGTATTCGAGACCTCCGTTGATCTGCTGGGCTCCAAGTCCAAGTGAAGCTGCAACTCCAAACAGTGTAGCAAACACGGCAATTAGATCGATTGCCTGCCCGGCTGGTCCTTTTACCTTATCCCCCAGGAGTGGATAAAGGGTGGCACTCATCAGGCCGGGGGCACCTTTTCTGAATTTAAAATAGGCAAGAGCAAGGGCTACCATCGCATAAATCGCCCACGCGTGAAGGCCCCAATGAAGCCATGTGTACTGCATACCTAATGCCGCTGCACCATCTGTACTTCCCTCGCCTGATGGAGGAATGGCAAAATGTGAAATCGGCTCAGACACGCCGTAAAACAGCAGCCCGATTCCCATTCCGGCGGAGAATAACATCGCAAACCACGTCGGACGGCTGTATTCCGGCTTGTCCTGGTCCTTGCCAAGCTTTATTTTCCCGTATTTACTGAAAATCATATAAACAGCAAAAACCAGAAAGAACGTAGCAACGATCTGATAGAACCAGCCAAACGATTCCAGCGTGAACCCCTGAGCTGTGTTCATCCAGGCCGCCATTCGATCCGGCAGCAGCACCCCGATCAGCACAAATACAATAGCAATTAGAATAGATAGCTTTAAAATAGATTTTCCTGCAGTTTTCGAGATAACAGACACTTCCTTCTTATTTTTTGCTGTTTTCGAATAGATTGTTGCTTATCGTATATTCAGATTGGAGCGTAAGGCGGTGACTCCAGCGGAAAGCGTCCGCCTGAAGCGTAATAAACAACAAACTTTGCGAAAAGAGCGTATTTTGTTTTACATATTAACGATCACGCAAGAGTTCCTTCATCATTAAACCATTATGGTTGAAAAAAATAAAAAAGGATAAAGTTCTGTTTGCAGGCAAAATCTCCTGTTTGCGGGTCAAACATCATATCAGACTGTACACATGCAGATTTCCGAGGAAATAAGACAAAATCCGCGGTTTTCCTTGCTTACGGCAGGCAAAACTAAATTCGAACACTCCCGAGCAGACTGATTTTCCATTTCCCCCCATGGGTACTGATGGACATTCCCGTTTTTATTTCCAGAAATCCGGGAACGTAAGACAATAGGTGTACATCTTAAGGAGGGGTTTCGAATGAACCGTGAGGAAACACAGGCACTAATCGAAAATGTAATGGATACGCTTTCAGATGAAAACGGATTCTTAGGACTCCGAACGGAAGAAGAACGGCTCGAGGTCTGCGGATCGGCAAAAGAGATCCTGAAAACGACCGACAAAGTAATAAAAAGCTACATACGGGTTTCCCGGGAGAATAACGGCATCGTCCGTATCCCTGCCTACCGGGTTCAGCACAACAACATCAGCGGGTTTTATAAAGGCGGGATCCGGTTTAATGAGTACGTCTCCGAAGCTGAGGTGGAAAACCTCGCCATTCTGATGACGATTAAAAATGCGCTGCATAAGCTTCCGTTTGGAGGAGCCAAGGGTGGCGTTCATGTGAACCCAAAAGAGTATACAGACCGGGAACTGAACCTGATCGCAAAAAAATACGTACAGGTATTCAAAACCGATCTGGGGCCGAATCACGATATCCCGGCTCCGGATCTGGGGACAAACGAACGGATTATCGACTGGATGGTCGGAGAATACAAAACGATCCATCCCGGTGAATCCTACCTCGGCTCGTTTACCGGAAAAAGTGTTGAAAACGGCGGGGCAAAAGGCCGGAGGGAGTCAACGGGGATCGGAACGTACCTGAGCTATCAATGGATGATCAATGACTGGTTCAATGAGATCGCCGACCGGGAGGAAGTGGAGCGTAAAGAGCAGTGGGAAACCCTTGAAGCTCTTCATGAAAAGCACAAAGAGGACGGTCACCTTAATGTAGCTGTGCAGGGCTTCGGTAACGTGGGAAGCGTCGCAGCCAGACAGGCGATGAATGATGAAAAGCTGAAGCAGCATGTGGTCGCTGTCTCAGACCGAGACGTAACGCTGTACAACCCTGACGGCCTGGCAATTGAATCCCTTGACGCCTTTGCTTTTTCACATCAGCGACTTCCCGCCACAGAAAAGGAACTCACAGACCTTGATATAGAGGCTGAAATTCTGGATGCCGGCGACGTGCTGACCGTTCAGTCAGACGTGCTGATCCTGGCGGCAGTGGAAGATCAGATTAACCGTGAGAATATGAAGAACGTACCTGCTAAGATTTTCGTGGAAGGTGCGAACGCCCCACTGTCTCCGGAAGCAGATCAGTACTTTGAGGAAACTGGGAAAATTGTTATTCCTGATATCCTCGTGAATGCCGGCGGGGTTATCGTTTCCTACCTTGAGTGGAAGCAGAGCCGGATCACCGAGGAATACTCGGAAAGTAAGATCATTGATGAGATGGCTGCCCAGATGACAAAAACGTTTAAGCGTGTGTATGACACTTACTTTTACTCCGATGAGGACACGATGCGCTACGGCTGCTTTTATCTGGCCCTCAGCAGGCTCACGAGTCTGCTGTATAAGCACGGAAAGCTGTTTTAATATATATAAGGAGCACCACCGCAGGCGGGGGTGCTCCTTTTGTGTGTAGATAGGTGAAGAGGCGATTGAGCCTCTGCTTGTGCGGTCACCGCTTTAAACCTGCAGCAGTTCCTGAATGTCATCTTTACCAAGTGAGGTGATCGAGGTTTCACCGGTCTGGATCACCTTATCCATCAGTTCCCGTTTCTGCTCCTGAAGCTGATGGATTTTTTCCTCGATGGTACCGGCTGTCACAAGCTTTAGTACCTGCACAACATTCTTCTGACCGAAGCGGTGAACCCGGTCGGCTGCCTGCTCCTCCACTGCGGGATTCCACCACGAGTCAAACAGGATGACCGTATCGCCGCCCGTCAGATTCAGACCAGTCCCCCCTGCTTTCAGGCTTACCAGAAACAGAGGTTTTCCTCCGTCATTGTAGGCTTCCGCCATGGCGACCCGGTCGCTTGACGGAGTTTTTCCGTCCAGATAATAGTAATCCCATCCGCTTCGTTCCAGTTCTTCACGGATCATGGCAAGCATGGAAGTGAACTGGGAGAATATAACGACACGCTTTCCTGAAGGGACCGCTTCTTTCAGATATTCCATCAGCCGGTCCAGTTTCCCAGAGCGGCCTTCGTAACTGTCCATAAACAGGGACGGATGGCAGCAGATTTGGCGAAGGCGTGTGAGCCCTGCGAGGATTTTCATCCGGTTCTGCTGAAACGCACCGTCCTGGATGACATTTTTCACTTCGTTTCTCAGGATCTGAAGCTGGGCGAGGTAGACCGCCTTCTGATCTTCCGTAAGCTCTGTAAACTGAACATTCTCCAGCTTGTCGGGCAGCTCCTTGAGCACATCTTCCTTTACCCTTCGCAGCACAAACGGCCGTACGCGCCGCGCCACACTTTTCTCTTCCATTTCCTTGAACGCCCGTTTGCTGGCAAACAGTCCCGGAAGCACGACTTCAAAAATGGAATACAGCTCGTCTAGAGAGTTTTCAATCGGCGTGCCGCTTAGGGCAAACGCCCGTCCCGCACGGATGGATTTGACCGCCCTGGCAGTCTGGGTCCAGTCGTTTTTCACGTACTGGGCTTCGTCCAGAATAAAAACGGAAAACCGGGTCTCCGCATACATTTCCGCATCCCGGCGCAGCAGAGGATAGGACGTGATAATCACATCCGCATCACCTGCACCGTCAAATGCGGCTTTTCGTTCCGGTCCTGGACCAGAAATGACTGCCGCCTTCAGTTCAGGTGCAAACCGGTGAATTTCCTTTTCCCAGTTATATATGAGACTCGAAGGACAGACGATCAGCGCCTGGCCCTCCCGTCCTTCTTCTTTTTCCGACTGCAGGTAGGCGATTGTCTGGATCGTTTTTCCAAGACCCATGTCGTCTGCCAGAACGCCGCCGAAGCCGTACGCTGCGAGGGTTTTCAGCCAGCGGAAGCCGGTTTTCTGATATTCACGCATGATGCCGTCAAGGCTTTCCGGCACGCGGGTGTCCACCTCTTCGGGATGATAAATCCGCTCAAGGAGCTCGCGGAACTTACGGCCTCTCCGGATCGCCTCGTCTCCTGCCTCGTCGAGCTGAAATGCCTTCATGAGAGGGACCTGCTCGTTCTGGCTGTAACCGTCTTTCGGAGCCGGCATCTGCTCGAGAACGGCTTTCATATTGTCAAATCGCTCGTCCTGCAGGTTGATAAACGCCCCGGAAGAGAGCTTATAATACTTTTTATTTTCGGCAAGCGCCGTGAGCATCTGCTCAATTTCCCTGCTGTCGATTCCTTCGAACTGGAACGTCACATCCAGCAGGCTCAGCTTTTCGTTTGCTTCAATCTGCACACGAGGGTCTTCTGTGGGTGTATAAATGATCTTTTTTGCAGCGGAGGTCATGTATACTTCCATCAGTTCGGAAAGGTCCGGAACGTCAACGAGAAGAAATTCGAGCACGTCGTCCCAGTCGTCAAGGTACAGCTCAGTGCCGTTATATTTGAACGGCACGCTCTCAATGCGGGATAGCAGCTGCATTTCCCGGTCCATGTCCCGGACGATGATATCCTCTCCGCCTGCAACACTGCCGAACGGGAAAATTTCCACATCGCCGTAGTGAAATTCAAGTTTAGCCGTTGCCGTGTCGTCCACCAGATCCACGTAGAGCTTGCCTCTGAGCGGCTCTGCCCGGATGAGACGGCGCACATCAGGTTCGATATGCACCTCTCCCACCGTTTTCAGCTGAGGGAGCACCACAGAGGACAGATCCATCATCTTTTCCCGGGAGACGGTTAAGGATGAGCGGTTTCGTGCAGAAAACTCTTTTTCCAGCATGAGAACCGTATCCTTCTCCGCTTCAGTGAGGAAATAGAACGTCCCGCTGTGAAAAAGAGCGTTATAGTTGTTTCCCAGAACGATGGTGTCCTCCCGGTTTTCCCACTCAAGACGGAACCGGGATTCATTTTCCCCCGCAAACGCGACGTTAAAGCGGAGCGGCAGCTTTTCCGGTGAGCGGATCGCGTCCACCCCTTTTTCCGGTTCGTAAAAATGCCGGTCCGTTTCCACCGTCACGTGACAGTGCTTCAAAGCACTAAGAATGTCGTAAAGAAACGGATTTGGAATCGTCATCCGCCGTTTGTCTTCCTTCGTCCGGTAGGAACGGAGATAAAAGGTGGACATCTCCTTCTCCACCTCGCTTACCTTCCGGAGCTGTTCGAACACACGGAGGTCCTCCTCCCTGAACTGATAGTCAGAAGGATGATAAGTGAACAGCTTGGAAAATCGAAGCGCCAGCCCCTTTTCCATTGCCTCAAGAAACTCAGTGACATCCTTTACGATGTAGCGGCGGGACGGACCGATCTTCATTTCCAGGTCAACCGAGCCGTTTTTCGCCTGAAATGGGGCTGTGATAGAGAGGATGAACTCCGTATCGAGCCAGTCGCGCTCCCCGTAGCTTTCTTTTTTCCGTTCGTATACCTGCTGAAATGAGG
The DNA here is from genome assembly GCF_003226345.1 of Alteribacter lacisalsi. GTDB lineage: Bacteria > Bacillota > Bacilli > Bacillales > Salisediminibacteriaceae > Alteribacter > Alteribacter lacisalsi. The sequence goes on along the minus strand of NZ_PDOF01000002.1, from coordinate 529,581 downwards.
AAATCAGTTCGTCTGCGCTTTCTTCTTCAAACACTGTCGCCATCTCCTGCTGCGGGGCCTCAACAGAGGTTTTTTTACTGTTTTCATAAGAAACAGCCAGAGCGACTGCTGCAATATGTTTGCAGATGCCTTCGTATGTCTGAAAGGCAAGACAGGTGCAGTGGGCCCGCTCAAGCTCCGGCTTTCTTTCTTTATCTGTGTACAGCGTCACATAGTAGTCATCCATGCCGTTCACAACGGCCACGTACGCTTTGTCGGCAGGCTCGTAATACAGATCCTCCACCGCTTCATTGACGAAATAGGACTTGCCTCTGATAAAAACGGAAGATGAACTGCAGTGAGACTGTATTTCCGTTTCTGTTAATATTTGAGTCATAGCGATCCATCCCCCCTGCCGGGTCCTGCTCCCGATTCGCGTTGTTAGTTTCCATTCTAGACGTCTGAGGGTAAAAACATTCGTGTATCAATTTCTCACAGTGCTCCATACTAAGTGGGAAAACTTATAGTTTCATCTGATACGGTAAAAGGGAACACTAAAAGAAATGACACACCACGAGGTGATTTAAAATGAGTATTCTTGTCAGACGGATTCTGCGTATCTTTTTATTCAGCGTTCTCATGAAAATGGCATCGCGCCTTGTCGGGCGTCTCGTTGGCCGGGTAACCGGCACCGAACGACGGTGACCTTGAGTTAAGTGCCTCTGTAAGCCTCCGGGCTTATGGAGGCATTTTTTATGCTTTTGATCTACTTGAAAAGCAACTTGCTGGAGCATTACGCTCCAGGCAGATGCTTTCCGCAGCTCTTGGCCTCAGCCTCCTCGGGAAGAGCGCCCTGCGGGGTCTTCGCCTCTTGCTTTTCCCGCAGGAGTCACCACCTTCCGCTCCATTTATCTTCAACTTACAGGAGTCAGCACATAATTAAGGCTCATTGCGTATTAACAGAGCCCGGAGTGCTACCCGCTGTTCTTTTCTGCTTCGATTTCTTCGACCCGCTCGCTCAGTTCGGTCCAGCGGTCCATGGCTTCTTCAAGCCTGGCTTCTGTTTCCTGCTGTTCAGCAAACAGGGTCTGAACCTTTTGTGAATCGCTTCCTGACGCGGCAATTTCGGTTTCGATTTCCTCAAGTCTCTCTTCGAGGCTTGCGATCGTGTCTTCTATGGTGTTCCATTCCTGCTGTTCGCGGTAGCTCAGTTTCTTCGTTTTTTTCCGGCCTTCATCCTTGACCGGGGCTGATGGTTTTTCAGCCTTTACCGCTGTTTCGGCAGGTGCTGCGCGACTCTCATCCATATATTCAGAGTAGTTGCCGTAGTATGGTTCAACGCGGCCATTGCCCTTAAATACAAGAAGACGTCCGACGACCCGGTCCAGGAAATAGCGGTCGTGGGAAACGGTGATGACGACGCCGGGAAACTGATCCAGATAGTCCTCCAGAATGCCGAGGGTCTGTGTGTCCAGATCGTTTGTGGGCTCATCAAGAAACAGGACGTTGGGTTCGCCCATGAGTACGCGGAGAAGGTACAGCCGGCGTCGCTCGCCTCCGGAAAGGCGGCGGATCACGTTCCACTGCACTGAGCGCGGGAACATGAAGCGTTCAAGCATCTGTTCAGCCGTGATCAGGTCTCCGTCTGAGGTATAGACCACTTCGGCAGCTTCCTTAATGTATTCGATTACCCGCAGATCTTCATCCATGTCCTGATGATCCTGAGTGTAATAGCCGATTCTCACAGTTTCACCGGTCTCCACTGTGCCGCTGTCCACTTCAAGTCGTCCGGCAATCACATTTAACAGAGTGGATTTCCCGGTTCCATTCGGACCGATAATCCCGATTCTGTCTCCCCGGATCACAAGGCAGTCGAGATCTCTGAACAGGGGCTGATCGCCCAGCGTTTTCGTCACGCCGGCAAGCTCGATTACTTTTTTTCCAAGCCGGAAGGAACCGATGGAAAAGTCCAGGTCTTTTTTCTCCCGCTCAAAGGACTGCTCCTGAAGCGCTTCGGCACGCTGAATCCGCGCTTTCTGCTTCGTGGTACGGGCTTTCGCACCGCGCTTGAGCCAGGCGAGTTCCCGTCGCAGGATGTTCTGATGCTTCACCTGCTGCTGTTCAGCCTGCTCTTCCCGTTCGGCCCGCTTCTGCAGGTATGTTTCGTAGTTGCCCTGGTATGCGTACAGACTGCCATGATCCAGTTCGAAAATATAATTAGTGACACGATTTAAAAAGTACCGGTCGTGGGTGACGAGCATAATGGCCCCTTTATACTGGGCAAGAAAGCCTTCAAGCCACTCGATCGTCACGTTATCAAGGTGGTTCGTCGGCTCATCAAGAATGAGAATGTCGGCAGGCTGAATCAGGGCACGGGCGATCGCCACGCGCTTTTTCTGGCCTCCGGACAGCTGGCCCGTCTTTCTGGTAAAGTCCGTAATGCCGAGCTTAGTGAGGACTGTCTTTGCTGTTGTGTTCGCTTCCCACGCGTCCAGCTCATCCATTCGCTGCTGCTGCTTCATCATTGCGGTCTGCTTCGCTTCATTTTCCGGTTCGGCCTCAAGAGCTGCCGCCGCCCTTTCAAAGTCGCGCATCGTGCGCATAATGGCCGCGTCCCCATCGTAAATCTGATCGAGAACGGTTTTATACGGATCCAGTTCCGGGTCCTGCGGGAGATATTCAATATGAAAATCATTGGCGTGATCAAGTTTACCTGCTTCAGCGCCTTCGATCCCTGCAATCACCTTTAAAAGCGTGGATTTGCCGGTGCCATTGACACCGATCAGACCGATCCGTTCTCCTTTTGATACAGAGAATGCGATCTGGTCAAACAGGACTTTTTCGCCATATGTTTTGGTTAAGCCTTCTACTGATAAGATGGTCATTGGTCGTGCCCCTTTACGGTTGTTTCACTGGGCTTTTTTAGTGCCCTGCAGCTTCAGGGAGGGTCTATTATAGGTGATAAATACCTGGTTCCCTGGTGGATGCAGCCCGGCATCTGCCGATACAGAGGTGGCTGCGGGTGCTGAAAAAGCGGTGACAGCCGATGTGCGAAAGACCGTCTTCTTTTTTTACCCTATCACTCTATTGTAGCTTAATCGGCATGGGTTTTGAAAATGATCGGAAAGAAAGAATTGAAAAACATTCGATTTGCCCTATTTTCAACCCTTACATTATTTAGTAAGATGGGGATTAGAAGAGATTTGTTCGGAAAAAATACAAAGTTTTACATAGATGGGTTATGTTTTACGAGGGGGGTTACCATGAGGTATTTGTATGGCATTCTGCTTGCCGGAATGTTGACTGTGGTTCTTGCCGGCTGTTCGGAGCCGACGGAGAGCAAGGTCCAGTATTTTGAGGATAAGAATCTGGAAGAGGCTGTGCGTGAATCGCTTGGGCTGGAAAATAACGGGGATTTGAACGAGGAAAATCTGGCTATGGTGCGGACGCTGCATGCGTTTGAGCGGGAAATTGAGAGTCTTGAGGGGATCGAGAAGCTTGAGAATCTTGAGGAGCTTGTGATTTTCGGGAACGAGCTGGAGGATTTGAGTCCTCTTCTTGAGCTGGACCAGCTGGAAAGTGTCGATATTGAAAACAACCCTCTTGATCTGTCGGTGGGGTCTGATACATACAGTGTTGTTCGCACGCTGACAGAAAATGATGTATTTATTTTTATTGATGAGGAACGGTTTACCCTGGATATGGAGCCCTCCCGCGGAGTGTTCTATGAAGTGATGAACGGGGAAAATACGGTGTATCTGCTCGGGTCGATCCATATCGGATCCGAGGAGCTGTATCCGCTCCATGATGATATTGAAGCCGCCTACGATTCCGCTGATGTAACGGCGTTTGAAATTGATTTTACGAGTGTGGACGAAAATGAAATGGCGATGCTCGCCATGCAGTCAGGGATGCTTGAAGATGATGAGAGCCTGAAAGATTACATTTCCGAGGAGGACTTCAAGCGGCTGGCCTTTCTGCTGCAGCCTCTCGGAATCAATGACAGTGAGATTCTGTCAGGTTTAAAGCCGTGGTTTGTGCAGGAGGCGCTCGTGACGCTTGTGTCCATGACGGCGGGCTATTCGCCTGAACTTGGAATTGATATGCACTTTCTCGACCGTGCCGAGGAGGACGGGAAGGACATTATCGGCCTTGAAACGGTAGAGGATCAGCTGGCTCTTCAGGATCAGCTGGCTCTTGAAACTCAGGGACAGATGCTGAGCGAGACGCTTCAGGAATACGACACGCTCGGTGATGAACTGCTGGAGCTGATCAGCATGTGGCGCATCGGGGATACAGAAGGAATTGCAGAGCTTCGTGCGCCGGCTGGAGATGAGCCGGAGGATTACCTGATGTATTTTGACGCCCTCTCGGATGAGCGTGATGCGGCGATGACGGAGCAGATCGAAGCGTTTCTGAATGGAGAAGACGGGTACAATGACGGGGACACGTACTTTGTAGTTGTGGGCGCTCTTCACCTGCTCGGGGAAAACAGCATTGTTGATCTGCTGGAGACCCGGGGCTATGAGGTGACCCAGGGCGCAAACCAGCCTCCCCTCGAGGTTGAAGATGAGGAGGAGGAGGAGTAAGTTTGGAAAGTCTGTCCTGAGGGGCAGGCTTTTTGTTTTGGCAAGGGAATCGGTTTATGCTGGTGCGGAGTTTGGAAATAATATGGTTAGCGCCCCCGTAAATAAAAAAACCTGCCCCCCTCCAGCAATTATTCCTTTATTAACGGGTCGTTCGTCCGCATGAAACGGCGAAACAGACCGGATACTAACGCTGGAGGTGATATTCAATGGCAAAGGACCGCGACAGACAGCCCTTCGCGCGAAATGAAGCGGAAGAACAAGTTCAGCAGCCCCAGTCTTCTGCCCCGGATGCCCATTACAGAGGGGATGCGGCAGATGAGCTTAGTATGCAGGAAGAGGCCAATCATGACTTGGCAAAAAAAGAACTTGAACAGCAGAAACAGAACAGCGGACGGGATTAATTGCCGGGGAGCATAACTGGATATTAAAATGGATCAAAAAAGCCCGCCGGTTCCATTGTCTGGAACGAGGCGGGCTGCGTGTTTCGTTTCGGTGTTTGTTGGAACATAAAAAAATCGTTGTGGCGTCCACAACGGTGTGCTACACTGGAAACATCTGTGTAGTAAAGATTTACTTGTGTGTATTTATTATCCATATTTAATTTTACTACATAAGGATAAGGCTGTCAACCAGTTAAAGGAGTGGTTCCGTGAGCGAAGAAAAACAGTGGCAGGAAGAACAGCATCGGGTGGACAAGGTCGTTGAGACGATCGAGCAGAAGCAGCAGGAGCTTCAGGAAGCGTCCGGCGATGTGAAATCGGAAATCCTTCAGGTACGTAAAGATTTCTGGGACGATGTGACGGTAAACCTGGATGATCCGGATGATGTCGTCGAAACCCAGGCAAGCCTCAAGCAGCAGGCCGAATTCCTGTCTGAGCGCGAACGAAGCCACGGCCAGAAGTCAGAGCGGTTAAAAACGCTGAGAGATCTGCATGACTCCCCCTACTTCGGCCGCATTGATTTTCAGGAAAAAGGTGAACCGGAGACGGAAACCGTTTATATCGGCATCGCCTCCCTAATGGATCAGGAGGACGAAGAGTTTCTGATCTACGACTGGCGCGCGCCGATTTCAAGTATGTACTACAACTACTCCCCCGGCCCCGCGTCCTATGAGACGCCTGAGGGTGATATTGAAGGGGAAATCCGCCTGAAGCGGCAGTTTATTATCCGCGGCGGGAAAATTGAAGGTCTGTTTAATACAGGTATTACGATCGGGGATAAACTGCTTCAGAATCTGCTGGGGAGCGAATCTTCTCCGCAGATGAGATCAATTGTGTCCACGATTCAGCGGGAGCAGAACCAGATTATCCGTAACGAACGAAGCCGCTACCTGATTGTTCAGGGAGTCGCGGGAAGCGGGAAAACGTCTGCGGCCATGCAGCGGGTCGCCTACCTCCTCTATGCCCACCGGGAGTCCCTGACTTCTGAGAACATGGTGCTGTTTTCGCCAAATCCTCTGTTTAACAGCTATGTGGCCACCGTGCTTCCGGAGCTCGGTGAGGAAAACATGTGGCAGACGACGTTCAATGAATATGTCCAGAAGGAACTGAGCCGCACGTTTCGTGTGGAGGATCCTTTCGATCAGATGGAATGGTTTCTCGGTGCTCCTTCCGATCAGGGGAAAACTGTGCGGACAGAAGCGGTACAGCTGAAATCCTCCCTTGTATTTAAAAAGTGGATCGATGAGTATATGACGAAGCTCGGCAGCGGTGGCCTTCACTTTTTGCCGGTGAAGTTCCGTGGGGAAGAACTTGTGTCAAAAGATGAAATCCGGGATTACTTTTACGGATTGGACCGATCTGTTTCCCTTTCAAATCGGGTGGAATTAACATCTGACTGGCTGCTGCAGCGAATCAAAGCGTTTCAGCGGGAGGAGTGGCAGAAGCTCTGGGTCGAAGAAGAAATCCAGCTGATGGACAAATCGGAATACCTCGAAGGATTCCAGAAGCTCGAGAGCTCGAAGAAATTTACCGACGCGACGTTTGATGACTATGACCGTGAGCGGGAGTGGCTCAGTAAACGGGTTGTAAAGAAAAAGCTTGTGCCCCTGAAGCGGAAAATCCGGCAGCTCGCTTTTGTAAATGCTGTTAAGACGTACAGGGATTTTTATGAAGATGCAGCAGGAAAGCATCCGGAATATCGGGCGGTCTGTGAGACCTCAATTGAGGAGATTCACAGAAAGCGTCTGAACTGGGAGGATGCTACTCCCTACCTTTATTTTCAGGATCAGCTGAAAGGCCGGCGCCCGCTGACGCACATTCGTCATGTGTTTATTGACGAGGCTCAGGACTATTCCCCGTTCCAGTTCGCTTATTTAAAAGAGCTGTTTCCCCAGGCGAGGATGACGCTTCTCGGGGATGTGAACCAGTCGATCTACCTTCATGCGATCGACAACCCGACGCCGATCGATGAGGATGCGGAAAAGGCGGGAACCGGTACAGCCCGGACCGAACGGATTACGCTGATGCGCAGCTACCGTTCCACCGCCCAGATTGTCGGGTTTACCTCACAGCTGATCAGTGGCGGCGATAAGATTATTCCGTTTACCCGTGAAGGACGTCTGCCGGTCGTGATTGAAGCGGATGGCCAGCAGGCCATGCAGAAGCGGGCCGTGTCTCTTGTAAAAGAGCTTCGCGGCCGGGACATCGAAAATACCGCAGTGATCTGTAAAACGATACGGGACAGCGAGGCTGTGAGTGCGTATCTTGCCGAGTATTTCGACGTCCAGCTTGTGGATAAGGAAACTCACTCGTACCGTAAGGGGCTTGTTGTGATTCCCGCCTATCTGGCAAAAGGAATCGAATTTGATGCGGTCATTCTTTATGATGCGTCGGCGGAAAATTACGCGGAAGAAGCAGAGCGGAACCTGTTTTATACGGCGTGTACACGGGCGATGCATGAACTATACCTATTGACGCCGGGCAAGCGCTCTCACCTGATGGATGATGTGGATGAGACGGCGTTTGAGGTGGAACAGGTTTAAGTACAGGTTTTTTAAACGCCATAAAAGCCCCGTTTCTGCAATGATCAGAAACGGGGCTTCCGCATATTACTTTTTCTTTAATGAAATGAGTATACCCTTCCGTCAGTTTGCAAAGCTCCGCTGAACGCCATCCGCTCGCTTTCCGCGGCGGTGCCGGCGAGCCTCCGCGGGCTTCGCCCTGCGGGGTCTCGCCTGGCTCCCATTGCCGCAGGAGTCACGCTGCTGGCGTCAGCTGCGCATAATAGAGGTTTACTAACTGAGAGGTATACTTATTTTTTCTTTTTCTTCTTTTTCACACTGGGCTTTTTGCCGGCTCCTGCACGTACACCGGCGGGCTGACGACTTTTCGTGCCTGGCGTGTGTCTCTTTTTCGGTGAAGGATCAGATCCCTCGTCCGGTTTCACGTTTTCAATTTTTCCACGACTCAGCTTCATTTCACGGAGCGTCACGCCTGCATCACGTGCGGCCCGCTTCAGATCCCGTTCTTCCCTCGGTTCCACGAGGGAGATTACCATACCGTCCGCTCCCTGGCGTCCGGTGCGGCCGGCCCGGTGGGTATACTGCTTTGCGTCACGAGGCACATCCATTTGAATAACGTGTGTGAGTCCGGTCACATCGAGTCCCCGGGCTGCCACGTCTGTGGCAACGAGAAGCGGCGTGCTCCCCTCCCGGAAACGGGTAATCGCCTGCTTCCGCTCCTCTTTTTTCGACTCGCTGTGAAGGATGCTTACTTCCACCTTTTTAAAGGCGAGCTTTTCTCCGATCGTGTTAACCTCACCAATATCGTTTACAAAGGCGAGAGCTTTCATCTTTTCGTTTTTCACAAGGCTGTTTACCACATCGACCTTTTCCCGGGCTTCAGAAACAATATATACGTGGTCTACTTTACCTGACGCTTCTGTGTCACGTTCTTTGCGGATCACTTCCGCCTCGTTCATAAGTGCGGCTGCCTTCTGCTCTGTTTCCTTTGGCACGGTGGCTGAAAACAGGACGAGCTGGCGGTCGCGGAGGGTGGCCTTGATGATTCCCTCAATTGTCCCCTGGTGCTCGGAGGTGAGGAGCTGGTCTCCTTCATCCAGGACGAGCGTACGGACTTCGTGCATTTTAAGCTTTTTCTGGTTTACCAGTTCAGCGACACGTCCAGGCGTTCCGGCAACAATGTGAGGTTTCTTTTTCAGCTTTTCGAGCTGGCGCTTTGTGTTAGCACCGCCAATCAGAGAAGCAGAACGGATGCCGCTCCCCTGGCCCCACTGCTGGATCTGTTCCAGAATCTGCATCACAAGTTCCTGGGACGAGGCTAAAATAACCGCCTGGATGTCCTTCTTTTCCGGGTCAATTTCGTGTAAAATCGGCAGAAGGTATGCCAATGTTTTTCCCGTGCCTGTGGGAGACTCTGCGATCACGTCAAGCCCGTTCAATAGAAGCGGCACTGCTGCTTCCTGAATGGCCGTTGGTTCTGTGAAGCCGGCTTTTTCCCAGGCCGACTGGATAAATGGTTGAAACTGATTTTCAAATTTAGTCATGATGATCTCCTTTTGCGGGTCCGTCGGTTCGGATTTTCTACCTCAAAGTGTACCCCAGCCAGGGCCCCGGAGTAAAGATACGCATGCAGAGGATGTGACAGAAATGAGTATTTTAACAGTGAAAAACCTGAGTCACGGGTTCGGTGACCGGGCGATTTTTAACGATGTGAGCTTTCGCCTCCTGAAAGGTGAGCACATTGGCCTCATCGGCGCGAATGGAGAAGGAAAATCCACGTTTATGAACATCGTTACCCGCTCCCTTGAGCCGGACGAAGGAAAAATCGAATGGGCGAAAAATGTGCGGGTCGGCTTTCTGGATCAGCACACTGTTCTTCAGAAAGGTCTGACGGTACGTGACGTGCTGAAGACGGCGTTTCAGTATCTGTACGATATGGAGCAGGACATGAACAGCCTGTACGAAAAAATGGGCGAGGCGTCTCCCGAAGAACTGGAAGCCCTTCTTGAAGAGGTCGGCACGTTCCAGGACATGCTCACCAACAATGATTTTTACGTGATAGACGCAAAGGTGGAGGAAATTGCCCGTGGTCTCGGTCTTGATGAAATCGGTCTGGACCGTGACGTGAACGATTTAAGCGGCGGACAGCGGACAAAGATTCTGCTCGCGAAGCTGCTTCTGGAAAAACCGGATATTCTCCTTCTCGATGAGCCGACCAACTATCTTGACGAGCAGCATATCGAGTGGCTCAAGCGCTACCTGCAGGAATACGAGAACGCGTTTATTCTGATTTCCCACGACATTCCGTTTCTGAACAGCGTTATTAACCTGGTCTATCATATGGAAAATCAGGAACTGACCCGATACGCTGGTGACTATGACCAGTTCATGAAAGTGTACGAGATGAAAAAGCAGCAGCTTGAATCGGCGTACAAAAAGCAGCAGCAGGAAATTGCCGGCCTGAAGGATTTTGTGGCCCGGAACAAGGCCCGGATTTCAACTCGGAATATGGCGATGAGCCGCCAGAAAAAACTCGACAAGATGGATGTTATTGAGCTGGCGCAGGAAAAGCCGAAGCCGGAGTTCCGTTTTCAGATGGCCCGCACACCAGGAAAGCTGATTTTTGAAACCACTGACCTTGTGATCGGCTACGACGAGCCTCTCTCCCGCCCTCTGAATCTGCGGATGGAGCGGGGACAGAAGCTTGCCCTCACCGGTGCGAACGGGATCGGGAAAACGACCCTCCTCCGCTCGGTGCTTGGGGAAATCAAACCGGTGAGCGGGACCGTCGAGCGCGGCGAACACCTTCACATCGGGTACTTTGAGCAGGAAATTAAAACGACCAATAACAATACGTGCATCGAGGAAGTGTGGGATACGTTCCCATCCCTGAGCCAGGCGCAGGTCCGTTCGGCGCTTGCCAAATGCGGCCTGATGACAAAACACATCGAGAGCAAGGTTTCCGTGTTAAGCGGCGGGGAAAAGCGAAGGTTCGCCTCTGCAAGCTCATCAACAGTGAAACCAACCTTCTGGTGCTGGACGAGCCGACCAACCATTTGGATGTAGATGCCAAAGCGGAACTGAAGCGTGCTTTGAAGGCTTATAAGGGCAGTATTCTGCTGATCAGTCACGAGCCTGAGTTTTATGAAGACGTGGTGACAGATGTGTGGAACTGTGAGGACTGGACTACAAAGGTGTTTTAAATCCGTTTCACTGAAAATGACTTATTAAACAGAAGCTTCGCTTCACTCCGTCCGTTCGCTTTCCGCGGCGATGCCGGCTAGCCTGGCCACCATTGCCGCAGGGGTCTCACTGCCGCGCGTGTAGCTCTGCGCGAAAGGAACGAGTTTCCTATCATTTAGATTTTTCACACTGCAGGCGGATGTTCAATCTATTTAATGGTAAACAGCAATTGTTTTATACGTTAAATTTTTTTATTTCACCTTTTTCGGGGCTTTAATATCAAGCAGAAAGGAGCACCTCCGTGATGATTCAACAAGCTGAACAGATGCTTCATAAGCATTTTGGATACGACCGTTTCCGGCCGGGTCAGGAAACGATTATTACCCGGGTGTTTCAAGGTAATCCTGTAATGGGAATAATGCCGACCGGCGGAGGAAAATCAATCTGCTATCAGATTCCCTCCCTTCTTTTTCCCGGCCTTACGCTTGTGATCTCGCCGCTCATTTCCCTGATGAAGGATCAGGTGGATGAGCTTCGCGAGGCACAGATCGGCTCTGCGTTTATTAACAGTTCCCTTAGCTACGAGGAGTCTGAGGCTGTAATCGCTTCTGTCAGGGAAGGAGAAGTGAAAATTCTCTATGTTGCCCCTGAGCGCTTTGAGATGCCGGGTTTTGTGAGTCTGCTTCGTACTCTGGACGTTTCCCTTATTGCTGTAGATGAAGCCCACTGTGTCTCTCAATGGGGACATGATTTCAGGCCAAGCTATATGCGGATTCCCGGCGTCATTCAGGATCTTGGGCAGCGTCCATCCCTCCTTGCCCTTACCGCCACGGCGACACCGGAAGTTAGAGATGACATCTGCCGTGCGTTCGGGATTGAAGCGGATCACGTGGTGCAGACCGGATTTGCAAGGGACAACCTGTCCTTTCATGTTCTGAAAGGTCAGGACCGGGACCGCTACATGATTGACTACATCAGTAAAAATGCAGGTGAACCGGGGATTATTTATGCGTCGACGCGTAAAGAAGTGGAACGGGTACAGGAACTTCTGGAACGTAAGGGAATTCCCGCCGGGAAGTATCACGGCGGCATGAGCAGCACTGCCAGGCAGGCTAGTCAGGAAGACTTTGTGTATGACCGGATCGATGTAATGGTGGCCACGAATGCCTTTGGGATGGGTATTAACAAATCAAATGTGCGCTACGTGCTGCACTATCAGATTCCGAGAAACATAGAAAGCTATTATCAGGAAGCAGGACGCGCCGGACGGGACGGTGAAGCGAGTGAGTGTATACTTCTCTACTCGCCCCAGGACGTGCGTGTGCAGCAGTTTCTGATTGACCAGAGTGATTCGGAGGACGATCGGAAAGAAAATGAATACCGTAAGCTACGGCAGATGATTAATTACTGTCACACAGAAGCGTGTCTTCAGAGCTTTATTCTCGAGTATTTCGGTGATCACGGCGCAGATCCTTGCGGGCGGTGCAGCAGTTGTACCGACAACCGGGAAACACAGGATGTCACACGTGACGCCCAGATGGTGTTTTCGTGTATCAAACGAATGAACGAGCGATTCGGCAAAACAGTGGTTGCCCAGGTGCTTACCGGTTCGGCCAATCAGAAAGTAAGAGAACTGGGATTTAACAAACTCTCAACTTACGGCCTGATGAAAACCCGCTCTGCGAAAGATGTGGGCCAGTTTATTGATTATCTGGTAGCCGAGGAATACCTGCGGATGACCGGCAGCACCTATCCGGTTCTCGCCCTCGGTGAAAAGGCGGTTCCGGTTCTGAAAGGTACCGAGAAGGTGGAAAAGAAAGAAGAACGGCGCGTGGAGCGGATTGCGGAAACCCATCCCCTGTTCGCAGAACTCCGGGAACTGCGCAGGGAACTGGCACGGGAGCATTCGGTGGCACCGTATATGGTCTTTTCCGATCAGACGCTCAAAGAGTTGTGCAACCGGCTTCCAGTGAATGAAGATACAATGCTCTCTGTAAAAGGTGTCGGTGAGCAGAAAATCGCAAAGTACGGCGAACCGTTTCTCGAGCGGATCCGGACGTATGTGGAGACACATCCTGAAGAGGGCATTGTAGATTCCAGCGATCGTAAGGCGGGAAGTATGTCCGGTGGTGATTTTGCGCCGCCTTCGACTCCGGGCGGCAGTAAACAGGAAGACAAAGTGCCGAGTCACCTGATTACTCTTCGAATGTTTAAGGACGGCGCCACACTTGACGTGATTGCTGAAGAACGGGGCATCAAATGCTCCACTGCCGGTGAACACCTGCTTCGCTGCGCCGAAGAAGGAGAACAGGTGGATTTTTCAGCAATCATAGATATTGACGCACAGGATACGATTAAGCATGTGGTATCCGAGGTAGACCCTTCCGAAGGCCTGAAGCCGTTGAAGGAAGCCCTGCCCGACCACATTGACTATTTCCAGATCAAAGCCGTGCTTCAAGGGTTTGTGAAATAGCTCAAAATGTTCGGTATCATGCCCCGGCGGAATTCTTTCCGCCGGTTTTTTTGCGTTACACCAGAACGAAATTTCACGGATTCAACCGTTCACCGGTTCTATTTGATCCGGTTTTCAAATAAACTGGTTAGTAGTGCACATATTCCGTTACACGGGGGGCTTATCCATGTATCCGAAGCAACCGAATCGACCGGCATACCGGAACGACCAGACCCGAAACATCCTGAAAGTTAAAGGTGAGGGCTCCGTTTCTTCTGCTCCCGACCAGGCAAACATTACTGTCGGGGTCATAACCGAGAAAACGGAAGTGAGTGCCGCCCAGCAGGAAAATGCTGCAGCGATCAGTGCGGTCACTGACGCCATCACCGCGCTCGGGGTTCCTGAAGAGAGCATCCAGACGGTCGAGTACCGTATCGATACACAATACGATTTTGTAGACGGCCAGCAGCAGTTCAGAGGCTACAGAGTCACCCACCAGCTCCGGGTCACACTCGACGATATCGAACTGACCGGACCGGTTGTTGATGATGCGGTGGCAGCAGGTGCCAATTCCATCTCTTCCATTCAGTTTTCCCTCGCCGATCCGTCCGCCTTTTACAATGAAGCACTGACACTCGCCCTGCAGGATGCGGGCAGAAAAGCTGAAACCATCGGGGAGGAACTTGGTGTTTTAGTAGATACTCCTCCCGTCTCGGTACGTGAAATATCACCATCTACAACACCAGTGCCGTTTCAGACAGCACTCTATGCCTCTGCGGAGGGGACACCGATCCAGCCGGGCACGCTGACCATTCTGGCTGTTGTGGAAACGGAGTTTACGTACAATTGATATCAGAAAAAACTATCATAGAACTGAAGTGATGCCCGCGGAAAGCGTCCGCCTGCAGTGAGATATACTAACAAATATAATTTACAAAAAACCATATTAAAAACGGCTCCCCCCCAAACACTCAGGGTGAGCCGCTTTTCGTGTTACTTTACGCCTCTGACCACAAAGAGACTGCCTGAATCAGGATACTCAATCAGATCTGGTTCCGTCAGTCCTACAGAAGCTGTTGTAATAAACAGATCCCGTCCGTCCGGGCCGCCGAAAGCAGGACATGTCACTTTTTTCGCCGGAACGTCCACCGTGTCGACCCATTCTCCAAGCTCCGGATTAATGACCGCCACCCGGTAGCCGCCGAACAGGGCTACCCATAAAAGGCCGTTTGAATCGATGGTCATCCCGTCAGGCACTCCGTCTTCTTCCTGAAACGTATAGACGATTTCTTTGTTTGCAATGGCGCCGGTGGTTTCATCATAATGAAACTTTAATATGCACCGGGTTCCTGTGTCGATGTAGTACATCGTTACCGCCTGCTTATCCCATGCCAGTCCGTTGGAGGTGGTTACATCCTTGAGCACAGTCTGGCGCGTTCCATCAGTATCCCAGCAGTAAAGGGCACCTGCCTCTTTCTGGCCTTTCTCGCCCATCGTACCGGCCCAGAAGCGGCCCCATGGGTCAAGTTTGCCGTCATTAAACCGGACACCGTCCGGCAGGTCAAGTACATCGACCGGTTCTACTGTATTCGTTATTTTTTCCCAAAGATACAGCCCGTCCTCAAGCACCACATACCGGCTTGAGCCTTTTTTCTGTCCAAGGGCAGTCGGCCGTTTTTCTGTCGGGTATTTTTTGATTTCAGCCTCATCATAATCAAACTCGTAAATCGCAGAGCCTACAATATCAACCCAGTACAGGCGTCCGTCCTCCTCGCACCAGAGCGGCCCCTCCCCGAGCTTGTTCTCGCATCCTGCCAGTTTCTCCGTCTCCATCTGTCACCAGTCCCTCCATAGATTCAGCTACTAGTTTCTTTCTACCACCGGGGAGAAATTCAAAACCTCCCTTTCCTTGGAAAAAGAGACGCATTTAGACTGCGGCTTCTACAGCAGGCCCTGCTTCACCATCTTCACCACATCACTGTCTGCCTGTTTCAGATCAGCAGAAGCCCGCTGTACGAGAGCATCTGCGGCTTTCTGACCGGCTTTTACTGCCGTCTTTACGTCCACTGTCACCACGTTCCGGTCTTCCATTACAATCCGTCCGTCGATTATGGACATTTCCACTTCGTGCCCGCGGGCTGAGTACACAAGGTTGGGAACGATGTTTCTGACCGGATCTGTGAGTACCGGAAAAAGAGACGGCTGTTCTGCGTCGATAACGATGAGATCGGCTTTTTTCCCTCGTCTGAGACTCCCGATCTGATCTTCGAGGCCGAGTACCCTGGCACTTTCAATTGTGGCTGAACGGATTGCAAGCGTGGCGTTAAAAACGGAGGGATCTTTCCGTTTTACTTTGTTCAAGATCGCCGCCATCTTCATTTCATTGAACATCTGATTACAGTTGTTTCCCGGTGCCTGGTCGGACCCGAGGCAGGCACGGCCGCCGTTTTCAAGAAAGGTGAGCATAGGCGGGACAAGCCCGTCGATGATGCCGATACTCCCGGCACAGTAAATCATGCCTGCACCACTTCGTGCAACGGCTGCCGTTTCTTCATCCGTTGCTTCAGTCAGATGCACAGCAAGAAGTCGGTTGTTGAGAAAACCGTGTTCTTCCAGAAACGGTATGCTCCGTTTGCCATAGCGCTTTTCCATCTGCCCGATTTCACGGTCTCCCTGGGCTACGTGCATATGGAGTTTCGTGTGGTGAATGTTTGCGAGATGCTGCATCTCTTTTAATAGTTCCAGGCTCATCATGTCCGGTCCCTGGGGTCCTGAAAGAGCAGTAATCCGCCCTTTTTCTGTAAACGGATACTTCTCGAGCAGCTGCTCATTTCGTCTCTTTTTTTCCTCGCCGACGGATGGATCAAACGGATACAGATCGCCGACTTCAAGATCGACAATCGTCTCAGGCATTTCATTTACCATCTCCGTGACTACTGCTCGTGCGCCAGTCTGCTCGTAATTTTCAGCCAGATCAAGCATATGATCGTTATAATCACCAAAAGTGGTGGTTCCTGCCTGAATACCTTCTAGAATGTTGACCATGGAGCCGAGCTTCTTGTCCTCTGTGGTCAGGTGTTTCGCAAACGGCCAGATCCCCTTCTGCATCCAGTCGTTCATGTCCTGAGCCACGCCCCGGACCAGGGTCAGTCCTGTGTGCATATGGGCATCGATCAGCCCTGGCATGACAATTTTTCCAGTGCCGTCAATGGTACGGTGGGCCGGGAAGTCCCGGCTTACCTCGTCAGTTGGCCCAACGGCTGCGATTGTGCTGCCGCTCACGGCAACTGCTCCTTTGTGTATGTAGCCTACACCTTGACCTTCCATCGTAAGTACATGTGCATTTGTGATTAACAGATCGACTGTTTTCAATGCGACCGCTCCTTTATTGTGAGAGATTGACAGATTGATGCGACCTTTCTACAATAGTGAAAGAAGTACGACTAAAACCTCCGGTCATCATAACGGAGGACGTGGATTTTTTCTGAGAGACAAAGAACTCTTACTTTTCGCCACACGTCTTTTTTTGAGATGTGTGGCTTTTATATGTTTTCAGGAGGTGGCAGAAGTGCGGTTATGGATGTATGCCCTGCTCGTTTTTACGGGCGGGTGCTTCTTAGGTGCGTTATCCACAAGTGTAAAACTCGCCTACGAAGCCGGTTTTTCCATTCCACAGATTACGGTGAGCCAGTTTTTTTACGGAACCGCCCTCATCTGGCTTGTTTGGCTGTTCAGTAAAAAGAAGCGCCTGACGCTTAAGAGTGCGGGGGTTCTGCTCATTTCCGGCATTCCGATGGCGCTTACGGGTACGTTTTACTACTTCTCTCTTCAGACGCTTGATGCCTCCCTGGCAATCATTTTTCTGTTTCAATTCGTCTGGGTCGGCTCACTGTTTGATTATGTGATTTACAGAAAGCGACCGTCTGTTCAGCAGTGGGCTGCCATTGCCGTTCTGCTTGCCGGCTCTGTGCTGGCGGTCGGCTTGATTACCGACGGCGTCACAAACCTGTCGCTTCAGGGAGTTGGGTTCGGCATGCTGTCAGCATTTACGTTTACGACGTTTGTGTTTGTGAGCGGCAACGTGGGCCGTAACGTGCCGGCCGTTCAGAAAAGCGCCGTTTTTGCTGCTGGCGGTCTCATTTTTGCGTGTATTGTCTTCCCGCCGTTTGCGGTGTTTGACAGTGCCGCCTCCTTTACGGCAATTACGCCGTACGCCCTTTTTCTCGGTCTGTTCGGTGTCACACTTCCGCCTCTGCTGTTCGCGATCGGGATGCCCCGGATCGGCACAAGCACAGGGACGATTCTCAGCGCGTCGGAACTGCCCGTTGCAGTCGTTCTGTCGGCAATGGTGCTTAACGAAACCGTCGGTACGCTCCAGTGGGCGGGGGTGGCTGTGATTCTGATTGGAATCGTGGCCGGCAACGTGCGATGGCGCCGACCAGTGGCTGACACCGGATAGAACTGCAATGGACAAAAGCCTGTTCAAAAAGCCGGCCTCACCGTGGATAACGGGCGGCCTGCAGCAGAGCTTCCTCTTAAATCTCAGGGAAGCTGAAAAAGACCAGTCCCTTTTGGCATGAGGACTGGTCTTTTTGCGCGTTATTTCGGACGTTCGATGGAAAAGATCTCCCCGAGGTTAGCGTAATCTTTCCCGCCCAGGCGGGCAATTGGACGCAGCAGGTCGGCCTGGACGCTTCCGTTCTCGTCCATCAGACTTTCGTCCACGTGATACTGGACAATCCGGCCGAAAACCACGTCGGTGGATGCTTCCTTCCCGTCAAACGCGAGATGCCTTTCAAGACGGCACTCAAAGCGGACCTGGGATTCTTTAAGCCCGGGAACACTCACTGCCGTACTCTCGACAGGTGTAAGGCCGACCCGTTCCACTTCACTCTCGTCCGGCGGCAGATTGGCTGCGGCAGCGTTCATTTCCTGCACGTTTTTTTCGTCAGTGATGTGTACAACAAACTCGCCTTTTTCCACGATGTTTCGCGAGGTGTCTTTTTTTGAATCGCCACGTTTTCCGATGGAGATCATCAGAATCGGCGGATCGGCGGACACAACGTTAAAATAGCTGAACGGCGCGGCGTTGAGCACGCCTTCGTCCGATACACTTGTCACAAAGGCAATCGGCCGGGGGATAATCGTTTCCGTTAAAAACCTGTAATTTTCTTTCTTTGACAGATTCGCCGGGTCGATGGCTTTCACAGGCATCTACTCCCCTTTCGTCACCTTTTTATACCAGGAAGCAGCGTTGTCAATTTCTTCCCGGGTGAGCTGATGGCCCTGATCGGCCCAGAATACTTCCACGGCCGCGCCGGCTTCCATTAACGAAGCCTCCAGCTCTTCTGTTTCCTGCGGCGGGCAGATCGGGTCGTTTTTCCCGGCTCCGATAAATACCGGCGTGCCGCTCATGTCTGGCAGTTCGATGCCCCGGCGGGGAACCATCGGATGAAGCAGGACAGCTCCGTTAAGCACATTGTTATAATGATACAGCAGACTGCCCGCAATGTTCGCTCCGTTGGAATAGCCGACGGCAATCACTTTATCACGGTCAAATCCGTGCTCCTCTGCTGCCTCATGGAGATAGTTTTTCAATTCATCTGTCCGGAAGATCAGGTCCTCTTCATCAAAAACCCCTTCACGAAGACGCTTAAAAAAGCGCGGCATGCCGTTTTCGAGAACGTTTCCCCGTACGCTGAGCACAGACGCTCCTTTATCAATCATATCGGCAATCGGAAGCAGATCCCGTTCATTGCCGCCTGTTCCGTGTAAAAGCAGCAAAGTGTATGGATTTGTTTCGTCTCTTTTTTCAAAAATAGCTTTCATCGTATTCACCTCATTCTATTTCTCTGGAATCGTAATCGGAAGAACAATGTTCTCAATTTTTTCACGTGCCGGTTCAAGCCATGGTGGGAGCTTCAGATGGGTTCCAAGTTCGCTTTCGTCCTCATCCCATAAAAAGCCCGGCGGATCGGTGGCAATCTCAAACAGAACACCGCCTTTTTCACGGAAGTAAATGGCCTTGAAGTACTGCCGGTCCATCACTTCGGTCGGCCGGAAGCCGGCCTTTTCCACGTGTCGGTGCCATTCGAGCTGATCGTCATCATCTGCTGCCCGCCAGGCAATATGATGAACCGTTCCCACGCCGTAGCCGCCTGCTTCTGTAATGGATGTATCCAGATCAATCACATTGCCGAGCGGCGCCTCGGCTTTGAAGCGGACGAAAGAGCCGTCTTCGCCGATTTTTTCAAGGCCCATCACGCTGGTCAGAACCTCGCCTGTCGCATCGGGATCGGCTGTGTACAGTACGGCACCGGCAAAGCCTTTAACCGCTTCGCTGGATGTGATCGTATCGTAGGCCCAGTCGCTCGCTTCCCCGCCGGAACGTTCGGTAATCTCCAGCTTCAGGCCGTGGGGATCAGCAAAAGCCAGGGATTTTTCCCCAAAACGTTCGGTTTCGTGCACCTGCACGTTTTTGCTCTCCAGACGCTTTTTCCAAAACGTCAGTGCCCCTTCCGGAACTGCAAATGGCGTGACACCAACCATACCGGTTCCGGTTTTTCCCGGTGCCGCATCGTTCCATGGAAAAGTGGTCATAATCGTGCCCGGCGCCCCTTCCCTGGTGCCAAAGTACAGATGGTATGTACCCGGGTCGTCAAAGTTAACGGTCTTTTTTACGAGCCGGAGCCCGAGAACATCCGCATAAAAATCGATATTTTCCTGTGGATGGCCAACTATCGCCGTAATATGATGAATGCCCTGAATCAGTTTTTTCATAAAGGTCCTCCTGAAGTGTGCCACATTCCACTTTCAAAAAGTAAGCGCATTGTCCTTGTTTATCATATACCCGCTCTGCTGTTTTTTCAAATCATCTGATTAAAGGTGCTCCCAAACCGCTTTTGTGTAAACGGTCTGCATTCCTGCACGGTGCATGTTTCTGAAGCTCCCTTCTCCGAAAGTCGCCTGCCCTGCCAGCATGGTGCAGCCTGCTTCGGCTGCTGTTTTCCGCCGCGCCTCAATTAGAGCTGTGTGACATCCAAGTCTGCGAAACGCCGGCCGGGTTCCGGATGCTGCAAGTACTGCTGTCTCACCGGTTATGTAGAGGGCGGCAATTCCGGTTGGTTTTCCTTTGCAGACGGCCAGATAAAAGTGCCAGCCCGGCTCGGTATAAAGGACCCGGTTGTTTTCCTCAATACCTCTCACCGTAAATGGAGGCATTTCGAACGCCTCGGCATATAAGTCTGCATACAGGTAAAATTCATCCTTCCCAAAAGCGCGGATATCAATATTAACAGGCGTATTCTGCTGTTTGCTGACGCTGCCTTCAAGGCTCGTATGAAACCCGGTCTGACCGTATCCCTTCTTCGCGAGTGCAAGAAACAATTCACGGTCTGTATGAACCGGCGTAAGCTCAAAACGGGGCTCAATCTCTTTTTCCCGGTAAAAGGCGAGAATATCGTCCAGATGCATCAGATCCTCGATGTAAAATCCTTTTACCGTGTTGTAGGATGGGCCCGGAATGTTTTTAACTGCAAATGCGGTTGTGCTGCCAAATTCTCTGATTTCACACCCCATCGGGTTACCTTCCCGTCCGCCCATACATTCGAGTCTGCTTCGCGTCATCCGGATTTCCGCCTGCTCGGTGCGGCTGAACTGCTCTGTTTTCAGCAATCGGATCACTCCTCTGTCAGTCTTTACGTTTCCTATTCGTTCCATTCTGCCGGAATCCTGCTCTTAATCATGAGAATTCATGCGTTTACCTCTATGCTTCCGGCGGGTATTAATGAAACAGGTATATACCGGAAATTGCGGGGCATACATACAAACGAATCGTAACAGAAATTATCCGCAGTTTAGAGGCATAGACAAACCAAAGAAGGAGCGGTCTGAATGAACGTAAAAACACCTGTACCAAAGGAAAAAACATTAGACAGCACACTGGCACTTCTGAAGGAAGGTTTTCATTTTCTCCCGTCCCGCCGCAGTGAGCTTGAATCGGATATTTTTGAAACACGCCTTGTAGGCCAGAAAGCCGTCGTGATCTGCGGGGAAAAAGCGGCAGAACTGTTTTACGATGAAGCTCTTATGAAGCGTGACGGGGCTGCTCCAAAGCCGCTTGAAAAATCCCTGCTCGGCGAAGGTGGTCTTCACGGGCTTGACGACGAGGCCCACAAACACCGCAAGCGCATGTTTCTTTCCATGGTCACACCTGAGCGCCTTGAGGACATGAAGCGCCTTGTACGTGACGAGCTTAACAGAAAAGCTGACGAGTGGGTAAACCGGGATCATGTGGTTTTTTTCGAGGAAATGAATGACGTCCTCGCCGTCAGCGGGATGAGATGGGCCGGTCTTCCTCTTGAAGATCAGGACGTGAAGCAGCGGACCCGGGAACTGGCAGAGATGGTTGATTCATTCGGTGGCTCTCTCTCCCGGTTCAGAAAAGGGGTAAAAGCGCGCCAAAGCCAGGAAAAATGGGTGGAAGGGATCATCAAAGCGGTGCGTAAAGGCGAGATGAAGCTTCCGGAAAACACCGCAGCGTACATCGTTGCCACTCACCGCGAGATGGACGGAAAGCAGCTCCCGCTGCAAACGGCTGCTGTTGAACTGAACAACTCCTACCGCCCGCTGATGGCTACAGCCTACTTACTTACCTTCGGGGCCGCCGCCATGCACGAGCATCCGGATACCGTAAAAAAAATCCGCAGCGGCGGTGAGGAATACAGCAAGATGTTTGCCCAGGAGGTGCGGCGCTACTATCCATTCGTGCCTGCCATGGCCGCGAAAGCGCGGAAGGATTTCAGCTGGAACGACTATAAGTTTAAAAAAGGTACGAAGGTCATTCTCGATATTTACGGCACAAACAGGCACCCTGATTCGTGGGAAAATCCGGAGTCTTTTATTCCAGAGCGGTTTAAAAACTGGAACGAAAGCCCGTTCAGCTTCGTTCCTCAGGGGGGCGGAGATCATCACATGGGTCACCGCTGCGCCGGAGAATGGATGACGGTGCTTGTGATGCGCGAAGTGTTTAAGTTTCTGGCGGAAGAAGTGACGTACGATGTACCGGAACAGGACTTAAGCTACGACATGCACCGTATGCCGACGCTGCCGAAAAGCGGTTTTGTTATGACGAACGTGAAAAGAAAAGGCTGATTCCAGCCAGCCCGGGGGTGAAAATTCCCGGGCTTTTTTATGTATGCGGTGGTATACTGGACTGGCAACTTTAGTTTACATATTTTAGCAGGTTTATGAAGGAGATGATCACGTGCTCGCCCGCTCTCTGCCTGTCTGGTTCTGGCTTTCTATTATTCTTTTTGTTACCTTTCAGTGGCTGATGATTCCTGTGATCTCTTTTGCCGGAGCCGGTCCTGGGGGAATTCTTTTAGGTGTTATGGTGGTAACACTTTTCGTCTGGCCGGTGTACGTAACGGCTGTACTCGTGGCCTTAAGAAAACTCGAGGGATTCGAGACGCAGCGACTTATTGTGTCGACCGTGTTCCTTCTCATTCCTCCGTTTACATTTATCCCGGTTTATACGGCCGTGTAGCACAAAAGCGCCTGACATTAAGCCGGCGCCTGCATGGGGGCGATTCGCCCTCTTATCTTTTTTTTCCGTAAATGTAATCTTTCATATCTTCTTTTATCTCATTTACGTCCTTCTGTATCTGCTCGAGATCCCGAAGACTCGTCGCCTGCTTTTCAATGACCTCGATGTAGCGTTTTTCGCGCTCGTTATTCATGGTCACCACCCAGCGCACGCCCCAGATCGTCGTTCCGAGCAGAACGATAAACAGGAGTCCGAAAATCCCGACACCTGACTGAATCCCGTATCCAAACAGTGAATCCCACATGGCGTGCCCTCCTCTCAATTAATTAATGGAACACTATCAGAATATGCACCCCAACCCCTTTGTTGAGGGCAGAGTGTCTGATTCTATCAGCTTATTTTCTGATTTAAGAGAGTGGATTGGTAGTACTCACACGCCTATTACATGAATCGCACAACAGAGACAGGGACAAAAGAAAAGTGTTCAGATGAGAATGTAAACTAACAACTGACTAGCGTATGAAATATACGCCGACTCCTGCGGGAAGAAAAGCGCAGGTGAGACCCCGCAGTGCGAAGCACGCGGAGGCTCAGCCGCTTCCCGCGGAAAGCGGCGTATATTTCAGGAGCGGTTTATCTGCAGCATCTTCACGTACTCGGCTGCATTTCCTGCTTCAGCTGGCTGTGATACAGGCCGTGGTAAAAGCCGCCTTCCTCAAGCAGCCTTTCGTGGGAGCCTTTTTCCACGATTTCGCCCTGATCGAGGACGATGATCTGATCTGCCTGCTGGATCGTGTTCAGGCGGTGGGCGATCACAAAGCTTGTGCGCCCTTTCATGAGACGCTGCAGTGCCTCCTGAATCTTGATCTCCGTTACGGTATCAATACTGCTCGTTGCCTCATCGAGGACGAGAATCGACGGGTCGGCGAGGATCGCGCGGGCGATGGCGAGAAGCTGCCGCTGCCCCTGGCTGATCCCGCCGCCATCGACCGAGAGCTTCGTATCAAAACCGTCCGGCAGTTTCTCCACAAACGAGTAGGCGTTCGCGAGACGTGCCGCCTCCTCCACTTCCTCATCGGTCGCATCGAGCCTGCCGTAGCGGATATTTTCACGGATTGTACCTTCAAACAGGAACGAGTCCTGAAGCACAAAGCCCATCTGCCTCCGCAGATTTTCCCGCTTTACCGTCCGGATGTCCCGGCCGTCAATTGTAATTTCCCCGTCGTCCGCCTCGTAAAAGCGGCTCAGAAGATTAATCAGCGTCGTTTTTCCGGCACCGGTCGGTCCGACGAACGCGACCGTTTCACCAGGAGAGGCGGTAAAACTCAGATGGCTGATTGTCCCGTCGTCCCCGTCGTAGGAAAACGATACGTCCTTAAACCGGACTTCACCGACCACACCGTCGATTTCACCTGCATCTGCCTCGTCGCTCGCTTCCTCTTCCTCGTCAATGATATTGAACACCCGCTCGGCACCGGCAACAGCCGACAGGAGCAGGTTAAACTGGTTGGCCAGGTCGTTCAGCGGGCGGGTAAACTGGCGGGCATATTCAGCAAAAATGACGATCACGCCAATCGTGATGCCGCCCACGCCGTTTAACGCCAGCACACCGCCGATAAACGCGATTACCGCAAAGCTGAGGTTGTTGAGCATGTTCATGAGCTTTGGAATAAAGCCGGAAAACGTCTGGGCCCAGAAGGCGGTGCCGCGAAGACGCCGGTTTTTTTCCATAAACTCCTCGATTACGCGCTCTTCCTGGGAGAAGGTTTTCACGATGCGCTGACCGCTCATCGTTTCCTGGATGTAGCCGTTCAGCTCACCGAGGTTTTTCTGCTGGGCTTTGAACAGCTTGCCTGTGCGCTTGGTGATCCACTTCATCCCGAACACCATTGCCGGAACGATGAGCATCGTTACGAGCGTCAGGAGCGGACTGAGCCAGAGCATAACCGCCACTGTCCCCACAAGGGTGAGAACGCTGGAAACGATCTGAATCACAGAACTGTTCAGCGTGTTACTGACGTTTTCCATGTCGTTTGTGACCCGGCTCATCAGATCCCCGTGCTGTCGTTTATCAAAGAACGGCACCGGCAGCTTGTGCAGCTGGCGGAAAAGGCGGGTCCGCATGTTGTAAACCGTGTCCTGTGCGATGCGGATCATCCACATGTGCTGCTGCCAGACCGACAGGGAATGCAGGACGTAAACAATCGCGAGGGCGATGAGCATCCATCCGAGGGTGCCCGCATTCAAATCGACGATGTAGTTATCGATCGAAAATCCGACCAGAAACGGTCCGAGAAGGGCCATGGCGGAGCTGACGACGATCATCAGAATCACGTACGTGAGCATCCCTTTCCGCTCGGCGAGCTGACTGCCGATCCGGCGCACGGTGCCCCAGAAGTTGTCGGCTTTCGGTTTTTGAAACGAGTACGCCCCGCTTTTTCCCTCTTCCAGCCTGTCGAGGTCCACTTTTTTATACTGAAACGGTTTTTTCAGTTCATTAAGCATGCTTCGGACCTCCTTCACCGAGCTGGGATGCGAAAATCTGCTGGTAGAGCGTGGAATGGGTCAGCAGCTCGTCATGCGTACCTTCAGCGGTAATCTGGCCATCCTCAATCAGCAGTACTTTGTCCGCGCTCATCGTGGTGCTCACTTTCTGGGTGATGAGCATCGTCGTGCAGTTATAGCCTGAAATGGCTTTAAGCAGACGTGCCTCCGTTTTCATATCGAGAGCACTCGTACTGTCGTCCAGAAGAAGGATTTTCGGCTTCCGGATGAGGGCCCTCGCAATGGACAGGCGCTGCTTCTGGCCGCCGGAAAGGTTGACACCTTTCTGGCCGAGTTCGGTTTCATAGCCGTTCGGAAGACCTGCGATTGTGTCGTGTATCTGGGCACTTTTCGCGGCCTCCACAATCTCCTCCATCGAGGCGTCCTCCTTGCCCCAGAGGATGTTGTTTCTGATTGAACCGGTAAAGAGCATCGCTTCCTGCGGCACAAAGCCGATCTGTTTACGAAGGCGCTCCATCGTCATCCCCCGAATGTCTCTACCGTCAATGAACACCGTCCCAGCTGTTACGTCATACAGACGGGGAATGAGCTGGAACAGAGATGACTTACCTGATCCCGTTGCGCCCATGATCGCCACTTTTTCCCCGGGGTTCACCTGAAATGAGAGGTCTTTCAGCACCGGTGTATCGGTGCCCGGATAATGAAACTGAACGCGGTCAAAAGCAATTTTGCCATCATGAATCGTCCGATCATTATCGGCTCCTTTTTCGTCCCGTAGATCGATTTCTTCCTCAAGCACTTCGCCTACCCGCTGGGAGGAGGCCTTCGCACGGGAGAAGATCATAATGATCATGGAAAAGACGGTCATGGCGCCGCTCATCCGGGTCGCATAGTTCACGATCGCCACCACTTCCCCGACACTGGCTCCCTGGGTATTGACCTGGAACGAGCCGAACCAGAGAACCGCCATAATGCTCAGGTTCATGATGAGAAGAATGATCGGCATCGTAATTTCCACCGTCCGGAGCGCTTTCGTCGTCCGGTCCCGAAGCTCGCCGCTGGCCCGGGTAAATTTTTTGTTTTCATGCTTCCGGCGGGTAAAGGCTTTGATCAGCCGCATCCCAACCAGGTTTTCCTGAACCACGCCGTTCACTCGGTCCACGCGCTTCTGCACTTCCTTAAAAAGCTTGCCTGCGCGCTTCATAATAACGAGGAGAAACGTGATTAGAAGCGGCACGGCTACAACAAATATAAGAGCGAGTGCCGGGTTGACGATAAACGCCATGACGACACTTCCGATTACGAGGAGCGGTGCCCGGAGCATGATCCTAAGACTCATAAAAAGGGTGTTCTGCAGCTGCGTCACGTCGTTCGTCATCCGCGTGATGAGGGACGAAGTCGGATACTTATTGAAGTTTGCGAACGAAAATGACTGGATTTTCCTGAACAGACTGCTCCTGAGGGTAAACCCGACGCCCTGGCTCGTGTGGGCCGCAAAAAACGAGTTGGTGATCCCGGCCGCAAACGCAATCAGGGAAAAGCCGATCATGATCGCGCCCCAGTAAATTACCTGGCTCATGTCGCCCTGCATAATGCCGTCATCGATAATCCGGCTCATAAAATAAGGATGTAATAATTCCACCGTCAGCTCCACGAGCGTGAGAAAAAGAGCAATCACGATCGGAATCCGGTACGGACGTAAAAAAGGGAACAGCTTTCTCATGATGATGCCTCCATTTACTGCTTCTACAGGATGTGTATGTGTGTTTCAAAATTTTCAGAAACAGATGAGCAGAATTGTTCGTCAATCTAACAAATCTTCTTACTACTTTACCATAAACCGAACTGTTTCGGGTAGCGAATAATTTCTTTTAATGAGAGGTCCTTCTTCCTTCTTTACCCTCCAAAAGCACAATAAAGTCCGGGCTCATTTTAAATTCTTTATCGAAACAGAATTTTCTGATAAAATACTCGTTAACCGGGCAAAATATCCGGTTTCTCATCAGAAGCTGCCAACTTCTTTGTAAGCGCTTACCCTATATGAAAATGAGAAGGAGTGAGTCAGATGATCTACAGCAATCCGAACACAGACGGCGCAAAAGTGAACTTCGAGTCGCGCTACGACAACTTCATTAACGGCGAATTCACCGCACCGGTCAAAGGCGAGTACTTCGAAAACGTCTCCCCGGTCACAGGAAAGGTATTCTGCGAAATAGCACGATCCAGCGAGGAAGATGTGGAAAAAGCACTCGATGCTGCCCATGCCGCAAAAAAAGCCTGGGGTGAAACGTCCGTAACTGAAAGATCCAATATCCTTCTTAAAATTGCTGACCGTATGGAAGAGAATGCAGAAATGCTGGCCGTTGCCGAAACGTGGGACAACGGAAAAGCTGTCCGTGAAACACTAAATGCCGACATTCCGCTGGCGATCGACCACTTCCGCTATTTTGCCAGTGCGATCCGTTCCCAGGAAGGAACGAACAGTCAGATTGATAACGATACCGTGGCGTACCACTTCCACGAGCCTCTCGGTGTTGTGGGTCAGATCATCCCGTGGAACTTCCCGATCCTTATGGCCACGTGGAAGCTCGCTCCGGCACTTGCCACTGGTAACTGCGTTGTGCTGAAGCCTGCCGAGCAGACACCGGCTTCGATCTTTGTCTGGCTCGACCTTGTAAAGGACCTTCTGCCGAAAGGTGTACTTAACGTCGTGAGCGGATTCGGTGTTGAAGCCGGTAAACCGCTTGCCTCGAGCGACCGGATCGCCAAAATCGCCTTTACCGGTGAGACAACGACCGGACGCCTGATCATGCAGTATGCATCTGAAAACATCATCCCGGTTACCCTCGAGCTCGGCGGAAAATCACCAAACATTTTCTTTGAGGACATTATGGATCAGGACGATGCGTTTCTCGATAAAGCGATCGAAGGTTTTGTCATGTTCGCTCTCAACCAGGGTGAAGTATGTACGTGCCCGTCCCGCGCACTTATCCATGAATCTGTGTACGACAAGTTTATGGAGCGTGCCATAGAACGGGTAAAGCAGATCAAGACCGGCAACCCGCTTGATACGGACACGATGATGGGCGCCCAGGCGTCACAGGAGCAGCTCGAAAAGATCCTCTCCTACCTTGAAATCGGAAAAGAAGAAGGTGCCGAGTGTCTGGTTGGCGGCTCGCAGGCACAGCTTGACGGCGACATGAAGGACGGCTTCTACGTCCAGCCGACTGTGTTTAAAGGCGACAACAAAATGCGTGTGTTCCAGGAGGAAATCTTCGGGCCGGTTGTATCGGTTACAACGTTTAAAACCCCTGAAGAAGCCCTTTCCATTGCAAATGACACTCTGTACGGACTCGGTGCAGGTGTATGGACGCGAAACATCAACACTGCCTACCGCTTCGGACGCCAGATTGAAGCCGGCCGTGTATGGACAAACTGCTATCACGCCTATCCGGCCCATGCAGCGTTCGGCGGCTACAAGAAATCAGGAATCGGCCGGGAAAATCACCATATGATGCTCAGCCACTACCAGCAGACGAAGAACCTGCTCGTGAGCTACAGCGAAGACAAGCTCGGGTTCTTTTAAGCCAAAACCAAAAAAGAGGACGGTACCGCCTGTGCGGCTGCCGTCCTTACTTTTCAGCTTATGTTTGATGCAAAGAGGGGTCCCCAGTCCCAGGGGTGAGCATCGTAAAGGTCCGGGTGCAGGTGAATCAGAACACTTCATCTGCTTTTTTCTGCGTTATATCCCGATTCCCGCCGAATCAGGATACTTCATCTGCTTTTTCTGCGTTATGTCCTAATGCGGACACTCGCTTTACACTCCACTCTACTGAAACAGGAGGTGACAATCGATGGTCGAACGTGTAACCGCGACCGACAGTGCTCTCGCGCTCATTGAAAAACTGAAGGACCGCCACGGCCCCCTCATGTTTCATCAGTCCGGCGGCTGCTGTGACGGCAGCTCCCCGATGTGCTATGCAGACGGCGAGCTGAAAACCGGCCGCTCGGACGTGAAGCTCGGTGAAATCGGGGGCACTCCGTTTTATATTGCGAAAGACCAGTACGAATACTGGAAGCATACCCAGCTGATTATTGATGTGGTTAATGGAAGGGGTGGCATGTTTTCCCTTGAGGGCCCTGAGGGCAAGCGTTTCCTCACCCGCTCCCGCGTGTTCTCTGATGAAGAACGCGCCGCCCTTCAGAAACAGGAATAACAAGGCACTGTAAAGCACTCCCGGCATTCATCACGAGTGAAAGCCGGGCTTCTTTTATGCAGGACTTCCGCGCGTTGGAGCCGAAACCAATAGCTGATCACTTCCAAATTGAAAGGAGCTTACCCATGCCTGTTCTCCAGTCCACCCGAAAAAACGAAAAGCGGAACTTTTACACTGAGGATCCTCTCATCCAGGAACTCGTACGCACCTGCCTTCCTTCTGATTTTGCCGCCTGGGCCGAAGAGGAACTCACCGAGTTTGGTGCCGCCTGTGCCGGCGTGATCGACGAGCGGGCGAAGCATACGGACCATGAAGGGCAGCCGCGCCTCGTTCCATACGACCGTTTCGGCGACGAGCAGTCCAAAATCGAAGTGAATGAAGGCTATCGGCAGACCGTCTGCTATACATACGGCAAAGGAATTGTCGGCTACATACACAAGGACATTCCGGCCCTTGGCCACAATGGAAACTACCTTTACTCCTTTGCCCAGGGGTACGTGCTCAGCCAGTCCGAGCCGGGCTTCTACTGCCCCGTCACACTCACGATGGCCACTGCCTACCTGCTGGAACGGTACGGAAGCGCTGAACTAAAAGACCGGTTCCTTCCCCACGTTCTCTCCACCGGGGACACGGAACTTTTCGAGGGAGCCACGTTTCTTACTGAACGGCAGGGCGGATCGGACGTTGGCGCCAACGAAACGCAAGCCGTCTACGAAAACGGCGCCTACCACCTGTACGGGGAAAAGTACTTCGCCAGTAACGCGGGCACGTGCGGTGTCGCCACCGTACTCGCACGTCCTGAAGGAGCGCCGGACGGCTCGAAAGGCCTCGCTCTTTTTCTCGTACCGTGGCGTAAAGAGGACGGCAGCCTGAATAACCTCAGAGTCCGTCGTTTAAAAGATAAACTCGGTGTCCGGGCCGTTCCTTCAGGTGAAGTGGAATTTAACGGCGCCGAAGCGTTCGTGATTGGTGAAAAAGACAGAGGTTTCTACTACATGATGGAAGCGCTCAACCTGTCGCGCATCTGCAACGCGGTCGCCTCGATCGGCATCATGCGCCGGGCGTACTCGGAATCCCGCCGCTATGCCGAGGACCGGCACGCTTTCGGAGAGGCGATCATCCAGTACCCGATGATCCAGGACTCCCTTGTGAAAATGAAAGTACGGCTCGAAGCCCAGACCCGGGCCGTCTTTGCCCTTGTCCGGGAATTCGATGAATGGTATGAAAAGCCGGAAGCTGCAAGAGATGACGGCATGCTCCGCCTGATGATCGCCCTGATTAAAGCGGATACCGCCGACCAGGCGATCCACTTTGCCCACGAAGCGATCGAGATGCACGGCGGGAACGGCTACATCGAAGACTTTGTGACCCCGCGCCTGCTCAGGGACGCCCAGGTGCTTACTGTCTGGGAAGGAACCGCGAACATCCTGGGTCTCGAGGTGCTCCGCCTGTTCAGCAAATTCGACGCCGCCACCGCCTTTCTTACCCGTATGCAGAACGAGCTCGGCACACTCGGCAAAGAAGCAGATCCGATCCGCTACGGCCTGACCCGTCTCACCACCGACCTAAAAGACCTGGCCGCGCTCGACCCGGCTGAGCAGACCCGCGTCATTAAACCGCTTCAGAAGAAAATGACTGCTCTCTATGAAGTCCTGACACTGGCCAAAGCCGGCAGCCTCACCGCCTTGCGAATTTACGCCGACGCCTTTCTTCGCCCTCTTTTTGGAGAAAAAGAAGGCCGCTGGTCCCTTGATGACGGCCGGAAGGTGCTCCAGAGCGAGTAAGGCGCCGCCACACAAGGAAAGCTGATCACCAAAAGAGCAGCAGGCACATTCCCGTCCTGCTGCTTGTTCAGTATGTGGAAAACCCGGTCCGTTCCTGTAAAATGTACAGCTTATGCTTCCACCACGAATCTTCCTCGTAAGCCGAAACGCTCTGAGTGAATTTCCCTCCTTCATTCGTCCACAGACGGTCGAAATAGTCTTGGACGTCCTGCATGACTTTCGTATGGTCGTCACCGGACACTTTCAGGTTCGTCTCCAGGTTAAAGCCGCCGATGTTTCGTTTCGTGAAGTTTGCAGCCCCGCCGATCAGGGTGGTTTCCCCGCCTTTTTGAAACGCAAACAGCTTCGTATGGTACTGCTCTTTTTTTGCCGTGTTGTACCAGCGGATCTCGAGGCTGTCCGGGGCTTTTTCCCTGAGCTCATGCGCCACGACCTGGTTTGGAATGCCGGGCTTCTCACGGCCGAAAGCATGAATGTTGGGATCCAGAATGATGCGAACCGGTATGCCTCTTTCCGCCGCACGAATCAGGCCTTTCACGAGATCCCGATCCGAAAGATAAAAGGCAGCCACATCAATTTTTTCTGCCTGCTCGATCTCTTCGAGGATCGTGGTTTTGATCGCTTTTTCCGTCAGAACCTGCACGCTGTATGCTCCATTTTGATTTGAAGCAGCGGGTATGGGATTTTTAATTGGAAAGTCGACGCCGGACATATCCGCTGTTACTCGTTCTGTAAAAAGAAGATCACCAATTGCCGCGCCTTGAACCGAGAAGGCGAAGTTCGAGTTGTAGGCGCCGCGTCCCTGGGCATTCAGCGATGTGACGATCGCTTCTTTTTCCGAGAACACGAGCTTGCGGTGATTGCCTTTTAAGTTGAGCGCTTCAAGATACGATCGAAGCGGGACGTCCGGGAGCGAGGAGCTCTGGGCATTGGGGATCCATCCTTCCCCGCCTTTGCCCCACCACTGCAGAAAGGTGCGCCAGACACCGGAGTATGCCGGGGCCGGATCGCGCAGCTCGCTGTTGTCAAAGTAATGGGCTTCAATGCCGTGCTCTCTTAATTTTTCAATATGGGGGGATTTGTGTGCCCCGTACGAGCGGTTGATCTCATCTGTCATGACATACACCGTGAGATCAGGGTTCGTTTCTTTTGCTTTGACGAGTGCTTCGGTGAACGGGCCGGCCATGTCCGGATAGTCCTGCTCCGGCTCCTGGAAGTTGTTATATAAAAACATATCCACCACCACGAACTCCCCGGCTTCCTCAATGACGGAGAGCATGCGGTCATATACGTTCTGTTCAACGACTGCGCGGCCGTTTTTTTCATACGTGAGGTCATACAGAAATTCCACAGCGTCCGACCGGTGCTCGGCACCGGCATAATCCACGCCTTCAGGCTGGGGCTTTGTGTAGCCGTATACAGAAACGGACGAGACAGTCAGCAGAATTACAACAATGAGCAGACCAGCTATTTTCCCTTTTTTCACCTGCCCCGCCTCCTTTGATCTTCTCCTTAGTATGACTGCGCGCCGGCCGATCATGCATGGACGCTTCGCACAACGAAAGGCCTGTTTTTTTATATTTGCTACATTTGGGGAATGAACACGGTATGATAGGAAAAAATGCGATGTTAGGAGTTTAGCGGATGGACTTGGAGCTGACGGCTTTTGGTACGATTCTTGCTCTCATACTTACAATCGGCCTTATTTTACTGCGTGTGGCCCCTGCCTATGCCATGATGGCCGGTGCGCTGACGGGAGGCATCGTTGGCGGTGCGGGGCTTGTGGATACAACGCAGATTATGATTGGCGGCGCGGAAGGCATGACCGGTGTCGTGCTCCGGGTGCTGGCTGCCGGGGTACTGGCCGGGGTGCTCATTGAGTCAGGTGCCGCAAAAAAGATTGCCAATTCGATCCTGGAGGGTTTAGGCGAAACGAAGGCGCTCCTCGCCATTGCCGGTGCCACGATGGTGCTTACAGGTGTGGGTGTGTTTATCGGTGTAGCCGTTCTTACCATTGCCCCGATTGCCCTTGCAATTGCCCGTAAAATCCACATGTCCAAGTTCGCCGTGCTCCTGGCCATTTCCGGAGGGGGAAAAGCAGGAAACGTGATCTCCCCAAACCCGAACACACTGGCAGCGGCGGAATCGTTTCAGGTGCCGCTTACTACGGTGATGTTTGCCGGGGTGCTGCCTGCCTTTACGGCACTTGGTTTTACTTACCTCCTTGCCCGGCGGCTTCGTCATACCGGGAGCGGTGTGGAAAATGAGGATGTGAGCGCCGATGTCGACGGACCGGTTCCTTCCCTTGCCGGGGCGCTTACAGGTCCGGCGGTGGCGATTTTTCTTCTGATGCTTCAGCCTCTGGCAGGTATTTATGTAGATCCTCTTTACGCCCTGCCGATCGGCGGCATTGCAGGGGCAATCGCGATGGGCAAGGCTTCTCATTTAAATATGTACATACGTTCCGGGCTCGGTAAAATGGCTGATGTGGCGATCCTGCTGATCGGGACGGGCACCCTTGCAGGTGTGATCGCCCACTCGGCTTTGATCGGTCACATCCTTGCGGGGATTGAAGCTCTTGGGCTGCCGGCGTACTCCATAGCGCCGCTCGCCGGAATTACGATGAGCGGGGCGACAGGATCGACAGCTGCAGGAACGGCGGTTGCCGGAAGCGTGTTCGCACCGACGATGTTTGAGCTCGGCATTCACGCCCTTGCCGGTGCGGCGATGGTGAATGCCGGTGCAACGGTACTGGACCATTTACCGCACGGGACATACTTCCACATTACCCGGGCGAGTGTGCGAATGGGTATGAAGGAACGGTTCCGCCTCCTGCCCTATGAGACTCTAGTGGGCGTGGTGATCGCGCTTGTGTCGACGCTCATGTTCGGGGTATTCGGGGCGCTGTGGCTGTGGTAATTCTAATAGGCAGTTAGACATGGCGTTTTATTTGTATTTACTCCGCTGCACAAAGTCCGTTCGCTTTCCGTGGCGATGCCGGCAAGCCTGGCCTTCAGTGCCGCATGAGTCTCACTGCAGGAGTGCAGCTGCGCTTATTTTTTTAAGCAGATATTTTTACAACCCAAAAGGACCGGCCAAAAGCCGGTCCTTCCTCGTATTAGTGCTCTTTCATGATCGTTCCCTGATGAAAATACATCTGCCAGCGTCCTTCGACTTTTTTCCACACCGACGATCGGAGGGTGCTGTGTCCAAGGGTGGCGTCGTATACCTTGTAGGTGACGAGGGCCGTGTCGGCTGAGAGAGGACGGTACTCAAAGTTCCGCATATGAAACTCCCGGACACCTATTCCGCCCGGATCCAGGCAGTCGGCTTTCGTGAAAGGAACTCCTGAGCTTCCGAACTCAAAAAAGCCATCGTGCAGCAGTCGGTCAATCTCCGCCACATCAGTCCGGACTTCGGGGCTCTGCAGTTTTTTCTCAAGCTGTTCGAGCTCGAGCGAGTGATCAATCGGCACCGGTTGATCCTCCTCCCGTAGCAGGCCGAAGATATAGTGGTCGCGCCACTCCCCATGAACCTGCTGGTTTTTTCGTTTGCATCCTTCGAGTGTAAATCCTGCCCGTTTCAGGCAGCGGACCGATGCCTGGTTCCTCGTATCGCAGGTGGCTTCCAGGCGCATCGCCCCAAGGCGGGTAAAGGCAATTTCTTTTATGGCACCGGTCAGTTCCGTCCCGTAGCCCCGTCCCCAGGATGGCGACCCTATAAAATAGCCGATATCGGCTACCTTCTTTGCCCCGTTCTGAAAAACGATCGTTGCGTTTCCAATGACCCGTCCGGTTTCCCGCTCTTCAACGGCCAGTACAAAAACGGTCCGGTTCACAATTTTCTGCAGTGCAATCTGGGCCCGGAGGTTTGAGCGGGTCTGCCCCTTATGCTCGTTCGGTCCCCAGGTCAGGTAACGGACGACGCCGGAATCTGATTTCAGCTCGTGTATCTCATGCAGATCCTCATCTCTAAGTTCACGGATGAGAAGGCGTGGTGTCTCAAATGGCGTGAGTATAGTCATGGTTTTTCCTCCTGAACAGTGTTTCCACACAAGGAGCCTGTTTTCCTCTTTTTTCGACGCTCATTGGTCGTCGCTTCTGTGTTACGATTGGCTGTGGAGTGATGAAAAAATGAAAAAAAGCTTTACGATTATAGACATTATTTTTATCTTTGCCGTTACCCTGGTCTTTCTGATGGGGGCAATCGCCATATCTTTTCCGCTTGCACTTGCGATGGTGCCCGGCGTGGCTGCGCTTGTTGTTCTCTGCCGGAAAAAAGAGATCAGCTGGCATACCATCGGACAGGCCTCCCTGACCGGTGTCAGCCGGAACAAAAACGTGGCTTGGCTGCTTGCGTTTATCGGACTGATCCTTCCTACGTGGTATATGGCAGGCACAATCGACGATTTGAACGCTCTGTTTCTGACGTTCATTTCACCTGACTATTTTCTCACAGTCGCCTTTCTTGTGACAGCCCTCATGTCCTTTACGGTCGGTTCCTCTGTGGGGAGTCTCAGCATCGTGGGGATTCCGCTCATGAGTGCCGGGCTCACGCTCGGACTGCCGGCACCGCTTGTGGCAGGTGCCCTCGTGTCCGGCTCCTTTGTCGGCGACCGGTCGTCACCTCTGTCAAGCTCGTTTCAGCTGCTGGCGTTCAGCGTAGAGCTGAAGGTACAGGAGCACCTTCGCTCGATTACGCCGACGATGATTATCACTGTGACGCTCACTGCTCTGATCTTTTTCCTCGCTGACTCGCTGGTAGCCGCGGGCGGATCCAATACGGCGTCAGCTGCCGGGGCACTCGACTGGAACAGCCTTTCCCTCTCCCTGGTTCCACCGGTACTCCTGCTTGTGCTGATCTTTATGGGAAAAGAGATGAAAACGTGTTTTTCAGCGGGTATTTTAGCAGGAGGCGCGATTCTTCTTTACCGGGGTACAAGCTTGCAGGCGTGGGCAGAAGGCGCCGTGACCGGTGCCGGTGGTCTGAACGGCCTCATCGGGATGCTGCCGTTTGTGCTGTTTATTCTGATTGTCGGGGCCTACTGCCAGATCATTGAAGAGACGGGGATGCTGCAGCCGTTTATTGAGCGGGTGTTCCACGATACGTCAAACCTCACGAAAAACACGGCACAGACGGTTGGTGTGGCTGCCGGGGTAAGTCTGATTTCCCCGAATCAGTCGTTTCCGATTCTCCTTGCCGGACGGTCGCTTCTGCCTCACTGGCGGACGCACTTTCACCGCAGGGAGCTGTCCCGGACGCTGGCCGATTCTACCGTGGTATTTGCCGGGCTCGTGCCGTGGAGCCTGCTGGCGATTCTGTGCAGTACCATCGTCGGCGTGCCGGTGATCGTTTACCTGCCGTTCACTGTGTTTCTGTGGCTGGCTCCGATTGTCACAATTGCGTACAGCTGGGTAAAGTCGAAACAGTCTCTCCGATTTGAGACAGCAGAAAGCCGCTCCTCTTAAGTGAGGGCGGCTTTCTTTAGTGATGTCATGTTATGTTAGTGATTTCCTCCCCCACGTTACTCTCCTTCTGCGTTTTTACAGTACACGTGGTTATCCGTCCACTCTCCGAATTCGTATATAAACCCTTTTCTTGTGCACTCAAACGTCATGCCGGCCCTTTCGGCCAGTTTCATGGATCGGGGGTTGTCGAGATTGATATGGGCCTCGATCCGGTGGTAGCCGAGCTCCCTGAACCCGGTTTCGAGCGCCCGGGTCACTGCTTCGGCCGCGTAACCGTTGCCCCAGTGCTGATTGTGAAACGCATAACCGATGCGTGCCCACTGGAACTCCTCCCTCTCGAGTGTGGAAAAGTCCACATGGCCAAGGTGGCGGCCGTCCTTGTGAAAAACGAAGAAGATGTAGGCCGTATCGTCTGCGGCCAGTTGTCTATGTTTTTCCACAAGCTTTTCGAACCAGTCTTCCGTGCATTCCGTCATGTCCATTCTCCCGGTGTCGTGACGGTACTGTGAGTCGCTCCTTCCGGTAAAACCCTCTAACCATGCTTCGTAATCATCATTTCTGAGCTGGCGCAGGATGAGCCGCTCCGTTTCAGCAGTGATGTCTCCAAATCTTATTGTCAGTGTGATCGCGTCCTCTCCATTGGTTGATGATCTGTTTATCGGCTGCGTTATGTATTCGTTTTGTCATAAGCCATCACACCTTTCTGATTATATGGACCAGTGTACCACCTTATGGGCTGAATTGTTAAAAAACGATAACAACCTATTGTAAGAAAAGGACATTTCCCTGTTTTTCCAGAATTAGTTTATCTAAGCACGGCAGAGGGTATTTTTAAATAGTTAAAGAAGGAGGCGGTTGTGATTCAGACGACAGGGACAACGCAATGCGAAACGCTGGTAAAAGAGTTTACGTATGTACGGAATCTGACGATGCGCATCACAGAACCTCTTGAGACGGAAGATTACGTAGTCCAGAGCATGTCTGATGTAAGTCCGCCAAAGTGGCATATGGCGCACACCACATGGTTTTTTGAGGACTTTATCTTAAATACATTCGTCGACGGCTATGAGTACCGGTTCGAGGCAACGAGAAAGCTGTTCAACTCCTATTACGAAACTCTCGGCAAGCCTTTTCCCCGCCATCAGCGCGGCCTGCTCTCACGGCCGACAGTGAATGAAATTATCGATTACCGTAAAGCCGTGGACAAAGAAATGACTTCATTTTTATCCGACCCCGAAAACCTCACAGACGAGATCCTATCCCTGCTTGAAATCGGCCTTCAGCACGAACAGCAGCATCAGGAGCTTCTTATCACCGATGTGAAGTACAATTTCTCAATCAATCCGCTTCATCCGGTATTTCACCCGAAGCCGCTTTCGCCGGTGGAAACGTCGGCTCCTCCAATGAAGTGGCTCCGTTTTGAGGGAGGCGTG
The DNA here is from genome assembly GCF_003226345.1 of Alteribacter lacisalsi. Taxonomy (GTDB): domain Bacteria; phylum Bacillota; class Bacilli; order Bacillales; family Salisediminibacteriaceae; genus Alteribacter; species Alteribacter lacisalsi. Next base: position 491,462 of record NZ_PDOF01000002.1, on the reverse strand, counting down.
GCGGAAGTGGGGACGAATGAGGAGCATTTCTCTTTTGATAACGAACGTCCGGAGCATAAAGTGTACCTGTACCCGTTTTCCATCGCCTCACGGCCTGTTACCAATGGTGAGTACATCTCCTTTATCGAGGAAGGCGGTTATTCCGATCCGAAGTATTGGCTTTCCGAGGGCTGGGCTATAGTGAATCAGAAAGGCTGGCAGGCGCCGCTCTACTGGGAACATGTGAACGGTGAATGGTTTTACTTTACGATGCACGGCTATAAAAAGGTTGAACCGAATGAGCCGGTCACCCATATCAGCTTTTACGAAGCCGATGCATACGCCCGGTGGGAGGGCTGTCGGCTGCCGAGTGAACACGAATGGGAAACCGCGTTTAAAAACCGTCCGGTATCAGGCCAGTTTCTGGAATCGATGGATTTTCACCCTGCGTTTGATGAGGACCAGTCTCCTTACGGTTCCGTGTGGGATTGGACAAGGAGCCCCTACACGCCGTATCCGGAGAGCGCCAGGCCGGACGGGGCCCTCGGTGAGTACAATGCCAAGTTTATGAGCAACCAGATGGTTCTTCGCGGTGGTTCTTGTGCCACACCGGATAACCACGTGCGCGTGACGTACCGTAATTTTTTTCACCCGGACAAACGGTGGCAGTTCAGCGGGATCCGATTAGCAAAGGATGAAACGGGCCATGACGAAAACAGATAATTCCGGTATGATAATCGACTTAAACCCTTCCCTCGCGTCCTTTCAAAAAGACGTGCTGACAGGACTCAGCCGGAACCCAAAGGTGATTGCTCCAAAACATTTCTACGATGAACGGGGCAGCCGCCTGTTTAATACCATAACAACGCTGTCTGAATACTACCCGACCCGGACGGAGAAACGGATTCTGCGTGATCAGAGTGCAGCGATTGCAGCGGCCATTGGTACATCCGCTTCGCTCGTGGAGTTAGGCTGCGGTTCAGAGGAAAAAATTGAGCTGCTGATTTCCGCAGTACCAATGGTAAAAAGCTATACACCCATCGACATTTCCCTGTCTGCCGTCGAGGATACAGTCAGCAAGCTGAAAATTGTCTGCCCCGGCCTTCACATATACGGTCTCTGTGCAGACTACACGAGTTCCACCGACTTTTTGCAGTACACTGCCAGCGGCCGGAGAGTGATCCTGTTTCTCGGCTCCACGATCGGCAATTTCGAAGAGCTTGAGCGGCACATGTTTCTTGAAAACCTGCGTGCACAGCTCAGCCCGGATGACGGGATATTAATCGGCATTGACCTAGTGAAAGAGCGGGCTGTGCTTGAAGCGGCCTACAACGACACTTCCGGGGTTACGGCTGAATTTAATCTGAACATGCTTGAAAGGATGAATCGAGAACTTGGAGCCGCTTTTGAAGTGGAAAAGTTCCGCCATACAGCTTTCTTTAATGAGGAAAAAAGCAGCATCGAAATGCACCTGGAGAGCATCACCGATCAGATCGTGGAAGTGGCAGGAAAGTCATTTACGTTCATGGCCGGTGAAACGGTTCATACGGAAAACTCTTATAAATTTCATGTAGAGGCGTTTGAGAAGGAAGCCCTGGAAGCGGGGCTGTCGCTTAAGAAAGTGTGGAAAGACCCCCAGGGCTGGTTTGCCCTCACGTATCTGGAAGCTGCCGGTAAATAGCCGTACAGAGCACATGGGGTTTCATAACAAAGGAGGATGATCTGCAGGAATGGCCAACTTGAAATGCCTAATGCTGAACACGTCACTCAAGACAAGCGATGAAGAGTCCAATACGAGCGCACTGATGCAGGAAGCCGCCCGCTGGATGGAATCAGAAGGTGTACAGGCAGTTGAACTCCGGGTGGCCGATTACAAGGTTGTACCGGGCATGGAGCCTGACATGGGAGACAGTGATGAGTGGCCGCAGCTGATGGAGAGGGTACTTGCCGCAGATATTCTCGTGATCGGCACCCCGATCTGGATGGGTGAAAAAAGCAGTATCGCCACACGTGTCATGGAACGGCTGTATGCGTCAAGCAGCGAGACGAATGAAAAAGGGCAGGCCATCTACTATAACAAAGTTGCCGGGGTCATTGTAACCGGTAACGAAGACGGGGCCAAGCACGCCTCCCAGTCAATCCTTTACGGCATGCAGCATGTCGGCTTCACAATCCCACCCAATGTGGACGCCTACTGGGTAGGTGAAGCGGGGCCAGGCCCTTCCTACATGGAAGCCGGACGGGACAGCGAGTTTACGAAGAAAAATACGAAGATGCTTGCGTTTAATCTGGTGCATTTTGCCCGGATGCTGAAGGAGAATCCGATCCCCGAGAAGGGGAACTCGTAAAAAACAAGCATAGAGAAACCATCCTTAATGTTGAGGGTGGTTTTTTAGTATTTAAATGTAAAATCTCTTTGACATATTTTCCAATTAATAGTAAGGTAAAAATGTAAAAACATTTTGACATTTACTTTTTGGAAGGAGCCGGACAAATGGACTTCATGCCCGTAGTCTACATATCCATACTGATCTTCAGTGCTATCGTGATTCTCATTACGCTTGTAACCCTGCCGAATACAGGAGATGAGAGAAAAAGATTAATCCGCACAAAAGCACAATCATACGCTTTCACGATCATTGTCGCCGTTCTTTTGTTTGATGCGGCGCGAGAACTTTATTCTATTTTCACAGCTGACAGCCATTTTGACGGCTATTCATCATTTACGCTGCTCGGAAGTGCATCGTTCATTTACCTGTGTGCCCTGCTGTACTTCAGAAGAAGGTACGGCTATTAAATGGAGAACCGAATAAGAGAACTGAGAAAATCAAGGGACCTTTCCCAGCAGGACATGGCGCAGCGCTGCTCCGTATCCCGGCAGACGATCAACGCGATTGAAAATAACAAGTATGATCCTACCTTACAGCTGGCATTCCGATTAGCTGACGTATTGGAAACGAAAGTAGACGAACTGTTTAACTATCAGCGGAAAGATATAGAAATGGTACGCAGGCACGGGACACGATAAGGTTATTTTCTGGGAATTCTAATCTTAATTATGATATGCTTTTGTTAGAATATTTAAATAACTTATATAGGGATTGGTTTCATGAGCAAAGAGCGTTTTTTTCTTCAATATGGTCTGATCATTTTCATATCCGTCTTCTTACTTCCGCCTCTGACGAGGTGGCTCGGTTTTTATCCTGCCGATGCCCTGCGAAATGTCTTCGGCGAGCCCCCTTCCTCTCCTTTGATTGCAATTGTGGTTGTCACAGGAATCGTGATGGCTATGGTGTGGCTATTGAGGAGTGAGTATAAAAAGCGGGTCGTTCATCCATCGGTGGAGGAATATTTTGCGGAACGGGAGAAGCGCCGGCAGGAAAAGAGCTGACTGGTCATTTGAGGTTCGGATGAGAGCCGGGAAAAAGTGATCATATATCGTTTAGGAGTGTCTGAATTGCCTTTATTTTTGTATGTTGCGATTGTAGCTGCCTTAGTTGTGTTCATCTTCAACAAAGCCCTCACTGTGCTGGAGAAAATCCGGCAGGGAGAAGACTTTGACGGTGACCGTATTTCACTTTCCATTGCCCTGTTCGTTTTTGTTTTCGTCTTGGTGTGGCCAGTGTTTGGCATTTGATATTTACTGTATAGTAAGGAGATATTACCAGTGGTTTTCCGTTCAAGAATTGATCCGATCACAATAAAAGTCATGGTGGGATGCAGCGTGATTGCCGGGGCTGCCTTGTTCCTGCCTTTATTAATGCCAGACTCTACCGTGACACAGGCGCTGATTTCAGCAGCAGTTTTTGTATTGTCCACCGGCATTCTCTACTGGGTTAAGGTGTCGCTTGGCTACAGTTTTCAAGAAGATCATTTACTCGTGAAAGGCGGGCCCTTCCGCTACCGGATTGCTTATGTAGACATTAAAAAGGTTTCGGAAACAGACGAGTATATTTCCGGGTTCCGGATGATGCTTGCCAAAACGGGACTGGAGATTTTTTACCGGTCAGGCTTGTGGGAGAGTATTAAGATTTCGCCGGAAGAAGAAGACAGGTTTCTGACGGAATTGAAGAAACGGTGCCCGGCTCTTGGGGACACTTGAGTCCCGTCCGGTGGGGCTTCTCTGAATAAGCAGGAAAGCGCAGATCCCGATGGGATGCTGCGCTTTCTTTGTATCCTTGCCTTTATTTTTTGCCCGAGGCGATTGTGCTGATGGCCTGTTCGCGGAGGCGGAATTTCTGGATTTTGCCGGATGCGGTCATCGGGTACTCGTCGACGAATTCGATGTAGCGCGGGATTTTGTGGCGGGAGATGCGGCCTTCGAAGTAGTCGCGCAGCTCTTCTTCCGTTGCAGATTCGCCGTCTTTCAGGATGATATAGGCGGCCACTTGTTCGCCGTACTTTTCGTCGGGGACGCCAACGATCTGAACGTCGCGCACTTTCGGGTGCTGGTAGAGAAACTCCTCGATTTCACGCGGGTAGATGTTTTCGCCGCCGCGGATGATCATGTCCTTGAGTCGTCCGGTGATGCGGACGTAACCGCTTTCATCCATCACCGCGAGATCGCCGGTATGCAGCCAGCCGTCGTCTGTGAGCACTTCACGGGTTGCTTCTTCGTTTTTGTAGTAGCCTTTCATGACGTGGTAGCCGCGGGTGCACAGTTCGCCCTGCTGGCCGTTTTCGACTTCCTCATCGGTGCCGGGAAGGACGATTTTCACTTCCACGTTCGGCAGCGCACGGCCGACCGTTTCAGTTTTGCGTTCGAGGGAGTCATCGACGCGTGTCTGGGTGATTACCGGGGACGATTCGGTCTGGCCGTAGGCGATCGTCATTTCGGTTGCGCCCATTTTGTCGATCACGCCGCGCATGACTTCGATCGGGCAGTTGGACCCGGCCATAATGCCTGTACGGAGTGCGGAAAAGTCGTACTGATCAAGATCCGGCTCGTTGAGCTCGGCGATGAACATAGTCGGCACGCCGTGAAGGGCGGTACATTTCTCCGCATCAACGGCTTTGAGCACGTCTTTCGGGCTGAATTCCTGAACCGGCACGATGGTGGATCCGGCGTTGATACAGGCGAGAATGCCGAGCACGCAGCCGAAGCAGTGGAAGAACGGCACCGGGATGCACATGCGGTCCTCGGCGCTTAAGTTCATGCACTCGGCGATGTTTCTCGAGTTGTTTACCAGGTTGTTGTGGGTCAGCATGACGCCTTTTGGAAAGCCGGTTGTGCCGGACGTGTACTGCATGTTGATTACGTCGTCCGGGTCGAGGCTTGCCATGCGCTCGTCGAGTTCTGCATCCGTGACGCTGTCCGCTTTGTCGAGCAGATCCGGCCAGCTGAACATACCCGGGTGCTTTTCGTTCCCCATAAAGATGACATTTTTCAGGTACGGAAGCCGCTCGGATTTAAGCTCACCCGGCTCGCATTCACGGAGCTCCGGTGCGATTTCATACAGCATGTCAAGGTACGATACGCCTTTATATTCGTCCATAAGCACGATGGTGGTAGCATCGGACTGCCTGAGCAGGTACTCGAGCTCGGATGTGCGGTAGTTCGTGTTGACAGTCACGAGCACGGCGCCCATTTTTCCGGTCGCAAACTGGCTTGTGATCCACTCGGGTTTGTTTGTGCTCCAGATGGCCACGTGCTCGCCCCGTTCAATGCCAAGCGCCATAAATCCTTTTGCTGCGCGGCGGCACTCGTTGTCAAACTCCCGATATGTAAGCCTGAGTCCCCGGTCGGGATACACGAGCGCCTCGTGCTCGGGCTGTTTTGCTGCCATATCTTCAAGAAGCTTTCCTACTGAAGTCTGAATCATTTCTGCCAAACTGAACGCCTCCTCTTTTTTTTCACCTATACTTGTGATTATATCGGCTGACTGAGCGCACGGTCAACCAATATTCTGAATCTTCATTACATTGTAATTTATTCTGATTTTCGCTATTGTTTAAATGAAGATAAAGGAGGCGAACGGTATGATTCATACGTTAAAGCTTGAACAGAAGTATCTGCGCGGCACGTTCAGCCGAGATTATGAGACGGTGCTGACCGTCAATTCGGGAGATACGGTGCGGATGACGACACCAGATATTGAGTGGGGCTACTCCCCCGCGCCGGAAGAGGCGCGGCACGTGTTCGATACGCTCACAGATCAGGACTGTCACCCGATTGTCGGGCCGATTGCCGTTCAAGCGGCTGAGGCGGGAGATGTACTTGAAGTACGAATTAATGATCTGGTGCCTGGCTGGTACGGCCGCAACTGGGGCGGCGGCGGTGCGAGCTGGCAGAATGAGCAGATCGGGATTGTGGATGAGGAAAAGGTCGCTCTCGACTGGACGCTCAGCCGGAAACGGGGCAGCGCTTCAGCAGCCGTCGGCGGACGACAGCTGAGCGTACCTGTGAAGCCGTTTCTCGGTCTTCTTGCTGTCGCTCCGGCTGCGGATGGCATTCACTCTACCATTCCGCCCCGGCGCGTAGGCGGCAACATCGACTGTAAGGAGCTCGTAACCGGGACGAAGCTGTATCTGCCTGTAGAGGTGGACGGTGCCCTCTTTTCCTGCGGCGACGGTCATGCAGCCCAGGGGGACGGCGAAGTGTCCGGCACGGCCATTGAAGCGCCGATGGATCTTGCCGATCTGACCCTGTCGGTCAAAAAGGGAATGTCCCTTCAGAACCCAAGAGCCAATACCCCGTCCGGCTGGCTGACATTCGGTTTTGATCAGCAGCTCGATGTGGCCGCAGGCTTGGCGCTGAGCGACATGGTGACGCTTATTTGTGAGCTTTATGACGTGTCCAGGCCGGAAGCCGCGGCCCTGGCCAGTACGGTAGTGGATCTGCGGATCACGCAGGTCGTGAACGGCGTTAAAGGTGTGCACGCAGTCCTGCCTCATGGGGCGATCCGGTAGGCGTTCAGCCTGGTCCTTACTAACAGTGCCCCCCCTTCTCAAGCGAATGACCCTCACCAACAATCAGGTGAGAGTCATAACAACCAACCGCTCGGTATGTTATTGTTGAGTGTCCATAAATACACTTCCTGTTCCTTATTCCAGATTCTCGACTCCCGGGTTTGATCTCGGGATCCTTTTTCCTTCTGATTTCATCACATGGTAGTCTTCGTATTCACCTTTTTCAATCGCATCAGCAAATTCGCCACGGGTCATTGTTTTACCGGTTTTCGTATCCTTGAACCTTTTGTTCAAACCACTGTCCTTCTCTTCAACGACGGTTACACTGCCTTTTTTGTCGGCCATACAGACACCACCTTTCGATCAGAAATTGGTTTACCTACTACTTGTTATCCCGCTTTATCCGTTCATTAAACGTAAAATTGAAGGCCCGGCATATAAAATGCCGGGCCTTGGTTCCATTCTATATTTAAAATTAAAACATCTGATTCCAGAGATCCGGCACTGATTCGATCATAGTCAGAACACCGAAGTAGGCCATGAGCACAACCACAAGTCCACCGAAAACAGTGAGCCATACCGGGTGCTTGTAGTCTCCCACGATTCTGCTCTGATGGGCTGCGAGAAGAATACAGCCAAGAGCGAGCGGCAGGATCAGTCCGTTAAAGGCACCGGCTAGGATGAGGAGAGTGACCGGCTGGCCGATAACCGAGAATACACTTGTGGAGAACACGATAAACCCAATCGTCCACCAGTTTTTATTTCGCTCGATGGCAGGATGGAACGTGGTCAGAAATGATACTGATGTGTAGGCGGCTCCGATGACCGACGTAATTCCCGCTGCCCAGAGCACAAGTCCGAAGATACGGAAGCCGATTTCACCGGCTGCGATCTGGAACACAGACGCCGTCGGGTTGTCCGGATCAAGCGCAAACCCTGCTGTTACTACGCCGAGAACAGCAAGGAACAGAAGAAAACGCATAATGGAGGCAACAACAATACCTGTTACCGCCGTGTTCGTCACGTAACCAAGGTTGCGCTGTCCCGAAACACCGGCATCCAGAAGACGGTGACCGCCGGCAAAAGTAATGTAGCCGCCTACCGTTCCTCCGACAATGGTTACAATTGCGAAAAAGTCCAGCTCCAGCGGGGCAAACGTGCGTATCGCCGCTTCCGCGTATGGCGGGTGACTCGTAATCATTACGTATGCCGTAAGCAGGATCATGAGAGCCCCGAGATAACGGACGACTTTGTCCATGGCCACGTTAGCTTCTCTGGAGAGAAAGATGACGATACAGATGATCCCGGTCATAACGGCTCCGACTCTTGGGTCAAACCCGAGAAGAGCATTCACCCCGAGGCCGCCCCCGGCTACGTTACCGATGTTAAACGCAAGACCGCCGAGGACGATAAAGAATGCGAGCACATAGCCGAGTCCCGGGAAGACGGCGTTGGCAATTTCCTGCCCGCGCATCCGGGTAACGGCCACGATCCGCCAGATGTTCACCTGTGCCCCGATATCAAGAATAATCGATGCTAAAATAACGAAGGCGAAGCTCGCCAGAAGTGTTTCCGTAAATACAGCCGTCTGGGTAAGAAACCCCGGACCGACCGCAGATGTAGCCATCAGAAAGGCCGCACCGGCCATGGCGCTCAGCCGTTCCTTCGGCGTCATCTGCTTTCTTTCATCAATGTCATGCTTCATTATGTATCATCCTTTCCAAATATCCTTTTGTTACTTTACCCCTTTTTGTTCACCTTCCTTCATCTATTTCATTAATCTGTTACACTAGAGGCTATATTATAGCCGGGAATTACCGGCTTTCACAACAATTTCACAAGCAACTGAGTCAATAATCCCAGGAAAGGAGCGATGGAAGGATGAATGAAAAGTACTTTTTTGAAGCGTTTGACGGCCTTGAACGGCTTGGGCCGGGAAGCGAAGCATCCACGCGAAAAGCAGCGTCCTTTTATCCCCAGCAGGATCAGCCGATCCGGATTCTTGATGTGGGCTGCGGCAACGGAGCCTCGACACTGCTGCTTGCAGACATCTTTCCCAACGCACACATTACTGCCATTGATAACAGTGAAACATCGATTCAAAAGCTCCATGATCAGGCCGGGCAAACCGGTGTGTCTGAGAGGATTGAAGCGATGACGATATCCATGTTTGACATGCCTTTTGAAGAAGAATCGTTTGACCTGATCTGGTCTGAAGGTGCCATCTACATTGCCCGGTTCACCAATGGCCTTGAGGACTGGCGGAAATTCCTGAAGCCCGGCGGCTGGCTCATCTGCAGCGAAATCTCCTGGTTGACCACCTCTCCGACGACTAAAGCAAAACAATTCTGGGAGAGCACCTACGATCAGATTGATACGGTCGAGGCAAAAATCAGCCAGATCCAGACGCGGGGATATTTATGTGAAGCTCATTTTGTACTGCCCCCATCGGACTGGACCGACCACTACTATCTCCACCTGGAGGAAAACCTGAGGGACATGCGGAAAAAATACGAACATAATTCTGAAGCGATGCACGTGGTTGAGGAGGTTCAAAGTGAAATCGATCTGTACAGGAGCACGGGCGAAGATTACAGTTATGTTTTTTACGTGATGAAAAAACAATAAACGAAAAAGCTGAAGCAGCGGATGCTTCAGCTTTTCTTTGTATGTCAGGATTTGTCAGCCTGACTCTCTTCGTACATTTTCTCCATCTCTTTCCCGATTGCCTCCAGATAAGCTTCTTCTTCAGAGGTAAAGAAATTGGGAAACTGAAACTCCACTTCAGCTGACGCTTGTGTGGTATCAGACTTCTCAGCCAGTTTCGCGAACGTTTCCGGGCTGTCCACGTGCTTCGTGACTGCCTCTGTGAGTTTTGCGAGCAGATTGAATGCCTCTTCTGACCGCGGCGGAACCTGATCTTTCATTAATTGTTTGACCGTCGCCAGCACGTCCATCATGTCGAGGTCGATCTGCTGCCTCTGTTCTTTTGGAAACGAGAAAAACAAAGCGGCCATCTCATCTGAAAAGTGCTCCTTCATCCACTCCCGCTGCTCGTCTTCGTGTTCAGTCTGAAAGAGAAGCGACGTTATAACGGGCCAGGTAACGCTTTTTCCTTCTTCAATCAGAAACTGTACACGTTCCACCGCCTCAATAGCGCGGTTTAACTCATCTCTTTTTTCAGTAAGCAGGGTATGCTGAGTCTCAAGTGATGGACCCAGTTCCATAACGGCGGCATCGTCTTTCTCAATCAGTTGTCTGATTTCCTCCAGTGATAACCCGATAAATTTAAGGGACTGAATCTGCTGCAGCTTCTTCAGCTCTGCTATTCCGTAAAGCCTGTGGCCTGCGCTGTTCTGCTTTGAAGCAATCAAAAGCCCCTTTTCCTCATAAAAACGCAGCGTCCGCTCGGTCACGCCTGCCCGCCGGCCAAACTCCCGGATTGTAAACATTGACTGCTGTTTCATACTGTCAACCACCCCTCCTCGTTTATCTGTCACAAGATTACCATGTGACGTAACGGAAGGCGCAAGAGGGAAATGTAAAAAATTTGCTCAAAACACGTCAGGCAGCCCGCGTGATGCGGGCTGCCTGACGGTGTGTATTAGTTTTTGCTGCCTTTAAGCCCGCCTGAATGGGAGCTGAACAGGTTGCTGTCGATGGAAAACATGAGCTTTTCCCGCTCACGCATGCGCTTAAGGGCAAGTTTGATGAGCTCGTCAGTGAGCTGGGTGAAGTCTTTGCCTGACGGGTCCCACAGGTAGAAGCTGAGAGAGCCGGGAATCGTGTTGATTTCGTTGATGTAGACTTTGTTCTGATCCTGGTCGATGATGAAGTCGATCCGGGAGACGCCGTTGCAGCCGAGAACCTGGAATGCTTTTTTGGCGATTGTCTGGATCTCTTCGGTCTGCTCGCTGCTGATTTCGGCCGGGATAATACGGTTGGTTGACTCCATGCCTTTGGAGGCTCCGCCGCCGTCTTTTGAGCCGCCTCCGCTCTGGTATTTGTCCTGATACGATAGGAATTCGTCGCTGCCGAGCACTTCTTCAAGGACGGAGGCTTCGGCGGTTTCGTAGTCTCCGAGGACGGAGCAGTTCACTTCTTTCATGTTGGTAACCATGCGCTCGACGACGATTTTACTGGCAAACTCGGTTGCCAGTTCGACTGCTTCCTCCAGCTCTTCGAAGTTGGCGGCTTTGCTGATGCCGACGCTGGAGCCGAGGTTGGCCGGCTTGACGATGACCGGGTAGCTCAGTTCGGTTTCGACCTTTTTACCGACGGCGTCGCGGTCGTTCTGCCACTGGGATGAGTAGAAAGAAATGTACTCAAGAATCGGAATATCCCAGTCGCGGAAGATGTGCTTCATCACGACTTTGTCCATACCGGTCGCAGACGAAAGCACGTCGCAGCCGACGTACGGGATGTTGAGAAGCTCGAGGAACCCCTGGAGGATGCCGTCTTCTCCGTATGTGCCGTGAATGACAGGGAAGGCCACGTCGATTTCGCCGACCGTCTTTTTGCCGAATTTCGGCTGCGGGTCTTTCTGAAGATGGACTTTGCCTTCGGAGTCGCGGACGACCTGGACTTTCTGGGCGTTCTGGAACAGCTCCTTCTGGTTCTGGTAGTTGCTGATTTCCATCAGGTTTTCGCCCGTGTACCAGTCACGGTCCTTGGAAATGTATAGGGGGTAGACTTCATATTTGTCTTTGTCCAGCGCGTTGATGGCCTGGAGGGCGGAAATGACGGACACTTCGTGTTCTACGCTCATGCCGCCGAAAATAACGCCGACTCTTGTTTTCATAGTTGGGTGCCTCCTTATGGTCTCTATGTAACAGGGCCCCGCCGCTGGGGGCGGGGGTTGTGTTGGGATGAATGGTCTAATGCGCCGGTGATTTATGCGCAGGTTTCTGGGTTTATAAGCGATTTTCCTGGTTTATAAGCGAAAACCTAGTTTTATAAGCGAAATGCGATTTTTATAAGCGGAAATCCTGATTTATGAGCGAAAGTAATATCTCAGTTTCACAGGTCGCAATCAGAGTAGTCGTACCGTTGGCAGGCGGCCTACTCGTTATAGTTATCCGGCAGGTCGTTCTCGAGGAGTACGACCATCTTCTGCGTGGCGAGCTCGTGCATTTTCGCGAGGCCGTCGTTCAGATTCTTGGCCACGTAAGTCTGCGCTGCCGGATAGCCGGCTTCTTTCAGTCCATCCTGCAATGGCTTCGTCTGGCGCTCGCCGACAAGAATGATGAAGTCACATTTACCGGCGGCGTGCATGGCGAGTTCTTTGTTGCGTTCGTATTCCTGCTCGCCAAGCTCAATCATGCCCGGGGTGATGAGGACCTTGTATTCGTCCATCTGGCCGAGGACGTCGACCGCCATGCGGGCGCCTTTCGGATTGGAGTTGAAGCTGTCGTCGAGAATGGTAATGTTCCCCTGCGGTTTTTTCAGCTCCAGACGGTGTTTGACCGGCTGCATGTTCTTAATCGGTGTCTTCATTTTTTCAAGCGGGATGCCGAGCTCACGGCCGACCGCGATTCCGGCAAGGGTATTGTAGATGTTGTGTTCGCCGAGCAGTCTGGTCGTAAACATCTCGCTTGTGCCGCCTTTTTCCTCGACGGTAAAGGTCATGCCTCGGGATGTGTAGGTGATGTCTTTCGCCTTGAAATCCACATCGTCAGCATGAATGCCGTAGTAAACCTTGCGGCACTGATTTTCCGGCGTGTAGCTCATGATGTTTTCATCGTCTTTGTTCAGGACGCCGAGGCCGTCTTCCGGCAGACTTTCAATGATTTCGTATTTCGTTTTCTGTACCGTTTCAATTGTTTTAAACGTCTCCAGGTGCTGGGGACCGATGGATGTGAGGATCCCGATCCGCTGATGGACAAGGTCGCACACTTCCTGGATGTCGCCTTCCTGCTTGGCGCCCATTTCTGCAATAAACACTTCGTGATAAGGTTTCAGATATCCTCTGATCGTTTTCGTGACACCGAGCTTCGTGTTGTAGCTTTCCGGTGTCATCAGGACGTTCAGCTGGCTTGAAAGAATCGTATGGAGAAAGTGCTTCGTGCTCGTCTTCCCGTAGCTGCCGGTAATCCCGACCACTTCCAGGTCGCGGGACCCCTGGATCATGCTTTCCGCTTCATTAAAGTACTTATTATTTATGCTCGTTTCAATCGGTTTGTTGATCGTGTTGGCAATGATAATGACGAAAAAGCCGAGCACGTAGACGATAAGCAGCATAATAGCGGCAAGAGCCGGCTGGTCGGCTGCGATGCCTACAAAGGCGGCTGCAGCGGCAAAAATGGCAAGCACGATGCCCGCAGAAGTCAGCATCCGCTTTACGCGTGGCGTAACGACAAGCTTTTTCTTCTGCTGCTCTTCCCTGCTTGTGAAAAAGAGAGCAACAAAGCCGAGAACGAGAAGGCTGAGCCCGATTAAGTCAAGGCCGAAAAAGACAAGTGCGACCGGAATCACAAGCAAGTAGTCTCTTACCTGAAAGACTTTACCTGTGTTGCGGCTGATCCACCGCATATACCGTTCGTTCCGGTAGGAGTTCAGCTGAAGCATATGCACGCTTCGCATCAGTTTTTTGGACATGGCCAGCGCCCACGCGGCAACGAGGGCGATTAAGAGAATATCAATCATTTTGTGGCTCCTTTATCTTTTTCAAGAAATTTGTCTACAATCACGTTGAACTGGTTCATCTGGTCAAGGAATACATAGTGGCCTGCGTTTTTCAGGACCACAAGTCCCGCATCAGGCATGAGTTCTTCCATCCGTCTGCCGTCTGCCACCGGGGTGGCTGTGTCGTTTTCCCCGTAAATGAGAAGTACTGGCACTTTCACATCGGGCATCAGGTGCTGCAGATCTTCGTTGACGACTTTGACCATCGTCTGCTGCATCACGCCGGATGCCTGGCGGTAATCGGCTGAACCGGTGCGGCCTTTAATTTTCGCGAGGATATCCTCCCGATATTTATTCAGTCCCGGCAGGCGCAGGACGTTTTTGCATGCTTTGTAGAAGTAGACTTTCGCATAATAATTGAGCTTTCTTTTCGGCTTGATTCCGGCGCTTCCGGCCAGAATCAGCTTCTTTGCCTTTTTGTATTTTGATGCGTACACGATCGAGACCCGGCCTCCGAAGGAATGACCGACAAGAATCGGATTTTCGATTTCAAGTTCGTCAATAAACTGGGCGAGCACCTCTGTATAATCCTCGACTCCCCACTGCTCCGGCGGCTCGTCGCTCTGGCCAAAGCCGGGAAAATCAACGGCGTACACTTTAAAATTCCGTTCAAGAAATTTATGAACAGGCGTGAACGATTTTGAGTCCACACCCCATCCGTGCAGTAAAATGACAGGCGCGCCTTCGCCTGAAACTGTATAATGAAGCGCCCCGTGGGCTAAATTGATGTGCATGCGCAAGAACCCCTCTGTCTGTATGTAGTCGTGCGTATAAGAGAACCACTGGATACTATTCGTCCTTCCGGCGCGAAAAACGACCGCCGACCGGCAGAACATCCCTTTTATTTTATCATATGTACGGCGGGTGAAAGGATATTCAGATAATAAAATTTCATCCGATATGGACGTTTCATTTGTCGCCGATTCAGGCGATTTTGTTACATGGGTGTTAAGGATGGGTACTTAGTAATACATACCACTCGAGGGAAACTGACAAACTTCGGAAACGGGAAGGTAGTAATTTTGTTTATTCCTTGTTCAATTAATGGTATGGTGCCAGTATAAATTCATTTACTATTTCCATATTCTCAGGTCTTTTGTTCTGTCAGTATAGATTAAGAGACTGATATCCACTCACACCGACAGTTAAATGTACCACTATGAAATTTTCAGAATAAATTTTATTTTATTGTTGACTTATCTCATCAGAAAAGTTAGAGTTTTTCCCAAGATCAAAAATTTCATATGATTTACTCTTATCCAGAGCGGTGGAGGGACTGGCCCGATGAAACCCGGCAACCTGATTAGAAGGTGCTAATTCCTGCCTGACTGATGTGTCAGGCAAGATAAGAGAGACAGATCTGTTTATTTGCCTCTCTTATTCGTAAGAGAGGCTTTTTTGGTTTCACAAAACCTTTACCGGAGGGATGAACATGACAAAAAAGAGAATTTTTCTGAATGCATTTGACATGCACTGTGCCGGCCACCAGTCACCTGGTGTCTGGACTCACCCTGAAGACCAGTCTGACCGCTTTAATGATCTGAGCTACTGGACCGATCTGGCTAAGATGCTGGAGGCCGGGGGATTTGATGGTATTTTCTTTGCCGATGTACTCGGAACTTACGATGTGTATAACGGCAGTCGGGAAGCTGCTGTTACGAATGGCGTCCAGGTTCCCGTTAATGATCCTCTCCTTGCCATTTCCGCAATGGCCCACGTGACTGAACACCTCGGTTTTGGCGTAACGTATTCAGTCACCTATGAGCACCCTTATATTCTCGCCAGGCGACTATCCACCCTTGACCATCTGACGAACGGCCGAATCGGATGGAATATTGTGACGTCCTACCTTGATAGTGCAGCCGTAAACCTTGGATTCAGCGGACAGCTCCATCATGATCAGAGGTATGAAATAGCAGAGGAGTATCTGGAAGTCTGTTACAAACTCTGGGAAGGAAGCTGGGAAGAAGATGCTGTTGTTAAAGATAAGAAAAGTAAGGTTTACACAGACCACTCCAAGGTTCACAATATCCGCCATGAAGGTAAG
Organism: Alteribacter lacisalsi; assembly: GCF_003226345.1. Classification (GTDB taxonomy): domain Bacteria; phylum Bacillota; class Bacilli; order Bacillales; family Salisediminibacteriaceae; genus Alteribacter; species Alteribacter lacisalsi. The sequence goes on along the minus strand of NZ_PDOF01000002.1, from coordinate 475,843 downwards.
CATTTCACAGTCCCCGGCCCTCACCTCTGTGAACCATCCCCTCAGCGTACACCGGTGCTTTACCAGGCCGGCGCGTCCCCAAGGGGACGTCAATTTGCCTCAAAGCATGCAGAATGTGTGTTTACAGCCGGACCCACAATTGAAATTGTGAAAGACTACGTGAAGGACCTTAGAAGCCGTGTGTCCACTCAGGGGCGAAACGAAGAAGATGTCCGTGTCTTCGGTATCCTGACCCCGATCGTTGGAAAAACAGAGGACGAAGCACAGGCCAAATACGAAACGATCAGAAAGCACGTAAGTTATGAAGGCTCCCTCGCCCTTCTGAGCGGATGGACCGGCATTGATCTTTCCCAGTACAGTCCGGATGAAAGTCTAAAACACGTCACCAGCAATGCCATGCAGTCTGCTGTGGATATCTTTACTAAAGCAGATCCGAACAGAACCTGGACACTCAGGGAACTGGCTTACCATGTTGGGGTTGGAGGAAGAGGGCCGGTGATTGTCGGTACTCCTCAACAGGTTGCAGATGAAATGGAGCGCTGGGTCAATGAAGCAGATGTGGACGGTTTCAATATTCCCTATACCATGGCACCGGGAAGTTTTCAGGATTTTACAGAACTGGTCGTCCCTGAACTCCGGAAACGGGGCCTTCTGCCGCCACAAGATGCCAGGTATGAAACGTACAGGGAAAATCTGTTTGGAGAAGGTAAAACCCGCCTCCCTTCCAGCCATCCCTCCCATACATGGAAAGAACTGAAAAGACGGACCGTTACTTAGGTATCTTCAGAAGGAGGCGGCAGACGACGTTTCTGTTATACTCAACCAGCGCATCACCCAGTATTCAGGAGTGTTAATCCTTCACAGACAAAGAACCCGTGCTCGTATAAGCACGGGTTTCTTCTATAAATTATCTGCTACTCTTCCTCCCTCAGAATCAATCCTTCCTCATACTTCCTTTCCACCACCCGCTTGGTTTTTCTGTACTCTACTGATTTGAAGATGATGTCGAAGTCGTAGTCAGGCGGGTACAGCTCGGATGCGGGAATATGGAGCTTGAGACGCTTATGGTTGATCCTCTGTTTTTCCCCTTTGATCTGGACGATGTAGTGACCGGTTTCGTCCGGCCCTTTATAAACGATGCCGACACTCCTGTCGGGAGAAACGGTCACGTTGTCGCCCTGGCTGAACTGGGGAATGGCGGTCTGCTTCTTCTTTTGTCGCCGCTGGTCTGTATATTTATCAATGGACAGCTGCCTTTCGTATTTTCGCTTCTTTGCCTGCGGCAGGTTTGCCGGTATACCGATCGGCTCTGCCGGACTGCCGCTCAGCTTATGGGCGCGCGTGATCAGCTGCGGATGCAGTCCGAGCTTATAGGCGATTTCAAACGCCTGGCTGTTCCCTGTTTCCCCGAGCACGAGACGGTACGTCGGCTGCAGAGTCTCCACGTTAAACGCCATCGACCCATTCATAATGCCCTCGGTTTGGTCTGCCATCGCCTTCAGTTCCCGGTAGTGAGTCGTGGCAAGCGTGATCGTTCCTTTGGCAAAAAGCTGTTCGATAATTACCTGGGCCAGCGCCATACCTTCGTTCGGGTCAGTACCAGAGCCGAGTTCGTCCACGAGCACGAGCGAGTTTGCGTCGGCTTCTTCTAAAATGCGAATGATGTTGGTCATGCGCGAGCTGAAGGTGCTCAGGTTCTGTTCGATACTCTGACCGTCGCCGATGTCGACGAACACATGCCTGAATACGTGAAGACTCGTACTTTTCCCGGCCGGGACGAGGAGCCCGGTCTGAGCCATGAGAGTCAGAAGGCCGGCTGTTTTCAAGGTGACGGTTTTCCCGCCGGTGTTCGGTCCGGTAATGATGAGCGTCCGGTCCCCGTTTCCAAATGGAAGCGTGAGCGGCACGGCCTGTTCACCGAGCAGCGGATGACGGGCCTCGTCCAGGTGAATACGGAAATCCTCATTTAAATCGGGCACGATTCCGTCGATTGAACGGCCGTATTTGGCTTTGGCAAAAATCACATCGTAATGATGGACCGTTTCCATGGCCACGTTCAGATCCTGTTCTTTTTCATGTACAAGGGCTGTCAGGGTGTAGAGAATGCGTTCGACTTCCTGCTGCTCTTCTGCAGCAAGGATCTGCAGTTCTTCATACAGCATTGCAACCTCCCGGGGTTCCATGAAGACTGTGGCACCGGAAGCAGACGTATCCACAATCGTCCCGTTTACTTTGGAGCGGTACTGCTTTTTTACCGGGATGGTGTAGCGTCCGTTTTTCTCCACGACCATAGGGTCCTGCAGATAGGCGGAGAGCTTTTTGGAACTGCACATGGCTTCTGCTTTTTCCTTCACCTCTGTCTGCCTGATTCTCAGATGTCGCCGGAGATCGGCAAGCTCTGGTGAAGCATGGTCATCGATCCGGCCGTTTCGCAGGCAGCGGCCGATTTCCTCTTCCACGTCCCGAAGATCCCCGATCGCATGCACGTAGTTCGCCACGTTCGGTGCTACAGACACTTTATCTTTCATAAACGTTTTCAGTTTGCGGCAGTGCTCGAGAAAAGAAAGCACCCGCTGAAGCTGGGCCGGCTGAAGGAAGAGACCTTTTTTGGCCTGTTCGATATAAGTCGTGATCTCATCGATGGCGTGGAGCGGGATGCTGGAGCTGATCTCAAGAATCCGCACAGCCTCCCTCACTTCCTCAAGCATGTGGGCAATCTGCTTTTTCACGGTTTTCGGTTCACTGGCAAGGATCGTCCGCTTCGCCCGTTCGGTGTGGGCAAAGGAAGCAGCTGTATTTAAAATCCGGTTATAATCGAGTTGCTGTAATGTTGTTTTATTCATGACGAATGATCGTCCTTTCTTTAATGGAAATCTTAAAAATCTACACAAAAAAGCACCTCAAGCAAGTCGCTTGAGGCGCGGGTCCGCCCTTCACGTAAACAGACACACCTGTACAAAAAGACAGACGGGTGCTGTTATGACTGCTCGGTTCTTAACTGTACGAAAGGCACGCGAAAGAAACCGGCCTTCTGCCGATTTTTTGCCTCTCTGTACGTATCCGGTTAGGGATTAGTTAAGAACGCTCACACTCATAAAACATACTCCTTTTTTACACCGTCTGCCGGTGTTTACGTGAAGCTTTTTGTGTATTAATTAAAGTGTATGCTGGCTTACTGTTCTTGTCAATCGGATTGTCTCACTGTGCTAAAATATCGGTAACGACATACATAAAGGGTGTGAGCACCTCATGAAAATAAAAAGCAGACCAAAACGTATGGGAAAAGTGATCGGCCTCGCCCTCATCATTTTTATCCAGATGTACTGGTACAAGTGGACCCGTAAATCCAGCTCGGAGTGGGTGCTTCTTTGGGAGCGGACGGGCATCCGTGTGCGGGAGACGCTGTTTGAACTCGAAGGGCTGCTGATTAAGGTCGGCCAGTTTTTAAGTATCAGAGCTGACCTCCTGCCAGGAGCGTTTATCCGCCAGATACAGGACCTTACCGACCACGTACCTCCCTCTGACTGGGATGCTGTTCAGGACGTCCTTGAAAAGGAGTGGGGTGGCAGGATCGATGATCATCTTCTTTCTATTGAAAAGAAGGCGGTGGCCTCAGCCTCGATTGGAGAAGTATACAAAGCCGTTCTGAAAAACGGCACAGTTGTTGCAGTTAAGGTCCGCCGTCCGGGCATAGATGCGGTCGTAGATACTGACTTTCGCACCCTCCGGATCCTGATGTGGCTGGCGGCCAGGCTTACCCCAGTTCCAAAAGCGTTTATCAACTTTAGCCTTCTCTATAGGGAAATCAGACAGGTGATCAGCAAAGAGCTCGACTTTACCTCTGAAAAAGAAGCACTGCTTGCGTTCAGGGAGCGGTTTAAAGATCGGGATGATGTGCTCATTCCCGGGGTTCACGAGGAGTTGTCAACCTCACGCATTCTCGTCATGGACTGGCTTGACGGGGTGAAACTCACAGATGAGCAGGCACTTATGAAGATGGGCCTGGAGCCCGGGGAACTCGCTGGAAAGCTGCTTGACGTATTTCTTCCTCAGTGGCTTGAGCCCGGTATTTTTCATGCGGATCCCCACGGGGGGAACATGCTTGTTTCAGAAAGCGGTGCGCTGATCCTGCTCGATTTTGGTATGTACGGTGAGATTTCAGAGCGGGATGCGGCCGCGTTTCAGGAGCTGATCGCCGGCCTTCTGGCAAAGGATTACCGGAAAGCTGCCGGATGTCTCGATGATCTGGGATTCGTGCTGCCGGATGGGGACCTGGCGGAAATTGAAGAGGCGCTTGCAGAATTGATGACTTTTAAACCGGAGAGCCTGAAGGAAAAAGACCTGATTGCCCTGAAGCTGGAATTAAACAACAGGATTCGAACCCTTCCTATCCAGGTACCTGCCAGATTTATTTTTCTCGGCAGGTCCTTTATAACGATTGAAGGAACGATCCGAAGCCTCGTTCCCGAGGATGAACTGATGTCGCTGATGAGGCCTGCCTTTTTTACCTGGCTGAGAAATCAGGGGGACCGGAAATGGATGTTCATCTGGCAGTGGATCCAGTCCCTTCCTGCCTTCAGCTTTGTAAAGCCTGTTTCTGAATTTCTGAATACACCGAAGAATCTGGAGCAAATGAAGAAAATCGACCAAATGAGGCAGTTTCATTTTACGGTGCTTGAAAACCGAGGAAAGCAGTGGTTTCAACTGCTGCTTCTTTCCCTCGGCGGGTGCGGAGCCGGGCTGTATGCCGACCATCTGCTCCTCATGCAGATCGCCATAGGATCTGCCTTTGTCAGTACCGCAGGCTTTTTTTATACCGGGTCAAAGCGGAACAAGTGGCTCAGACAGATTGCCAAAAGGAAAAGCAGATCAAGTTAAAGAATAATAAACAAAACAAAAAACAGCACGATCGTAAATCCGAACGAACGATGGGCCGCCGCCTGAGACTGGCGGTCCTTCTTTTTGTTTTCGACTGAGAACACCAGCAGAAAGATCAGAAACAGAAACCAGACGAGCAGGGCGTAAAACAGGCCGCCACCCCCTGCCATCCACGTATTGATTAATCCTGTAAGGAACGCCGCCATAAATCCGATCAGGGATAAGATACCGACGCCAATTATAAGGATCGGCATCCGATCCCAGAATGCCCGCTGGAACAGATTCTGCTTCTTTTGTGCCTCGAGGAGAAACACGGTATACACACATGTGACGATTATGCCGGCTATAGCAAACGTAATGAACGGAGAGTTCACCGCTCCGGTGCCGCCCGGGGTTGCCTGAATGGCTGCCGGGCCGGCGAACCGGTCGAGCATGGCAAGCACGACGATCAGAGTGGCGGCTGTAATGAATTGTGCAATGGTGTACTTCATATGTATCCCTCATTTTATCGAGTAATTGTTTATAAGGAGAGAATAAGATAAGCCACGAAAAAAGCAATCAGGATCGTGTCTACGATTGCCAGATATAAGCGCAGGTTCGATTGTTTCACTCTTGAAAGGCTGAAGTTAAATAAGCAGTCATATAAGCTGATAACAAACAGAAAAACACAAACAATCATCACAAGTGTGCTGCCTGTTATCAACACAGCCAGTATGTAAATGAGCCATCTGCGTACAAAATTGAATACGAGACCAACAAGCATAAGAGAAAGAGAATCAGGTGTAACATCCAATTCCTGATCAGAGGAAAGCTCGCTCAATCCTTTTTTAATACTTTTAAACTCTTTCAGGTATTCAATATTGATCCACAGGATAATAAAACAATAGATAATCATAAAAACTTCCTCATTATTTCTAACAAGTTCAAGCACCTTCAACACCTCACTGCTTTGTCATCATCAGTTGTCCGCTCCACTCTCCCAAACTGTTCGCCCCCCGTTTAATTCCTATAATATCGTCCCACCCTTCCATGCTACCATATTTTGCATGTTCCTTTTTCCTAAAAAACTCTCATTCTTCCGGCTAATCTGTTAAACTATACAAAAATGAATAATCTATTCTAAATCGAATAATCTTATTATTTCGATTAAGAAGCACCTCAGCTCCCATTCAAAGGAGAAAGACCCCTTACAAATAAGGGATTTCCATAGTTTTCATCCATAATGTAAATTACTTGAATATTTATTTTTAAATAATTCGGAGGTTTTCTAAGATGAGCCATGATCAATCCAGAACCCATCACGAGAGCGAAGCGATTTTACAGGCGTTAAAAGATGATCTGCTCGTCACGGACAGGAACGGGACAATTATGTCTGTGAGTGACGCTACGAAAAAGCTGTACGGCATTGAGGACCGGGACGTGCTCGGCACGACCGTGTACCAGCTCGAAAAGGAAGGTGTCTTCACGCCGATCGTTACACCTCTTGTGCTCGAGCAGAAAGACCGGGTCAACGTCATTCAGACCACCTATTTTGGTAAGAAACTGCTCATTACCGGCGTGCCGGTGTTTGATGAAAACGGAGACGTGTGGCGGATTGCCTCCTACTCACACGACATTACCGAGATGGCAAAGATGGAGAATCACTTGAAAGATATGCAGGACGAAATGACCCGGGTAAAAAACGAACTCGATCAGCTGCGGCGGATAAGCTTCGGGTACAGTGATTTTTTCGTGGAATCACCGCTGATGAAGTCGTGCCTGCGAACCGCCGAACAGGTGGCAGATGTGGATGTGAACGTACTTCTGCTTGGGGAATCAGGTGTCGGTAAAACCCATATCGCCAAGATGATTCACCAGCAGAGCCCGCGAAAAGACGGGCCGTTTATCGAAGTAAACTGCGGCTCGATTCCCGAGTCCCTCTTTGAAGCGGAGTTTTTCGGCTACGAGGGCGGTTCGTTTACTGGCGCCAGCAGAAAAGGCAAGCCCGGTCTGGCAGAAACAGCAGACGGGGGCACGCTTTTCCTCGATGAAATCGGCGAACTGAACCTTTCACTTCAGGTGAAAATCCTGAAATTTATTCAGGAAAAGCAGTTTTACCGGGTCGGCGGCACGAAGCCGAAAACACTGGATTTTCGTCTGATAGCAGCCACCAATCAGCCTCTGGAAGAGCAGGTGGCGGCCAAAACGTTCCGGGAGGATCTGTATTTCCGACTCAGCGTAGTGCCGATCCAGATCCCTCCTCTCCGGGAACGGCCCGAAGACCTGACGCCGCTTGTGACTCACTTCGTGAAAATGTTCGGGGAGAAATACAGCCGGGAAAAAGTGCTCGATGACGCCGTCATGCAGGAGCTTTACATGCAGGAGTGGAAAGGAAACGTCCGTGAGCTGATGAACCTGATTGAGCGGCTCATTGTAACCTCCCCTTCCCATGTGATTACCCACAGCGACCTGCCGGAAACGTATCGGCATTTTTCCGGAAAGCTACAGTCCGGAGCCGAAGTTCCTCTTAAGACCACTCTTGAGGAAGTGGAGGAACAGGTGCTCCGCCAGGCAAAACAGCGGTGGCAGACGACTATTAAAATCGCAGAGGCGCTCGGAATCAGCCAGCCCTCTGTGGTTCGAAAATTAAAAAAATACAGGATTTAGTCGTACATTGGCACAAACCTTGCATGAATATAAACACAAAAGAGTGAAAATGCGGTTTTGCCGCAATCCAATTCAGAAAGGTGCGTGTGTTTCATTGAATGAGCAAAGTCAGATGAGAGAGAACCAGGATCTCTCCCAAACCATGACCCGTTCAAACAAACTGAAATTTATCATACCATCCTTGTTCGGACTGTTTCTGTTTCTCGTCCCTGTCCCTTTCCAGGGTCAGTGGACAATCGGTGTCGGCATATTAGCCGAATTTTTCCTCGGTCTGTTTACCGGTGCGATCCCGATGTTTATGACAGCCGTACTTGTCCTCTCCATTGTCCTGACGGTGGTGGCCAGAACGGCAAAGCCCGAGTGGATTATGAAGTCGCCGTTTCTGGCGGGGCTGTTCCACGTTTCCGGCTTCTGGCTCGTGATGCGTCTTCTCGGTGCCATTTTCGCCGTGATGGTGCTTTTCGAACTCGGCCCTGCCTTTATCTGGGATGAATTTACCGGAGGCACGGTTCTCTACGAACTGATCCCAGTGCTGACAACCTGGTTCTTTTTTGCCGGTCTGATGATGCCCCTTCTCCTTGAATTCGGGCTGATGGACTACATCGGAACGGTCGTGAGAAAAGTGATGCGACCGGTCTTCAAACTGCCGGGACGTTCATCCATCGATGCGGTTGCTTCCTGGATGGGAAGCGGAACGGTCGGTGTGCTGATTACGACAAAGCAGTACGAAAGCGGGTACTACACTAAGCGTGAGGCAGCGGTCATTGCCACGAACTTCTCCGTCGCTTCCATTGCGTTCAGCCTTGTGGTGATCAGCTTTATCGGTCTTGAGCACATGTTCGTCCAGTTTTACATTACGGTTATTGTAGCCGGTCTGATTGCGGCGATTGTGTGTCCAAGGATTCCACCGCTCTCGTGGAAAAAGAACACGTACTACGAAAAAACCGGCCAGCAGATCTCAGAGGAAGTGCCGACTGGCACCTCCCGCGGACGCTGGGCGTATGAAAAAGCCGTCTCAAAAGCGTCTGAAGTCAAAAGTGCCGCAGGCGTTGTGAAAAGCGGGTTCCAGAACGTCCTGGATATCTGGTTCGGCCTGATTCCCCTCGTCATGGCGCTCGGAACGCTGGCCCTGATCATTGCGGAATACACGAATTTCTTCGTGATCCTTTCCGCGCCACTCGTGCCGCTCCTGGAGCTGATGAGAATTCCGGAAGCGGATGCGGCCGCCCCGGCAATGATTGTCGGGTTTGCGGACATGTTCCTGCCGGCTGTAATCGGAAGCGGGATCGAGAGCGAGCTGACACGGTTCGTCGTCGCTGCTCTGTCACTTACGCAGCTGATTTATATGTCAGAGGTGGGGATTCTGCTTCTTCGTTCCAGAATTCCGCTCAACCTGCTTGATCTTGTGATTATCTTTATCCAGCGTACGCTGATTACGCTGCCGATCATTACGCTTATGGCGCATCTGCTATTCTTTTAATGCTGATTTACTCCTTAATTTGCTCCGCTGCAGGCGGATGCTTTCCGCAGGAGCCACCGCCTTTCGCTTCAATCATTTTATTTTAGATAAAGAAAACTCATAAAAGAGGTGTTATCTGTGTCCAAAGACTGGAACGAGCTATCCGAAAAAATGTCCGAACGCCTTGCGCCGAGCATGGCCAAGGATCATCCGAACTTGCCTGTTGTAAAAGAAGAAGGCTGCTACTACTATGGGCGGGACGGGAAAAAATACCTGGACTTTACGTCAGGGATTGCCGTAACAAATGTAGGCCATCGCCACCCGAAAGTGGTCGAGGCGATTAAGAATGCCGCAGACGAGCTCACGCACGGTCCGATCGGTGTGATTCAGTACGAATCAATTCTCCGGCTCGCAGATGAACTCGCCGAGGTGATGCCCGGTGACATCGACTGTTTCTTTTTCGGAAACAGCGGAACGGAAGCGATTGAAGGCGCACTCAAGCTCGCGAAATACGTAACCCGCCGCCAGTACATGGTCAGCTTTACCGGCTGTTTTCACGGCCGGACGATGGGCTCTCTAGGCGTAAGTACGTCGAAAAGCAAGTACAGACGGTACTTGCAGCCGGACAGCCTCACCTATCAGATTCCGTACTACCGCCCGGCTGATTTTGAAAATGAAGACGGCACCATCCGTGAAGAGGAAGCGATCCGACAGCTTGAGCGTGACTTTGACAACCTGTTTAAGTACCACGTCTCCCCTGACGAAGTGGCCGGTGTGATTCTTGAGCCTGTCCTTGGGGAAGGCGGCTACGTGATGCCTCCTGCCTCCTGGCTGAAAAAGGTGCGGGACATCTGTACGGAACACGGCATGCTGCTTATTTTTGACGAGGTGCAGACCGGGTTCGGCCGGACCGGTGACTGGTTTGCGGCCAACACGTTCGGGGTCACGCCGGACATTATGGCGGTTGCCAAGGGCATCGCGTCCGGGATGCCGCTCAGTGCGACGGCTGCGAACCATAAACTTATGCAGCAGTGGCCGATGGGCAGCCACGCCACCACGTTTGGCGGCAATCCGATTGCCTGTTCCGCCGCCCTTGCCACAATCGATGTGATTAAAGAGGAAAAACTGCTGGATAACACGGTCCGTGCTGGAGAGCATGCGGTTCACGGGATTCGCAAACTGAAAGAAAAGCATCCGGTGATCAGCAATATCCGTCACCTCGGTCTGATGATCGGGATCGAGATTACAGACCCCGAGACCGGCAAGCCGGATGGCGAAGCGGTTCTTCGCATTCTTGATCTTGCTCTTGAGGAAGGGGTACTGTTTTACCTGTGCGGAAACGAAGGTGAAGTAATTCGGATGATTCCGCCGCTTACGGTGACGACCGAGCAGATTGATGATGGACTGAAGGCGCTTGATAAGGCGCTGACCCGGTTTGCGGAGGAGAAAAAGTAAGAATAAGCTCCGCTGAACGTCATCCGATCGCCCACTGCCGCAGGAGTCTCTCTCCTGACGATCAGCTTCGCAAGATACAGTTACTTAACATGACTAATTTATTTTCTGGAGGTTCCTATGGTGAAATATCAGCCGAAAGATTCTTCTTTATCCCCCCGGTTCAGCGGGGTGCGCACGTTTATGCGTCTGGAGAATGTCCGCACGGAGGAGGATGTGGATTTTGCCGTGCTCGGTGTGCCGTTTGATACGGCGGCCTCCAACCGCGTGGGTGCCCGCTACGGCCCTCAGCACGTCCGCGACGCGTCGGTGCTTCTGCGTCCGTACAATCCGGATCAGGAAATCAATATCTTCGACTACTGCTCCGGTGTGGATTACGGCGATATCGACGTGGTGCCGGGCAATGTCCACCGGACGTATGACCAGATGACCGAGGGGCTGGCTCCACTCCTTGAAAAAGGCGTTGTGCCGATCATTCTTGGCGGGGATCATTCCATTTCGTTAGGAAACCTCCGGGCTTTCGCCAAACAGCACGGGCCTGTCGCCATGGTTCACTTTGATTCCCACGGCGATACGTGGGATAACTACTACGGGGAAAAATATATGCACGGGACGCCGTTTCGCCGTGCGGTTGAGGAAGGCCTCGTGGATACTGACCATTCGATTCAGATCGGCATGCGCGGGCCTCTTTACGGGCCGGGCTGCATTGAGGATGCGAGAGAGCTCGGCTACGAAGTGATCACGATGCGGGAGTCGCGAAAGCTCGGTCAGGAAGAAGTGATCCGCCGTATTCACAACCGGGTCGGTACAGACCGTCCGGTATTTGTAACGTTTGATATTGACTTTGTCGATCCGGCCTACGCTCCCGGTACCGGAACTCCTGAAGTAGCCGGCCCGACGAGCTTTGAAGCGCTCGAGTACGTGAGAAGCCTGGACAGCCTTAACATCAAAGGGTTTGACCTGGTTGAAGTACTTCCGGCTTACGATTCCGGAGATATTACCGCCGGTCTTGCCGCAGCGGTCGCCTACGAGATGATTACACTGGTAGCGATGAAAAAGAGACGGGAAGAAGAAAAATAACTATTAGAACAGGGACTGCCTCTTATCTGGGGCAGTCTTTTTTAAAAGGCTCTGTTAAAGATCGATGTTGATTATAAAAAGTTCATCGAAGCGAACGCGCTCCACTCCTGCGGGAACAGCAAAGAGCGTTTCCTTCGTGAATAAGCTGCGATCTGCTTCGACACATCCAGCTTCGGAGCTTCACTCGCAGAGGAAGAAGCACCATGTGAAGACCCCGCAGGGCGATTTCCCCCGAGGAGGCTGCAGTGGTGCCCGCGGAAAAGGAGCTCTGTGAACGAAAATCAACAACGGACATTAACACAGCCTTTTTAAAAAATGTTTTTTTCAGCTTAAGAAGCTCTTGCTGGATCGTTTCACCATGCATCCTTTTATCCTGCTATATCCCCAGTTCGAAATTTAGTTCTATTATCCTACTAATCTTCGTTTCATCCACCACTGTCATGCGTTATATATTCCCAGTCCCTCTCCCCCCTCTCTTCCATTTCAAAGATAACGCTTGACCGGGCAGTTTAATGTATGTAAACTCCAAATAGTAATTATTACGATTTAAAGAAAAGGAGTTTATTATATGAAACCATCACAACTATCTATCACCACGTTTGCAGCCGCTCTGCTGCTTGCAGGCTGCCAGGGGGACAGCACTGAGGAATCAAACTCCGTGCAGGAAAATTCGCCATCTGAGAATACGGAAAATGAATCGGCTGAGGATCAGAATCAGGATGACAGTGAAATCGATGAGGAGGAAGATGACCACGATCACAGTCATGATGATGAATCTCAGGCGATCTATGACGGCTACTTTGAAGACGAGCAGATTGAAGATCGTGAACTCTCTGACTGGGAAGGAGAATGGCAGTCTGTTTACCCTTACTTAGTAGACGGAGAACTGGATGAGGTCATGGAGCATAAAGCTGCTGAGAGCGATTCTATGACAGCAGAGGAATATACGGAATACTATGAAATCGGATATGAAACGGACGTCGACTACATCACCATTGAAGACAGTACATTTACGTTCACCAGCGACGAAGGGGAAATGGCCGGTGACTACGCTTACGACGGCTATGAGATCCTCACCTACGAGGCCGGCAACCGCGGTGTGCGCTTTATCTTTGAACTGGAAGAAGGCGATGATGATATGCCTGCCTACATTCAGTTCAGCGACCATAACATTTCTCCGACAGAAGCTCACCATTTTCACCTCTACTGGGGCGATGACCGGGAAGCCCTCTTCGACGAAGTAACGAACTGGCCGACCTACTACCATGCTGATATGGACGGGGAAGATATTAGACATGAAATGATCGCTCACTAAGCGACCATTGATGATCTATTGGAAAATCTGGAAATGAATATCAAAATGGCACGATGAAGTGATTCTTCGTGCCATTTTTTTTAAAATTGATTATCGAACTACCGTGCCGGTTAGTGAAAATCCTATTCACTTCAGCTAACTAAACACCAAACTGTTTTAAATGGTGGTCAAGGTGCTTATAAATCCCTTTTCCCCATTGCTCGGAAGTAAGTTTACCGAAAAAAGGATGTGGATGAGTTGTACATTTCTGAGGGCCATTAATTTGAAATGCTATAATTTTTTGTTTTAGTTTTTCCTTTTCTATATCAAATTCTTTTTCCTCTTCAATCAAAATGGTTGGTATTGTGGACATGTTTTGGGCAAATGGCTTGTCGTTATAAAAAACTGGTTTCACAAATTTCCCAATTAACATACCTAACAAACCTCTCGAAGGATTAGCGTTTCCCATTGCAATGTCTTGAAGGATGAGCAATGGGCAAGCATTTTGGCAACATCCATTTTACCCCATTGCGGTTTTGAATCTGGGCTTAAATTGTCAATACGGTTTACAATCTCCTCAGCATGCAATTGATTAAAAATATCTTTCATTAATGTAGCCCCCTTCTCATCACAGTTACCATATATTCCATTCTTTCAACTGGTACTCCTTCTTCTGCAAGTGAAGCTCCGAAGAGAGAAGTGTGGAAGCAGTTCACATATTCACTAAGGAAACGCTCTTTGCTGTTCCGCCGGAGTGTCGCCCGTTCGTTTCAATAAACGGATAAAAATAAAAATCAGGTGTTGATTTCCGCTCACTGCGCACCCTTTCCACGGGCACCGCTGGAGTGGCGCGCGTTCGCTTCAATCAACTTATGAAAATCAACATCAAACTTTAACAGAGCCAATTAGATAAGAAAAGAGCATTCCTAAATAAAGAAATGCTCTCAGTAAAATCTATTATTATGCGAACATAAATTTCTTTATTCATATTGAGGCTTTGAATTTCTTTATTTTTGCATCAAGCCCTAAAGGATTTTTCAGAGGTAACTAATTACTATGCCGTTTGTTAAATTCAATCGTAATGAATTCCGGCAAGTAGCTTGGAGTACATCCCTTTGCTACTATTTCATCTTTGTAGAGACCCGTTTTCTCACCAAGTTTAATACAACGTGCACGATTTTTTTCATCATAAACGCCTATCCAGCCTGCGGTGAAATTCATAGCCCATTGAACTTCCGGTTCTTCCTGCGTAATATTAGCTTCTATTGCAGAAAGCAGGTCTGCGGTGTTATCAGGCGGTGTTTGCCCAGTCCATCTCAATCGCCCTTGATAATACCAGAAAGCTCGCCGTTGAAGAGCAGAAGGACTATTTTCCCATGACTCCATCAATGCAATTTTCTTCTTGTCTTTGGTGAGTTGATTAGCCATTAACCAATCCATTAAGTTATTTCGCTCATCAAAAGTGTGAGTCTGCATATCCTTATCAAGCTTACTTAACACATCTTGTGAAAGAAGTTTTTTGTCCATAATTAAGATTGCTAATAGTCTTGGCAAAAACTCTTCGGTTGACCAAAGTTCCATGGCCAGATCGTGATCTTTTTTAATGTCCTTCGCTATTTTCCGTAAGTCACCCAGCTTCGTTTTACTATTGATCTGATGTAGAATGTTTTCTGCTTTTGAAGAGCGTGTTATTTCTATACTTTTATTCTTATTCATTTGACACAACTCCTTTATTAAAGCACTATTTTAAAATATCTCCTTGACTGGACAGCTCAGGAACTTAATTTTATTATAAGTGTTATTGCAGTGGTCTGCCTCGAAAATTTACCTTTAAATATTGCAGCAGGCTTTCCCTTTCTTTTAATTGGATACCAAAAAGAGTATTCCTTATTAAAGAAACGTTTACCCGTTACTACAATAACATTTACTCAATCTTCCACCTTATCTCGTATCTACGTTCTAAGTCTTGGAGTGATTTCTAATATATCGGTTTCCCCTGTTTCTCCCCAACCTAATTCATTGTTATTATCTTCACTCTGACACCCTATGATAAGTATTGGAAATAAAAATAGAACGAACAAATAAAAAAATGTTTTCATTAATTAAACCACCTTGACCATTTTCTGCGACATTACTTATTAAAGAAACCTCTCCGTTAATTTAAGTACAATCTTTCACTAAGTAAGTATATTTCTCACCACTATTTTAACATAAATATCCAAACTATCTCTGCCGCACCTGTAAATCTGCAATTTACCTGGTCCAGCAACAAAAAACACATGTGACTCCGTATGGGAATCAAATGTGTTTTCGTTTGGCGCGCCTATCCAAGTTACATTTATTTCAACCCGCCAATGGACAGGTACTTCGTTTCCAGGTAGGGCTCAATGCCCTCGGCTCCGCCTTCGCGGCCGATGCCGCTTTCCTTCATGCCGCCAAAGGGTACGTGGGCGCCGGACGGGGCGCCGTCGTTCCAGCCGATAATGCCGTAATCGAGATGGTCATGAAGATACATGCCTGTTCTGTAGTCGTTCGTAAAGAAGTAGGCAGCCAATCCGTAAGGGGTATCGTTAGCAATGGCAATGGCTTCATCCAGCTCACGGAATGTGGTAACCGGTACGACCGGACCGAACGTCTCTTCTTTCATGATCGTCATGTCCTGGGTCACACCGGTGAGTACGGTCGGCTGAACGAAATACCCGCCATCGTTGCCTTCTTCCCCGGTTTTGCTGCCGAGGACAATCTCCGCACCTTTGTCCACCGCGTCCTGAAGCTGACGGATTATTTTTTCATAGCCTTTCCGGTTAATGATCGGTCCAATATCCGTTCCTTCATTCATCCCGCTTCCGACCTGAAGTTTTGCCGCAGCCGCTTTGAGCTTGTCCGTAAATGCGTCAGCTACGCTTTCATGAACGAGTACACGGTTGGCGCAGATACACGTCTGTCCGGCATTGCGGAACTTGGACGCAATCGTCTGGGTGACGGCGTGATCGAGGTCTGCGTCTTCCGCAACGATCAGTGGCGCGTGACCGCCGAGCTCCATCGTCACATGCTTGACGGTGTCCGCACTGTCGCGCATCAGAAGCTTCCCTACTTCTGTTGAGCCGGTGAACGTAACTTTGCGCACGTGCCCGCTTCCTGTAAAGAGCTTGCCGACGGTCGGACCGTCTGCCAGCACGTACTGAACGGCGTCTTTCGGTATGCCGGCTTCGTGGGCCAGTTCAATGAGCCGGATCGCTGTGAGCGGCGTCTCATCTGCAGGTTTAATAATAAACGTACAGCCTGCCGCAAGAGCCGGTCCGGCTTTACGCGTCATCATAGCTGCAGGAAAATTCCAAGGCGTAATCGCTGCCACAAGTCCAACCGGCTGGCGGCTCACCATAATCCGCTTTTCTGTGGACGGAGACGGAATCGTACGGCCGTAAACACGGACCGCTTCCTCTGCATACCAGTCCAGATAGCTTGCCGCGTAATTGATTTCCCCTGCTGCTTCCTTCAGGGGCTTGCCGTTTTCCTTCGTAACCGTTTCGGCAAGCGATTCCTGGTTCTCCCGTATCAGACCGCTCCACTTCCGCAGGAGTTCGGCTCGGGTATAGGCATCGGTTTTGGACCAGGAGGCAAAGGCCTCCTGACCCCGGTCCAGTGCCTGCCTGATTTCTTCCTCTGTATGAGCAGGAACCTCTCGAATGAGATCCCCGTTTTCAGGATTTCGAACGGCAATTGTCGTCATGGATGATCCTCCTCTGTTTTAGCCGTGATGGGCGAATGCGTCTTCCAGAATCCCGATCCCTTTCTCAAGCTCCTCATCTGTAATGACGAGCGGGGCGAGAAAGCGGACCACGTTTCCTTTTACACCGGCCGTCAGCAGCAGCAGGCCATTTTCGTTGGCATACCGTGCGATCTGGGCGGTCTTGTCTTTATCCGGCGTCTTGCTTTCACTGTCGGTTACAATTTCAGCTGCCACCATGGCACCGAGACGGCGGACTTCGCCGATGGACTCGTGTTTTTTTGCAAGGTTAGTGAGCACATCTTCAAGGCGCTGGCCGAGCTTCTCTGCTTTTTCAGGGAGGTTCTCTTCTTCTACGATATCAATGACCGTAAGCGCCGCGGCACATGCCACCGGGTTGCCGGCAAACGTGCCGCCCAGTTCACCCGGCCCCGGCACGCTCAGGATTTCCTCACGACCGACCACCGTGCTGAGGGGAAGGCCTGCTGCCAGGGACTTGGAAATGGTCATCAGATCCGGTTCCACATCGAAATGCTCCACGGCAAACAGCTTGCCGGTCCGGCCGAATCCGGTCTGGATTTCATCCGCTACAAAGACGATGCCGTGCTCCTTACAGAATTCCGCCACAAACTGGACGAACTTTTTCGGCGGCACCACAAAGCCGCCTTCTCCCTGTACCGGCTCCATCACGACGCAGGCAACCGTTTCCGGGGCCACTGCGGTGATAAAGTAGTCCTTGAACTCTTCGATTACATGGTCCACGTAGGCGTCTTCCGTCATTTCCTGAGGCTTTCTATACATATACGGGAACGGCGCCTGATAAATTTCAGGGGCAAACGGCCCGAAGCCGAATTTGTACGGCTTTACTTTGCTTGTCATCCCCATCGTCAGGTTCGTCCGGCCGTGGTAACCGCGGGAAAAGGTGACTACACCCTGGCGGTTCGTGTAGCGGCGGGCTACTTTAACCGCATTTTCCACCGCCTCCGCTCCGGAGTTAAACATCATCGCCTGCTTGCTGAAGCTGCCCGGCGTGATCTGACACAGCTTCTCGGCAAGCTCAATGTAGCCTTCATACATGATCACGTTAAAGCCCGGATGCAGAAACTTGTCCGCCTGCTGCTTGACCGCTTCTGTTACTTTCGGATGGCTGTGTCCGACGTTCAGGGTGCCGATCGCACCGCCGAAATCAATCCATTCCCTGCCTTCCACGTCAGTTACAGTAGCGCCTTTCGCATGGGCCGCCACGTTCAGGTTGCCATTCGCGATTCCTCTTGGTACGTACTTGTTCCGTTTCTGGATCAGCTCTTCCGTTCTCGTCATATACATTCCCTCCTTTTATTTCTACCACAATCGTAATTCAGTTCTGGTACAATAAAAAGAACCAGAAATACGTTTTTAAAGGTACCAGATGAAAGGACGAGGCCGATGATTTTTTTCACAATTGATAAAGAAAACCGCAGGGAGCATGTGTACCAGCAGATCTACAAAAAGATCAAAGCCGAACTTCTTGAAGGCCGCCTCCGGGTGAATGAAAAACTGCCGTCCAAGCGCGAACTCGCAGAGCGGCTGCAGGTGAGTGTCAACTCCGTATCTTCTGCTTATGAACAGCTTCTGGCTGAAGGTTACATCTATACGATTGAGCGTTCAGGCTACTACGTGGAGGCGCTTGACCAGTTTATTGAACAATCTGCAGAAAGCCTGCTTATGGATGAAGATTTAAAAGAAACCGAGGTGGACCGGAGCGGCTGGCTGAGCCTCTCGCACATGTCATCTGACCTGAGCGGCTTCCCGTTTAAGGAATGGGCCTCGTGCCAGCGGGCAGCCTTGTCTACTCACCGGAAGGAGCTGGCGGAAGTACCCGGTCCCCAGGGCTCGTACCGGGTTCGGGAAACGATTGCCAAACTCATTTCCCGAACCCGCGGGGTGCGCTGTGAACCGGAGCAGATTGTACTCGGCAGCGGAACCCAGGCGCTCCTCCAGCAGTTTGTAGGCCTTCAGCCGGAAGGCATCCGGGCCGGCATCGAAAACCCGGGATACACCCGCGTGTACCGGATGCTCAGGCAGATGAAGATCGAGACCGAAGCCATCGGCCTTGATGAAAAAGGCATAGATGCGGGCGAGGTAAAAAAAGCCGCACCGGAACTTTTGTTCATCACTCCGTCCCATCAGTTTCCGACCGGAACAATCATGCCCGTCTCCCGTAGGATTGAACTGCTTAACTGGGCGGCACGTAAACACGGGCGCTATATAATAGAAGACGATTACGACAGTGAATTTAAGTATGGCACCGATAACATTCCTGCTCTTCAGAGCCTGGATCGAAATCAGAACGTCGTGTATATGGGGACATTTTCAAAAACACTCGGACCTGGATTTCGCATCAGCTATATGGTCCTGCCGCCGGCACTTCTGCGCCGGTACCGGGAGATGTATGATCACTGGATTCCCGGAACGGACGCTTTCAGTCTGTTTACCCTTCACTACTTCATTGAAACAGGGATGTACGAGCGTCATTTAAAACGGATGAACCATCGTTACGAGGGGAAGCGGAGCAGGCTGATAGAGGAGCTGCGGAAGGTGTTCGGTACGCGCATCCGGATCCGGGATATTCCGGCTGGTCTGCATTTTCTCGCTGACATTCAGACAGACGTGCCTCCTTCCGCCATTCAGAAAAGTGCGGAAAAGGAAAAGCTCGAGCTGTATACGCTCGAGCGGTTCAGGCTCTCTGAAGGCGGTCGGGAAAAAGCGGGACTGGTGAGTCTGATTATTGGTTTTGCGGCGATTGAGGAAGAGGACATTCAGGAGGCTGCGGTGCGGCTGGAGAGGATTTTATGAGGGGCGGATTCTCTGCCTCTCTATGAATTTATATTTCTCTCCTGTTCTTCTTTTTTATACTGCAGGTAATTGTACGCCAGCTGTACGGTCCAGAGGATCGCCGCTGCAGCAGTCAAGGTGATCGCCGCACCCATGCCATATTCCAAAACGTAAACTACCATCAGGTAGATGATTGGAAGAGTCGGCAAAAGCCACAGTGTCCGGATCATTTTCCTCCTGTAGCTGAGCCTGTAATAATTAGCTTTAAAGCCTTTATCAACTTTCTGTTTGTTTTTATTTCTAGTTGAAAGTACAAAGGTAATGATGAGTACTCCAATTAGTATGACTACAAATGGTCCCAGTTCCATTTAAATTCTCCTCTTCTTCATTTTTAGCAGGTGGCAAAGAGACGTTATGAACATTAATTCAGAAGCTCCCATTCGTTTTACCCTCTAGTAATCTCGTCATTTGCTTTCTCATAAAAAGAAGGATGTGAAGATACAAAAGTGCGCCGGACACTCCCGTCACCAGCACTATGAATACTCCCTCCCCGATCTGCAGAACACTGTATAGAAATGGGTTTAAAATAATACCGGCCGCTGTATATATCACCAAAGATGTAATGTATGTAACTGTAGTTGAACCAACCTTCTTTAAGGCTGCATCCGCTAATGCAGCAATGGCCGTGCCGCCTATAACAAAAGCGAGAAATGCAATCGGAAACACACTCATGTAATTATCCATTGCACCTGCCGAAAATGCTTCTCCGGAAAAAAGCAGAAACAGAAATGAAAACAATATCGCTGTCAAAATACCTGATCCTACTTTATTCAATATCACCTGAATCCTCCCTCCTTAAATCATTGTTTTCACGTCAAGAAAGAGATATATCATTAGATGGTAAATCCCTCCTTCTCTCAGGTACTCTATGATTTATGCCACTGCAAAACCTTTAATATAGAAGACAGCGCAGAAAAACCTGCATATATTTCATGACTCATAATGATATAATGGTAAAATATTGGATATCCGAAGGAGCGCGGCTACCAATTTATTAGGAGGAATAGGGAATGGTAACCACTTATAGAATCATTCTGGGTTGCCTCGTTTGCGCAGGTCTGTTTCTGACCTTTGTCTTTTATAACGGACTCCCTGGAGGCAAGGACCGTATGAGTGAGGAATTCACGTCATACCTGGAAGATAAATACGAGGAACCATTTGAGATCAAGGAGATCTACTACGATCATATGACCGGCCGGACCTACCACGCCTGGGCCTATCCGACAAACAATCCTGATGATGTTTTCTATATAGGGCAGCTTCCGGATACCGATGATCTCGACGAGAACTACTCAGAGTGAGTAGTAACATAAAGAAAACACTTCTAGGTCGTAATTTGCTGGAAGCTGATCCTCACTGTAAGATTGAAACGAAGAGACTTTCCTGATATATTTGCCTCAACTATTTTTTACGTCCTTCTTTTCCGTTAATCGGAAAAGGATCAAATATTCCTGGAAAGGTGAACGATTTTCTTGATTACTGACTCAGCTTCCCCACTATCTTTGATCACAAATAAATGGTCTGCCTCCCCTTCCTCCGGATCCGCCACATCTTCTATTCCCGATTCAGCCTGCTGTCCCAGGAGGACTTCCTTAAAATCTGTATAGGGTCCCCTGAAAATATTGGTACTCCGCTGACTATGGGTAACTCTGTCAAAGAGAACGTCATCCGGAAGATCAAAATGAACAATTATACGTATAAACTTTTCTTCTCCATACAATTCTTCCAGCAGATACTTCCTGCCTTTTGCACTGCGGTTCGCATTACAGGAAATAATGTGATAATCCGTTTGATCTATAGCATAGCGCACAATCGCCTTTGAGATTGCATGCTTCAGGGTATTAGGGCCCTGCTTGGGCTCCAGCTTCTTATAATGGGTATTGATAAATGCTGCGTGATGATCCTGATCCATGACAAAGGCATTGTCCAGCTTTTTTTCCAATGCTTTTGCAAATGTTGTTTTTCCACTATGGGTTTTACCCACCGTGATAATCGCTAACCGTTTCATAACGCCCCCCGATGTTCTTTCAGCCTATTCTTTTACCATTCGATAAAACTATGGGAACTCCTTCCAAAACACATTTTGGTTACGGGGGGCCTTTACTTACAGTCGCCCGGACATTTCCTCTGCCAGCAGCATCGCTTCCCTGTCACCGGCAATCTGTCCTGGTTCGTTGGCTTCACCGATCACATAGCCACCGAATTCGGTCCCGAAAAAAGTGCAGATATGCTGGAATTGAAGCACAAGCGGCAAGGCTTTCTGCTTCGGATTGTCTCCGCCGGTGACAACGAGGTAGAAGGTTTTCTCTTTCATCGTCGCTCTAAACGGCACCTTTCTGTCACGAAGCGTTTCGCTCCACCGGTCGACAAAACGTTTCATCACACCGCTCATTCCGTACCAGTAAAGCGGTGTCACAAAGATCACCGTATCATGAGCCATCAGGCGATCAAGTACCTCATAGTAATCGTCGTCTTTCTTTTCAAAACCGGCGGGAACGTGCCTCCGGTCCTCGATGTCTGCCATTCTTTTTTCCCGCATGTACATCCGTTCCGCCTTGTGATTTCCGATCAGTTTTTCTGCAAGCTGTTCTGAATTTCCATCTGCACGTGAGCTTCCGTAAAGAACTAGCATAGTCATCCGCCTTTCACTGGTAGTATAGTAGAAAGTATAATTGCTGAATAACTCAAACGTAAGTACGCACTTTTATGTACGATAGGTACCTGAAAGTGCCTTAGGAGGCGAATGATGAAAGGCTATCATATGTCAATCGAAGCCACACTTGAAGTGATCGGGGGAAAATGGAAGTGTCTGATCCTCTGTCATCTCGAAACGGGGACAAAACGGACGAGTGAACTGAAAAACCTGCTGCCGGGCATCACGCAGAAAATGCTCACCCAGCAGCTCCGGGATCTGGAAGAGGACGGTCTCGTGATCCGGAACGTTTACAAACAAGTGCCTCCGAAAGTGGAGTACAGGCTCAGCGAATACGGGAAAAGTATCAGTCCGATTCTGGATGCGATGTGCCACTGGGGGAAGGATCACCTCGAACAGGCAGAGAAAAACCGCGGTCATGCCAAGGCATAATCGCGGTTTTGCGTGTATTATTCGTTTCCTTTTTTCTTTCCAAGAGCCAGAGCGCCAAGGATAAGCGGGATCTGCAAAGGCAGACGGAGCCGCAGAATCAAAGGATTTGTTGTTTTTCCCGGTATGAAGGAAATTTTCTTTACTGCCATATAAATGTTGGCTGGAAACACGACGATCATAAAAATGGCCAACAGCTTCGAGGTCAGGCGCTGGCCTTTTTTAACCCAGAGCAGGATCGAAAACAGAATTTCGAATGCCCCGGAAACAAGAACGATGGCACGCCTGAAGGGCAGCTGCTTCGGCACGATTCTGCGAAAGCTCCGCTCATGGACAAAGTGTAAAACACCTGCTGCAAAAAGAAGTACGGAGTAAAAAACTCTCACTGCCTTGATCACGACCATCCCACCTTTCATACAGTTGTTTACTTCCCTGTTTATGAGGAAGCAAATCAGCTTTTAATAAGATACGGGATACGCCTCTACTGGGCAGATGACCTGCTTCTCTTTATTTTCCCTGTCAATGGTCAGGGTAATCGGAGCGTCTGGGGATTTTTGATTGATTAATCTTTCAAACGATTCATGCCCTGTCACTTTTTCGCCATCGATTGTCTTGATCGTATCGTCAGGCTGGATTCCGGCAGCGGAAGCAGACGAACCTTCCTTTACTTTTACCACCTTCGTCCCGTTCCCATGCTCCTCAGTCGTGTGTACGATCCCAATCCAGGCCTGCCAGAACGATGCCCGCTTGTCAGCACCCGTTTCATACACACTCTTCAGGTTTTCCAGGAACTGCGTTGTGCCAAACAGCATGTTTTCTTTTGACGCCGGGTCCATCTCACCAAGAAAGGAGGCCTGATACTCTATACTTACGAGAATCCCGTTTTCCGATTCTTCCAGACTCGTAATTGTGGTAAAATCCCCGTCTGCGCTTTGAAGCACGAAGCGTTTCATCGGCACAATTTCAGTGAAGATCCCGTCGGATGCTGCGCCCCAGCCATGATTCATCCTGCCTCTTCCGCCTACCTGAAAGTCGATCTCCGCTTCTTTTGTATACCAGCGGTTTAAGTGCTCCGCTCTGGTCAGGGCCTCCCACACTCTCTCTATGGGAGCATTCACCACAATGTCTCTTTTTACCGAATCCTTAACTTTGGTCATCTCGCCTCTCTCCTTTTTCCACATAGTTTTTCAGATCTGTGAGCTGATCATCGAGCAGGTCTCCGATAAATGCCAGCATGTGAGTGTATAAATCCTGGAGCGTGCTTCGATTTAGTGAATAGACGCGGTACTTTCCGTTGGAATGCTGCGTGACGATCCCTTCCTCCAGCAGGATGTTTACATGCTTTTTGACGGCCGGCTGTGAGATATCAAATGTCTCGACCAGTTCCTTCTGGGTTCTGTTATTTTCTTTAAGCATCGTAACGATTTTCCGGCGTGTGGGATCACCCAGTGCCCGGTATATATCCGCCATAAGTATCCCTCACTCCTAGATATAACCTTAAGGTTATACATAATATAAACGCACAGGGAATGATTGTCAATTATTTTTCTGAAAATAGAGATAATTCCTTTTTATTGCTTTGTGAATTCTTTATACTGTGAGTGAGCACTCGATCATTGTGGAATCTTTAAGGAGGGAAAGCCAGTGAACGATTCGGATATTTGTTTTTTTGAACGCCCTTTCCCCAGTGCAAATATGGTCCTGATTAAAGACCGGCGTCCGACCTTGATTGATGCGGGCTTTGGCAGCGAAACGGAGGAAACGGTAAGGCTGATCCGTGATGCCGGGGTGGAGCCGGCTCACCTCGATATGATCGTAAACACGCACTTTCATTCAGACCATATCGGTGGCAACTGCCATTTCCAGAACGAATACGGTGTACCGATCGCCGCACATAAGTGGGAAGCGGATCTTGTGAATGTCCGGCACCCGGAAGTGTGCAGCGCGGAATGGCTGGACCAGCCTGTGGAGCCTTATTCGGTGGATCGAAGGCTTTCTGACGGTGATGAGATTCATACCGGAAGCCGGACTTTTCAGGTTCTGTTTACGCCCGGTCATTCGTCCGGGCACATCTCACTTTATGAGCCGGACGAGAAAGTTTTGATCGCCGGGGACCTGTTTCACAAACACGACCTCGGCTGGCTCAACATGTACCGTGAAGGAGTCACAGCGCTCCACCGGGCCCTCGAAAGTCTCGACCGTGTGGCAACGCTGCCGATTCGTGTGGCCTATTCGGGACACGGCCCCGCGATGGACAACCCGGGTGCTGCGATTGACGGTGCGAGAAGACGGCTTGAGAAGTGGCTGATCGCGCCGGAAAAGCTGGCCTGGCACGGGTGCAAGCGGATTTTCTCTTTTGCTTTAATGATCCGGAACGGACTGGAAAAAGAAAAGGTGGAACGGTACCTGCTTTCTTGCCCCTGGTTTCACGATTACGCCCGTCACTCGTTTCGACTTGAACCCGAAGCTTTCGTTCACGCGCTGGTGGATGAAATGATCCGTTCCGGTGCGGCAGACTGGCACAGTGACCGTCTCATCGCCGCCACTCCGCATCAGTTGACGTCGGCTAGCTGGTTCGAAGAGAACAACATCAGACCAGGAGACTGGCCAGCTTCGGAATTAAGTTTTAGGAAATAATGAAAGGAGGCATTCAGGCTTGAATCTGCAGTCGGGCGATACGAGCCCGGTTTGGTCGGACGTTCACTAATTAAGATGTGAAGCGGTTCACGGCCGTCTCCGGAGGTGAGAATCACCATGTGACCCCTAGGGGCGGATTGTGGTACGGGGACTTCTCACTGCGGCACTCCCAACGAAAATCGGGGGGAGATCGTTTTCGGGTGTGATGCTTTGATTTAGTACCCCTGGTTCGTTTTTACGCCTTAACTTCGAAAGGTGCAGACGTTAAGTCGTAAAACAACACTTTTTACGACCTAACGCCTTTTGAAAAGGACGTTAGGTCATGAAAACGGGAATTATGCGACTTAACTTACCCGGAAGCTGGCGTTAGGTCATAAAAAGAGAACCGCGAAAATCCGCGGTTCTCTTTTTATATCTGCTTTTCTTTCAGCAGGCTTTCATTCAACGCTGACACGCTAGTACATCCCGTAAGGGCGAGACTGACGTCGAGATCGGTGAGCAGGTTTTCGAGCACCTGTCTGACGCCTGCCTCACCGTGTGTGAGAGCGTAGGCGTACAGGCGGCCGATGGAGACCACGTCTGCGCCAAGAGCGAGGGCTTTAATGATATCCGAGCCTCTGCGGACACCTCCGTCAAAAAAGACCGGAATGCGCCCGTTGACTGCGTCAGCCACAGCCGGGAGGGCTTCAATCGAGCTGATGGCCCCGTCGAGCTGGCGGCCGCCGTGGTTGGATACGACGATGCCATCGAGACCGTGCTCAACTGCGAAGCGCCCGTCCTCCGGATGAAGAATCCCTTTCACGACGACCGGAAGACGGGTCTGCTCCTTAAGCCACTTGATGCGCTCCCACGTGAGTGTGGTATTTAAGAGTACCTCTCCGATAGCCTCCTGCCAGTCCGTTTGAGAAGACGAGTCGGCGAGACCGAAACGCTCCCGGAACACGGGATCGGTTTTAAAGTTTGCCATACCGGCCCCTTCCGCCAGCGGAAAATAGCGGTTTTTCAGATCCTGCTCCCGGTAGCCGAGGAGCGGCGTGTCCACGGTCACGACGACCGCATCGTACCCGCAGACTTCCGCACGCCTTACAAAGCTTACGGCCACTTCGTCATCGGACGGCCAGTACAGCTGGAACAAGGACGGAGCGCATCCTGTGGCGGACTGGATGTCTTCCATGGAATATGAGCTCACTGTACTTGCTGTAAACGGAAGCCCCATGTCGGCTGCTGCCCGGGCGGCGCCCATTTCTCCGTCCGGATGGATCACAGTCTGAAAGCCGACAGGCGCGAGTGCAAGGGGTGCACGAAGGGTGAGGTTCCACAGGCGGGTTTCGAGTGAGCGCTCGCTCACGTCCCTCAGCATCCGGGGCAGCAGGTCCCACCTGGAGAAGGCGGTTTGGTTACGCCGGGCCGTCTCTTCTTTTCCCGATCCGGACCGGACGTATTCGAAGGCGCCGGGGGTCATGCGGCTGCGGGCTTCGTTTTCCAGGTCTTCGGCGCGGGTGATGTGGGCGAAGCTGGTCATGTGTGATTCCTCCTAGTCTTTTTTGAGCCAGGCGGCGGTGCGGTTGCCGAAGCTCTGGATGCCCTGGACGAGGATGATGAGCAGGATGACGGTGACGATCATGACATCTTCCTCGTAGCGCAGGTGGCCGAAGCGGTAGGCGAGGTCGCCGAGTCCGCCGGCGCCGACGAGACCGGCCATGGCGGTGGCGCCGATGAGTCCGATGGTGGCAATGGTGAGCCCGAGGATGATGGACGGGCGTGCTTCCCGGATCATGACGTGCCAGATGATGTGGCGGGTTTTCATGCCCATGGCCTCGTACGCTTCGATGATGCCTTTGTCCACTTCAAGGAGCGAGTTCTCCATGAGACGGGCGATGTACGGTGCGGTGTACACCACAAGGGGTACGATGACGCCGCGGACGCCCATGCTCGTGCCGACGATCAGCTGGGTGAACGGCAGGATGAAAAAGAGCAGGATGATGAACGGGATCGAGCGGATCACGTTAATAAAGACGTTCAGTGACTGGTACAGATATTTGTTATCAAGGGCTTTCCCCGGCCGTGTCAGGACGAGAATAACGCCTAAGGGCAGGCCGATGACAATCGAGATGGAGAGGGCGATGCCGACCATCTGGAACGTTTCGATGGTGGCCTGCCAGATGTTGCTGCCCCAACGGTCGATAAATTCTGCTGGATTAAACGTCATGGAGATTCACCTCTTCTACCTGGACGCCGGCGTCTTTGAGTGCCTGGACGGCTTTGGGTGCGTCGGTCTCGCCGCTGATGTGGACGATCATGCGCCCGTAGGATTCGTCTTTCATCTGGACGATATTGCCGGACAGGATGTTCGTGTGGACGTCGTAGCGTTTGACGATTTCAGACAGGACCGGCTGGCCGGTGGAGTGGCCCACAAAGGACAGCTTCACGATCGGGCCTTTACCGGCAATCGTTTTAAGCATCGATGCGGGTGCTTCGATCGGAAACTGACTGTCGATGAATTTCTGTGTGGTCGGGTGGGCGGTCTGGGCGTACACGTCGATCACGCGGCCCTGTTCGACCACTTCCCCGTTTTCCATCACCGCGACCCGGTCGCACACCTTCTGGATCACGTGCATTTCGTGTGTGATAAGAAGGATCGTGATGCCAAATTCTTTGTTGATCCGGAGCAGCAGCGAGAGGATCGCTTCGGTGGTTTCCGGATCGAGGGCGCTTGTAGCCTCGTCGCTTAAGAGGATCTCCGGCTCGTGGGAAAGCGCGCGGGCGATGGAGACCCGCTGCTTCTGCCCGCCGGACAGCTGCCCGGGAAAGGCATCGGTTTTGTCTTCAAGACCGACTACGGCGAGGTATTTTTTTACACGTTCGTCAACTTCGGCTTTGGAAAGACCGGAGAGTTTAAGCGGGATCGCGATGTTGTCATAGACGGTGGCGGTTTTCAGCAGGTTAAAGTGCTGAAAGATCATCCCGATTTTCCGGCGCTCCAGTCTCAGTTTTGAAGCGGACAGGTTTGTGAGGTTGGTGCCGTCAATGAGCACGTCGCCTTCTGTCGGTGATTCGAGCAGGTTGACGCAGCGGATGAGCGTGCTTTTCCCTGCCCCGCTGTAACCGATCACCCCGAAGACTTCGCCTTTTTTGACGTTGAGACTGACGTTTTTCAGGGCTTCGACGGTGGATTTTTTCGACTGGAACGTTTTTGAGATATTTTTGAGTTCAATCATGGTGTATGCCCCTCCTTTATGTGCGGGTCGGGTCCTTCTTTTGTATGGTATTAAGGCTCACAGGAGGCCCGGCAAATGACCGGGCCTTGTTGATGAGTTTTTTTGTGTATGACCGGTGAGCCGGTGGGTTTCGTGCTGTGTGTTGGGATTACTGGTTACCAGGACGTGACGACAGAGCCCTGGAACTCCTCTTCAATAAACTGCTTCACTTCGTCGGAGTGGTACGCTTCGATGAGGGTGTCGAGAACGGCGTCATCTTTGTTTTCCTCACGGACAGCAATCACGTTAAACCATGGGGAGTCTTCCGGTTCGATGAAGATGGAATCCTCGGTCGGGACGAAGCCGTGCTCAACGGCAAAGTTCGTGTTGATCGTCGCAGCAGCAAGTTCGTCAAGCTGGCGCGGCAGCTGGGAGGCTTCGAGTTCTACGAAGTCGAGGTCCAGCGGGTTATCAGTAATGTCGTTCACAGTGGCAGCTGTACCGGCGTCTTCATCAAGGGTGATGAGGCCTGCTTCTTCAAAGAGCATTAAGGCCCGGGCGCCGTTTGTCGGATCGTTCGGCAGACCGACGCGGTCGCCTTCTTCGAGCTCGGATACGTCTGAAAGTTCAGCTGAGTAGAGACCCATCGGGAAGTTTACTGTATCAGCGATGGAGACGATGTCGAGGTTGCGATCAGAACGGAAGTCCTCAAGGTACGGCGTGTGCTGGAAGCTGTTCGCGTCCAGTTCGCCTTCATCGAGGGCCACGTTCGGCATCACGTATTCGGTAAACACTTCAATTTCGATGTCGAGTCCTTTTTCGGCGGCGACTTCCTGTACTTTTTCCAGGATCTGTTCGTGCGGTCCGGCTGTCACGCCGATCCGAAGATGGTCTTCCGAGAGTTCCTCCCCGCTGGCGTCTGACTCTCCGCAGGCTGTAAGTGCGAGGAGGCCGGCTGCTCCGATAGTGGTGATTAGGGATTTTTTCATGGTGATCGTCTCCTTTGGGTTTGGGTTGAGTTTTTTATACGTGCTTGGATTTAAGTTGGATTTCGTTATGTTTTAGTCAGATAAACGGCTTCCTTGCCCTCGTGGGTGATTGACTGCTCGTTCGGCTTCCAGTTCATCGATAGCACGGACGAGATCGGTTTCGGTGACGCTCTTACCCATCTGGTGAATCGACTCGCCCGGTTTAAGAGTCCAGTTGGCAAGATCTTCTTTGACCTCCGGTGTGTTTCTGAGATCGAGATCTTCGAGAGTGGATGGTAGTCTTAGAGCCTGATAGAAGGGTCTAAGCTGACGGATTTCTTCCTTGCGCCTTTCAAGAACGAGCTGAACGAGAATGCCGTACGCCACCTTTTCCCCGTGGAGCAGCGTGCGGGTTTCTTCAAATTGCGTGAGGGCGTTGTGCACCGAATGGGCGGCAGCGACACGGCCGTATTTTTCTCCGAGACTGCCCACGAGGCCGCCTGCGAGAATATTTGTTTCAATCACCTTTTGCAGGGCCGGACTGAGCTCGCCTTTTTCCGCCGAGCGCACCGCTTCCTCCGCATGTTCAAGAAGTGCAGTCTGGCAGTATCGAGCCGTGCTCAGTGCAAGCGCCACAGGAACCGGCGGATCGCCGAGAGTTTCTGCCAGTGCACGGGCTTCGTACCATTTGGCGAGTGTGTCGGCAATGCCAGCGCGGAGGTAGTCAATAGGCGCGGTTGCGATGATGCGCGGTTCCACAAGTACGAGACGGGCAGGCCGATTGTACACGTCAAACCGGGTAAAGCGGTGCTCGTCATCGTAAATAACGGAGAGCCCGGTCCACGCCGCGCACGTGGAGGCGAGCGTCGGCAAAAGAATCGCGTCCTGAGCGAGCCGGCTGGCAGCCGCTTTAGCGAGGTCGAGTACGCTTCCGCCGCCAAGTCCAATCACCGCCTGTGACCCGGCTTGTTGAGCGGCTTCTGCGACTCTTTCGGTTTCAGAGTCTGAGCAGATGCCCCGGTACTGAATCCAGGAAACTTCTGTTTCGTTGAAATCAGGCAGATAGGCTTTTGCTGCTTTGAGTGACTCTTCGCCGTGAACGAGAAGAACACGGCTGTATTGATAGTCTTTTAAGTCGTTCTCGAGTCTGTTAAAAACGCCGGTGGCGCATTGGTATGTACCGGGTCCCGGATGAACGGTGGGTGCTTCAAAGCTCATCGATCCGCCTCCCTTTTGCGTGTATTTAGTCTGTCAGACATACTAAAAACCCCTCTTTCCATGCGTCTGAAAGAGGGGTTCATTTATACCTTATCTTTCAGAATTTGCATTCTGCAGGATGGAGCACCTTTCCGCTTGGCGGATGGTTGCTGGACGTCATCGGGCCTGGTCCCTCGGTCACTCTGGATAAGAGTTTATTTAATTAATGTTAATGTTGAGACTATTCTAGACCTGGGGGTTGGTCGCTGTCAACGGATTATTTTTATAATCGAAATGAAGACAGCGCTTACACCGTTGGGGGCCAGGGGAAAACTTTTTTACCGTTCGTAAGATGATAGTGTCATTTGTTTAGAGTGGTTCGTGCACGTGTTAGGGTGGTTCGCTCGATTTTACGGTGATTCGCTCCCGAATGCGGTCAAAGGTTCACTTTTTGAAACAGTTCCCTCAGCCACACTTCACTTTTTCCTTCCAGCGGGGATACGTACTCCTGCCCCCGGGCGGTGGACTGGACGTAGCAGTAATTCTGATCGTCCGTGCAGTGAAACCAGCGGTCCTTTAAGGTTTTTGGGGCGTTCAGGTACGTAGGACAGTACCTCTCTTCCTGAAAAAAGGACGGCAGCTTCCAGATGGTCGGCCGGCTTCGGTGCGCCTCTGATGACAAAAGGAGCTCATCTGTAAGCTTTGGAAACATGCCCGTTCCGGGGATCTCGCTGTCCTCGAACAACCGGTCGGACGCTGTGAAAATGATATTATTCTGGCGGTTTTCGAAGTCCGACTGCGACCCGTGAGGATGGGTGCGGCGGATCTCTTCCGGCAGCTCGTCCTGATTAGAGGCGGTGTACACCTTCCCCACCTTCAGCCAGCCGTAGAGAAAATACGCCCCGTCATTCCACGCCAACCGCGGATCGAGCGGGTGCAGGTGCTGACTTACGGGCTTGAACCGGCTGAAAAAAAGGAACACACTCCCTTCGCGCACATTGTGGTTACGAAGATGACCGGCTGCCGCATCGGACTGGCCGAATGCCCCATAGTCAGGTCCGCTCGGATCCCACGGCGGCCGTCCGGTAACCGGGTCGTAGTGAGCCGGGTGCTTGTCTACGACGTCCCGGGTCTTTTTGCTGTAATTGAGTACCGGATCATGGATCAGCTCGCGCAGGTTACCGGCTTTTGTTTCTCCGTTCATGTACCCGGGCTTGAGTGGCAGTTGGCTGTATGTGTAACCGCCTTTTCGCCCGCTCATTTCGGGAATCGGGAGCACGATGTAGCGGCCCGTTTCAGGATCATACGGAGAGTAGCCGTGGCCGGCGGATGAGTCAAAGCCTTTGCGGCTCAGGATGAGTTTTGGCATTCGTTTCGCCTCCTTGCAGTGTGAGTGTCTGATGGGTTCAGTATAGCATGTGCGGCAGGCGGGGGCTGCGCAATCGGCCCCCAAACGTCTGCTGGGAAAGGTAATTATGCCTGCGGGTCATGCAAAAGACCGCGACTCTCAACCGCGGTCCTTTCCTCATCTTTATTTTGCTATACGATCGATCACGAGAGTTTCATACGGCCGGAGCGTGATAGTGCCGCCGAGCTGCGGTGCTTCTTGGTAGTTGTTCAGCACAACCTGAGCATCAGCCGTATCTGCATCCACTTCAACTTCACTGTCCGTGAAGTTTGAAAACACAACAAGCCGTCTTTCCCCCAGAGTCCGGGTATACACGAACACGTCCTCGCTTTCAGACAGAAGCTGCTCGTATGTGCCATCCTGGATGATGTCCGATACCGCTGACTCTTTTCGCAGCGCGATCAGCTTCTGGTAAAAATAGAACAGGGAGTCCGGATCTGCGAGGGCTTTTTCCACGTTGATTTCCGAGTAATTCGGATTCGCTTTCAGCCAAGGCGTGCCTTCTGTAAATCCCCCGTTCTCCGAAGCATCCCACTGCATCGGTGTCCGGGCATTGTCACGGCTCCTGCGGTGAAGGGTATCAAGTGCCACCTCTTCCGAGTAGCCTTCACGGACCGCTGCCGTGTACTGATCATGGGAGGAAATGTCGTCGTATTCCTCGAGTGAGTCAAACTTCACGTTTGTCATCCCGATTTCCTGCCCCTGATAAATGTAGGGCATGCCCTTTAGGAAAAAGTACGTGGCCGCAAGCATTTTTCCGGTCAGTACACTATGGTCTTTTTCCGCAACAAACCGGCTGAGGGAGCGGGGCTGGTCATGGTTTTCCATGTAAAGAGCCGTCGTGCCGCCTTCTTTGATCACCTGTTGGTCTTTCGTGATGGCGTTTTTAAAATCTGTAAGCTTCCATTCCTTTTTCGGATACCACTTCGCCCCTTCGTTCAATTCCAGGTCCATGTGGTCAAAGCTGATCACCATATCAAAGTACCCGTCCTCACCGGCAAATTCACCGAGCTCCTCAGAAGACACACCTGGTGCTTCCGCTACTGTGAAAATATCGTATTTCGCGAACGTTTCGTCCTTCATTTCCTGGAGAAAAGTACCGACACCCGGCTGGTTCGGGCTCACAATCGCCGTGCCGTCGAATGAATCCGGCTCCTGATTCTCATGAACCGGCTGCTTTTTGATGAACGTAATGGCATCCACACGGAATCCGCCGATCCCCCGATCGAGCCACCAGTTGACCATACCGAACAGGGCGCTTCGCACCTCCGGGTTTTCCCAGTTTAAATCGGGCTGCTCTTTTGCAAAGGAGTGGAAGTAGTACTGCTCCGTCCCTTCGTCATAGGTCCAGCAGGAGCCGCCAAAAATGGAACGCAGGTTGTTCGGAGGCCTGCCGTCGACCGGATCCTCCCAGATGTACCAGTCCCGCTTCGGATTCGTACGGCTGCTTTTCGACTCCTTGAACCATTCATGCTGATCGGAGGAATGATTGATCACCAGATCCATGATGATCTTAATGCCCCGCTTATCCGCTTCGGCGATGAGTTCATCCATTTCCTCCAGCGTCCCGAATTCCGATGCAATGTCCCGATAGTCTGAAATGTCATAGCCGTTATCTTTCATCGGCGATGCGAACACTGGGCTTAGCCAGATCACATCGATGCCGAGTTTCTGAAGGTAACCGAGCTTTGAGAGAATGCCCTGAAGATCCCCGACGCCGTCTCCGTTGGCATCCTTGAAGCTTCTTGGATACACCTGATACACAACTGCTTTATCCCACCATTTTGCTGTCACAACGATCATTCCTTTTTACTGAAATTTTATTGCGAAACGGCCTCACCGCTGATGCGGGCGTAGTACCGGTAGAACAGGGAGAAGATGAAAAATGCCGTAATGGAAACGCTGAAAAACAGCAGCAGGAACAGCGCCCCGTTCACGGACACATAAAAGATGACAAAGCTTACTGCAAACGTGATGGCCGTCATTTTGATGTTGCCGAACGTCAGGAGAAGGGCTTTTCTCAAAAGCTTTCGCACCGGCATGTCAAAATGGGCGAGAACCACGAAAAAGTTCATCGTAAACACAAAGAGCGGAATCACCATGCCGAGAAAGGCAAACATAAGAATCACACTGCTGCCGCTGAAGTAGTAGTAATCCACCGCCCAGATGAGCCAGAGCACGGTCAGAAGAACCCCGCCGGCTGCACTTCTCCGGTAATTTTCCGCAAACAATTTAAAGTACCGGACGATGAGACTCTTACTCTCTTTTTGCATCACAAAATCCCTGACAGATGCAAAGAGAGCTGCGGTTGCCGGGAAAAAAAGAAGCGGCCCGAGCACCATGAGAAGGGCGATATAAAACGGCATCAGCCCGCTGCTGCCGGTCATGTACATGCTCGTTACCACGAGCAGCACCGGGATGTTCACAAGGATCCAAAGGACGTTTGTGACGGCGAACCGTGTAATCCATTCTCCTACTTGTATAAAACCATTCATCACACCCTGCATGAGACAGGCCTCCTTCTTTTCTCAAAAGTATGATTGAGGGGCATCATTCGTAAGCTTTGTTTTAGATTCCGCTGCAGGCGGACGCTTTCCGCGGGAGACGCCGCCTGAAGCTCCATCATTCATTCTGCGATAACAGCCTTTCAGAAAGCCGCTTTGAATCAGCGACTGGCTTACCACAAAAACGTTACTTAACCGCCCCTTCGCTCACTCCGTCGATAATCTGCTTCTGAGCAATCATGTAGAAGATGATGACCGGGATGATCGCGATCGTCAGACCGGCAAGAGCCAGGTGCCACTGACGCGTATATTCACCGAAGAATGAGAACATCTGCAGTGGAATCGTTGCTTCCGAGCTGCTCAAAACAAGAGACGGCAGAAGGAAGTCGTTCCAGATCCAGATTACATTCAGAATCGCAACTGTCACCGAAATCGGTTTGAGCAGTGGGAAAATGATATACCAGAACGTCTGGAATTTGTTCGCTCCGTCAATGATTGCCGCTTCATCCATCGATCGCGGAATCCCCTGCATCGCCCCGTGATAAAGGAAAATCGCAAGACTTGAGCCGAATCCGAGATACATAAAGATCAGACCGCCCATGTTCAGCATGTTCACAGAACCAAACAGGGACGTGAGCGTAATCATGACCGCCTGAAACGGAATAAGCATCGCCGCAACAAATACGAGAAGAATTACGTTACTGAGCTTACTCTTGTTCCGGGACAGGGCATAGCCTGCCATAGCGGAAAAGAAGATGATGACTGCGATACTGATCGTGGTGATCAGTGTCGAGTTAAACAAAGCGCCGAGAAACTGGAGGTCGTGGTACGCCTGCACGAAGTTTTCCATCGTCGCCTCACTCGGCAGCCCGAGCACATCCTGGAAAATCTCCCGGTTTGTTTTAAAGGCGTTGACGATCATCAGGTAGAAAGGGGAGAGCCAGATCAGGGCAAGAATTAAACCGAAAATTTCGAGCAGATATAATCGCTTCTTTTCGCCTTTCATTACATCTCAACCTCCCGTTTCTTGTTGTAATACACCTGTGAAACGGCGATAATCGCCACAAAAATGAAGAAAATAATTGCTTTTGCCTGCCCGTACGCCATCTGGTTACTGCTGAAGGCCGTGTAGACGATATTCATGGCCACCATCTCAGTCGAGTTAAACGGCCCCCCGTTTGTCAGGGACAGGTTCTGGTCGTAAATCTTAAAGGATGTAGACAAAGTCAGGAACATGCTGACGGTAAACGCCGGTGCGACCAGCGGGAACGTCACGCTCTTAAAACGCTGGAACGCGTTCGCCCCGTCCATTTTGGACGCTTCAATCAGCTCGTTCGGAATGTTCTGCAGGTACGCAATGTAGATAATCATGATGTAACCGGCCAGCTGCCAGCTTGTCAGAATCACCAGACCCCAGAAACCTGTCGTGGTTGTCGATAACCAGCCGTTCAGCGCTTCAACGCCTAAAAGCTGACCAAGATCCGAGAATACACTGATGAAAATAAATTGCCAGATAAAGCCGAGAATCAGACCGCCGATCAGGTTCGGCATAAAGAAAACGGTTCTCATGAAATTACTCGATTTCAGCTTACGCGTTACAAGCAGGGCGAGTCCGAGACCGAGTAAATTCAGGACAATGACCGTTACAAAAGCAAATTGGATCGTAAACCACAGTGAGCTTAAGAAACGCCCGTCATTTAAAAGCCTCAAATAGTGATCGAGACCGACAAATGTGCTGAACCCGAGGCCGTTCCAGTCCGTGAAGGAATAAAACACACCGGACAGCAGCGGAATGATCACCACGAGGCTGAGGGCAAAAAGTACAGGTGCTAAAAACATCCAGAACGCAAAATCTCTGTTTCGCATAAAATTCCCTCCCGATCGAGTGTGAAAAGATGCCGTTATACGGGATAAAAGAAGAGAGGCTGAGACAGAAGTGGCTGATGAAAATCAAAACAATCTATATGGGGCGAAAGATCACCGCTCCTGACATATACGCTGCTTTCCGCGGGAAGCGGCTGAGCCTCCGCGTGCTTCGCCCTGCGGGGTCTCACCTGAGCATTTCCTCCCGCAGGAGTCAGCGTATATGTCATCCGCTTTACAGCTGTTTTGTTCGGGGTTTTTACCTTACCACTTTACTTATGTCTCAGCCTCCGGAAGTCCCGTTGCGATTCTTCCTAACTAACGGCGGTCTTCCCAGTCAGCTCTTCCGTCTTCAATGACGTCTTCCCAGTCCTTCTGTCCGCCGAGGTATTCCTGCATGTGGGAACCAAAGTCGTTGCCCCATACGGTTGGATAACCGAGGAACATCCAGCCGACAATGTTGTCTTCGAGTGCGTATTCGTAAATGTCACGGGAAAGAGAAGACTGAATGTTTTCAGGTTCAAAATTCTCGTGGGCAGGGATAAAGTTCAGCAGTTCCTGCACAAGTTCGATTCCTTCTTCAGAAGCGTACATCCAGTTGAAGAAATCTTCCGCTGCTTCGATCACTTCAGGATCACTGTTTTTGTTGATCACCCAGTAGTTTGGTACACCGACAGGCAGTTTTCCTTCGTGTCCTTCAAGCGGTATCGGGAGAATTCCTACGTTTTCTTCGGCAAATTCAGGATCCATCTGTTCGAGGGTTGGATAAATCCAGTCGCCCTGCTGAATCATTGCCGCTTCACCAAGGGAGAAGTACTGCTCCACCTGGGAGGAATAGTCCATGTTCAGCACCGGCTGAATTGAATAGTCGTTCTGCAGGTCAAGCATCCGCTTCATTTCGTCGCTTCGTTCAAAAGCAACCGTATCACTTTTATAAGCGTCCATGACGCTTTCGTTGAATTCCGGTGCAAGGTAAAGGTTTGCCAGGTGGTTCCCCATCACCCAGTCTTCAGCACCCGGCAGGGCAAATACGCCTTGAATGCCCAGCTCGTCTTTCTGGCTGTCGAGCGTTTGCACGGCTTCTTCCAGGTCTTCGTAAGTGAGAATGCTTTCCGCGTCGATCCCGGCCTGTTCAAACACTTCCTTGTTGTAAATGAACCCGTAGCCTTCCTGGTTGAACGGGATTCCGTAAACGCTTCCATCAACAGTAATGCCGTCCAGCGTGCCGTCAAGTGCAGCTTCTGTTACTTCAAGATCCGTCACTTCGTGCACGTAGTCCTGGTAGTCACTCAGCTCAGACGGGCCTGCAAGACTGAACACATCCGGTTCATCTCCTGATGAAAAACGGGAACGAAGAGCGGTAAAAAAGTCTGAACCGCCGCCAACTGCGCCGAATTCAATATTCACGTTCGGGTTCTGTGCTTCGTATTCTTCAGCCAGTTCGATAAACTGATTACGGAATTCGATCTTTCCCTGAAAAATTTCAATCGTAACCTGTTCGCCGTCGTCTCCTCCATTGCCATTGCCTGCCTCCTCAGTAATACAGCCTGCGAGTACCGCGGACAGTCCGACAGCTCCTGCTAGTGTGAGTGCACTTTTCTTTTTGTTCATGGTTCCTCTCTCCTTTTGAAAATATGAAATTAGTTTGATTGGTAACGGTTTCAAATACAGACTAAAAAAGTTGTTCTAATCTTTTATTTTCTTAACAGTAACGATACACGGTTTTGGTAACGGTTTCAATAAGATTTTATGAAATAGTCTGAAAACAGTTGATATTGCAAGGAATAAAATTGGTATCGGTTCCAAAATTGTTTCAAAAAAGTGCTAGGTCGTCTGGCGAACGACCAGCTCTGCACTTAATATCCGGTCTGCATTTTTCACACTTCCACTGTTCAGGGCCGTAATCATATTTTCCAGGGCTTCCTCACCCATCTGTTTGACAGGCTGGCGGATGGTGGTAAGTTTGGGGTCCAGCAGTTCTGCAAGCGGCTGATCGTCAAACCCGATCACTGCAAGATCCTCAGGAATGCGGAGGCCGGCTTCCTTTGCTTCCAGAATGATACCCGCTGCCACTTCATCTCCTCCGGCAAAAACAGCGGTCGGACGGTCATCCATTCTGAGCATAGCCCTGACAACCTGCTTTCCTCCGTCGATATTGTATTTATTCAGGAAAATCCACTGCAGATTCAGATCAATGCCTGCTTCCTTCAGTGCTCTCTGAAACCCGATATTGCGTTCATTGCCCTCGAGAACGCCTCCTGTACAATAGGCGATTTTCGTATGTCCGCGCCCAATAAGGTGCATCATTCCTTCGTAGGAAGCACCAACTTCATCGAGACGCACAGTCGGGAGGCCGGTTCCTTTAATAAATTCATTGCAGAAGACAATTGGGCCGTATTCCGTAAAAGGTTCGATCGTTTCCCACTCGTTCACGGTTGCGGCCAGAATAATGCCGTCCACCTGCTTCGTTTTAAGGAGACTTAAGTACTTGAGCTCTTTTTCGCGGTCATCGTTGCTCTGAAACACCATCACCTGGTAGCCCTTTTTGTAAGCCAGCTGCTCAATGGCATCCACAAGATACGTAAAAAACGGGTTGGTGATGCGGGTGACAATAATCCCGATGGAGCTTTTCAACTGTCCTCTCATCCGCCGGGCCGCCGGGCTTGGCGTGTAAGCCAGTTCCTCCATCGCTTTTAATACTTTTTCCCGCTTTTCCGGTGTCACGTGCGGATAATTGTTGATCACTCTTGAGACCGTTGTTTTGGAGAGTCCTGACCGCTTTGCCACATCTGATATCGTTGCCATGGCTGCCACCTTCTTTCTGTTGGAACTGATTTCAATACTACGATAGTACCAGACTTTTTTTCGCAAATCTACAGCGCTTACATTTGTCATTTCAAAATCCCTTCCTGATGGGCCGGCTCGAGCAGGCGAATTATACCGGATTTCAGACCACGATGGTTTCTTTTCCAGTCCAAGACACTTATCATTTATCGAATAATATTGATATTTTCGCGAGATAGTTCTTTTTACCTATTTTCACTCCTCATCACCTGAGAGCCGATTAGGTGCTGCTGGCAGGAAAGACCACTCGCCTCAGTGTTTTCAACACTAAATGACAAAAAACGATTTCCTTTGCAGTGGGTTACCTAAATGTTTTCATTAAAAAACATTTTTATTTATAATTTTCAGTTTTTTTGCCCTTTTTAATTGAATTACGATCTACAGTATGTAATACTGTTCTAGAAATGGTACATATTTCATGAAAAAGGAGAGTGAAGGTATGCTTAAGAAATGGGCAATAGGGATAACCAGTGTTGTGTTATTAAGTTTTGGAAGCATGTCGACCGTAACCGCTGATCATGAAGAAGGAACTGTTAACTGTGGAGATTTCAGTACGGGAGAAGAAGTTTATGAGTTTTGGACCTCTCATGGCTATAACTCAGAAAACGATCCTGAAAGACTGGACGGGGACAGTGATGGTGTGCCGTGTGAAAGCCTGACATCTCATATGGCTGATGACTTCCTGGCCTATGAAGCTGGTGAAGATGGCGCTGAAGAAGAAGATGCTACTGAAGAAGACGCTACTGAAGAAGACGCTACTGAAGAAGACGCTACTGAAGCAGAAGCTACTGAAGAAGAAGCAGAAGAGACGGCTGCTGGCTCTGAGGAAAGTTCAGACGAAGGTGATGAACTCCCAGCAACAGCGACATCTTTCCCGATGATGATGTTAATTGGTCTGTTAACTGCAGGTGCTGCAGCATTCATGCTATTACGCCGCAAAGTTGTACAAGCTTAAATGACAATTAGCTGAAATATATTTTAAAAGCCGTATTGAATAGAAATATTCAATACGGCTTTTTTTATATTGCTTTGTCCCAAAGACTTCGTTTTTACGACGATGGCAGCCCGTGAACGGATTTCACCTCGAGATATTCCTCAATCCCGAAGTCACCCCATTCGCGGCCGATGCCGGACTGCTTGTAGCCGCCGAACGGTCCGTTGAAGTCGGTTTTAGCGTCGTTAATCTTAATTCGGCCTGCTCGGATGTTTGTGGCCACGTGCCGGATTGCATCCGGGTCCTTTCCAACTATATAGCCGGCGAGACCGTAAATCGTGTCGTTTGCCATTTCAATAGCCTGATCCAGGTCTTCGTAAGTGAAGATGGTCGTGACCGGTCCGAAGATTTCCTCCTGGGCAATTACCGCATCTTGAGAGACGTCTGTAAAAATTGTCGGACGGGCATAATACCCTTTCTCAAGCCCCTCCGGCTTCCCGGTTCCTCCTGCGAGTAGTGTGGCTTCTTTTTCCCCTTTTTCAATATAGGACTGCACCGTTTCCCACTGATCCTCAGACACGAGGGGACCGGTGGCGATGCCTTCTTTACGGGGATCTCCAACCGGAAAGTCCGGGAGCATGGCCACAATCGTTTTTTCAAACTCCTCTTTCATCGACTGCGGGATTAATACTCTCGTTCCCGCCGAGCAGACCTGTCCAGTGTTAGTCATGATGTTGGACAGAGCTGTCTTTGCTGCCTCTTTCACATCCGCATCTTCAAGCACGACAATTGGTGATTTGCCGCCAAGCTCCAATGCGACCTTCTTAATTGTTTCTGCACCGTTCTGCATGATTTTCTCCCCTACACCGCCGGAGCCTGTAAACGAGACAAAATCAATATCGGGATGGGAGCTGATGCCGTTTCCGATCACAGATCCTGTGCCGTTCACGAGGTTGAACGCTCCTGCAGGCAGACCTGCTTCGTCAATGATTTCTGCGAGAATCATAGCCGCAAACGGTGTCTTGGATGCCGGTTTCAGTACAACCGGGCTGCCTGCCGCAATAGCGCTGGCAATTTTTGTTGCGGCCTGGTTTGTCGGAAAGTTCCATGGGGTGATCAGTCCGCTCACGCCGATGGAATCTTTGATGAGCGTATGTCGGCCGCGGTCCTCTATGAAGGAGAAGTCCTTAAGAGATCTGGCCGCCTGCTTAAAGTGACCAAGACCCGCCGGATAGTGGACTTCTTCAGAGACAGAGAGCGGTGCCCCCAGTTCATCAGTCATCACCTCAATCAGTTCCTCTTTTCTTGCCTTGTATCCTTCTGCAATTTTCTGGAGCCACTCGATCCGCTGTTCCTTCGAGGACTTCGAAAACGTTGGGAATACCGCCCTTGCAGCTTTTACTGCTTTATCAAGATCTTCTTCCGTACCTGAACTGATCGTGCCCATTACTTCCTCGGTTGCGGGATTGATCACGTCAATCGTGTCAGAGCCGGTGGATTCCACCCATTCGCCATTAATAAAGTGTTTCGTCTGATTTCTCATGAAAAAACTCCTTTTTATTAATCTGATTGTCACTCTTTTTCCATTATTCGTGTACAGCACTTCTATTCCCGGCGCGGCCGTGTCTAAAACAATCACAAAAAAGGAGATGACTCTATCGTGAAGTCATCTCCGTTACAGTTTTATGGCCAGCGTTTTCTCTATATTTACTCTTCCCTATCATCATTCTCCTGCTCTTCGGCGTCCCGCTTCCGTCTTCGCTGACGGTAGCCATAGGTGGTTTTCAGGACGGTTTCCTCACTTTCCAGTCCGGCTCCGACTGCACCGACGATCGTGGCCACCGAAGCCGTGAGCCAGGCAAGAAGGAAGTAGCTGCCTGCGTCAACCAGGCTGCCGGTTTCCTGCTCCATTAAGGATGACGGAATAAAGAGCGAAGCAGTACCCAGAAACAGGAAGTACAATATAATGTAGTAAAAGATAACGCCCACAAGCAGGGTGAGAACGGTTGCCACATTGTAGCGTCTGACGATGAATTTCGAACCGTGCTCCTCAGGTTTTTCCCATAAATTGTGAGCGACGATAAACCAGGTTACGATGGCGGTGACCGCCACCACCATGAGGGAGATATACCGTGCCGGTCCGAACTCCTCACTCATCATCCACAAATTCGGGAATATAAGTCCGTAGGCCCCGGTCGCAAACGCGACAGCCAAGACACTTTTAAAGGAGGGGAAGATCGTCCAGGGACGGTTCGCGTACATCATCCCTGAAATTAAGCGGAAGCTGCCGGTCAATCTTGATTTGACCAGGTAACGCACATCGAGGTCCCCGTCTTCGATCTCATCCTCATCATCATCAGAAGAAGAGGATTCATCCATCGTTATTCTTGTAATCGGAGACAAACGTTCCGTCATCCTGGTGCTCATCAGCTCTTTCGTTCCTTTTTCCTTCACCTCATTGTCCTGTTCGGAACGCTCCATCCGGCCTTCTTCCTGGTCCCGGTCTTCCTCGGAACTGCCGTGATACATTTCGCTTGCCATCTGGATGATCGCTTCACGTACCCGCTTTTTCATCGGAGAAGCGCCGAGAGACGGGAGGGAAATAACCGCCAGATTTCTCTTCACGCTTACATCGGCCACCACGAGAATCCGCTTCTGAAAGAGTGGGAGATCAGTCACGCAAATCGCCATGTCCCACTCTCTCTGCCGCTTACTGTTCTCCACTTTACCGAGAATGTGTTTCGAGTTTCCTGCCGTGCCGGTCAGAGGGTCGGTAACGGATTCGACCTGCCAGTTCACTTTCTGATCCACGTAACGTGAGAGCAGATCGGGTAAATCGTCCACCACCTTCGAAACAATTTCTTCAGGCAGTTCAGGAGCAGGCACCAGTCCCAGGGTGATGTCTTTTTTTTGTTTGGATGTGTCGTCGTTTTCATTGCTCTGCTGCGTGTTTTTCTGATCGATACTCATGATTGCCTCCTGTGCCGTTTATTGTCTGTACCACCTTTGTTACCCGTTCAGGCTGGCTGAAATGCATGTTTTCAAAAATTAACAGGGATTTTTTATGTGAAGAAATAATGATATGGCAGAGAGTATTTAAA
The DNA here is from genome assembly GCF_003226345.1 of Alteribacter lacisalsi. Lineage (GTDB taxonomy): Bacteria > Bacillota > Bacilli > Bacillales > Salisediminibacteriaceae > Alteribacter > Alteribacter lacisalsi. The sequence goes on along the minus strand of NZ_PDOF01000002.1, from coordinate 432,698 downwards.
AACTTGTTTAAGATGGTTTAGTTTTTCTTCATTTCTTCTCTGCTTTCCCTGCGTTGTGAAGAGACTCGGCCTCTGTCTCATCGAAAACCACCACAAATAAACACTAAAAACGGCCCTCACGTGAGGGCCGGCTGGTAATGCCGGGTCTCTTCCCGGCTTATTTTACGTTTTGTCAGCTCGTCCGTGTGAACCAGCGCTTGCAAAGCTGGGCCATTTGCTGAAACGGCTGGTATTCTTTGCTTACCATGCCGATTTTTTCGGCGAAAATCCCAAACGAGATCAGATAGATGATAAAAAACAGGATGCTCATCCAGAGCGTCACCTGGGTGGCAAGAATGCCGAGCAGGGCAAATGCGGCGCTGATGCCGTATATGAGCAGGACCGCATTTCTGTGGGTCATGCCGAATTTGATCAGGCAGTGATGAACATGATTTTTATCCGCTTCGGCAATCGACTGTTTGTTCATTCTGCGCCTCACCATGGCGTAAACCGTATCGGAGATCGGTACGGCAAGGATGAGAATCGGGATGACGAAGGCAACCATCGTCGCTGACTTGAGCTCAAGCAGCGAGACGGAAGCGAGTACGTACCCGAGAAACAGGGAGCCCGAGTCGCCCATGAAAATACTGGCCGGGTAAAAGTTGAACAGCAGGAAGCCGAGTACGGCGCCGATAAACAGGACGAGCATGAAGGCGGTCATCCAGTGTCCCATTGAAATCGACACGATCAGCAGCGCTGTGGCTGCAATTGCCGACACGCCGGCTGCAAGCCCGTCCAGGCCGTCAATCAGGTTCACAGCGTTCGTAATGGCCAGAATCCAGAAGATCGTGATCGGAATCGCCAGGTAGTGAAAATGAATGGTGTATTCGGTAAATGGAACGGCAATGTCTTCGATTCTAAGTCCGAAGTAAACCGTTACAAGGGCTGCAGCGATCTGACCGGCTACTTTCACCTTTGCCCCGAGATCGACGATGTCGTCAATAATCCCCGTGAGAACGATGATGCCTCCCCCAAGGAGAAGTGCGTAGCCGATATTGGTCGCCACAATGTCCGTAAATTGCACAAAACCAATGTAACTGATGGCAAACGACAGATATATGGCAACGCCGCCAAGTCTCGGCATGGCCCGTTTATGCACTTTTCGCTGGTTTGGACGGTCGACAGCTCCCACGAGAGGAGCCACACGCTTAATGATCGGGGTGAACAAAACGCTGAGCAAAAGGGCAGCCAGCAGGCCAAGTACGTGATGATCCACTTGTGCGATCTCCTTTCAGGGTACATTTCCGTGTGCTTTCTTTCCTATTCCCGCGGTCATTTGACAGTAACCCCGGTTCGTCTCTATTTTTCGAAATTACATTTGCGAGAGTAACTCTTTCATTTTTGCAGTCAGGGGCGCCAGGTTGGATCGGCGCTGACGTTCGAATTCATCCTTACTGAGCAGGTCGAGCCAGTAGACGGCGAGCGCGTACAGGAACAGAAGCCGATCCCCGTTTGACAGGTGAAAACGCCCGGGGTTATTCAGATACAGTTCCTCAACCTCTGTGAACGATACTCCTCCCCGGCCGAGCAGTTTGACTGCGTCGATGACTTTCGGCGCAATACGAATGCTGGCCCAGTCTATTATTTTAAACGTTTTATCTGATTCTATAAAGATATTTTCTCCATGAAAGTCACCATGGACCGGACTAAAACGCACCTCTTTACGAAATAGACGATGCAACTGCTGATCTGTTACACATTTTTCTATTTCTTTAAACAGCGCTTTCGTCTCCCCACTGTACCCTCTCCGGTTCAAATAGGCATTTACACGCTTCAACAGGTACCGGTTTGCTTTTTTCCGGTCAGCCCTGTCAAAAAGGTCAAGAGGCAGGTTGCGGATGACGCGGACGAGCCAAAGCTGTTCCACTCGCTCCCCTGCCGTTCTTCCCGGAATGTGGCGCCGGAGTTTTTTCTCATCGGTTCCGGTAATGCTCTCGAGCACGTCCAGGGCCTGGAGAACATCCGTGTGTTGGTATTCTGAGCTGAGCAGACGGCCCGCTGCTTTTTCCTGAGTAATGAGCACCAGACCACCTGCCTTTTTGACTGACACCACTTCCGGGGTGTGCCGGACAAGGGCAGAAGATGACGGGAGTACCTGGGTATAAAATGCCATTTCCCGCTTTTTTTCCTGCGCTGAAATGACTTTTGTAAGGTAGATACGGCCGTCATCAGAGCGGTGTTCATAGATACAGAGATGCTCGAGCCCGGTCGTGTAAATCATCCGGGAACGTGTCCCTGTGCTTCGGCCGATCGTGTCTTCAATTTCCGGGAGCGCCTCCAGTACGGTCTTCTGCTCGGAAGCACTCAGACCGCCCCATTTTGTCTCAACCGCCCGCTCAAAATGCCCGCTTTCGCCGAAGCAGATCGTCAGCTTTTTGCGGACAATGTAGTCGGCCGGAGATTTCTTAAGAATGGCCTCGCCAAAAAGAATCGCCTTCTCATAGTCTTTACTTGCATAGAGATGCTTGAACGATCGGTGCGCCTTTCGGTTCGTCATAAGCCGCTGGAAAGTGAGCCCGGCGATGGTCCGTCCTTTTTTAAGAATGCTGGTCATAAGGTGCGTCCTCCTTTTTGCTCCGGTGTTCCGTGTGAAGCAGAAGGAACGTGGCGGCGATCACAACGATGTTGGAAACGGCGCCTATCAGGCTGTAGACAATTACCGTTTCAAGCGCCCCGAGAAACAAGCCGCCCAGAACGAGGCTTACAAGCCCTGCCGTTACGAACACGGCGTTTACGATGAGCAGAAACTTCTGCCAGCCTTTGATGAGAATCACCTTGAGTGCCGGCTCCCTCAGGTAGATAAAGAAGTGCCAGATGATCACCCAGCGGGCAATTTCCCCGGCTCCGGTCCACTCGACTCCGAGGACAAATGTGAACAGCGGCGGTGAAATTACAATCAGGGCAAGGACCGGGGCGATGCCTGCTGCGAAAAGGACAGCGGTCATTTTCCGGTAGGCCGGGTACAGGCTGCGCCCGTCCTGATGAATCGTCGTGGCTTTTTTCAGGAACACCTGGCCGAGGGACTGGGCGAAAATGTTGACCGGCGTCTTAATGAGCCGGACCGACAGATAGTACAGCCCGACAATCGCCGGACCAAAGAAATAGGCAAGGACAAACGGCGGCGAATTGTTGGCAAGATTGTTGACGAGAGTGTTCGGTGCATTGAATTTCGGATACTGGCTGAAGGTGACGGCAGCCGTCCGGATCTCGTGGATCGACGGGCGATGAACCGTATTGAGACCGGTCGTTCGAACCGCTTTCCACCATAGCAGAGCCGCGTTCAGGAAGTTCCCGAACATCTGGCCGGCCACAAGGCCCATGGTGGAGGCGGTCTGAAGCCCGAGTCCAATCTGCACGGCCGCCCGGCTGCCGTTATTGGCCACGTTCGTATAGGAAAGCACCTTGTACGATTCGTGGCGGTTCATCCAGTATTTTAAAATGGCGATGGCCCCGAAAAACACGAGCGACAGGGGCACAAGCCAGAGAATGGTTCCGAGTTCATCGATCTGAAACACGGATAAAAACATGTCGCCCGCGACATAGATCAGTATGTACAGAAGCGCCGTTGCGGCAATAAGGATCCACAGGGTCAGGTAGACGACCGAAATGGCTTCCCGCTCATTCCTGGCGGTGACGATGGCATACTCGTACTTCATGGTCATGAAGATGGTCAGAATCGCGACAATCGAGGTGTAGATCGACAGGGTTCCGAACGCATCGGGCGAGTACAGGCGGGTGAGGATCGGAACCGCCGCAATCGTAATCACCTGGGCCAGTGCCGTCCCGGAAAAAAGGACGAGGACATTTCTGACGAATTTATTTTTCTTCCATTTCTGCAGCTGCTTCATAGACTTGACGGCACCTTTATCTTTTTATTGGCTGTTCTCTTGGAATGAGTGTTGTTATTTTGCGCTTCAGGCGGATGCTTTCCGCGGGCAGGGCCTCAGCCTCCTCGGGAAGGGCCTCTTTACACCTGCTCCCTGCTTTTTCTAAGCTGGACCCGAACGGCACGCGGCAGGAGTCCGTAAGCGAACTTTGCTGCCGGAAACACGTAATAATAAGGCGGGACACCGGCCTTTTTTAAATACTTAAGCTGAAGTGCCGTCGTCCGGGTTAAAAACGCAAGCCGCTTTTTCCGCTCAAACGCCTGGTTGCGGTGGGCCCGCTTGGCGGTCAGCGCGTAGGGGATCTGGCCGATGCGGTGCCCGTTTGTGACGAGCCTGAGCCACAGCTCCGTATCGAACTGGGATTTCCGGGTTTCGTCGTACGCCCCTTCTGCTTCGAGAGCTTCTTTTCTGATCATCACCGAGCTGTGAATCACCGGATTTTTAATGTAGACCCGGTCGGTCACATCGAGCGGGTCTTCCCCGGTTTCGCTGATTTCGCGCCACTCGGGCTCGTCTTCGTTCAGGAGGGTAAACGCCCTCGTACAGAGCACGGTATATTCAGGGTTGCTGCGGCCAGCCTCGTGCTGAATCCGGGCTTTTTCCGGATGAATTGGATCGTCGTCATCCACGATCATGATATACGTTCCTTTACAGTGTTCGACACCAAGGTTCAATGCCCTGCCTCGACCGACACCTTTCGTTGTGACCAGTGTAACAGGAAAGCGGTTTTCGTTGGCAAATTTCCGGATCCGTTCGTTCGTGCGGTCGGTGGAGCCGTCGTCCACCACGACGAGTTCAAAATCCCTGAATGTCTGATTCCGGATGCTTTTCAATGTTTCCATAAACAAATCTCCGCCGTTTTTGACGGTGCATAAAAACGATACAGCTGTCATTCGACCACCCTTTTATCTGAGGCAGCAAGCGCTTTTGAGACGTCCTTTTCCATGAGCTTGTCCTCGTACAGTCTAATGTGCTTGCTGATGTTGTTTTCTGTTGAATACGTCTGTTTTGCCCGCTCGACGCTCCGTTGTTTTTCCTGCTCGGCTGCGGCATTGTCCGTGTAAAAGCGGGCGATTTTCTCAACGAAATCCTCCGCCGTACGGCCCACATTATCGTCTTTTCCAACCACTTCCTCCGAGCCGCCGGCATTGGTGGTAAACACGATTGTACGGCTGGCCATCGCTTCAACGAGGGTCCGTCCGAACGATTCCGTATCCGGATCCGAAGTAAGGACAAAGTAATTGATATCACTGTAAAACCGGCGCATGTCTTCAAACGGCGTGTTGATTTTCCCGTCAAAACGGCTACCTAGGAGCTCGTTCATATCTTTGAAAATCGCTTCCACAGCTTCAAAGCACGGCTGCTCATGACAGCCTACGGCCATACTCACCTTCACTTTTCCCGGAAACCGTTCTTCCAGCCCTTGTGAAATATCAACCGCGAGCGGCCAGTTTTTCCAGCCTGCGTAACGTCCGGCAAAGCCCACGTGCAGCTCTTTTTCCCCGGAGTGACCGGCGGTCTGGTCCTCATAAAGCTCTCCGGCCGTGTTTTCAATCACCCTGAAATCGAGACGCCGGCTGTATTTAAACTTTTCAAGCCCCTCTTTCCACATGTCCCGGTTATGTTTCGTTGTGGTGACGAGTACGTCTGCTTTTTTCAGAAAAAGATAGAACAGCAGTTTTACCGGTTTCCCGTACTTTGAGTACAGACCGCGCTCAGTATGAACGACCACGTTGGACTGGGGGATCAGCCGCAGAAACTTCAGGAGCGCTACGATAAAGAAGCTCGCCTGGGCGTGGGAGTGAATCAGTTCCGGCCGTTTTCCGCGGATGATTTTTCGCATTCGGTTGATATACCCTAGAAAACGCCACGGTTTTTTAACGAGCTGCTTGAGCTTTGGGGTCCCAGTCAATGTAAACGACTCGATTTGACGGCACTTTTTCGGGGGCTTGCCGGGCTGTACGAGTCCGATATGGTGCTGTTTTTTCATCTCGTTCAGAATGATTTTCGTTGATTCCTGTTCTCCTCCGATCGTGTCCACGTTGTTGTCTACAACATAAAGGATGTCCATCACATCACCTCATTTTCTAGATTAATAGCCAGGGAGCCGGGCAAAATACGGGGTTACATCAAAGAAGAAAACCATGAGCACGGCAATCAGAATCGTGCCGGCAATCCCTGCTGTCTTCATGCGTCCCGTCATTCTGGTGATCGGGTAAAACAGAAGAATTGGGACGAGAAACCAGGCAAACATGGCAATCCGGTCGGAATAGGCGATAAAGGCAAACAGGGTGAACACAACGCTTAACGCCAGATAGCATTTTAAAATCCACATGTACCATTCGTCTTTTCGGAGATACAGATAGTAAAAGGCCGCTCCCCAGACTGCCCAGAACAAGGTGAAACCGAGAAAATCGAGGCGGTTCACAATGCCCCCGTAACGGTCCACAAACTCATCGGAGGTAAAGCGGAGGACCGTGTCCTCCACTGTTCCTCCGACAAGTCCAGCCACGGTGATCATGATCTGCTGATGCATTCCTGTAAGCATGAGCAGGGTGCCAAGCCCAAGAGCGCCGATCAGGAAAGCGACAGAAATGCGCAGCTTACGGATGAGCAGCAGCCCTGCCGTGATGATTCCTGAAATATGAAAAAGGGAAGCGGCGGCAACGAGAAGAATGCCTTTTATGTAGCGGTCTTCTTTCAGCATCACAATCATCAGAAGCATCAGATGAATCACAAAGCCCTGACGGATAATGTTAGTCGCGAGGTTAAAGTACTCAAAAAAGCTTACATAGCCAAACAGCAGAAGCGGAAGATAAGACACGGGCACGACTTTTTTCAGAGTGAAAAAAAGCAGGACCCACATGAGCATGGCGGTCAGTCCGATAAAAAATGTCTGTGACGTGGTCAGGACGCTTACGAGCCACTGATAAACCACAAATCCAGGTTCCCAGCGGACGCTGGCAAGGGCTTCGGGCATTGTCAAAGTGCTGTTCAGATGAAGCTGCGCCAGATACCTGCTCATATCACCGGTAACAGGAGCTGCCAGCACAGCGGCAATAAAAAGAAAGGTTAACGCTGCGGTTACAGGATACGGCTGGTGGATTGTATAACGGTATAGTGTGCCGGGATGTTTTGGCTGCCATAGGTTTGCGGTCTGCAGCCCAACCCAGATGGCGATGAGAAAATAAATCAGCAAGGGGCTCCTCCTCGTGCGCAAAAGTGCATGTTTCTTGTTACAAAAGTCATAGTTTGAACTTGGTGTTTTCAGGAAAAAGACATAGTACCTATTCAGTATGGCTTTTACCGGTACTCTTTCCGGGATTTGGATCTGCAAAACCCTTTTTTGACTAAATCGTTACATTTTTTACAGAGAAGTTACTTTTGTTGCTTTAATTTTGATAAGGTGGGTACAGTTGTTTTATAGTGAAACGATTGATTTGCTGATCATAAAATCAGGGGGACATTATGAAGAAATTTCTACTTATCACCGGCGGCGTTATGCTGCTCCTGATCTTGGCAGCCGGGGGTTACGGCTATTACCTTTATGATTCGGTTCAGGAGACGGTTGATTCTCAGATGCACGTGGAGCTGGAGCGGAACGAGTCGTCCGGGCGCGAAGGTGAAGTGAATATGGATGAATTTGAGCCTGTCTCGTTTCTGTTAATCGGTGTGGATTCGGAAGGCGTTCAGGAGGGGCTGTCCGATACGATGATCGTGGTGACGGTAAATCCTGATGAGGATTCAATGCGGATGGTCAGTCTGCCCCGGGATACACGGGTGGAGATTCCCGGGTACGACATGATGGATAAGATCAATCATGCCTATGGGTTTGGCGGTCCTGAACTGGCGATCGCAACAGTGGAAAATTACCTGGACATTCCGCTTGATTACTTTATGACGGTGAACATGGACGGATTTGAGGAGATGGTCGATTCCGTCGGCGGTGTAACCGTGGAAAATCCATTTGCATTTGATCAGAACAGCATTGATTTTGAAGAGGGTGAACTGGACCTTAACGGTAAGGAAGCCCTCGCCTATGTCCGGATGCGGAGTGAAGATCCCCGCGGGGACATGGGGAGGAACGAGCGCCAGCGCCAGGTAGTCAATGCCCTGGTCGATGAAGGAGCGCAGTTCAGTTCGATCACGCGAGTCGAGAGTATTCTCGATGCGGTCGGAAGTAACGTGGTGACGAACCTGGACTTCGCCAAGATGCGGAAGCTGTTCGATAACTATGCGAGCGCCCGTCACAATCAGGATACGCTCGAAATTGAAGGCAGCGGCGAAACGATTGACGGGATCTGGTATCTGCAGGTGCCTGATGAGGAGCGGGAGCGTGTCAGCTCCGAGCTCCGTGCGCACCTTGAGCTTGATGACGCGGAGAACGATGGCGTCGCGGCTTCTTCGGAAGAGGACGAATAGAGAGTAGCCCGGCATGCGTGAGGCGTGCCGGGCTTTTTTATGTGCAGGCGGTTTTGGTCGGTGGTGTTCCTGAGTGATCCTGTTTATCCGGTTCTGACTCTTCCCGCTCCTTTGGCTCCCCCTCCACTGTTCAGCCTCCGCAGCAGAAACAGATCAAGCAGGCTGTAGCCGACTTTTGAAAACATGGGCAGCGTGACAAATAAGAACGTGTCCGTCGTCTGCCCCACATACCCCATCCCGGACGGGCCGATGTACCAGGCGACCGGGTAGCTGATCCAGAATACGGTCAGGTACAGGGCCAGGAAGCAGTAGATATTGTACAGTCGTCTGCCCTGCTTTTTTGCCAGAAGCCGCAGTTTTACCCAGATGAGCCACAGAATGACGATAAAGGCGGACACACCGGTAAAGTACCAGGTGAGTCTGACCCAGCCGGTGGAAAGATCAGCGATGAGCCCGGTCAGAATCATGATCACATCGGCGATGATGAGGGCGGCGATCAGGACGCCGTCTTTCTTGTCCAGATAATGCATGGCAGTGAGCGCGAGAGCGGTAAGAAGGAGCGGTGTCGTCACGACCCAGTCAAGGTAGCGGGCCACGTAGACGATTTCTCCTCCGATTATAATGTGCCCCTGTCCAAGAGCCATGCTCATATAGGCCAAACCCGACCAGGTCGGGATCATAAACGCGATCAGATACTCTACGCGGGATACGCCTTTTCTGTTCCGGCTCCAGACGGCGAACGTGATAGCGCCCGAGGCCATAACGGCTACATAAATCCAGTATAATAACACTTCGGTTTCGTTCATCTATTCCACACTTCCTGTGTTCAGGCATTGTTACCCATTATAGCCTGAACGATTGGAAAAGATAACACGGGGTTGGTGTGGGAGGGATCCGGTGTTTTTCCCACATGTTTCGCGTGTTCATGTTCGCCTGCGCTTTAGCCTGAGCAGAACTCCTGCACAATGGCGACCAGTGTCTCCCTTTTTTCCAAAGGTACGTGCTCGGACAATCTGGCTCCAGCCAGAATCGGCAGCCATGCCAGTACTTCCTCTTTCCTTGCTGCTTTTTTTCCGCAGTACAGCCGCAGATACATCTCGGCCATCTGGCTGGAAAATGTCAGGTACAACAGATACGTGCGGCAGATATCTGCATACTTGTTACCGGCACTCGCATCCACCCAGTCGAGAATCGCGACCTCCCCGCCTCCCTGAATCAGGTTAAACAGGTGAAAATCACCGTGGCAGAGGCTGTTCTCTGACGGCATCTGATCGAGCTTTTCAAGCAGCACCGATTGCTGTTTCGGACTGAGCAGCTGTGCGGTTATGATCTGACGGCTGAGTTTTTCTGCCATCCGCTCCAGGGGATCAGCCGTAAAGCTGTGTATGTGATCCTGGATGTCTATTGACAAGCGCAGGAAGTCTTCTGCCTGGTCCCTGTTTTCAAGAGCGCGTTCACCGAGGGTCCTTCCCTCTGCATACCGCATGGTGATCGCCTGTCTGCCTTCTTTGTGTGTAACCTCGAATATTTCCGGGACAGGCAGACCGCATGCGCGGGCAAATGTCTGTTTGTGTGCTTCTTTTTCTGCCTCGGTATCAGGCAGATGAGCCTTAAATACTTTGGTGATCCGGTCTTCGTGCAAATAAATGTCTGCCGTGTTTCCTTCTGCGATTTTTATATGAGACAAAGGGTTTCTCTCCTTAGTGTGTGAGATCGTATTTCGCCAGCTGCTCCCCCCACGAGGCCATTTCTGTTTCTGCAAATCCTGCTTTTTTGTATACGTGGCGGGCGCCGTTGTTATCCGGCTCGTAGCCGATCATGATGCACGGGCGTCCCTCGGTGTTCTGGTGCTCAATATCGTTAATGATCAGACGCAGGGCTTCGGTGCCGGATCCTTTTCCCTGATGGTTCTGGTCGATCATGAGGCGGTAAATCCAGTAATGACTGTCGTCTTTGTCGATGCCGTAGAGGGCAAAACCGATCATCGTGTCTTCCTTGTAAATCCCTTTAGCCTCGAAGTCTTCAAGGAACTGGACCTGGGCGATTGAGTACAGGTTCGATGCGACGAAGGATTTCTGGTCTTCCCGGACCTTAAGCTGAATGGCTTCCTCCCAGTTTGACCCATCGATTCTCTTTAGATGAAGTGTTCGTGATGACATATGATTTCCCCCTGAACAAACAGTTATCGTTTCACCTTTAACATATTTCGTCATCATCCGTTTTTTTCCTTTTTCCGTAACCAAATGTCCTGAGCGTGGTATAGTAAACAAAGACATGCATGAAAGGAGATGGTGTTTTATGGCTTACAAGTACAAGACGGAGATTGTGTTCAACAGGGAGGTACTTGCTGAATAGTTCATGCATATGACCTCCCAAAAGCTGTATTCTTACTACACTTTAGGAGGAAGGTTTTTGAACAATTACAAAACGAAAGAATTTGGATTTACAGACGAATGGATTGAAAAAGCCGGCGAGTTTGAGGACCTGCAGACAGGCAGGGTTACCTCACTGGCAAAAGGAATCTATAAACTGATTACCTCGCAGGGTGACATCAACGCTGAAATTTCCGGGAAATTCCGCTTTACCGCTGCAGGTCCACTTGACTACCCTACCGTGGGCGACTTTGTCATGATCAGACAGGAAGCAGGGAGTGCGATTATTCACCAAGTGCTTCCGCGAAAGAGCGTGCTTACCCGGAAAGAAGCTGGTATGACGCAGGAAAATCAGCTCATCGCAGCGAATGTTGACCGGATTTTTATCTGCATGTCCTTAAACAGCGACTTCAATTTACGACGATTGGAGCGTTATTTAACCATCACGTGGGACAGCGGGGCGACACCTGTGGTCGTTCTGACGAAGGCGGATCTCTGTGAGGATGTAACATCGAAGCTGGATGCCGTATCGGAAACGGCGTTTGGGGTCGATATTTTCGTGACCTCCTGTATGAGTGACGATGGATGGCAGAATGTTAAAGAATCCATAGCAAAAGAACAAACGGTCGCATTCATAGGATCATCGGGTGTCGGGAAATCGACGTTGATCAATGCCCTGCTTGGTGAGGATCTGATGGATACCAACGGGCTCCGCAACGATGATAAAGGAAGGCATACTACGACCAGGTGCGAGCTGTTTGTGATGCCCGATGGCGGTATTTTGATTGATACGCCCGGTATGCGCGAGCTCGGTGTGCAGTCAGTGGATCTTTCCCGGTCATTTTCCGATATCGATGAGCTTTCCACGGCGTGCCGCTTTAATGACTGTCAGCACGAATCCGAGCCCGGATGTGCTGTTAAAGAGGCAATCACCGAGGGGAAATTTACGGACGAACGCCTGCACAGCTATCGCAAACTGGAAAGAGAAGCTGCGTACGCTGAGATGAGGGCGCGAAAACGCGAAGAGGAAAAAATCAAGCGGATGTTCGGAAGTAAAAGTGAAATGAAGAAAAAGCTCAGTGAAGTAAAAGAAAAAAACAGAAGATAAACGAAAAGAAGTGCCTGGAGACGATCCGCTCGGGCACTTCTTTTTTTCGTTTGGCTCTGTTAAAGCTTGATGTTGTTTTTTAGTGAAAGTTGATTGGAGCGAACGCCCGACACTCCTGCGGGAAATGCACCGACGGAAGACCCCGCAGGGACGAGCGTTTACTTCGTGAATTCGCTTCGAGCTGCTTCGACGCAGACGCTTCGGAGCGATTCCGGCAGAGGAAGAAGCACGGTACTTCTTTGCTGGCTGCAGTGGTGCCCGCGGAAAGGGAGGGCAGTAAGCGTAAATCAACAATAGACTTTAACAGAGCCTTTCGTTTAATGAACGGTAGGTTACGTCCCGCAGTACGTCTGGTAGTTTTTCTCCGACTCAGGCGGCTCGATGTATTTGCCGTAGTCTTTCGTGTAGTCGTACGGGTCGGAAAGAGCGTCAAGGAGCTTTTCCATGACAGTAAAGTCACCTTTGCTGACAGCCGCTTCCAGCGCTTCTTCTACCTGGTGATTCCGGGGAATCACTGCCGGATTGGCTTTTTGCATCAGACGCGCAGCCTCTTCTGCCGGCTGATCCTGGCGGCCGAGACGGGCCTGCCATTTTTCATGCCAGTCGTGCAGGGCTTTGCTGCAAATGTCCCTGAAGGTCCCCTTAGTGAGGGCACGGAACGTGTTCGTGTAGTCGGCCTGCTGTTTTTCCATGGCGGTGAGAAGTTCTTCTATTAGGGCTTCGTCCTCGGTTTCTTCGTTGAAGAGTCCGAGCTTTGCCCGCATGCCGGTTAGCCATTGCTGTTTGTACAGTTTACTGAAAGTTGCCATTTCGGCCTGTGCCATTTCGACCGCTTTTTCCTGGTCATCATCGATAAGCGGGATGAGCGTTTCGGCGAAGCGGGCGATGTTCCAGCCGGTGATGTACGGCTGGTTGCCGTAGGCGTAGCGGCCCTGAACGTCAATCGAGCTGAACACAGTCGCCGGATCATACGTGTTCATAAACGCACACGGGCCGTAGTCGATCGTCTCGCCGCTGATCGTCATGTTGTCGGTGTTCATGACGCCGTGGATGAAGCCGGTAAGCTGCCATTTTGCGATCGTTTCGGCCTGGCGCTCGATGACCCGGTTGAGAAGAGACAGGTATGTGTTGGCGTCGCCGGCGATGTCCGGATCGTGGCGCTCGATGGCGTAATCGGCGAGGGCCTTCAGGTTGTCATAGCCGCCCCACTTGGCTGCGTACTGAAACGTGCCGAAGCGGAGATGGCTGGAGGCCACGCGGGTGAGGATCGCGCCTGGGAACTCAATTTCCCGCTGAACCCCTTCGCCGGTTGTGACGACAGCCAGGCTTCGGGACGTCGGGATGTTGAGGGCATGCATCGCCTCGCTGATAATGTGTTCCCTAAGCATCGGACCGAGCGCGGCACGGCCGTCGCCGCCGCGGGAAAATGGCGTGCGGCCGGACCCTTTCAGCTGGATGTCGACGCGTGTACCATCAGGTGTGATCTGTTCCCCGAGAAGCACGGCACGGCCGTCTCCGAGCATGGTGAAATTGCCAAACTGATGCCCGGCGTAGGCCTGGGCGATCGGCTCGGCGCCGAGCGGCATGTAGTTGCCCGCAAACGTAGCGGCGCCTTCAAGCGTGTCGAGTTTCTCGGCGTTCAGGCCGAGTTGTTCGGCGAGTTGCCGGTTTAATGTGATCGTTTCAGGATGGGGTACCGGAACCGGTTCCACCTGGGCAAAAAAAGCGTCAGGCAGGCGGCTGTAAGAATTGTCGAAGTTCCACCCGGTTTCAGCGTGGCTGTTGGCGTTGGTGTTCTCGTTTTGATTAGGGTTGTGAGTCATAGGCGCTCCTTTTTCGTTCGGCTTCAGAAGTGTTAGTTATACCTTTACCACATATTAAGGTGAATGTTAAGCGGGGACGGTTCTCATGTGACATTTTACCTTACATGTAGTGAGTGGACGCGGGCTGCTTCCGGTCCACGTCCCACTGTTAGTGAGCCCCTTTGGTTTTCATGCTGGAAAATGCAAAGTGAGAACCGTCCCCGATTCACATTTAGCGTTTCCAGTGGTGGATGGCGAGCTGGGTGCGGTCTCTGAGCTGCAGTTTTTCGAGGATGACGGACAGGGTGTTTCTCACTGTTCCTTCGCTGATATACAGGCGGGCGGCGATTTCACGGTTTGAGAGCCCTTCGGCGACGAGGGCACTGATGTCTTTTTCCCGTGGTGTGAGCGGATCTGCCGATTCTTTCTTCGCCCCTTGCGGCCGGCCGGACAGCTGTTTAAGGACGTCCGCATCGAGTACCGACGCGCCGGAGGCCAGAGTGCGGATCTGATGGGCCATGCTGGAGACCTGGGTTGATTTAATCAGGTAGCCTTCCGCCCCGGCGACAAGGGCGAGACGGATATTCTGTTCGTCTTTAAATGTGGTAAGCATCATAATCCGTATCTCCGGCCACGATTCTTTTATTCGCCTTGTTGCCTGGATGCCATCCATCTCCGGCATCTGAATGTCCATCAGGATCACATCGGGCAGGTGCTTTTTACAGGCCGCCATCGCCTCGGCACCGTTTGACACTGTTTCGGTCACAGTCATATCTGCTTCTCGTGAAAGAAGCATGCTCAGACTTCGGCATACCAAAGGATCATCATCTGCGATCAGAATTTTCATACCGGTTCACCTCCAGGGGTTTCTTTATCCAGCGGTAGCACACAGACGAGCTGAAAGCCGCGCGACTCGGCAGTGGACGAAATACTCCCGCCTGCTGCCCGCGCACGCTGCCGAAGATTTCGGATCCCGATTCCCCAGCGCCCCCGGACAGGCTCGGTCAGCCCGTCATTCAACACGGACAGCCTGACGATATATGGACTCACGACCAGTTCGATCTCCACCTTCTCGGCTTTTGAGTGACGTACCACATTTGTCAGGGCCTCTTTCAGACAGGGATAGAGGATGCTCCACAAGTGCACCGGGACTCTTGAGGTGTCTCCGTAAACCTGGAACTGCGCGGGGCATGCCGTAAAGCCGCCGGCGATTTCCCGAAGTCCCTCCGCTCCCAATTCCTTTACAGGCTTGATATTATGGACGGTTTCCCGCAGGTAGCGAGCCCCTTTGTCGAGACGTTCGCGGGCCTGAGTAAACATCTCCGCTGCCTGAGGGTCGTTTTCCTTCCACAGATGTTCAAACGCCTGAAGGGCAAGGACAGATGCCGTGAGCTCGTGGCCAACATCATCGTGGAGCTGTCTGGCCAGCCGGTTTCGTTCGGTAATCTCTGCCATTTGAGCAGCTTTGATGTTTGCCAGCAGGAGCTCCTCTTTCAGTTCTTCAAGCTCGTAGCGGTCATGGCGCTGGCGGTCAGCTTCCTCAAGATTTTTCCCAGCCTCCACCTTCCATGCCCGGATCAGCCCCCCGGAAAGACCGGCATACACGAGCACCACAGCGAGTGGCAGAGTGATTTCCCCGTAAAAAGTGGCAAACGTGAGTGCGGGCAAGGCAAACATCCACTTTCCCTTGAACATGCTCTCAAACAAAGGCACTGCCAAGGCAAAAACGGCAGGCGGCCAGTACAGAAAAGCCAGTATGGAGGCCGCCTGATCGAGAAGAAGGGTCCATGAAGGAAGAGTGAAGCGCCATCTGGCAAGGGTGATGACCCCAAGGCCCGCAAGCAGGATCACGCCGGCTTCCCCGCCGCCGTCCTGAATCCAGAGCATCGCGAGGAAAAATAAACCGGCGATCCGCCAGATATTTGCTGCTTTTTCGGCATTCAGCTTCCCTTTCATTCTGCCCACGTCCTTCTCCAATTTTCCCATGGTGGCCGGGTATTCCTGATTATTCTACCGCTACTATAGCACAAGGATAAATTCGTGTTGGTTCACGCCATTCTTCTGCGGCTCCCCACAAGGAGAAAAGCGGTACTGAAAAGTCCCATCATGCCAAGGGGCAGGATGAGCTCACGGATCGGCGCATCAAGTGCGGCCAGGATGACGCCTTCTGCCATCCAGTACGTGGGAAGAAGCATCACGAGGCGCTGGAGCATTTCGGGCATGATTTCCACCGGCCACATCATTCCGCCAAGCATGGCAATGATGATAATCAATCCGCCGAGAATGTGAAACGCTGCCTCCCTGTTTTGAAAAAGGGAATACCAGGCGAGGCAGAAGCCGATCGAAGTGATGCTGCAGAGCGTATACACGATAAACAGGAGGCCCGGTGCCGGGAGTCCTGCTCCATGATAAAGCACACCTGCTGCAACGAACACGGCCGTTACAACGATCAGAAGGAGCGAGTAGGCGAGCAGGTTCTGAAACAGATACTGAAAATGCGTAACCGGAGCGGCAGCCATCCTGAGGTGAATCCGGTTGGCTCTGTCGTCGAGGAGAATACTCGTAAGCCTCGCTGAAATCAGCAGAAGCAGGACACCGTAATACTGATAGCCGAGCGGGATCGGCAGCCACTCCCCTTCCGGCAGAAACACGGCTGCCACAGGAAGGATGAACAGAAATACAATGTTGGACGGTTTTCTGAAATACCGTTTGAGAGCATAAAAAAATACTGTCATCCGATTCTCCTCCTTCCTGTATTCCAGGCGAGGACAATGAGGATCGCAGCCATTCCAATCAAAATGGCCAGACTGATGAAGGCCTGCTGGATATTTTCCCCGTGCATTCCTGCGTGCATGATCGTTTCCCCGAGTGAGAGTGGGTTGCCGTAAGTGGAGAGGAATGTAAAGAACCGCTGGTCCGGAAGAGAGAACCACGTTTCGGCAAGAATAATGGAAAGAAAACCGAATGTCGTTCCGGCCCGTTCGGCTGTTTTATAGTTCTTCACGCCAAGCACAAGATTAAGAAAAACAAGCTGCGAGAAGACCGCTACCGCTGCAAGTCCACCAAGGGCAAAAAAAGGATTTCCCCAGTCCACACCGTAGACGAAGTAGGTGTACATCATCAGGACCAGCCCCTGCAGAATACTGAATATGGTACTGGTGAGGACGATAGAAAATGCGTGACTGCTGACGTGGTAAGGAAGGGCATGCATGCGCCAGCGCTTTGCGGTAAACAGATCGTTTCGGATGAATTCCATTGTGTAAAAGCCTCCAAAAAGCTGAAAAGCAAGGATCAGCGTGACAGAGACATGGGCTTTATAAAGAAGACCTGTGGCCTCATTGACCGCATCATCGGCAATCAGACCTAGCACCGTAATTAAAGCGAGCGGCGTCAGAAGCAGGATGCTGAGGGAAACGTATTCTCTCATCATCCGGCGGAGAATAAAATAGCTGGATCTCAGTACCATGGCTACTCCTCCCCCTTGTCTCTGAGCCGTTTTCCTGTGAGCGTCAGAAAAACGTCTTCCAGGCTCGGTTTCTCGGTGTCAATGGCGTGGATCGTTCCGAATTCACGGGCTGCAGCCAGCACACGGTCGAGGGTGGCGGATCCTGCAGTAGAGATGATATGCACCGTGCTGTTTTCAATGGTTACTTTTTTGACACTGTCGATTTTACGGATGGCCTCCGCCAGTTCCTCGCCCGGATCTGAAACACCGAGGCGGATCACTTCTTCATGCTGAATTCGTTCAATCAGTTCCGCCACGGTGCCGTCCGCAATGACGTGACCTTCATCCATGATGACCACCCGGGAGGCAATTGCCTGAATTTCCTCCATGTAATGGGTGGTATAAACAATGGTGGTCCCCTGACGGTTCAGCTCCCGGATCGTATCAATAATATGACTCCGGGACTGAGGGTCGATGCCGACGGTCGGTTCATCCAAAATGAGTAATTTCGGTCTGTGCACCATGGCGCAGGCAATGTTAAGCCGGCGCTGCATCCCTCCTGAATAAGCAGAAGGAAGCTTCTTTTGATGATCTGTCAGGCCGACCACAGCCAGCGTGTCATCGACCCGCTGTTTCAGTTCACTTCCCTTCAGCCCGTAGATCCCGCCGAAAAATTCGAGATTTTCTCTTGCAGTCAGATCGGTAAATACCGTGATCTCCTGTGTCACGAGCCCGATTCTGCGCTTGATCTCGAGAAGATGCTTCCGCTGCTCTTTGCCAAACATCTCGATTTCCCCTGAATCAATACCGATGACTCCGGCCAGAGCGTGGATCAGCGTCGTCTTCCCCGCCCCGTTCGGTCCGAGCAGTCCCAGAATTTCACCCTCGGCGATTTCCAGGTCCACATAGTCAAGCGCCAGCTCCGTTCCATAGCGCTTCAGTATATTTTTCATTTCTACAGTTGCCATAACAGCACCACCTGCCTTAGTTGATACTATTATCATAAGAAACCTGGACCTATTCAAGGTAGTTACAAATGTAATGTTATTTTCGAGAGGTTCTTTGGGGTCTTTGGAGGCGTGGAGGTGTCTTTTGGGTGTCATATGGGGACGGTTCTCACTTGGCATTTTTTCGGATGAAGTGTTAATTAGGGACGGTTCTCGCTTAACATAAAGCGTCGGCAAAAAAACACGAGCCTGTTGTTCAGCTCGTGTTTCATAGTTTAATGCAAAGTGAGAACCGTCCCCGCTTTGCATTCACCCAGCGGTTTTTTTTCCATACATTGATTAGAGCACACGGAACAGCTATATGAAGAAAGTGGTGACTAAGGATGACCAAATATATGGATTATACGTCTCCTGATACGCAGTTTACCTTTGATATGAACCAAAGTCCTCTGTTTAAAAAAGACAATGAAAACCTGATCAATGTTTTAGGTGTCCAGCAGCTGAATACGCTTGAAAACTCCTCCCTTCTGGACATTTTTCTCAGCCGGAATAATTTTGTCGAGCCACACTACCATCAGAATGCATCGGAGCTTGTCTACTGCATATCCGGGAGTGTCACGGTGTCGATGCTGAATCCATTTACGAATGAGATTCTTAATTTCCCCATCTCCCCCGGCCAGGTTGCCAACGTGCCTCAGGGCTGGTGGCATTATGAAGAGGCCCTGGAAGACGGTACCCACCTGCTTGCTATTTTTGATGCACCGCAGCCCCAGGTGATCCTTGGATCAAACATCCTGAAATTAACACCATCGAGCGTGATGGCTCACAATTACTGTATGGATGAAAACAAATGGATTGAAACGACTGCCCGTGTTCAGCCCAATACGTATATTGGACCAAGCTGCGCCCCGGTCCAGAGCCAGGGGCAAGCCCAGCCGCAGATGTATAATTACCGGTCTTATCCGCAGTACCCATACCGTTCCCCTTACGCCCCGTATTATCCATATCGTTAAAACGCAATTTGGGGACGGTTCTCGCATTGCATTTTTTAAGGGGAATGTCACATGAGAACCGTCCCCAATTATTAAAGCAGGATTCGCTTAGGAAGTCAGCGAATAGATAGGCATCTGAGTTCATAAGGAGAGCGATTCGCATGACGAAAAAAGCACTCATAATCATTGATGTACAAAACGGGATGTTTCTTGAGGGACATGCCGTTTATGATGGAGAGCAGCTGCTGCAGAACCTGAACGGGCTGATCGCCAAAGCCCGTGCTTCACAGACGCCTGTCATTTATGTGCAGCACAACGAACCGGAAGGCCTGGTCTACGGAACCGAGTGGTGGGAAATCCATCCGGCAATCGCTCCGGAAAACGGGGATCTCATAATCCACAAAAAAAGACCCGATTCCTTTTATCAGACTCCATTGGATGAAGAGCTGAAGAAACTCGGGGTCGAGCATGTATGTCTTGCCGGCATTCAGACGGACTACTGTGTGGACACCACGTGCCGCAGCGCCTTCAGTCACGGCTACAGCGTCACGCTGTTTTCCGACACCCACACCACCGTGGATGCCGGGGACCTGACAGCTGAGCAGATTATCGGTCATCATAACACCGTTCTCCGTTCCTTTGCCGAGGTCATTCCGAGCAGAGAGGCAGCGTTTTAATGTTAATCGGGGACGGTTCCCGTGCGGCATCCGCAATCGGCTGCGTGCCTGATGCGAAAGTGCCACGTGAGAACCGTCCCCACTTTGCATTAAAATTCCTCTGTTGTTACTGAGCGGAGTATATCAGTAAATTCCTCTGGTGCTTCTGAGAGTCCCAGTCTGCTGAAATAGACGTCGGGCATGTGCTTTTTCAGAATTGGCAAGCAGACCTCCAGGTCGTTAGTTCTCGTACCGAACCGCTCTCCTGCCAGCAGATCAAACCCAAAATCCGAGTACAGCCAGATTGCCCGATAGCTCCCCGGCTGGGTGTGAAGATAAACCGGATAGTCCGCCGGTTCCAGTTCCTTCATTAATTTCGACAGCAGCGCTCTGCCGATGCCTATTCCCTCATACGTTTCCAGCACTTTAAACCAGTGTATTGACGTGAACTTCCCGTAGGCATCCCAGACGGTACAGGTCGCCACGATCTCGTCCTGCTCATCGCACACAACGGTCGTCCGCTCGAAGAACAGTGCCTCCTGGCCCCCATACACTCGCTCAACGAATTCCTGCATAAACGGCTCATATTCTTTCGCTTCTTTTTCATCTGCAAAAGGAATTGTCATCCAGAAAGTCAATTCCTCCGGCCGCAGCTTCCTGAAATATACACTTCAGGCAGTTCGGTCAGCGCATCCGTGTTCAGTGACCGGCACATCATAAACAGATTCAAATCCGGAATCTCATCCATCGCCAATCCCTCCTTTTTGACAACCGGGGACGGTTCTCACGTTGCAGAACCGTCCCTACTTAACCTGTTTCTTCATGAAAAAACCAACAAGCACCGTTACGAATCCACCTGCCATCACTAGCTGAACGGCCGTGGTCGGCCCCGAACCCCAACTGGACATATTTTGAAAGAATAGCCCTAACAGCATAACTGCGATGCCCAGTAGCATCACTCTCACTGGCTCTTTCACCCACATCCCCACCTTTTAGTAGAAAAAAGGGACTTGTCCTCGAAACAATTCCACGCGAGAACCGTCCTTTGTCCTATATCTATTATGGGTCTCTGCCCCAGGATGCCCAATTGAATGTGACGACGAAACTGGAGCATAAACAAGAAACTCACTCCCGAACTTAACTCCCAGAGTTAAGTTCGTTTTTTTTATTGCAAAACAGGGACGGTTCCCGCGTAACATTTCCACTCACACCAACGCGCAGGCTGAAAATGAAACGTGAGAACCGTCCCCACTTCACATTATTGTTTGGAAAAGAAGAAATCGTTAACCGTCTGCTCGAGCGTGCCTTTGGTGATGATGTTCGGGTCAAATTGAAGGTCATTGTTTATGAGGTTGCTCACGATCTGCGGACGAAGACCTGTAATGATGCACTCGCAGCCCATCATCTGGGTCCCGTTGATCGTTTTCATCATTCGATTCATGCTCTGCGTGTCCATCTGCGCGATGCCCGAAAAATCAATAATGAGTGTTTCAATTTGGAGTCTTTTAATTTCCGGAAGCGTTTTTGTTTCGATCGTTTCCACCCGGTCTTCATCCACCTCCCCAATCAGAGGCAGCACACATACCCGGTCACTGAGAGGAATGATCGGGGCACTCAGGTTTTCAACGAGCTCACGCTGAGCGGCAAGCAGGGCATCCTTATACCGGGAATAGCTTAAAAAGAAGCCATTCAGGAATTGGTCAATCGTATCGTTAACCTGCTTTTCCAGTTCGAAAAAATTACCATACTGATTCTTGTTTTCTTCATGATAATCATGCAGAAAGCGCCACATCGTCCGGCGGATCGATTGAACCCATTCGAGCTTAAATGACAGCGTGAGTTCATGCTGCGCCCAGGCCACCCCTTCTTTCTCAGCAAACGAAGAAAGCGAAGTGTTCTCCCCAAGTGCATACATGACCAGTTTATGCGCATTCTCAAAAAGATCGATATTTCCTACGCGATGAATTTCATCAATTTTGTCCCGGACCTGTGAGGCATCGCACAGGAGCTGCTGGCTAAAATCTTCCTGCCTGTGATCAAAATAATCGGCATAGGTTTCGTGAGTACTCGTTTTCACTGGTTTTCACATCCTTACCATTATTTTTTTATACCGCAATTATATCAGTTTGGAATATACTGATAGAATGATAAGTTTTGCAAGACGGGGACGGTTCTCACGTGACATTAGCAACCTGATGCTTCCAGACTGCAATGCAGCGAGTGAACTGTGTCACTTAACACTTAACCTCCATTTCTAAACCAGTTTGCGATGTCCATGTGAACGATGGTGAAGAGACAAATAATTATGCCAAGGAGCACTCACAGCCCTGTCGGCCACCATTAAAACAAAGAAAAAGAGCCTCCCCTTTAATCCAAGGGAAGCCTCCTGTGTTAAAGAATAGGGCTTATAAATCAGCTTTTTTTACATTAAGGTAATCATTCACTGTCTGTTCAAGCGACCCCTTGGTGATGATTTTAGAATCGAAAGTGAGATCCTCTTTCGTTAGAGTGAGGACAATGTCCGGGCGCAGCCCTGTAATGACGCATTCACATCCCATCATATAGGTGCCGTGGATCGTAGTCATAATGCGGTTCATACTTGTAGAGTCAATATTGGCAATACCCGAAAAATCAATGATGAGTGTTTCAAGCTGCAGATGATTGATTTCAGGCAGTATTTTGTTCTCGATGGCTGCCACTCTCTTCTCATCCACTTCCCCGATAAGAGGGAGCACACCTACACCTTTACTGAGTGGAATGATCGGAGCACTGAGGTTTTCAACGAGTTTCTGCTGGGCTTCCAGCAAGGCGTCCTTGTACCGTGAGTAACTTAGAAAGAAGCCGTTAAGAAACTGATCTATGGTGTCATTCACCTGTCTCTCCAGGTCAAAGAACGGAATACTACCCGTATCTTCCTCTTTTTGAAGTG
This sequence comes from Alteribacter lacisalsi, assembly GCF_003226345.1. Lineage (GTDB taxonomy): Bacteria > Bacillota > Bacilli > Bacillales > Salisediminibacteriaceae > Alteribacter > Alteribacter lacisalsi. The sequence goes on along the minus strand of NZ_PDOF01000002.1, from coordinate 410,099 downwards.
TTTCAAGAAACCCCCACATCGTCCGTCGGATTGTCTGAACCCACTCCAGTTTAAAAGAAAGAGTCAGCTCGTGCTGGGCCCATGCAACACCTTCTTTCTCAGCAAAGGAAGACAGGGCCTCGCCGTCTTCTCCTGTAAGGGCATACATTACAAGCTTATGGGCATTATCAAGTAAATCGATATTTCCAACTAAAAGGACTTCATTTACTTTACCCCGCACCTGATCTGCATCACTGAGCAAAGCCTGCTGAAACTCCTCCTGCCGATGGCTGAAATAATTCGCATAGGTTTCCTGATAGCCGGGCTTCATATAATTCACATCCTTATCGATTAGTCAATAATGCCATTGTAACATTTATAATCATACTGATAACATGATAAATTACCAAGTATATTCAAATATATTTAATAAATAAAAATTTCAACAGTCTGTCCCAGCTGGTTTTTCAAGAATGCAAAATGGGGACGGTTCCCGCTTAACATTTTCCACTCACGCAAACGCGCAGGTTGAAAATGCAACGAGAGAACCGTCCCCACTTATCTGGAAGGTGAGATCTCGATTACGCCTCCGCAGTGTGACACCGGGATAAACCGGCAGCGGCACGTGTCTTTCAGCCCTTCCTTTAACTCTTTGAATACAAAATAGAACTCATCTTCATCCCAGATCCGGCTGTTTTCTATCCGGCACCGGTCCAGTTCGTCCCTCGTTCCAAAGGCGATATCACCGATCAGGATTCTGCCTCCCTCGTTAAGAAGAGGAAGGAGTTCTTCGATAAACGCGATCTTTGCCTCATCGTTCAAATGATGCAGCGCATAAGTGCTGATCACGGCATCGTATGTCTTTTCCCGGATGTCCGGCGGCAGGCCTTCTGAAAAATCCCATTCTACTAAATTGGCTTTCGGCATTTTTGAGCTTGCGATTGCTGTCATCTCAGAGGAAAAATCAACCCCGTCGATCCGGTGCCCGTTTTCATACAGCCTGCTGGTCAGTGTGCCGGTACCGAACCCAATGTCCAGTACAGCCGCACCTGGCGCGCTCATGATTTCGTTAAAAATGGTGTTCAGAATCGTCTTATAGCCGGCAAACGGATACTGGCTGTTCTCCTCGCTCACCTGAACAGTCTTGTCATAGTCGTTCGCCCACAAATTAAATTCCTGTTTATTCAGCAATTGAAATGCTCCTTCATTAGTAAATTTGCGCGAGCATTCAATGATTGGATTGAATTACCCGCAAGTAACCCCCTTTTTTAAGTCTGTACCTTCGAATGTAATATTCATAAAAATCACAGCCTTTCAAGTTAATGGCTCTATTTTATCATTTTACGGATCAGAAAACAGTGCCGAATGAACACATATTACTTAACGCCCCGCCACCGGCAGGATAAAATAGAGAGTGGAGAATTGGGGACGGTTCTCACATGACATCTTCCCCGGCAGCCACGTGTGTTGAAAAATGCAAAGGGAGAACCGTCCCCAATTCACAAAAAAGACAGGAGTGAAGCGGGCCAATGGCACTAATGGAGTGGGATCATACGGTGCATTACGTAAACGATCTGGAAAAAGCCGTACAGACGTTTAAGGACAACGGTCTTCATGCCATCCACGGCGGCTCGCATAAGCAGTGGGGCACATTTAACGCACTCAGCTATTTTGGATTAAACTACATTGAATTTATGGGCGTGGAGGATTGGGAGGCCGCCCGGAATCCCGAAGCGGAAAACCTGATCGCACAGGATGCGGTGAAAAACCTGCCGGAAGAGGAGGTCCTGAGCCGCGTCGCGATCCGGACCGATCATATCGAAACCATCCGCACTTCTCTCTTGGACCACGGATTATCCGTCTCCCCTGTATTAAACGGCAAACGCCTGAACGGTCATGGCAGGCTTATTGAGTGGAAAATGGTAACGGTTAAAGGTGACTATAAAGGCCTTTTGTACCCTTTCTTTATCCAATGGAAAGAGCTGGACCATGAAAGACAAGCGCTCCTCAAAAAGGAAGGGGTCATCAAAGACCACCCCGCCGGAAAAGTGCAGTTGGATGAGGCGGTCTTTCTGGTGGACAACCCCGGCGCAGCGGCAGACCACTGGCAGACGCTTTTCGGTCTTCAGAGATCCGATCAGCATGATCACGCTCTTAAAATCGGCGAATGTGCCTTTGTTTTCAAGGAAGGGAAAAATAACGAAAACACCCTGTCCCAGCTGGTTTTCACCACAAATTCCAGCAACCTGAAAGAAAAAACCATCACAATCGGCAAAGGACAATATGTCTTTCGATGAAAATTGGGGACGGTTCTCGCGTGACATTCTAAGCTCGCAGCTACGAGCCTAAAATGCAAAGAAAGAACCGTCCCCGATTACCATTATCGGTCTGTTTCTTCGTATTGGATGTCAATCACTTCGTCCGTGGCTTTTTCAAAGGTGATTGTTACAAACACACCGAATTCTCGGTCTTCTCCCCTGAGCCAGAGCTTAAATTTCTCCGAGGCTTTTCCTTCTCCAAGCTCTTCTCTGCCAACGTGAAGGTAGTCCACCACCTTATCCTCGGGATAGCGCTCCTTCACTTTTTCCACGGCCAGCTTCCCCCACTTCGCATAAGCGGGCTCTTCCTGCTGTTCCTTTTGCAGAGGTGATCCTGCTCTTTCCATTTCCAGAGTGAGATCTTCCAGTGAACAAATCTGGAAGTTGGCTAAAAAAATCATCATTACCAGCAACATTTTCATTCTTTTACCTCCTGGCTTCTTTTTGTTTAGTGTGTCCAGCTTTTTTTTCGTCATTTCTCTGATTGAATCTTCGACTTGAAGTCCTGTCAGTTTTCGTGACTGTGAATGAAGAAAAAACGAAATTCTTCAAACAAAAAAGGAGTTACTGTACACTGAAGAGTGAGAGGAGAGATCTAAATGGCACAAAAACAGACAGAACGAAAACCGTTACCGACACTGTCGATGTACCGAATTACAGCCCGGCTTTTCACCCATGTGGAGAAGTCAGTGATCACGTCATTTGGAGAGGACGGTGGGAAACTGGCAGGCCATGGGGTTTCCCGATTTGGATATGACCTGGCACAAAATATATCTGTGAGAGCTGCTGAAGAAGGAGAAGTACATACACTGGGCAAGTATATTCCCGAAAACGTTGAAAAGAGAAAGCTCGAGCAGGACGAAGCCACTGTGTACGGGCAGATGGCCAAATTGTTTGGGCAAGTGGCCAAGGCTGTGGTGGATGAGTATGGCGAGAGAGGCAAAGAGGCTGTTCGTGAAGGTGTACGGACTTTCGGTGAGGCGAGAGGAAAAGGCATCGCAGCGCGTGCGGCACACCTCGGGCAGGACAACACCATTGAGAATTATCTTTCCAACTACGACATGGCCCGCAGCGAATTGTTTGAAATGGAAACAGAGCACTACCCGGAAGTCATTGAACAGACATTTACCAAGTGTCCGTTTGGCCAGCAGTGGGCAGATGATGGGATGGGTGAGTACGGTATTCTTTACTGTGAAATGATTGATCCGTCTATTGCCAGAGGGTATAACAGGGATTTTGACGTAGATCATGATCAATACGTTTTACGGGAAGGCGTCTGTGAGTTTAAATTTAGACTGAAGAAAAAAAGCTGATGTATCGGGAGCGGGCCAGGGCCTGCTCCTTTAATGAATGAAACAGGGACAGGAGGCGGACAAGTGAGATTGGAAACTCTAATGAACGATTCTCATGAAGAGCTGACACATTCCGGCGTTAATGGTGAGCGTATGGCCCGGCGTCTTTATGAGCTCTCGAAAATCGGACTTACGGAAGATGGCGGCTCAAACCGGATCTCCTTTACAAAAGAGGAGAAAGAAGCAAAAAACCTGGCAAAGCTATGGATGGAAGAAGCCGGCCTGACGGTTAAAGAAGACGGCGCCGGCAACGTGATCGGAAGACTTGAAGGAGCCTCCTCCAAAGCCGTTGTGATGTCGGGTTCTCATTTGGACAGTGTCCCAAATGGCGGTCATTTCGATGGCCCTCTCGGTGTGCTGGCAGCCATCGAAGTGGCTCAGGCATGGAAAGACACTGACTTTGTACCGGAAAAATCCTATGAGGTGGTTGTTTTCACTGACGAAGAAGGCGCCCGCTTCAATAGCGGTTTAACAGGCAGTCGTGCAATAACCGGGACACTGGATCCGGATGAAAAAAGGACGTTAACCGATGCGGATGGAAAACTTTTTGAAGATGTGATGCAGGAAAATGGGTTAAGCCTCTCCAGCATAAAGGAGGCTGCGCGGGATTTTACGGATGTAGACGCTTTTGTGGAAGTGCATATCGAACAGGGAAAAAAGCTGGAAAAAGAAGATCTTCCTGTAGGAGTGGTTCAGGGAATCGCAGGCCCCTCGTGGCTTGATGTGACATTTACAGGGGCCGCTGGACACGCTGGAAATACACCAATGGATGACCGTACCGATGCGCTGGTGGCGGCAGGAATATTCATCGCTGAAATAGAGAAACTTCCATCCCGGTTCAGCCCATCCGCCGTGGCAACTGTAGGCAAGGTAAATGTGAAACCGAACGGGGTAAACGTGATCGCCGGGGAAGTTCAGATGACTGTGGACGTACGGGATATCCATGAGGATACACGAAATTCTCTGCAGGAAGCGATTTTTGCCAAGGCCTGCGAGATCGCCGAAGAACGGAACATTGAAGTGACGACAAAGGAGATTATGTCTGCACCACCGGTTAAGGTGACAGAGGAGATGCAGCAGAAAGCAGCCGCAGCTGTCCAAAAGGCCGTTGACCGGGAACCCTATTTCCTTCCCAGCGGGGCGGGACACGACGCGATGATCATGGGGAAAAAGACGTCAATCGCCATGCTGTTTACACGAAGCAGAGATGGCATCAGCCATAATCCGGCTGAATGGTCATCACTGAATGACTGTGTTCACACCGTTCATGCGTTGAAGCACCTGCTGGAAGATCTCTGTGCAACGTGAAAAATGGGGACGGTTCTCACTTCACATTCCGTCCGGAGTTTCCCGGCGGAAAAATGTCATGCGGGAACCGTCCCCATTTCACATCAGTTTTCCCTTTCCCTTAGGTCCTTTCTTTCACGGAGGAATTTCCACAGGAGCAGAGCCAAAAGCAGTACCAGCCAGACCCACCACTGAATATACAGAGCAATACTTACAGGAAAAAGCCCTGCTCCCTGTGCCTCGTAGGAACGAAAAAGCGTGGTATTCGTACCTGCAAATAAAAAAAGGACGATGACAAATATGGAATACCAGTTTCTGATCATAAGCACCTCTCAAGACTATGTATAAAAAAGGAGATCACCGCAGTGTTTCGGAAATGATCACGGTTTAATCATTGTATCGCGTCAGCTTTTCAATTTCCATAGAATTAGGATAATCGTTCTGACTATGTGAAGCGGGGACGGTTCCCGCGTGACATCGTTTCTAGAGCCGTTATAACCGGCAAAAGTGCCACGGGAGAACCGTCCCAACTTTACATGCTTGACCTTTTCCAAAATGTGTATTACTATTACAAACAATAACAAATCGCACGAGAACTGCTTTGAAAAGGACATGAGCGATTCTTCACTTTTCTTTCCAGAGAACAGGGTCACCGGCTGAAAGCCCTGCAGGAAAAAGGAGTCGTTTACCACCTTTGAGCTGTTACAGGGAAATGGCTGTGCTGTGGCCAGACTAACTGTAACCGGGAAATCCGTTATCTTTATTGAGCATGGAGCGTTCGATGCTCTATGAAATTAAGGGTGGAACCACGACCACACTCGTCCCTGTTTCGGGATGAGTGCGGTCTTTTTTTATAGGCTTTTTTCTATGAACTGCACGCTTTAGAGTACAGCGGCATATACTGCCAACAATCGAAATAACCTGGCGTTGACAAGGACACGAACGATTCTTTACTTTTCCTGACAGAGAACAGGGTCACCGGCTGAAAGCCCTGCAGGAAAAAGGAGTCGTTTACCACCTTTGAGCTGTTACAGGGAAATGGCTGTGCTGTGGCCAGACTAACTGTAACCGGGAAATCCGTTATCTTTCTGAGCATAGAGCACACAAGACTGTTCTGTGAAATTCAGGGTGGAACCACGACCACACTCGTCCCTATTCTTGGGAGGAGTGTGGTCTTTTTGTTACATGGGGACGGTTCTTACTTTACATTCCTACTCAATTCAACAAGATATGTAAAGCGGGAACCGTCCCCGCTTTACACCAGAAGCGTTGACAAGGACACGAATGATTCTTCACTTTTCCTGACAGAGAACGGGGTCACCGGCTGAGAGCCCTTGAGGAAAACCGAATCGTTTACCACCTTTGAGCTGTTGCGGGGAAATGGCCTTCTGATAGAGGTCAGACTAACCGCAGCCGGGAAATCCGTTATCTTTCTGAGCATAGAGCACACCACAGCTCTATGAAATTCAGGGTGGAACCACGACCACACTCGTCCCTATTTCCGGGAGGAGTGTGGTCTTTTTTATGTAGCACAGGGACGGTTCTCGCGTGACATTTTGAAGGAAAAATGTCACGCGAGAACCGTCCCCACTTCACATAGCGGGGGGCAGCGCCCCGCAACTAACAAGGAGGAATTATACAATGGTCAATCAAAATCAATCAGAAGCTGAAAGAAGGAATCACAGAAAGCTGGGTCAGGAGCTGGAGCTGTTCACGTCCATGGAGGAGGCGCCGGGCATGCCGTTTTTCCTGCCCAACGGGATGGTAATCCGCAACGAGCTGGAAAATCTGTGGCGGAAAAAGCATCAGGCGGCCGGCTACCGGGAAATTAAAACACCGATCATGATGAAGCAGGCGCTCTGGGAACAGTCCGGCCACTGGGATCACTATCACGAAAACATGTACTTCTCCAACGTAGATGAGCAGAACTACGCGATCAAGCCGATGAACTGCCCCGGGGCGATCGCGATTTACAACAGCAAACGCCGGAGCTACAGGGAGCTTCCGGTCCGGTATGGTGAGCTTGGCCTCGTTCACCGCCATGAGCTTTCCGGTTCATTAAACGGCCTGCTCCGGGTCCGCTCCTTTACGCAGGACGACGCTCACCTTTTCGTCCGCCCGGATCAGATCGAAGCCGAAATTGCCAATATCCTCGATCTTGTGGATGATTTTTACGCCCACTTCGGTTTCGAGTACCGGGTCGAACTTTCCACGCGGCCGGAAGATTACATGGGAGCCAAGGAAATCTGGGACGACGCGGAGGGCGCGCTCGAATCGGTTCTGGAAAAAAAGAACGTCGACTACCAGCTGAACCCCGGTGACGGTGCGTTTTACGGGCCTAAAATTGACTTTCATATTCTGGACTCCCTCGGTAGAAGCTGGCAGTGCGGCACGGTCCAGCTCGATTTTCAGATGCCTCAGAAATTCGACTGCTCCTATATCGGGGATGACAACAGCCGCCACGTGCCCGTTCTCATTCACCGGGCGATTTACGGTTCCGTGGAGCGTTTCATGGCGATTTTGATTGAGCACTTTGCCGGGGAATTTCCCCTCTGGCTCACACCGGTCCAGGCAAAAATCATCCCGATCTCTGCCGAGGCACATGCCGATTACGCCTATGAAGTCCAGGCTAAGCTTGAAAAAGCCGGTCTGCGCGTGGAAGTAGACGACCGCTCGGAGAAAATGGGGCTCAAAATCCGGGAAGCCGAAAAGAAGAAGATCCCCTACATGCTCATCGTCGGGGATCAGGAAATGGCCGACGAGTCTGTGGCGCTGAGAAAGCGTAAGAAAGGGAATGTCGGAGTGCTGAAAATAGAGGAAGTCATCGAACAGTTCATCAGCGAAATAAACAAATGACGGGGACGGTTCTCCCTTTGCATTATCATTAAAAATGCAAAGGGAGAACCGTCCCTCTTTTGCAAAAAGGGCCACAGTCTCTTTATTTCCAAAATTTATGTTGACATTTGGATTTCCAAATCGTATGATAAATACAAATAAATGATTTGGATTTACAAATTGATTTGCAAACATAAATATAAAAAGTGAGAGGTGGCCATTATGGACGAGAAAAACAAAACCAAGCGCGAGGTTATGGACATCAATTGGGAACAGCAGAAAGTGTTATCAAATCCCCTTCGGTCAAGACTGGTAGCTTTGCTTTACGAAAAACCGATGACACCGAAACAGGTCGCCGATGAAGTCGGAAAAAACCCCGGAACGGTTTACTATCACATTCAGCAGCTGTTAAAGCACGATATCCTTGAGGTTGAAAACATCGACACAGATAAAGGGATCGTCGAAAAATATTACCGGGCGAAAGCGACGATCTTTAAGAATCCGGAAAAAACAGCTCCACCGGGACACGTGGACGGCAAAACAGTAAATGTGTATTTATCCAAAAAGCTTGTGACTCAGTTTAATGAAGAGATCGAGGAGCTGTTCTTTAAGTACGGCCACTTATCCTACAAGGAAAAGGACAGCGAAGAGCAATCCCCGTATCTGATTGAATTTGTTATGAAGGAAGCCGATGAGGAGGAGAAACAATGAGAAGCAGAATAAAGCCATTTGTATTTGAACGGAATTTCCTGATCCTGCTCACGGGGGTCTTTGCCAACGGGCTCGGAGGCGGTATTTACTCGGTTGCAGCGATGCTGCTTGTTTTCAACCTGAGCGGAAGCGTTCTCTATTCCGGATTTGCTTTTTTTGCGGTCACTTCAGCCAGTACGCTGGCCTTTCTGATTGCACCGTTCGCGAACTATGCCAAGTATAAAAACGGTCTTGTATACAGCAACCTGATCAAAGCGGTCATCCTGTTTACGATCCCGCTCATGCACTACACCGTTGGACTTAATGTCTGGTATGTCATCATTCTGCTGTTTATCACGGCGCTGATTACACAGTATACTTACCCAATTGAATCAACCATTTTACCGCTCATCGTCGGTAAAGATAACGTGGTCGCAGCAAATTCCTACCTGCAGACGATCCGCGAGTCGATGGATATTGCTTTCATCGCCGGAGCAGGAATTATCATTGCTATTATTGGGACAGTTCCGGCTATTGCCATCACCGCTGCCTCTCTTGTATTTGTCACCATTATGTATGCATTCTTTACCTTCCAGCAGCCGGAAATCACGCGAGATAAATCCCAGTCTGTCGGATCTGCCGTGAACATTTATTTTACAGATCTCAAAGCCGGCTTTTCCTATATACGCCAGTCCCTGATTCCTAAAATGATTTTTTCCATCGTCTTCATTAACATTGCCATGGTGATCATGACTACGAATTTACCTGCATTTACCCTGATTAAAGGAAACGGAGCAGAAGCAGTGTACGGCTTTTACCTGGCCTCCCTGTCGCTCGGGATCCTGATTGGAGCCATTCTTTCTCCAAAACTTAAGCAGATTGATTTTGGAAAATTAACAATTATCTCCTTTGCCGGTACAGGTGTGATGTGGATTGGCACGGCAACACTGCCGCTCGTCCCTTCCATGATTCTTTTCTGTACAGGCGCTATTTCGATCGGCATTCTGAACATCCTTGTGTTTTCCGCGATCCAGCAGCAGGTGGAGACCGCGTTTATCGGAAGAGTCATCACCTTGCTGTCGAGTGCCGCATCTCTCGGTATGCCTGCAGGCGCGCTCCTTGGCGGTGTTTTAGGAGAAACCCTTTCACCGGAAATTCCGGTCATGATCTGCGGGATTTCCATGATTTTCTTCAGCCTGTTCTGGCTGAGCAGCTCCGTGTTGCGGAAGCTTCCTGATATTGACCGCGTCAGCCTGTTTCAGCACAGCAAAGCGGCGTAAAACGGCAGGTGCCAGTTGGATGCCAGTTGGGGACGGTTCTCACTTCACATTTTCACCAGAAAATGCGAAGTGAGAACCGTCCCTCAATGACCTGCCAGCTGCCGCTTTATAGCCCTGATCTGCCCCCGGTGGCTGATTTCATCTTCCATCACGTGATACCACAAATAGTAATAGTTGTACGAAACGCCGTTATCCCACTTGTGTTCTTCAAATAACCATTCATCTGTTTTACCACGTAAACAGGCTAACGTATCCGCTCTTACTTTTGACAACTTCTCCCGATAATCCTGAAAGGAATAATTGCGAATCTCTTTTTTTGCGCGCTCCCCCAGTTCAAGAGAAGTGCCCCATTTCTGTTCTTCCTCTTTTGTCATATCCCTTCCTTCAAAGGAAATCACCTGGTGCACAAACTCAATCGCCGCTATATGCGATAAAAGAGCGCCAATGGTATTCGCCTCCTTGTCCATAATGCAATCCAGCTCAATCCGGCTCAAACTTGCGATCTCCTCCATCGTGATTGCCCTCGTATGTTCCAGCATCCAGACAAGTTCCCCGATTTTATCATCATAGCCCTCTTTCGACTCGATCCTGTAATCAATCATCCGCGTCCCCCCATTTCTTTCTACGTATATACTATCAGCACAAGAAAAAAAACACAGACTGATAAATACCAACATAAAATGGTATAATTTAGTTAAATAATCAAGATTGCCACCCAGGGACGGTTCTCATTTCGCATTATCACCAGAAAATGCGAAATGAGAACCGTCCCTCTTTTACAAAACCATTGACTCTTAAATCGTTTATGTGATATTATTGAAAATTTGTTAAATGTGAAAAATGTGTTATGATGAAGGAGGCAACATATTATGAGGAGGGGATTATTTGTTTGAAATTGGTGATAAGATTGTTTATCCAATGCATGGGGCAGGCACCATCAAAGCCATTGAAGAAAAGGAACTTGCGGGGCAAACACAAGAGTATTATGTCATTAATATGAAGATCGGGGACATGCAGGTCATGATTCCTGCGAGCAAAATAGTAAGTTCATGTATACGCCCTATTACAGACATCCGTGCGCTAAAACAGCTCATACACAATTTTCATCACGGGGAGTCGGACGAAGTGCTGCCGTGGAAACAAAGGTACAAAGTGAACTCGGAAAAAATAAAAACGGGTGAAATACAGGACTGTGCTGAAGTGGTACGTGATTTACTGCGTATGAACAAAGAAAAAACACTTAATTCAAGCGAAAAAAAGATGCTCGATCACGCATATAAATTTCTCAACAGTGAACTCGAGTCAATTAAAGGGATCACAGATAATCAAATAAAAAGTTTCTCTTAAGCTGTTCCCTGAATTTTATGTAAACCTGCCGGCTCCCTCCTCGAACGTTGAGCAGGGTTTTTTTGCGTAAAAAAACAGGCCCTGTAAAAGAGCCTGTTTATAGTGGCAATATAAATTAAGCTTTTTGAACGTTAGCAGCCTGCGGTCCGCGGGAACCCTGCTCAACTTCAAACGTTACGTTTTGGCCTTCTTCAAGTGTTTTGAAGCCTTCGCCTTGGATTGCGGAGAAGTGTACGAATACATCGTCGCTTCCTTCTACTTCGATAAATCCAAAACCTTTTTCTGCGTTAAACCATTTTACTGTACCTTGTTCCATGTTTGTTGCCTCCTAGTGCGTTTACCACACAAATGTATTACTATTCTTGCCCAAGTACTCTCAAGTGCATACTATCCTTTACACCGAACAAAAATAATTCTTCTTAAGAATAACATGGGGAAAGAGAAATTGCAAACAACAGAAAAAGTATTTTTAAAAATCCGCCACCTGCTACTTTTTAAACGACAGCCCTTTCTCCTCCAGCAGCGCTCTCATTACCGGGAGAGACGCCGGACCAATACCGTGCAATTTCAAGATCTCTTTTTCCGTAAACGCAGACAGTTTCTCCAGCGTGTCGATGCCTTCATGCACGAGCGCGCTCCTTGCTGGCCCGCTCAGCTTCGACAGAAAGCCGCTCTCAGGCTTGTTTTCCTTCTCACAGACCGGGCAGGTCGGACAGTCGCTGCTTTTCAGATACGTATGTCCCTTCTCGCAGACCCTTGCATTCTTTTCCCTTGTCACTTTGATCCCTCCTCTGCCCTCATATTCATCAGCTTTACAATCGCCACAGCAATGGGCACCATTGTCCCCAGAAGCGTCAGCGGTAAAAGAAGCATACCCATTCCCTCTGCCCATCCCATCGCAATAACGACACTATTCAGCATCAACGCTGTAAACAGGACGAGGATAATGTTTTTCAGCCACCCGAGAAGCGAACGGGAAATCCGATACGCCTGCTCTGCATTCGCCTCTGTAATTTCGATCGGGAAGTTATGAACATGCGGGTATTTTTCCAGCACATGAAGCAGCACGTAAAGCAATGCCCCGATGAGCGGCAGAATAACGAGCTCCCATTTGGAGCCGAGCCTGGTGACCTCCCCGCCGGCATCGAAATGGGCCGGAACCTGACCAGGCAGGTTCCCCCAGATCATCACAAGAAACACGATACTTCCCAAAAAAATCAGGACACTGATTATGGAAAAAAACCGTTCCCACGCTGATTTTTCCAATGATTCGATTGGGATGACCGGCCGGTCTGAGTGAAAAATACTCATTGTGATAGCTCCTTTAATATTTTTATCGAAGTATCATTTGTTGACGAGCGGAAGTACATTTCTTTAAAATCATTATAGCAAATCAGGAGTTATCCTACTCTCTCCAGTAAGGTGCTGAAATGAATGTTTGGTATATTCTTTCGAGGCATGGCGGTCGGTGTTACCGAAACGGTTCCCGGGATTAGCAGCAGTACAGTGGCCATGATCTTCGGTATTTATGAACGACTGGTTTATTCGTTAAGTATTCTCACAACAAAACGCAGAAAAGAGGCCCTGCCTTTCCTCCTGCTCTTTGGGGCAGGCATGATCCTTGGCTTTGCTGTTTCGATTTTCATAGTTGGGTATTTATTAGCATATTACCGTACGCCGACCCTGATATTTTTCGTGGGGATTATCGTCGGTTTCCTGCCCTTCCTCTGGAAAGAAACACTTCAGCAGGCCAACCACAGACTTCAGGCGAAACACTATGTCATCATGCTTCTGTTTATCAGCCTGATTGTGTTCAGTCCGTTTCTTGGCGCGATGAATAACATAAATGTGGATAATCTCTCGGTTTTCGATTATATATTCTTTACTGCTGCAGGGTTTATTGCAAGTACGGCGCTTGTGCTCCCCGGCATCAGCGGCGCGCTGATCCTGACAATTCTGGGTGTCTATGAAACCGCGACCGCATCGTTACTGGCGTTTAATTTTCCGGTAATTGCCGCGATCGGGTCGGGGATGATTGCAGGGATCCTGCTGACCAGTAAACTGATTCGGTATCTGTTGACCAGATACCCGAGCGAAACGTATGCGGCGATGATGGGGCTGGTCAGCGCTTCCATCTACGCCATCTTCTTTAATCTGGACCCTATCGCCGGTTTCTCTTCCCTTGCCTTTTCAGCCGTCACTTTTTTAGCCGGAATAGCCTTTATCAACACTTTAATGCAAAAATCAAAAATGTAAGGCAGGGACGGTTCTCACTTTGCATTGCCGGTGTGCCGGCTGAAACATAAAGTAATAACCGTCCCTGTTTTCTACCACACATTAACATAAACTATCGTATTTTCGGTTCATGACATTAAAAACCCTTGGAGAAAGAGGATCTCCAAGGGTTTCGTTTTAGTTATTGTCAGACTCACTACTAAGATTTTTGCTTTGTCTTCGCTTTCTTACCAGATTTCTTCTTTTTAGCACTGGACTCTGCTTTCTTTTCCTCTTTATCGTCTTCATCATCTTCATCCTCAGAATCTTCCGTTTCCTCTTCGGATTCTTCTTCATCTTCCTCTGCGTCTTCCTCTTCTTCTTCGTCTTCCTCTGTTTCTTCTTCGTCTTCCTCTTCTTCCGCTTCCTCTTCAGATTCCGCTTCTTCTTCCTCTTCTTCTGCTTCCTCTTCAGATTCCGATTCTTCTTCCGCTTCCTCTTCTTCCGTTTCTTCTTCCTCTTCTTCTTCCTCTTCTTCTGCTTCCTCTTCAGATTCCGATTCTTCTTCCGCTTCCTCTTCTTCCGTTTCTTCTTCCTCTTCTTCTTCCTCTTCTTCTTCCTCTTCTTCCTCTTCTTCTGCTTCCTCCTCGGATTCCGCTTCTTCCGCTTCCTCTTCTTCCTCTTCCTCTTCTTCTTCTGCTTCCTCCTCTTCCTCCGATTCCTCTTCTTCTAGTTCTTCCTCAGACTCTTCTGCATCTTCGTCTGATTCTTCTTCATAATCTTCCTCTATTGAAGCAGCAGCCTCCTGTTCTGATTCTGAGTCCTCTTCGTCTATAAACTGAATGCTCGTGACTAAGTTTAAATTCACAGCTTCTTTTGTTCTTCCGTGAATCAGCCATTTCTCATCTACAGCTGTGATCTGAGCAATAATATCTTCTTTTGATTCCCCGTCAATTTTCATTGTTTCGTAATGATCGTTATTAAAGTGGAACCTAACGTTATAAATCGCCATCTGTCAAACCTCCTAGTTATTTTTGTCTCCTTCCATATGAGGCATTTCCTTTTTTTAAAATAAGATAAACTGAAGATGCAAAAAGCGTGCTTTATGCTTATAAGCCAGTAAATAAAGTTCTATATATTCCCATTTCACAGAAGGTAAATACCTACTACCTGCCTCGATGAATAAGCCAGTGGAAGTAGTTCGCGTATGCAATAGAAAGTGGCAGCAAAAGCAGCTAGATGAGGCGATCGAAGCACATCTTAAATCGAACCAGCATGACCGATAACAAGACGAAGCAGGACATTTAAAAAACTGACTTGCAGCTGGAGGCACCTGTTAAATTTAATGGAGACGGTAAAAGACAGGTAGAGGAGCACCCTGCCTGCTCGCTGCTGAAAAAGAGGGTTTTCAGCAGTATTTCTTGAATAGTTCCTTAAAGAATGCAGCTTGAAATTCAAGGCAGATTCCGGTTTGATTGATTTGAACGTAAAGCAATCGATCGAAAACAGGAAAGAAGCGGAAAAAAAGTTTGCAAAGCAGGGACGGTTCTCACTTTAGAAAACAGAACTCCGGCAAAAAATGTGAAGCGAGAACCGTCCCCAGCTTTCAAAACAGACAGCCGAACCCGGCTTTCAAACACAGGAGTGAAACCAAATTGAAAACTTCCACTGCTCCATCGAAATGGAACCTGACAAATCTTCTTCCCTGCGGGCCGGACACGGAACAGTTTCACAATCACGTGACCAGTCTGAAAGAAACACTCGCATCACTAGAGGGAAACGAACAATCTGCCCCCTTCAATGAGAATGAACTGCACACACTTGCAAAACTGATCCAGCAAGTGGAATCAGCAGAATCCTTCTACTATTGTCTTACAACCGAAAAGACAGACACCGCTCTCTTAGCCTCCATACATACAAACATCTCAGCGTTAAAATCACACATTCGTCTCCTCGTATCAAAACAGCAGGAAAAAGTCAGTCATATGAGTGACGAGCAATTTGAAGAATGGTTCAGTTATACTAAAGAAAAGCGTTTTTTAAAGGACTTAAAAACAGACTCGAAAAGCAGCACAGAAGAAACCGTTTCAAATTTTGCCGCAGAAACACTGACCAGCCTGGAAAACATCTATGCACAAGCGCGCCAGAATCTAACCGTTCAGGTCGAACTGGCGGGAGAAAAAACGGAGCTGTCTTTCGCTGAATCCAGTCATGCAGCGCTTTCTCACCGAGATTCTTCCACCCGAAACCATGTATTCAGAGAGCTTAACCGGACGCTGGAAAAACAAGCTGGCCTTTTTGCCTCCATTTACAATGCCATGGTCGACCTGCGGCTGAAGGAGCAGCAGGTGAGGAGTACGGATGACCTTGAAGAATCCCTGAAAGTAAACGGTATTTCAAAGCCGGTACTCGATGCCATGTGGACTGCAGTTGACCGCAGTCTGCCTGGGCTTACCGTTTATCTAAATATCAAAGCCCGGGAATCAGGAAAAGAAAAAATCTCCTGGCATGACTTGATGACGTCCTCTCAGGAGACCTCTGATGAAATTCCATTCCCCGAGGCAGTTTCAGGCATTTCTGATGCCCTCGCGCCTATTGACAGGAACCAAAGTACCTTTATCAACGAAACGATTCAAAGCGGCTGGGTTGATGCAGATCCGCGTGATACGAAGCCGCCCGGGGGCTTTTGCGCCCCGTTTATGCCGGAAGATGAATCACGGATTTCACTGAATTACGACAACAGCATAGACAGCGCAAGAAGACTTGCTCACGAATTGGGCCACGCCTGGCATTTTAAGCAAATGAAAAACGCGCCTACGCTGACATTTTCAGATGACACGTTTGAAATGACGACAGCGGAAACGGCGTCGATCTTCTTTGAAACGGCCTATATCGATCACTTAATTGAAAATACCAGCGATGCACTGGTCAAAAAAGCCATTCTTGGAGCCAAAATAGAACGGAGTCTGAATTACCTGATGGCAATCAGAGGTGCCTTCTTATTTGAGAACCGGTTTTACGAAGCCAGAAAAAAAGGCCCCAAGGATGCCGAACAGCTCGAGCACCTTTCCTTGCAGTCTCAAAAAGAAGCATTCGGTTCCAGTTTAAGTGAGTATGAGCCTTTTATCTGGATAAAATATGTCCAGTTCTACCAGGCAAACGTCCCTTTTTACAACTACCCCTACTCACTCGGGTTTCTGTTAAGCATCGGCCTTCTGGATCGCGCGAAAAAAGATCCTCACTTCACCCGGAAGTACCAGGGATTCCTAAGTGAGACTGGATTGCTCCCTCTTGAGGAGCTGGTTGAGAAGCATTTTGACATAAACCTGGCCCATACTGATTTCTGGGAACAGGCCATTCACCAGATCACTCAGGATATTGAACAGTACAGACAGCTATAAAAGAAAAGCTTATGTGAAAGAAAGGAATGATCGTATGAACCAGCATAAAAAAGACATACTTTCCCATTACAACCATTCAATCGCCTTTGCAGATTCGTTGAAGAGCGTGAGCGAAGATGAGTGGCGGACGCCGATTGGAGAAGGAAAATGGACGGTTGCCGAAGTGATTGGCCATTTCGTCCCGTGGGATGAATTCGTTTTGCACCAGCGTTTACCTTATTTTTTTTCCACTGAAGAGCTCCCCAAAGGTCCGGACGCTGAAGAAACCAATCACCGCGCTGCCTCCAAAGCAAGAGAGGATTCCCAGGAGAAAACAATCGATGGATTCATTTCCGCTAGAACGGCATTATGTAAGGCGGTAGGAGAAATTCCCGATGAAAAATGGGAGAGAACCTTTACTATTGGAAAAACCACCCTGTCTCTCAGTCAGTATTTGAAGGGACTCAAAGATCATGATGAGCACCACTTCAGCCAGATCAAGAATGCTTTAAAATAAACTTCAGGCATTGGAGGGTCTAATGAGCTTCAACTGGAAACCCTGCACAGAGATCCCGATGCAGAATGCTTTTACCTGAGAATGAGAGCCGTAAGAGTTGGCACGGGCCGTTACCTTCCTCTGATGAAAGAAACGGTCCAATATACACCGTAGCTCAAAGCGTTCCGTCTTGCTTTGTAACAGATCCAGGTATTATAAAACAAGCTCACAAACATCCTTAATTTTACTTTAGCCGAGAGATAGGCCGGCCTGGAAATAAAGCCAATTATAGAATCAATAAAAATAATTAACCGTACCCATATTTATTAAGGTACGGTTTAATAAAAGACTGCTTTCACAAAAAGATATTATCTTCTCCGCTTGTCTTTATCTTTGTGATCATGCTTATCGTCGTGCTTATTATCATGCTTATCATCATGCTTTTTGTGTCCGCTCACACTTACCTGCTGAAGCTGAAGAACTTTAAATGTGACGTATACAACCATTTTTTCCTGAATCGTGGTGAATGTTCCTTCTTCAAATGGAGCATCCATCCGATGACCTCTCTGATTGAATACTTTTCCCATTTCGCGATCGAGTGCTTCATCGTACTCAATAAATTCACTTGCGATTAATTCGCAGTACGGTAATTCATTGAAGTATTCTCCGCTTACCTGGTCAAATTCAGAGAAGTCCGCAGACATAAGCTTATCTTTCTGAGCAAAGCCTTTCGGCAGTTTGCTTTCAGTTAAATAAGTGAACTCCCTGCGATGAGGATGAGTGTTAAAGGACGGCTCATTGATAAAGTCGATTTCTGTAACTGTTTCGAATGGAATATCTACAGTCATAGAGCGGATATCTGATACCACTTTATACAAGTCTGATTTTTTAGGTGTCGCATATTGAATGTTTTTTCTAACAAATCCTTTAATAAATACCTTGTTAGTAGGGAGAAGCAGGCGACATTGTGTTACTTTAAGGCTTTTCTTGACTTCTTTGATTTCAAGAACCGGCTCCGGAAACTCGATTTTTGATGTCATGTCAAGTTGCACTTTTTGTTCTCCTAATACGACCGGAACTTTAATATAAGCATCCGTAATCGCATCAGGTTTTACTTTTTTGTTGCTGGAATTCGGTAGAATCGTATTCTTTTTACCTGGATAATATGGCTTGTTTTGTCTGCCATCACGCATTATTTTTTCCTCCTTTATTATTTTTTTGTAGCTACACTATACTTTATGCCGGACTCTCGTATTTACCTGGATATTAAAACTACTAAATCAGCCTCTTTTCTATTGTTTTAACAAACGGGGACGGTTCTCACGTTGCATCCCAGCACACCGGCTAAAATGTTACGCGAGAACCGTCCCCAATTTGCTTCTTGAAAGTACTGGTGGAGGATCAAAACTCAATAAATAGGAACAGTGAGAATTTTAATCCTCCCAGTAAAATAAGGCATCCAGCACTATATACTCTTCAGGTTTCCGATAGATGGTCGGTATTTTGGTCGAAAATGGAAGTGACTGGTACAGTTGTTCAGGTTTTAAGAGTTCATAATCAAATTCTCTTAATGCTCGTTCCAATTGCCGGGCGGTTACCTCAAATTTCCGGCTTACATGAAATTCCCCTGAGCGGTCAATCAAGGAACCATATGCCCCGCTGACTTCTTCGTTCGTTTTAACACGCAGCTTTCTGGTTCTGACATCTTCACCCATGATCGCTGCGGGGGCTAGGCGGCATACGTCTACAATGATCCCCTTGATTTCAATCTCCTTCATTCCGTTTTTCTCATTCAGGATGGTAACATCCTGCTTCCGGTAACAGAAAAATTCCACAAAAGAAGCGTATCCACTGCCAAAATGATCCCACTCCGCTTCACACACTAAATCAGGAATGCGGTTCATACGATAAAACAACCGCTTCATATGTGCTGTAATCTCTTTTTCATCCATTGTATCGTAAGGGTATTTATTTCCTACCATTCTTCCGTCAATTAAATCCCGTAATGATTCCTCCGTGAGATTCATCGAACACCTCGTTACACATAAAGATCAAACATTGTCACATCGTACCCGAGCTGTTTCATGTAGTTGAAAAACTGCCCGCGGTGATGGAAGAGGTGGGAAATTTCTTCAACGAGCCAGCGTGCCTGCGTTTCCCCTTCTTCAAGGTAAAACGGCTTAGTTTTCTTCGTCAGAAAATCCTGTTCAGATAAAGACAGATAAAATGCTTTGTACTCTTCAAACCCCTGGTGCATCGCTTTAATCATGTCTTCGCCTGATTCCAGTTGGTCGTACTTTGCTTCGAGCTCCTGAATTGCTGCCTGCTCTTTTTCCTGAAAAATATGAAGGTCCACTTCGGGAATGGAGACAATATGTTTTGCAAGCTCTTTCAAGCTTCTCATCTTGTCTGCCGGCTGATAATCCCAGTCCTTTGCCTCCACCTTTCTCAGTAAGCCCTCCATCGACCGGATCCCTGTTTCAAGCTCAGCCAGTAAATCGTTTCTTAAAATATCTGCTGCGTTCATTTGTCTCATCCTTTCACAAGTAAAAAAATGTTGATTGCAGGGTTTCTTTATTGCCACCTTCAGAACATATGAAAATGCCCAAACCCATTTTGTTGTCGCCCTTTTCCTGCAGGACTGAATTTTTGAATGAAGTTGGCATTTCTTATTACCTGTTGAGTTCAAAAACCATCAGACCTGCCGGTGGTCCGTTCTTACGGTTATATACATGCCCGGATACAGAAAGTTAATGTCATTAAGCCAGTCTTTAATCGATGTTGCAAAATGTTTACACACGACTGATCTAACGTTATTCCAAAACCTCGTATTCTACTAAAACGAATTCAAAAAATTCTTCCACTTCGTCTTCGATTTGAATATGGACGGATCCTAATTGTTGAGCCATGTAATCCCACATTATGAAAGAATCCCCTTCAGGAAGCAGTGTCTTTGTTTTAATTAGAATGATTTCACCAAAGTCATCCGTTTTGTACTCTGCTTTTTCCGGTAAGTTAACGTCTCGCTCTAAGGTGTATATATATTCCGCATGAGCATCTCGATATTCATACATACCTTCTTGGAACAAAATATCAAACCTGATTCTATCCCTTATTCTTTCAGGGTCACTAAAATCGTAGTCGGCGATGTTCATCTCAACGATATTGTCCTTATGCCCTTCATCTTTGCTTAAATATTTACTCGTCAACCAAACCTGTTCATCTATTTTATTTTGACTCTTTACTGCTACCGAGTTGTCTTGTGAGGAGTAGTGCTCAATAGTGTTTATATCCACAGAGTCTTTCGAACGCTCCACATTGGCGTGATACATGTAATATGTTTCGCCATCCCCGTCCATTTCAAATTCAAAGATTTTAATTGCAGGCGCATGAGGAAGAAAATCCAAATAAGTATCGCCATTCCCTGCCGAACCATCGGCAGACGAGGAACCCGCGCCCGCCTCTGCCTCTGAACTATTGTTTTGGCAAGCTGCTAACATGAAGATACCCGCTAGAAGTAAGGTGGCTCTTTTCATTTAAAACCTCCATTGTAATATATTTACACACCAGTATATCACGGTGTTAATTAATGAACTATCCTAAAAAGACTGAGTATTCCATTAGCCAAGAATGCTATAAAAACTCGTATAATCTTGAACATAAAGGTTTCACACTTATTGAGGCCCGCCTGCGGAAAATGCGCAAATGACGTTCAGCAGAGGTTCAAGTGTTCATACAAGTAGTATAGACAAGGTCTTATCTTCAAATCTGTGCAATATACTTTTCAGGCTTGATCTTATACGTTTTTCTTCTATATATCATTTTATCAACCTTCTTTTTTCATTTAATTCTGATATCTCATTCTGCTATTCAGCGACTAATTTACCGATATCATCTAACATTTGTTTTGCGCCACTTGTTCAAAAGTGAAGAATATCCTTGTTTCAAATAGCGGAAAATCCACTTTACGACAGGTACTTCTTCATAATTTCCGACCGGATGTCAGCCAGTGTTTTGCGATCGGTATCGACGATGAAATCCGAGCTTTTCTCAAGGAGCGGCAAAACTTCCGTGATACTCTCACGGATCTCGGCCTGTTCAGCTTGCGACTTTCCGTAAGGGTTATTCGTCCGTTCTGCCACCCGTTTCATCATTACGTCCGGTTCGGCACGGAGAAGAATCACGGCATCGAATCGATCGTAGAACTTCCCCTGATTTCGGCAGCAGCCTGAAATAATCAGCGGTACGTTGCGCTCGCGGTTCAGAAGCGCTTCGAGTTTTTCCTCGTTAAGCAGCCACTCCCGTCCGTCATCCTCCAGCGGTACCTGTTCCGTATACCCCATGTCTGTGTCAACGGTCTCCATACCGGCACGCTCCAGTTCGTTCAGCACGGCAGTCTTCCCTGTGCCGGAAAGGCCTGTGATATATATAACGGTCATTGGATTTTTCACCCTTTCCTGCTTTATAATTCCGGCTGTTTTACTAAGGTTGCTCTCACAAAATTAGAAGATTAAAAGATCAGAATCAGGATAAATAGAAAGTAGCTTACTTACATACGGTTCCAGGACTTTTGTAACTTCCTTATAAAAACAATCTGACCAATATGGTAAGCATTATGTGTAATGGCATTTCCGAGTAATTCGTACCATTTAGCCGGTTCCGGGAATCCTTTGACTTCACTATCGAGCTTTTCCTCAGTCAGCAGGTCCTGCCAGTGTAAAAGAACCATGAGTAATCTCTCTTTTAAATCATTGAAACTTTGTTTATCCGGAAGAACAAAACTCTTGTCATTATCGCCAATAGGCGGAACGGCATGAACATCAGATTCCTGATATCTTGTTTGCCACGTTTCATTCCAGTAAATGAGATGCTGAACGATTTCAGCTATACTATGATTGTCTTCGGCAGGTTTCCAGAATGCCTCTTCCTCCGATAAACCTTCAACAGCCTGTGAAAATGACAGATACCAGCTGGGGTCATTCGCATTGGCCAGAAACTGATCTA
Source organism: Alteribacter lacisalsi (assembly GCF_003226345.1). Classification (GTDB taxonomy): domain Bacteria; phylum Bacillota; class Bacilli; order Bacillales; family Salisediminibacteriaceae; genus Alteribacter; species Alteribacter lacisalsi. The sequence continues at coordinate 387,917 of NZ_PDOF01000002.1, read as the reverse complement.
ATAAAATTTCTTTCATGTGTGCCATAGTTTGATCTCCTTTTATATGTTCTAAATTTAATAAATTTGAGCTATTACTGACATTCTATAATTATCATTGATTTCCTTTATTTCATAAGTGCCATACGATCCGAACATCCATTAAGAAAGGGCGGCGTTCTTCAGTTTTCTGCAAAATAAAAAGCCCAAAAGGCACAACACCTTCCGGGCTTCTAAAAGAACCTATTTATAGAGCACTAAGCAAAAGATTCTCAAAACTTTCCTTCGTTGGCACTCGTGGCGTATTTCGGACAAGCCGATCAATTGTCAGTGCTTTCTCTGCAACTTCGGGCAAGTCCTCTTCCATTACGCCAATTTGCGAGAGAGAAGACGGAAGCTGAATTTCTTCCAGAAGCTGCTCCACTCTTTCAATAAATCGGCAGCCTGCCTCTTCTTCACTAAGTACACCACTTTCAGGACAAATAAAACGCTCGACTGTTGCAAGCTTTTCTTTAATAACCGGCTGGTTATATTTAAGAACATGAGGCAAAAGTAAGCCTGTCAACTCTCCGTGCGGCGATTTGACAATACCGCCCAGCGGATAGGCAAGAGCATGAGCCGCGGCTGTCCCAGCATTCGAAAATGCCTGACCAGCCAGCAGGCTGCCCATCAGCATCTTGCTTCTCGCTTCAATGTTTGAGCCCTGGTTAACCGCGAGTACCAGCCCCTCAAAAATATATTTAATTGCCTGAAGCGCCAGTGCATCACTAATCGGGTTCCCACCTTGAAACAGCAGCTCATCGTCTGTATCAATATAGTGGGCGTCTTTCGCCGTATATGCTTCGAGCGCATGACTGAGAGCATCAATTCCTGAACACGCTGTCACATATGCAGGGAGTTTCAGGGTAAGTTCCGGATCCAGCAGGGCCACTTTCGGGCGGAGTTCGTTAGCGGAAATACCTGTTTTCATCTTGTTTTTCACATCGGTCAAAACGGTAACCGATGTTACTTCCGATCCTGTGCCTGCTGTGGTTGGGATCGCAATCAGAGGGGCCACAGGCCCTGGAACTTTGTGTTCTCCAAAATAATCTGCTGGTTCTCCGCCGTACCGGAGAAGTAGAGCGACCACTTTGGCAAGATCGATACTGCTTCCTCCCCCAAGACCGACAATCAGGTCCACATCCATATAGTTCTTTGCTTCTTCCAAACACTCAACTGCACTGTCAACAGGTGGTTCCGGTACAGCCCTGTCATAAACAAAGGTTTGATACGACTCATCAAAAGTATCCACTACCTTTTGAAGAATCCCCGCATCCTTAATGCCACGATCTGTTACAATTACGATGTTTTTTGCATTAAATTTATCACACAGATCCGGAAGCTCATTGATTGCGCCATTTCCGAATACAACAGTTTCCGTAAAATTTACCTTCCAGGTTGCTCTCATAGTTTCCGGCTCCCTTACTTCGCATTTATGACAATTATTTTTTCGTCTGTCATTTCTTCAATCGCATACTTCGGCCCTTCTTTTCCTACTCCACTATCTTTAATTCCACCGTAGGGCATCGTGTCCGCTCGGAAAGTCGACACGTCATTGAGGATGATGCCTCCATAGCGAAGTTTCTTCGCTGCATGAATGGCCAGATCAATATCCTTGGTAAAAACGCCAACCTGTAATCCAAAACGGGAATCGTTCGCCTGACGGATCGCTTCCTGAATATCTGAATATGGAACAACGACTACAACCGGCGCAAATACTTCTTCACAAACCACTCTCATATCCGGTTGAACGTCGGTAAGTACAGTCGGATAGTAAATAGCTCCTTCTCTTCGACCTCCGCTGATGATCCGTGCTCCTCCGGAAACCGCTTCATTTACCCATGCCTCAATCCGTTCAGCACTTTTAACGTCGATAAGGGGCCCGACTCGTGTATCATCGTCCTGAGGATTTCCAACTTCCAAGGCTTCGGCTGCCTCTTTGGCATACCTCAGAAATTCATCAGCACGGTCTTCATGCACATAAATCCGCTGCACCGAAATACACGCCTGACCATTATGCATCATACCCTTCTCGACACACGATTTTGCAACTTCATACAGATCGTCAACATCGGAATGGACAATATTCGGGGCGTTGCTTCCTAGCTCCAGCGTCACCTTCCGGATCCCGGTAGTACTTTTAATAATTTTTCCTACATCGGGACTCCCGGTAAAGGTGTACATGTCCACATCCGGATGTCTTAAAAGAGCGTCACCAGCTTCGTGACCATACCCGTTCACCACATTTATTGTTCCCGGCCGAAATCCCGCTTCAAGGAGAAGGTCCACCATCATCATGGCACTTAATGGCGTTTTTTCGGCTGGTTTAAGCACGACTGTATTTCCTGCTGCAAGTGCAGGTGCCAGTTTGTGTGCAGTCAGATTAAATGGAAAATTAAAAGGTGTGATCGCTCCGATGACACCGACCGGCTGCCGGATCGTAAACGCAAGTCTGTTTTCGTTTCCTTTTTGATTCTCAATGGGGACCGTGTGGCCTGTAATCCGACCTGCTTCCTCTGCAGCAGCAAGAAACGTCTGAATGCCTCTGTCCACTTCCATTCGCGCATCACGTATTACCTTTCCTACCTCTGCAGTAATGGTTTGTGCGAGTTCTTCTTTCTTCTCACTGAACAATTCAGCTGCCTTTCTTAACAGTTCCCCTCGCTCTGAAGGGGTTAGCTGTGACTGCTCAAAGGCCTGCCTTGCTGCAGCTACAGCACGATCAACCTCTTCTTTCCCCCCTCGAAAAACAGAACCTAAGACACGTTGATCATATTTATTTTCTACATCGATAGTTTCCTGATTTTTCGTCCGATCTTCCCCAATAACATGAGGATAGGACATTGTTTCTGTCGTCATTAACCCAATCTCCTCTCACGATTCTGATTCGGTAAACCAAAGATCATAACAAAGGCGTTAGATACCTTCATTTTTATATTCAATTCCTCTGGCTATATAAGTATCTGCTCCCGCTTGGGCTTTCCTGCTTTCTTCCTCACTGAGCTTCGAGATTGGTCTGGCCGGCAAGCCTACAGCCAGCGCATTTTCTTCTATGACTCTGTTTTCCGGTACTAATGCTCCCGCACCAACTACAGCGCCTTTTTTAATGACAGCTCCATTCAGCACCGTTGCCCCCATGCCAATTAAAGCGCCGTCTTCAATGATACAGCCATGGATGGTTGCGTTATGGCCAACCGTGACGTTTTTACCGATCTTTACCGGGTAACCCGGGTCTGCATGAACAATCGTGCCGTCCTGGACATTGGTCCCGTCCCCCACCTCAATGGCTTCCTCATCACCTCTCAGCACTGCATTAAACCAGATACTGGATTGTTTTCCCAGAGTCACATTTCCAATAATATGGGCACCTGGGGCCACATAGGCTGAAGCTTCTATGGAAGGAATTCGCTTTTTCAGGCTGTACTTATTCATCTTTCCCACTCCTTTTTAAATCAGTGGCTTACATTTCCTCACTTAAATACTGGTTTTCTTTTTTCCTGAAATGCCTTAACGCCCTCAAGGTACTCATCTGAGTCAAATGATTGAAGGATCAGGTCTTCAATTTCCTTCGATTCCACCACCGCTCCGTACTCCACTTCAGTTATGACTCTTTTTAGACCCCTGATAGAGTTTTGTGCCCTTGAGGCGAGAAGATTCGCATAGTCATATGTCTTTTCAGTAAGTTCACTTTCAGCGTACAATCTTTCAACCAGTCCGATCTCGTAGGCTTCCTCTGCATCAAGCATGCGGCCGGAGAACAAAATGTCCTTGGCTCTTGCAGGGCCTACCAGGTCCACAAGCTTTTTTGTACCTGCTAAATTGTAAATAATTCCGATTTTAGCCGGAGTGATGCCAAACACCCCGGTATCAGATGTAAAACGGAAATCGCAGGCAAGGGCGATTTCAAGTCCTCCCCCTACACAAAACCCCTGGATCATGGCAATTGTAGGTTTACTTAATTGTTCCAGCTTTTTTTCCGCATTTTGGGTAGCCTCGTTATAAACTCTGGCACCCTCAGCTGATGCCCTCAGCGTATTGAACTCGCTGATGTCGGCTCCGGCAGCAAACGCCTGTTTACCGGCTCCGCTCACAATCAGCACTTTGATGTTTTCATCCTCTTCCACATCATTAAGGAGATCCGGAAGGTCCTTCCACATTTCATGTGTGAGAGCATTCCTTTTTTCAGCTCTATTTATCACGATGGTCGCAATACTTCCTTCTTTCGTTAGAATCAGATCCTTCTTTTGTTCAGACATTGGTATCCTCCTTGGCGTTCGTATTCTTTCTGGAATCAAGCATTTTTTTAATAATTGGAGCCACTACAGCGATGAAAGCCAGACTGATCAGGACAGCACTGATCGGCCGATTAAAGAATATAGACATGTCCCCCCCTGCCATCTGAAGGGATCTGCGGAATTCCTGCTCTGCCAACGGTCCAAGTACGACGCCCAGGACAATCGGAGCAAGAGGAAATTTGTTTTTCTCTAGAAAGAATCCGATAAGTCCAAACAGGAGCATAATCCATACGTCCATCATTGAATTTCTCACTGCATAGCTTCCAATAATACAAAGCAGTAGAATAATCGGTCCCATCACTGTGTAGGGCACCTTCAGTGTCTGGGAAAACATTGCAATAAAAGGTTTGGCAAAAATAATAATAAGAACGTTTACAATCAATAAACCGATAAAGATCGAATAAACCAGGGTAGGTTGTGTGGTAACCAGCATAGGACCCGGCTGCATGCCATGCAGGATAAATGCGCCTAAAATAATGGCTGTTGTAGCACTGCCCGGTATTCCTAGAGAAAGTAAAGGTACAAGAGCCCCCATAGCAGCAGAGTTGTTTGCCGACTCCGGAGCTGCTATTCCTTCCGGATTCCCCTTACCGAACTCTTCTTTCTTTTTTGACCACCTAACGGCTTCACTGTAACTCAGCATCGAAGCTGTGGTTGCACCGACTCCAGGAAGAATACCGATACAAGTCCCTAAGAGTGAAGATCTTCCTATCGTTCCCGAAAGACTCCTGAACAGCTTTGTATCAAGCATTTTCTGCTTCACTTTTTTCATACTGTTTTTTACACTGTGATCTTCCTGTGATTTCCTGAGAACCTCCGAGATGGCAAACAGTCCTATGAGAACAGGAACCAAACCAATACCACTCATGAGATAACTATTGTCAAATGTAAATCTTTGGGTTCCAGATATTGCATCGATTCCGATCGTTGCAATAAACAGACCAAAACCAACTCCTATAAAACCCTTCAACAGGTTTTTGCCGCTTAAAGAAGCAACAACAGTCAAACCAAGCAAAGCAAGTGCAAAATATTCAGGTGAGGAGAACTGAAGTGCAAATCCTGCCAGCACCGGAGTCAGAAATATAAGAATAAGAGTGCCAAGAATCCCTCCTATAGCAGAACTGTAGATCGCGACACCAAGCGCTTTTCCCGGGTTCCCCTTTTTAGCCATAGGGTAACCGTCAAACACTGTAGCAACAGCCTCGGGAGTTCCCGGGGTTCTGAATAATATTGCACTTATAGAACCTGAAAACACGGAAGCCGCATAAATGGCAGTAAGCATCAGAAATGCTGAAGTCGCATCCAGGCTATAGGTAATCGGGAGTAAAATGACCACAAGCATTGTTCCGCTGATCCCCGGCGCAGCCCCTCCTAAAAATCCTATAAAGACCCCTGCAAACAGTGCCAGTAGATGTATGGGCTGGATAACAGTAAACAACCCTTCTATTAGTCCTTCTAACATTATTCCATCCTCCCCCCTATCTGTTTATGTTTAATAGATCAAGTAGCTTAATTCCCGGAAGACACCTAAGCCTCTTGGCAACGGGATATTCAATATCACAATAAAGATTACGATGACCGCTGCACTCCCCATGACTGAGGTAGTGACCAGAGACCACACTTTCCTCATTCCCAGCAGGAAAGCAGCACCTGCGAGCATCAGCGGAGTCGCCAGTAAGAAACCAATGCCCGAAACCAGAAACAGATAGATGACAGCGATGCCTAAGAGAACGAGATACCGATATGGAAATACCACTTTGGGAACAAAATCTTCTTCCGCAGCTTCGTCTCCCGCTTCTGCTTGGATCTCCTTACTAACGACCTCTCCTTTTCTGGCTGTTCTAATCGTGCTGACTAAGAGAGAAAGCCCCAGAATAACCATCATGATCAGAAGCATCGTCGGCCAGGCTCCCGGACCTGGTATTGCAGTCGAAGAAGACGGCAGGTTCACCGAATGGTATAGAAAGAAAAGCGAAAAGATTATGACAATTACAGATAAAATTAGATTCCCTTTCATATTCTCCCCTCCAGCTTTTGAGGAGGAAGGAGCCAAGAATACTCCTTCCTTTACTGTTACTCTATTTCAGATAACACTTGGGCATATTCTTCAATAATTGTCTCAAGTCTCTCTTCATACTCATCCGAATCCAGCCATCCGTCTCTTAGATCAAGATAGGAATTTGCAGCGTACTCCTGATACCTTGTCGTTTCCACCGCTTCTCTGACAGCGCTTTCAATCTTCTCAATAATTTCCTCTGGTGTATCTCTCCTTACGGCAAAGCCACGTTCAACACCGTCGTAGAAATCCCATCCCTTTTCTGCACTGGCAGGTACGTCAGGAAAAGCATCCACTCGATCTTCTGCGAAAACAACAAGTGGATCAATCTCTCCACCTTCTATTTGAGGCATAGTTGGTGCAAATGCTTCAAGCATGACATCGATATGGCCGCCTAAAAGGGCTGCGTGCATCTGCCCTGCACCTTCAAAGGATACGTAATTCATGTCAATACCCATTTCTTCCATAATGCTTCGTGCGGAAATATCATTAATGCCCAGTGTCCCTACTCCACCCAGTTGAATGCCTCCTGGATTCTCCTCGGCATGAGCCACTAACTCGTCTACAGTTTCAAAGGTTCCGTCCTTAACCTGCAGGGTGTACGTATCATTTTGAACCCTGGCAATCGGCTTCATTACTTCAAGATCGTTCTTATTTGTTCCGTTTGCAGAGGTTACCGGAAAGGAAGAAATTGCCCAGATCGTATGACCATCTGCGGGCTGGGAAGCAACGTGTTCTCCGGCAATGACTCCGGCTGCTCCTTCCTGATTGATCACATTCACATTAACATCGAGAATATCACTCAATTCCTGTCCAACGGCACGGGCAAAGTTGTCCGTCCCTCCTCCTGCTCCAAACCCTACGAGAATGTCGATATCCCTGGATGGAAAGTTCCCCGCCTCATCATTACTATTACTTTCATCAACACCTGCATTGGCTGCGGGGTCATTGTCATTACAGGCTGTTAATGTGAATGCAATAAGACAGGAAATAGATAACATGAGATACTTTTTCATAGCACGTCCTCCTCAATGTGTTGTTGCAAGGACTTTCCTTGCAAACCTTTATTCAATAACTGACTCTCCTCTTTTCATATCGTTCTCCAAGTGTTTTTCAACTGACGCCAGTGCCTCTTCATAATCTCTCTTTTTTATTACTTCCAAAAGATCTTTATGTTCAGCCAGGATTTCTTTGTTCTCATGTTGATTGATAATCGTATTGGCTCTGTAAATTAACAGAAGCGATCTAACCTGATCAAGAAGCTGTACCAGACGCTTGTTTGAACAGACTTCATAGAGCATTCTGTGGAATTGGGAGTTCAATTCCAGAAGCCTCAGAGCTTCCTGTTCTTCGCACGCTTTCTCTGCTTCTTCAATGACGGCCTCTACTTCACTGATCTGCTCATCTTTAATGCCTTCAACAATGTAGCTAATGATCTCTCTTTCGAGTACCAGCCTGCATTGAGATAACTCTGCAAAATCATTCTTATCCAATGTGACGACTTCAAGATGGCTCTGTTTGAGAACAAGAAGGCCCTCTACCTGGAGCTGTCTCAAGGCCTCGCGAAGCGGAGTCCTGCTGATCTGATACTGCTCTGCCAACCTCGTTGTAACAAGCTTGGATCCCGGTCCTAACTGACCTGATAGAATTGATTTTTTAATGGTTTCGTAAGCCTGCTGATATAAAGGCTGAGATACTGATAGTGCTGACATAATACCTACCCCTTCCAATTTTGAAGTATCCTGAATCCTGGATACAGTTAACGTTATCGTATCACATTTCAGCTATCAAAATCGTGAATGGACTGTGATGATCTGGTGTTTTCTGTCCTTCATTTGATACTGCCTGTCCAGGAACAGGATTCGGAAGGTCATCCGCTAAAAGTATTTCCTCTCACTGACTACCGGGTTACACTCTCGGCCTTCCTGTATTCGCTTACATTTCTTGCTGCAGTCACGCCATTATCTTTTAAAGACTGAATATCTGCTTCTGATTTCCCGATAGATTTAAGAATTTCTTCCGTATGCTGACCAAACAGAGGAGAGGCGAATCTGACTTCACCAGGTGTTTTCGAGAACTTTGTTGGAATCCCGATCATCTTCATCTTTCCGATTACCGGGTGATCCACTTCTTCCACCATGTTTCTGGCAAGAAAATGTTCATTTTGCATGGCTTCTTCAAAATTGTTAATCGGTCCGGCTGGTACACCTGCACGTTCACATTTTTCAATCCAATATGAAGCATTGTTACTGGATAGCACATTTTCAATTTCCTTTTCTAAAGCCTCAACATTATCATGTCGCAGTGTATTCGTTTCAAAGCGGGGCTCAGTGATCCATTCCGGCTTTTCTGCAACATTCATGCAGAAATTCTCCCATGTTTTCTGATTGGCACAACCGAGCATCATATAGGAATCTTTGGCTTTTACCGCCTGATAAGGTGCGGAAACCCTATGCCTTGAACCGGTTGCTTTTGGAATCGTCCCTTCAGCAAAGTAAGCAGCTGCCTCCCAGGTAAACCAAGGCAGGCCAATCTCACTCAGGGCAATATCAAGATGCTGGCCTTCACCGGATTTCAGCTTATGAATGTACGCTGCCATGATCGAGTAGGCTGCCGTTATTCCAGCTCCGATATCATAGACTGCAATTCCTGATTTCAAGGGTCTGCCGTCTTCTTCACCAGTCATACTCATCAGGCCGCTCATCCCCTGTGCAACCAGATCAAAACCTCCTTTGTGTGAGTAGGGACCGCTTTGACCGAAGCCGGAGATTGAACAGTAAATCAATTCCGGATTGACTCCTTTCATCGTTTCATAGTCAATTCCCAGTGACTGAGTCACCCCAGGCCGGAAATTCTCTACAATCACATCCGACTCCTTTGCCAGATTGTAAAAAATCTCTTTCCCTTCATCCGTCTTTAGATTCAAAGCAATGCTTTTTTTATTTCGATTAATCTGAAAGAAACTGGTAGATTCCTCGTTTATATAGGGCCCCATTTGTCTTGAGTCATCGCCGCCATTCGTTTTTTCAACTTTGATGACTTCTGCACCTAAATCTGCGAGCACCATGGTGCAGTAAGGTCCGGCCATAATCTGTGATGCATCAAGCACGCGTACACCGTCTAAAGCACCCATTATAAAACCCCTCCTCTTAATTTTTGTATACCGTATACTGAATACTGAATCCTGGATACAGTATTCAGTATACGATTCAATATTCTATAAGTCAACAGACTTTTTAGAATATTTAGCTTTTCAGTTTCATAAGAAAAAGCCTTCTCTTTTGCAGAGAAGACTTTTACAATGTTTTTTGAAAAGTGGGAACGGTTCTCACTTTGCATCCCGGCACCACGGCTAAAATGTTAAGTGAGAACCGTCCCCGTTTCGCACCAGTTTCGCACTACCTGCACGATCTGCTTCTCTCCGTTCTTCTCAAACACTTTGTATGGCTTCATTCCTATTTTTTCGGCCACTTTCTTCGAGGGGATATTGGCAGCAGTGGTGTAGGAAAACACCTGGGGATACTGTAAAACATCAAAGGCATACTCCTTGCAGGCATTCGCCGCTTCGGTGGCATACCCTTGATTCCAGTAAGCTTTGATTATATGATAACCAATCTCCGGTACGGTTTCATTCCCGATTGTCTGCATGGTAATCCCACAGTCACCGAGAAAGACGTCTCCCTCTTTTAAAATGACCGCCCACAATCCGTGATCGTACTTTTTGTAATCTTCCCGGTTCCACTCAATCCAGCCCTTCACCCGCTTCGGACTGAATGGTTCAGGATAGTACTGCATCGATTCCGGGTCTGAGAGGACCCGGGCTAACGCTTCGGCGTCTTCCATTTCCAATTCTCTTAAATAGAGCCTTTCGGTTTCGAGTATTGTCAAGGTCCGCCCCCTTCACCTAACACTCTCTTTCTCTGCAAAAATGTCTATATTAAGCATCTTTAAAACCTCAATAGTTTCTGAAGCCGGTAATTTCGGCAGCATAAATTCTTCTGAAAGAATGGCCGTTATTTCTTCAGCTGATGATAACGTTCTGACAGATGTTTCCCCATTTGAAGAACAAATGCCGAACTTATTGTTTACCAGAGAAACACTACCTTTTGGCTTCACCAGGTATCTCCTTTGGAGTGTGTCCAGGCGTTTATCACTTTTCTGATATGAACGATCTGTCCGGCATGATAGCTATTGTGATTGATGAGTGCCATGGTGTCGGCAATGAAGGAGTCTGCAGTGTGGTTTTGGTCGGAACCAGCCAGCATTTGCTCAGTAAAAATTTCGATTTCATCCAGCTTCCTTTTAAAATCCTGCACTGCCTCCTCCCATTCTCCCGCAGTTTCCGGTCTTGCCTCAAACACCCAGGTATCACTGGAATGGCGGGGAAAAGAGACGTTTTTCCTTTTACACAGAGATAAATGAAAGTCCTGCCAGTAAATCATATGATTAAGGATTTGCCAGATGGAAGCCGTATCTTCGGTTATTTTCACTCCACAATCTTCAAAGGATAAATCATCACATATCGTTTTCATTGCTACGTGGCCGTTTTTTCCATTAAGACCTTCTATTAGTGCCTGCCTTATGTTAATACTTCATCTGCCCCCCATTTTTAAATTGAGCGTTTTAACTGCGACAGCCTTGCTCTCGCGCGTAGAAAATGTACATGTGCCGCCATAGAGCTCAGCACCGATGCAATGCAGGGACGGTTCTCCCTTGGCAAAACGAAGCTCAGCTGCGATGTTAAGCGAGAACCGTTCCTATTCGAAACGAACCTCCTTAAAAGGCAGGAAATGATGAATCTTTTTGATGAATAGGGACGTATTGTATAATGGAATACATCCTGATAAAAGGAGTTACATTCATGAATAACTATGGCAGTCTCTATGAAAAAGAAGGAAGAAATGTTCTGGTGTTTGAACGTCAATATCCTTACAGTCCTGAAACAATCTTTCCCTATATCTCCGAACCAGCCTACTTCACTCAGTGGTATCCGTTTGCAACTGGCGAGATGGATCTCAGGGTTGGTGGAAAGATCATGTTCGATGATAGTGAAGGGACAATTTATGAGGCTGTTGTTACCGAATTCAACCCTCCAAATACCTTTTGTTTTCTGGAAGTCAAAGATCTGATTGAAATAAACATACATGAGACCGATGAAGGGTCAACCTTGACGTTCAGCCATACCTTTGATGATCAGGCAATGGCGGTCTATACAGCTGCAGGATGGCACAAGTGTCTGGATGTCCTTGGTCAAATCATCGATGGACATGCAGTAAAATGGGATAATGATTCATCTGATCTACGTGAATACTACAAAGAAAAGTTTAAAGAAAAAAGGAGACCCTGATATGAATCAGATAACCAGTGAAACAATTAAAACAGCTGATACATGGGTAGAGTTTTCCAATCAAAAAAATCTGGAAAGATTATCAGCAGTCACAGCAGAAAAATTAGCTTTAGAAGGCCCAAAAGGAACAGGTGTTATCAATCATCAGGAATTAGGGGAATGGATGAAGCGTGCAAATTTAAAATTAACTACGATTAAGCGATATGCAAGAGGCCAATTTATCGTATTAGAGCAAACCGGAACCTGGTTAAATGATGATGATTCAGTAAAAGGAACAGGCATTGTATTTACTGTATTTAAAATTGCTGATGGAAAAGTAACGTTCCTGGCAAGGTACGATCACGATAAAGATAAAGCATTCGAAGTAAGTGGTTTAAGCGATGAAGACAGAATAAAATCAGAGCCGCTTTAAGAAAAACCACACTAAAAGATAAGCCTGGAATGAAAAGCCTTACCTGCATCCATCAGTCGGGTCTACGTGCAATAAAAACGTACTCTCGTCCTGGCCGGTCAGGAGCTTCTCTTACATCCTCCACAGGTAATCCTGCTTCCCTAAGAGATTGGGTCATTTCCTTAAGACTTCGAAAGCATAATGTGGAGTCTGACGTAATGACTGCACCATCGTTCTCGAAAACATAAGTCCATCGAAAAGACACAAATGAGTCCCGGACATCATGAAGATCTACCCAACCCGTGACAATACCGTAGTCTGGTATATCAACCCGCTTGTATGTAATCGCCCTGTTCCATTCCAGCCACGCCTGTGCTTCAGGTCTCCGTGTTTCAAATGCCAACACACCGCCTGGACGTAATACCCTTTTAATTGCAGAAAGTGTATCTTTCCACTCTTCATCTGTCAGAAAAACCTGAGCAACATTAGCAGTCATCGTAACAAGGTCAACCTTCAACGGTGGAAGGTCCAGTGCAGTACCGTGAATCCATTGAACACGGTCAGCGAATGATTTTGTTTCAGCCACCTTCAGGGACGCTTCGGCTGGATCCAGTCCAATAACCTCTTTGCCTCTGGCTGCCAGGCGACAGGCAAAAGTTCCGGTTCCACAGCCAATGTCAAGTACAGCACTAGCTTCAAACTCATTAACTATAGACTCGTAAGCATCCAAATCAGAACGTTCAGAGTCAAATAAATCATAGATATTAGCCAGTCTCGGGTGCTCAAATATTTGGTCAGCCATTAAACACACCACCTGTTTGATTACTTAAATTGTTTAAGTTCAACATACATATCCAAATCCCTCTCTTTCACTGACGCCTTGAACCTCCTCGAAAAACGGACACCACCGCAACCACGGGACGCCCACTCATTTAAAACAGCGATTTTCCCAGATCCGTTAATGCTCACTTTGAAGTGCTGGATACTAGTCTTACGTATTTGTTGAGCACGCCGCGAAAACAGTGCAGGAACGGTATCGGTCAGTCTGCAAGGAGGGCTGCCATGTCCTCCAGATTCACAGAATATAAAATAAGTTATTGCAGGACACCTCGTTTTAATAATCGCCTGCAATAATAGAATAGAGAGAATGTCATTAGTAATAAGGTAATGTCAAAGAGTGAGATCCAAGGACCTAAAACATTCCAACGGTTTATAAAGGAAAAGGTAAGAACCTGTAAACAAAGCATGGAAATAGCAGAAATTAAAGCTGCCCACATTGCCCACCTGGTGCGAAACAAAAGTAGTATTGAAGCAATTAAACCGGAAAAAACATTTATTGTCCAAAAGACTAAAGGCACTATGGGATAATCAGCAAAATACTCATATACCGCTTCTCCAAAATTGTTAGAGTTGTAATAGGCAGAGTTAAGTCCCAGCATCATAAAATAATCATATATCCCGTACCCGTAAATAAATAAAAATAATAATCCCACTAACCAAATATGCCATGGAACCTTATTATTGTGTACTGTTACACTCTCTCCCTTCCTTCTTTTGTTCTTCATGTAGCTTCTCCCCCCTAATCATGAAGAAAATTCTTTTCATTTACGATTTTTGAAATTAGGACAAGTTCTTTCGTGACAAAGTCCGTAGGCAAGTCCTTCTCGAAAATGTCACGGAAGCACCGTCCCCCCTTAGCGTTTTTTATCTGCCTACTGATTTTTAGCGTTTTAACTGCGACAGCCTTGCTCTCGTGCGTAGAAAATGTTCATGTGTCGCCATAGTATTCAGCTGCATAGAAGAATCCGAATTTCCGTACCAGGAAATTACTCAGTTCACCCTGTGTGGCTTTTTCAATGGGCGGATGCGTTAGGGTGTATGCTTTGGCATTCAGCTCAGCAAACTTTTCCTCATCTACTTTGTTGTGATACGCATCCTCTACAATTGGGGATGTTAAAGCGGCTTTGGGATACCCCATGATAAATACCTGCGTTCTCAATGCCATAGATGGAGTAGCATGCAGCAATACAAGAATAGTCGCGAATGCGATAAAAAAAATGAATTCTTTTTTCACAAGCAGTTTTTTAAAAGTATTCATCCGCTGTATTCCTCTCCCTATTTACGCGCTGGTTGAAAATAGCTTAGTACACTGTTAAGGCAATCGACCTCGGCATCCGGTTTGACCATGGTATCATTCCGGAACCGCTAAGGATTGAACCAGATTCCTTTTATTCCTGCGTTCTGACAGCCGGCCATGTCCATCTCCAGGTCATCCCCAACGAATATCGCTTCTTCCGGCTGCACATTCAGTTCAGTTAACGCTAAGTCAAAGATCTGTTTGTCCGGCTTTGTGAACCCTGCTTCTTCGGAAATTAGAATCGCATCAAAATAACGTTCCAGGTCTGTATTCCGTATTTTTTCCTTTTGCCGCTGTGTGGTGCCGTTCGTAATCAATGCAACTTTCACCTGGTTTTTTATCGTATTTAAGAACGTTATGGTGTTCTCGTTTATTGAAAAACAGGCAGGAAACTGGTAATTCCAGAAGTTCTGGGTCTCATCGTTAGGCAAGCGGTACTCAGGCGGAAATTCATCGAAAAGCGCTTCAAGAACCCCTGTTTTATCACTCTTGCCATAGGCTCTTTTATCTTGTGTTCTGAAATACTCCAGCATGGTGGATTTCAAGGAATTACCAACGTTTTTATAACACTTTTCCAGAATGACAAAGAACATATTATTTACTGCCTGATCCCGGTCAAGCAGCGTATCATCCAAATCAAACAGCACAGCTTTATACTCTCTCAAAAGATCACCGCCCTTCATTCACTAATCGTTGATCTCTTTAGTAAACACACGCAGATCATGCAGGTGCTGAAAACCTGCTTTTTTGTATACATGAATGGCTTGTCCGTTCGAGGCATTCACACAAAGGCGGATCGATTCAATCGACTCAAACGTAAACAGCCATTGGAGCGCTCCTGCCAGCAGCTGTGTCCCGATCCCCTGCCCTCGTGCAGACGGATCGACAGCGAAAAATTCGATATTGGCGTCACCAAATTCCGGTTCCGCCTCCACATAGATGTAACCGGTTAATGCGCCTTTGCTCGTGATCACAAATACTTTCCGGTAGTGGTCATTCAGGCGGTCGATAATCTGACGGCCGTTATAATACGTATCTGGAAACGCCTGGTCGTGCAGCTTCGTCATAGCAGACACATACTCAGGCGTTATTTCCTCTACCTGAGCGCTGTTTAACGACTCCCTGTTCTCCCGGTGGAACTCCAGGATCGTCTGGTCGCTGTGCTTTTTAAAGGAAAGCTCATCTGCCAGGTGGCATACGCGGAGATTTTTCGCGTTTGAGAACATCTGCAGTGAATCAATCTCTTCCGGCAGCAGTTCGATCATTTTGTTCCACAGATCAAACGCAGCTTCCCACTTATTTTCCTGCAGAAACGGTCCCCAAACCTCGGCACTTCGATCTTCCAGATCCGCGTCAAAACCCACGACCCCGACCAGTGTGGCTCCCTCATAGACACCGGCAAAGCAGTCAGAAAACGGTACTTCATCCAAGTCCTCCAGCAGGGATTTGCGGATTTCATTCTCGTCCTTCCCGCAGTACCCGATGTGGGATTCCTCACTATTGTTTAACTCGGCGATCAGGCTCGCCACTTCCCCGACAGCTTCTCTACCAATCGTTTTTATCTCTATCATTGTAATCTCCCTCTTTGTTTATTGGCACTAATGAAGTTGTAATATTGCGACACTTATTCAGGCAATAGGACATCTCAGTCGCCGTCACCCCATTCGACTTCTATATTATTACATAACACTATTATAAATGTGATAGTCCTTACGCAGGTATTTTTGCTGCTCATCTCCTTTTCCCTGGACATTTGTTCAAAAAAAAGAGGACAGGAGATACAAGTTCCCTGCCCTCATACTGTTCCAATGATGAAAGTAAATTTTAGCCGTTATCGGTCGTTGTCGGCCAGTTTTTCGCGCTTGACGAGTTCAAACCGATCGTTTTAATTAGTAGAAAAGATTGATTTTATCAGAGAAGGATTATTGAGGAGTTATGAGTTCACATGTGGAAAATTTGATGATTTATATATGTATTCTTTATTGAAACAAGACTTTGATAAAAATAATAGTTACACACAAAAGTATATTTAATGTTAGCTTGTGAAGGTTTCTACTTAGAGTAATGGGAATATTCGTTAGAGAAACCATTAAAAATAACGAAAAGGAAATCCAAATATATGGAAGTCCTTTCGTCATAGTAAAAAAAACATTAAACTTTAACAAAGCCGTTTACAAAGGCAGATCTTTCCGCTTAAAAACCGCTACTCCCATGAGGTATAGAACGAGCGCCAGTCCTCCAAGTATAAATAACTGCGCACCATAGCTTCCACTTTGAATAATCGCATCCGAATCAAAAAGGGTAATGATCGTGACATTTTCAAGGATTGACAGACTGTCACTCATGCCGGAAAGCATATTCGCGGCAAAGAAAAATACCGTTAGGCCTGCACCGAGCGCCAAGGAATAGCTTGACCGGTTGAATAAACAAGAGGCAAAAAACGTGATGCCGCTTATAGCGAGACTCAATAGGAATGAACCTAACGTAAGCATGAAGAACGTGTCTAATGGAAGCTCACCTGGTTGAACGAGCTCTGCCACGCCAAATCCTACCCCAAAGATCAGCGTGAATAATGCGGTGAGGGAGGAAACAAAGTAAATGAGACTGGTTACCGTGTACTCGGTTCTTGTGATGGGCGTTGACAGATGGTATGCCATGCTGCCTTTATCTACCTGCTCTGCTATTAACTTATTGCCAATAATGACGGAATAGATCATGGCGAAAATGAGGGCGAAGTTTCCAAAGAACTGATTTGCTGTAAAAGCGATTAAGGTTGAAATATCACCTAACGGATTAATGGGCGCATCCCTGCTTGTTTGGGCAATTTCATTCATGGTTTCCGGCGTGAAGACACTCATGATGATCCCGATTAACACGGAAAGTGAACCCGCTATGATGAGAAATACTTTTGCATTTGATTTAATTAAGTGAATGAATAAAGTCTTATTGAACATGGTCGTGATTCTCCCCTCTGTAAAAATTCATAAAATTATCTTCCAGTGAGTATTTCATTTCACGAATGGAAATCACATTTTTAGCAGCCAGTGCACGGATCAGATCGTTTAGTTGGGTATCTTTTATTTCGATCACGAGCTGCAAGCCTTCCTTGTGAATCTCTGAAATCTTGAAAATATCGTGCTGAATTGATTGGAAGTCTTCAGGATTTTGAAACGTTACTTTGAATGTGGTCTTCTCAACGTTGTTAAATTCCTGCGCCTTTATGACTGAGATGATTTTCCCCTGCTTAATCATGGCAATCCGGTCGCAGGTCCCCTCGATTTCTTCAAATAAATGAGACGACATGAGGATGCTTTTCCCCTTTTGCTTTTCCTCGCGAATAAGCTGAACAAAGACCGATTGCATCAAAGGATCAAGTCCTGTTGTTGGTTCATCTAGAATGAGAACTTTAGGATCGTGCATAAAGGCACAAACGATTCCAACTTTTTGCTTCATCCCCTTCGACATTCGCTTAATGGGTGCTGAAGAATCAAGGTTGAACATCTCTATTAACTGTTGAGACCTTTTCAGGTCACGGAGACCTCGCATTTTCGCGGTATGCTGAATAAGCTGCGTGCCTGTCATGTTTTCCGGAAAGGCCATCTCTGCAGGCAGATAACCTAAATGCTTTTGAATTTCTTTGGACTCATTCCAGCAATTCAACTGTAAAACAGCAGCCGTTCCGCTTTGCGGTTTACTGAATCCCAACAGATGGCGAATCGTTGTCGTCTTCCCCGCCCCGTTTGGACCGAGAAAGCCAACTACCTCTCCTTCTTCTATTTGAAACGAAACATCAAAAATTCCCTTATGATTTCCGTAATCCTTGGTAAGATTCTGGATGTTTATCGCTGTCATCTATCATCACCAACCATTTCTTTTTGATTATCCGACAATATGTCGTATGATCTAAGCATATGGTGTACGCACATCCCAATCAACCGACAGTTTGACGCTATTGTCGGATTCTGCGACACCCCACAGGAGGAAGAGTTATGAAAAAGAATCCAGCGATTACCGCTCAAACGAGACAAAATTTAACTGATGCTTTCTGGCAGTTTTATATCACAAAGCGAATCGAAAAAATAACGATTAAAGAAATTACAAAGAAAGCGGGCTATAATCGGTCCACCTTTTACGAGTACTTTACGGATGTGTATGACGTGTTAGAGCAATTGGAAAACAATTTAATTTCCAAGCTGCAGGAAATGCCGATGCAGCAGCTTTCTTCTTCAGGCGACCCATTTCCTCTTGAAGCACTGGTCCGCTTGTATTCCGACCACAGTCAGTATCTTGCCGTCCTGCTTGGAGACCACGGAGATCCGGCCTTTCAAAGAAGAATCAAAGCCAGCATTAAGCCCCTGATGAAAGAAACCCTTGTCGTACAGGGAGCAAAAGACGGCATTGAGCTCGACTACACATTGGAATATGCGCTATCTGCGATGATCGGGATTTTAAGCTATTGGTTCAACCAGGAAAACGCTCCTTCTATTGAAGACTTAACAGCGCTGCTTGGAGAACTTTCGAGTGATGGTGTGATAGGGAAACTGATGGGCTTGAGAGAGTGATTGCGAAGTGGTGCAAAACAGCAACACAATAAAGGGCTTGGGTCTAGGCTCTTTTACTTATAAATAAGATACTAAAGTGCTGAATAAACTCCTTTTATATTCTGTAAAAATACTCTCCATTTGCAAAACACCCTTTCCTGCCTGAAATGCGAATCGGGAACCGTCCTCGATTCGCATTTTGAAACCTCCGCAATTTCGTTAAGCTTTCATCCTTTGACCAGTTCAACACACCCATATATTCCCTTAATATCCGCGTGCGTATTGAAAACTGAAGAAGATTTTCTTTGTTTGCACTCCCTTGCGAGAGGGTAATCGAAGCATAATGAGAAAGTTGGAAAAAATAGTATTATTTGTATAACGTTTTCAAGACTGGGTGAGATAAAGAAAGGATGGCTGAAAGGATGAAGAGATACATCATACCGCTTTTTCTTCCCGTCGCTCTTCTCACGGCGTGTCAGAATTCACCTGAAGAAGATATGGAGGAACTGGCTG
The DNA here is from genome assembly GCF_003226345.1 of Alteribacter lacisalsi. Classification (GTDB taxonomy): domain Bacteria; phylum Bacillota; class Bacilli; order Bacillales; family Salisediminibacteriaceae; genus Alteribacter; species Alteribacter lacisalsi. The sequence continues at coordinate 368,622 of NZ_PDOF01000002.1, read as the reverse complement.
AACAGTATGAGGTGGGTGTTTCCATTCTGGTTACAGATGCTCATGAGGATCTTGAAGGCACCATACCTGAATTCACCTACGAGTATGCGGAGCAGTTATTCGAGTACCTGCACGAATTCGTAACAGATGAAGCCTCCATGCAGGATGGGGATTTCTCCATCGAGCCAGAATTAATGGAGCCGGTATCAGGAGAAACAACCGGCGGGACTCATTCTGTGAAATTGGAATCCGAAACAGAAGCAACGGCTGATGGCTTTATGCCAATAAGCCGGGTGGTGGCATTCGCTTATGAAATAGAAGAAGTGGGCATCATGGAAGTAATAGAAGAGGAATTTGAAGAAATAAATCCGGAGTCCATACAGATCAGTCAACTAGGTGCCTTCAGGGACGGCCACGGCGGCATGCATTTCGAAGAATCCCAGATTTCCGCCGACTTTGATGAAGAAACGAGAGAAATCACGTTTGTCGTAACCGGAATGTGGGACGTTCACTTTCTTTATGAAGGAAAAGAAGTGCAATTTTCTGTGGCTGATGAGTGGCTTGTCCCGTTGGCGGAAGACGAGGTGTTATCCTTTTATTAGGTTTTTCCGGAAAGATGTTGTGTTTTTTCCGGGTATCAGTCCCCTTACAACTTCACTGCTTATCAAAATGTAAGAAATCATGAATCTTTCAGTTGGACTCATACGTAGTAAAAATGTGACTGTCCTCAAACCAGGGGCAGTCGATAGAAAAAAAGAACGGGAGATTACGATGCCACAAGGAAAAACACATGATACGAAAAGGGAAAAACTGGACAGATGGGACCCCACCCTTATCAACATTACCTCAATTATACTGATTGGATCCGCTGTAGGAGCTTTGTATGGCGCCATTATAATTGGCGACGTCATCGCTTACGTCTTTCTTTGTCTGCTGGCTGCATTATCTTTGTTTCTCGGGATCAAAATAAGAGGAACACTGGATAACCTTGATATTTACTATGAGTTTGGCATTGACGTTAAGAAACATGTATTCTGGGAGGCAAAGCGGAGAAAAGGGGGAAATCAGCCTGTGAGCGTCCATGAAATTCCTTTCCGTACGATTAAATCCATACTCCTTGCTCCTTACGAAGTAACCAAGGTGAACACCGGGAAAAACAGCAGAACGACGTATTATGATATCCCGGCCATACTGATGAGAAGGACGGACGAAGGGAAATCCCCCCTTCACCTCATGACTTTTCAGACAAAGGAGGATGCAGACGCCTGGCTCACCCTGGCACAGAAAACGGGGATTCCAATGTACAGCTCGGACGAAAGAATCAACACCCTGATCACCCGGGGGGATGGAGATAAACTCTATGACAACGGCATTTATAAAGAGCCGTATACGTTTGATGGATCTGTGAATAAGAATCATCTTTATTTTAACAGCCGGGGGCATCGGGGGCACACGTACCACCCTGAGAAAACAGCAAACGAATATGACTTCGCGTCTGTTGTCCGTTTCCCATTGAAGGCATGGCAGGTCCTGATTGCCACAATTGTGCTGTTTCTGGCTGTGTTTTTCATTGAAATGGGGCTGGGTTATACAACTTACGAGTCCGATGTATTCCATACGGTACCGGGGATGATTGCAGGCCTGATTATTCTCCTGACCGGCTACACTGTTTACGGCTATGCTCTCAGAAAAGCGACCCTTGTCAGGCTCGGCCTTTTCTTTCTTACAGGGGCCCTGCTGCTTGCTTCCGTAACAAAGCCGGGGCTGTCTGAGGATTCCCTGGCAGGAATTGCCCCCTTTCTGATCGGCTCGATAGTGGCGCTGATTCTCGTGTTTGTGCTTCGCCAAATCAAACCTGCAGTTCACCACTTTCATATGGCTGAAAAAATGAAGCGGAGGAGATATCAGGATCAAATCGAAGAACGCGGGTAAAAAATGGGAACGGTTCTTGTTTCTCACTTGTCAAAACGGCGTGTCAGCCGGAAAAGCGAAGTGAGAACCGCCCCCGCTTTATCTATCAAATTCCTTACAATCTCTCTATATCCTCCGCCAGTATCGGTAAACCGTTATGAAATAAATGCTGATTACCTTCAAGTGGCCGCAGGGATGCCTGTGGAAGCTTTTCCGAATAGATTTCATGATGTTTAAATGGGACAATCACCTCGTCCCGGCTGTGGTATAAAAACAGATCGGGGATTGCGGGCAGGCTGTCCTGGAAATCAGGCTGCAGAATAAAATCCTTCCGCTGCCACTCTTCATCCAACCCCCAGTAAGGTGAAGCGATGATAAACAAACCACTAATAGTAAGATTGGGTGATTCCTCTGAAAGGTACTTTAATAACACAGTTCCACCCAAAGAATGACCAACTAAAATCACATCGCCGTTCAGCTTATTCCATTCATTTTCGAGCTGATCCTTCCATCGGATATACTCGGGGTTTTCCGGATTAGGCATCTTTGGGCAAACAACGTTAAATCGTGTTTCGAGTCTTCGTTCCAGATACGCTGCCAGATCACTGCTTCCTTCTCGCCGGCCCTGTGGACCGCCGCTGTGAATAAATAAAACTGTTTTTTTCATCTCGGCTTCCCTCCCGTTACTAATAAAAGCCTCCTGTTTCTTTATCTTTCATTTGCCCGGTAAATTTAGTAAGATATAAATCTTTTCTCCACGTCAGTCTCTAAGAGGAGTGGCAAGCTTCCCGTTATCTAGATCATCTTTTTATATTGAGTTCAAAATCGTACTCCCAGTCTAAGCCGTGAAATGATTTTTCCCAAGCACTGCGTATGGTGTCTTTTGACTCATTAACTTCCCCAGTAAACCGCTGCCTGAATTCCAGTGGTGAAAAATCTGATGTATCCCTCCATAATTTCCTGACATTATCTTCAAGACTCATATTATATAGAGGAGTTACACCTCTTGATCTTGGGAATTGAGGTTTATTCATAAGAGTTCGCTGAACGATAAACTGCTCTTTCTCCATCCAGTCAAATGTCGTTTCTCCAAAAATAGATTGTGTGTGTTTTTGTGGGGAACTTAATTTCACTTCCCATTTACCTATTAGAAATTCCAATTGTACTAACGCATCTTCACGAACTGCCCTTTTCAATTATAATCACCCCTTTTTCTTTCTCAACTTTTCTCCCAGTCAGTTTAAGTAGAAACCTTCACAATCCTTTCTTTACCTAACAATACCAATATGACGTATTCGAATTCTTCCCGTTACTTTCAAACTGCTTTTCTGTGTCAATTTTTACTTCAGTAATGGATTTGGCAGTAAAGGCTTCTTATAAAATGTCACTTACCTATTTGTTACCGAGTTGTTCCGCCAAACCGATTAAAAGCCCTTCGGTACCGCGAATGTAGCAGAGCCGATATGAGTCCCCGTACTGAACCACTTCTCCAACGAGCCGAGCACCATACTTTGTGAGCCTGGTAACCATTTCGTCAATGTCTTCAACGGTGAACATGACGCGTAGATATCCGAGAGCGTTTACAGGAGCAGTCCGGTGATCTGAAATAGCAGGTGGGTTGAGAAATCGCAAAAGTTCAAGTCGGCTGTGGCCATCCGGGGTGACCATCATAGCAATCTCTGCGCACTGAGAACCCAGACCGGTTACGTGACCAGCCCATTCACCATCGACAATGGCTCGCCCTTCGAGGTTCAAGCCAATCTCCTCAAAAAAAGAAATTGCGTCATCAAGGGATTCTACAACGATGGCGACATTGTCCATTCTTAATAACTTGTTTTTTGCCATAGTTTTATCTCCTTATGTGAATGCCCTTTTAAAAAATCCGATATCAAAGTTGTATTCGATAAAACAGCTTCGACTTCCGTTCAAAAGTTTCCTCCCCATCCTCCATTAAATTGGTCAAATAGGGAATAAGAACTGACTATTTCTTTATGAAGTGGGGACGGTGCTTACGCAACACAATAGCCCTTCAGCCTTTACTTAGCCGGAAAGAACGTGTAGGACCAAGAATAGATCAAGTCCACAATGAAAACAACGCACCAGATCATCCCAATGGAGTAAAGGGTCTCATTGGGGTATGGCGAATGTTCGGCAGTTCCAGCTTCTACCCATGAAAAATCTGTCGCATATCCGATCATTTCCTGAAGACTCCCGGTTCCCATGGACCAGAAGATGACTTGTGCCGTTAAGAAAATAACAAGGTGGATGGCTGAACTCCTACGATACTTTTTTGCTTTATGCCTGGGATCATTATTTCTTTTTATCCTCTCATAGTCTTTTTCGCTTAAGAGCTCAACCCCGCGCCATTTCCCGATTTTTTGCCGCATCCAGCGGTCCAGTCGAAGGAAATCAACGATGCCAAACGTGAAGGCGTAGAGAACGAAGATGGTAATGACGAGCTGGAAGGTGGAAAATTCTCCTGTATGGTCATAGATGATGAACCCTAAGACTGCTTCCAATAATACAAGCGCAAGGAAAGCAAAGATAAAAAGGAGGCCCACCTTCTTTTTCATTAAAAAATAGCGAAAAAATCCAAAGAGCAGGAGGGCCAGTACGGATATAATTTCTGCAAAAATGAAAATCTCCCATTGATATTCAAGTAAAAAACCCATTTTCAGTTCCCGCCTCCCTCGTTTTCTGCTTCTTTGTTTAAATACACGTCTGCTGCTTCCTTTATAAAATCCAGTACCTCCTGTTCAATCGGGTACAACCCGGCAGCCTCCGATTTTTCCTGGGACTTGCGCACTTCCCAAAAAAAGGCATTGGATAACGCTTCATTCCCGGCGAATAACTCCTCGTCATTTTCCATTATTCTGCGCATGATGCGCTGGACTTCGACAGATTCGACTCCTTTTGTCATGTGCTTCTTTATTTGCGCCAGTAAAGCGATCCATTCCAACGTGTCAGGATCGCTGCTGTTTACATTGGGAAGAAGATCAAACAGCTTTTGTTTCTCCTCTTTGAACTGCTCCTGTAAAAACGCTTCCCGCCTGAACTTGTTTTGCCGGGAAAAGTGAATGAGCTGCTGTATGTGAAGCACATCCACTTTCCCTTCGAGGGTCAATTGATTCATTAATCCTGTCACCATCTTCTCCATTTGTTCGAGCTTCTCTTTCTCTCTGATTATGTAATTGAGCTGCCTCTGCAGTCCGCTAAACCAGTCATGGTCCTCGTTGGCAAGCATCTCCCCTATGTTTTTTAAGGAAAATCCCAGAGATTTCATAAACTGAATTTCCTGCAGTTTCTTCAGTTCTTTTTCCCCGTATAAACGGTGACTGCCATCTGTTTTGCCGGCCGGCTTCAATAAGCCAATCTGATCATAGTGCCGCAGCGTTCTTACCGTTACACCTGTCTGCTTTGTTACTTCCTTAATGGATATCATGCGAAAAACCTCCCCACATCTGCATTATACAAAATGACGTTACGTCAGTTTCAAGAGATGATTACAGTACTTCAGAAAACAGACAATCGGGGACGGTTCTCACTTTGCATTCAAGCACATAGCTAGAATGTTACGCGAGAACCGTCCCCGATTTTTTCTACTTATTTAAGGTATTATTTTCACATTCCTGCAGCGTTTGGAGAGGGTTTTTATGAACGCACTTCTATCAATAAAATGATGGAACCCGGACTCGTATTTTTTACAACATGGTTTTCTATTTTCGCTGCGTCTGCCGCGATTCCCGGATCCAATTCAGGTTCTATATCCATATAGATGGTCTGCCTATTATACCTTTATTTCACCGAGGCTTTTCCGCATGATTTTTTCTAAACGGAAATCTGTTTCCCCACGTTCCCGGAGAAGTATCGTAACGTTCTCTTCAATAGTCGAAGGAAAAAATAGATCAGGAAAAAGTTAAATAAAAAACCTAGTAGGTTAAGAGATACGGAGCCAGTCGGAGGATAATAAAAGAACCATTGGACCGGAAAACCATAAGAACGGCTGCTCCCTTCAATATGTACGCCTACCACGGCCACAAAAGCAAACCCTACGGTAAGAATATAGCTTACAAAATGCAAATTTGTATACAGCCTCATGTTATCGCCAAATACATAGACGCCGGCAATGCCGATTCCAAGTGCCGCAATGATAACTGGTATAAAAAAGCCGGGATCCCCGATGTTATACGATCTGTTACTAAAAGTGATTAGCACTAGTAAGACACTGAAAATATAAATGATTTTCATGCATACCTCCTCTAAAATCCATTCTCACGTAAGCACACCCTCAGAAGCTGCGGCACGGTTATTCTTGCTTTACGTTCGCTATTTAATCTGAAATTGTGTTCACAGTGAAATTAACTCTTTTTAGTGTAACATACATAATATGCCATAATGATAACCCAGGACAGTTCTCACTTTGCATCCCGTCACAGAAACCCTGAGAAATACGAAGCGAGAACCGTCCCGGGTTTACAGCGGGAAAAATCCAAAAAGCCTTCACACCGCTGTGAAAGCTCTGGTTAGTGTTATAGCCGTCATTTAGAGGTAATTCTGAGAAAATAGCCATCCGGGTCGGTAATCTTAAACCCTCTCATATCCCATGGGTACTGCTCCACTTCCACTTCAACAGGATATCCATGATCACAGCAGCGCGTGTACACCTCCTCCAGCTCATCAACCACGATAATCAGTTCAAACCCGTTCCCCTTTGTGTCACTTTTGGCCTTCGTGTTGAAGTAATGGCCATCCTCCAGGATCGAGTCGGAAGTTACCAGCAGGGAAAAACAGTCATAATTAAACCGCCCGCTCCGCTCATTCCTGCCGAACAGTTCCAGGCCGATGATATTCTGATAGAAATCAAGCGATTTCTCAATGTCCTTTACATACAGTTCCACTCTGAAAAGAATGCTCATTTCCTTGATATCCTCCTTTTGGTCATATGGGGACGGTTCTCACTTTGCAAAACCCTCCCATTCCACCTGAAATGTTAAGCGGGAACCGTCCCCGATGCGCATTACTGGAATAACATTTTGCCTTTAATCTCAAACCAGAGGTTATCTATTCCGGCTAAAAAGATTGCTGCTAACAGAAAGCCTGTTACAGACAGCAGAATCTTGTTGCGGAATCTGGTATTTAAGCTGCCATACATCTTAAATACGAGACTGAATAGAAAAATGGAAACAGGCGCTGTGATGCACGTTGCAATCAAATCAATGTGCGTAAATGGTCTGCTGATGTACGGATCAGAATAGAGGTTGAGAAGGATTAGTGCCGTAAATAAAATAAATTGATAAACAATAAATTTAGCAAGACTCATAAGTGCCGTTTCCCTTCTATGCAGTTTAGGATCATACCACCCGAACTTCTATTTAATTCGAGAGAACAATCTCCAAAGCCTCTTTCTAGATCACATAAAACAGGGACGGGTCTCATCCCTGCAATGCAAAATGAGAACCGTCCCTCTTTTCTTTCCGCTGTTTTCCTGTCTATCGTATTGGGTATTAAATGATTAACTCCTGCAGGGACCGGGGGCACCATACTTTCCACCTGTACATACCGCCGTCTACATAAACGAAGTATACATAATGAAAGAGGCTACGGTTGTGGCGAGACTCACAAGGCACTTCCCTCACCGGTTAAAAGACACGATCACCGCACTAAATCTTTTACTTATAATTGAGGGGTGTTCCCCAGTATTCACACCGGCTGTAGACCGGATCTTCTGAAACAAATGAGATCCATATAGCCGCATGATTTAATTGAGGATGTACGGCAAAAAACTGATTATCTCCATAAACGATGGCTTCAAGCGCCAGCGGCAGTTCCCTCCTGAAGACTGCGTTGCGCACGGCGTTCACGTGCGGTCCGAAATTCCCTACATACAAGCAGACAGAAAGAATCAGGCCGGTGCCGGACCTGCTCCATTCTGCCAGGACCTCATCCCTCATACTCGTCACTTTGTCGTAGTCAAAAACGAGCCCTACAGTCAGGAACAGTTCAGCTGTCACATCCGAGTGTGTGAGCGTATATTTCCGTCCAAGTATGGGGGATACGGCAGTAACACCCGGTCTGAACTCAACAGACAGCTTCCCAGGATCCAATCTTCCCAAAGATTCCACCCCTGCTTTCAGCGATTTTCTAACGGCAATCAATCCTGCTTCTAAAAGTATCAATTCTACTATATTCCCGCAGAGCAGAGGTATTCGCCGATCAAGCAGGGATGATGCGGGAGGGATGCAAAGCGAGAACCGTCCCCACCTGGCACACACTTAACATTGAAGGAGGTATGTTTATGAGTGCGCTTACAATAACATGGAACCAGATGTGGAAATGGCACCATCAGGCGATCGAATTATTGACTTTTAACCCGGGGGGCCGTACAGGTTCGGGAGACAGCGGCAGTTCGGCGAAACAGCTGGAAACGGATACCGATCCGGAAAAAGAACCCCGGTCCTACGACCGGCGGCAGCTGATCGGCCTCATCCTCGGTCCGCTTCTGTTCATTGCGACCCTTTTATTTTTCAGTCCAGAAGGCTTATCGTGGGAAGCCCGGGCCGTTCTGGCGTCCACGATCTGGATCGCCACGTGGTGGATCACCGAAGCGATCCCGATCCCGGCGACGTCGATCATGCCGATCATCCTCTTCCCCATGACCGGCTCCCTTGAGAGCGGCACCGTCGTTTCCGCTTACGGGGACGATACCATCTTTCTGTTTATGGGCGGGTTCATCCTCGCCCTGGCGCTTGAAAAATGGGGTGTCCACAAACGAATTGCCATTGCGATCATCAGCGTGATCGGGACAAGCACCCCGAAGATCGTCCTCGGTTTTATGACAGCCACCGGCTTTTTATCGATGTGGATTTCAAACACCGCGACCGCGATGATGATGGTGCCGATCGGAACCGCAATCATCCTGCAGGTCACCAAGTCCCTTAAGGAAAACAAAGAAGGTGACACGGAAGTGGAACGGGTAAAATTCAGCCGCGCCCTTCTTCTCGGGATCGCCTATTCTGCTTCCATCGGCGGCCTTGCCACCCTCATCGGAACACCGCCTAACATCATTTTTGCCGGGGTCGTCGAACAGCTCTACGGCATCGATATTTCCTTTGCCCTGTGGATGTTGTTTGGTGTCCCGCTCTCGGTCATTATGCTCCTCCTCGTCTGGGTTTACCTGGTGAAAATGCAGTTTAATATGAAAATCACCGACATTCCCGGCGGCCAGCAGGTGATTCAGAGCGAAAAACGTGCCCTCGGAAGCGTCCGGCCCGAGGAAAAAATCGTAGCTGCTGTGTTCGTTGTTACCGCGTTTTTCTGGATCAGCCGCACGTTCCTTTTTGACGACGTCCAGGCGATTGAAATTAACGACACGACGATTGCGATTGCTGCCGCCGTAACGCTGTTTCTGATCCCTTCCATCCGGACACCTGGTCGGATCATGGACTGGGACACGGCGAAAAAACTTCCGTGGGGGATCCTGCTTCTCTTCGGTGGCGGACTAGCCATTGCCGCAGGATTTACGGAAACGGGCCTTGCAGAATACATCGGCAACCAGCTCACCGTGCTCACAGCCGTGAACTTCTTCGTGATTCTCCTTGCCGTAACCGCACTCGTGATTTTCCTGACCGAGATCACATCCAATACGGCGACCGCCACGATGATGTTTCCGATCATGGCGTCCCTTGCCCTTGCCATCGACGTGCACCCATACGCGCTTATGGTGGCCGCTGCCCTTGCTGCATCGTGTGCGTTCATGCTTCCAGTCGCCACACCGCCAAACGCTGTCGTCTTCGCCAGCACCGATCTGCGCATTGGCGACATGGCCAAAGCAGGCTTCTGGATTAACGTCTTTTCCGTCTTTATTATCGCTGTGTTTGTGTACTTCTATCTTCCGATCGCCTGGGGCATCGACCTTCAGACGTATCCTTTTTGAAAAATGGGGACGGTTCTCGCGTGACATTTTGTCACGCGAGAACCGTCCCTGGTTTCCTCACTTTCTTTTGTCTTGAGACATTTTCATGGCTCTGTTCACTTCCTGGTCAGCAGCCTCCTGCCAGATGTCAGCGTACGTGTCCGAATCTTTGATCAGCTCGTCGCAGAAAGCCGCTACATCACTGCCCGTCACGTCGAGCACATCTTTTCCCTGGGCTGCACCCTCCTCAAAAAGATCGACAATCCCAGAGAGCAGATCGGTCCCGTCGGTTAACTCAACAGGGCCAACCTTAAAAAAGTATTTCTGCATTTCTTTATAAACAATCTGATAATCCTTAGGGAGCGCTTTGACCCGCGCCACATGCGCACGCCATTCCTTTTTTCCTTCAATGATATCCCGTATGCTCATGAGAACCCTCCTATCTGCCTAATTTTCTCGCAACATTGTTATTGAGCTGCTCTCGCCACTTATCCCGATAGGATTTTGCCCCTTCTTCGCCTGCCAACGCGGAACAGAAACCTTCAATATCGCCACCCAAAGCCTCCTGAACACTTAGCCCTTCCACCGCTGTTTCTTCAAGCAGACCAAGCACCCCGTCAAGAATCGGCATAAGGTTACGGCCGGTGAAATCTGCGTGCTCCCACAAGTATGAGTCGATTTCTTCCCAGGCCTCCTGATACGCAGGAGGCAGCTTTTGGACTCGTGATTCGAAGCGTTTCATTTCTTTCGTCATATCGCTGCCCGTGATTCTTTCCCAGAAGTTCATTGTTTCCCCTCCTTTAAACCCGTTATTTTCTCCGCGATAAAATTCCATTTCTCCCAGAACAGCCGCAGTTCCTCACGGCCCGCATCGTTAAGCGCGAAAAACTTTCGGGGCGGTCCCTTTTCGGATGGCTTTTTCGTCACCTCCACCAGTTTGTTTTTTTCAAGCCGCACCAGGATGGTATAGACGGTTCCGTCCACAACATCTGTAAAACCGAGATCATGAAGCTGCCTCGTGATTTCGTAGCCATAAGTTTCTTTCCGGCTGATAATTTCAAGAACGCAGCCCTCAAGCACGCCTTTAAGCATTTCTGTCAAATTCACCAAGCTAATCACCTCTATTCTGTATCACCGGTATCCTGTATCACTCACTACAACTATATAGTAATACATAATAGCTGTATGATCAACAGTTTTATAGAAATGAATGTAATTGAAATCAAAACCGCCGCCTGTTCCCGGCGCGTAAAAAAAGGTCCGAAGAACTTGATCTTCGTACCTTTGGTTACATATTCGTTTACGTACCATGCCATTTTGGTGTTGGATGATAAACGGGGAAGGTTACCTCGTGGCATTTTTTCAAGCCCGCCAGGCGAAAATAAACATTTAGATCTTAATATCAGGAAAAAACATATCAGCGAAATATGCTATTTCATCATCCTGCCGCAGCATTTTCACGATACTTTCTACACATTTTTCGGAAAGTATTCCTTCTTCATAAAAGTGAAAAGCATAATTGGCTGCGGTTTCTCTTATTTCTAATTTTGAATGCAGAAGCAGTTTCATTAAGCTCTGTTCAATAAATTGCTTATGCTCGGTGGGGTTTACTAAAAGGTAATCAAACGCGTAAGCTATTTCCAATTCATCATCAGCTGAAAATGCCGCATTCAGTTCAGTTATAGTCCAGCGACGTTGCTGGTTCTCAGCATACTCACCTTCAAATACTATGTCATGGACATACAGCCCACTTAGAAAGGAATCAAAGTCTTGCGCTAATTCAACAATCTGTTCATCATCAACATCGATGAAAATAACAGGGGGCTCGGTTTTCCTGCCCCTGTAATCAAGCGCAATCCATGAATGTCCATCGCCTGAGATCAGAACAACATTGTCTGGTAACCCCCACTCCTGAATGAAATACTCACTATCCAGAATGCCCTTTTCTTTACCCATTCCGATTCCAAAAAAATGGTCAACAGGAACATGGTCATCCGCCCAGGATGTGGGGACGTCTGAAGGATGGGCATTACATGTTATATACCCCCCATTCTGCTGTTTCAGGATATTGACAAAGGAATCCGGCAGCTTCACCCTCAGCTTTTTTTCTGCTATTTTTATATTCTTATCCGTTAACGGTTCCAGTTTGCCATCGTCATCTTCTTTACTCCAGATGCTTTCCACAATCAAGTCACCCCTCTCACCCAATCTGCCTGCCAGTCTGATTCCTGATTCTTTTTACCTTTAATCGATTTCGTCGCTCCAACATATTATTTCAGCATCTGAAACATCCACTTCACCTAAGCTGAGCATGTGGGGGATATAGGGAAACATGCCAAACCTTCTGTTTCCCTTGCTGTGTTCTTCTTTATAATAGTGAACGGTGTCAGCGGGTATAGAAGATAATTCTTCATATTCCTCTACATCAATCAGACGGATATCCTCACGATTCATCTCTGCTGCCGGGCCATTATAAAGATCTTTACTGTATAAATAAAAAGCATTTTTATTATGTTTCAGATTCGAAATTGGCACCTTATAAAACTTTACGTCATCCTTTACATGAACACCAGTCTCTCTTAAAGCGCTGTAAACACGAAAGGGATGCAGCGGCAGGAAATGAATCACATCGTTCCACAGACAATCTAATTTAGGGATTCTTCTTTCTAATAACTTCTCTCTGTCAGGATGGTCATTATATTTTTTGGCATATTCGTTATAGAGTTCTTCCTGATTTGTTTTTAACTGATTTAACGCAATCAGTTTCGCACCGATCATTGTTTTTGGAACCATATGATAAACGTAACGAATACAAATTCCCCCTCTATGAACCTCTACGTTCTCGCAACAGTCTCTTAATCGTTCTAATCTGTCCCCTGTGATTTATTTCGTCTTCCATGACGTGAAACCATAAATAATAGTTATTGTAAGCAACACCATTACCCCATTTACTCTCTTCAAATAACCAGCTGTCATTTTTTGATTTCAAAGACGTGAGTGTGCTTTCTCTGACTTTTGATAATTCATCTAGGTAATAATCAACGGGATGATTTCTAATCACTTTTCTTGCCTGATCTCCCATTTCCAGAGCTGTTCCCCACTTTACGTATTCATCTTTAGTTAAATCTCTCTTTTCAAACGAGATCACCTGATGCACAAACTCAATTGATGCCATATGTAATAAAAGAGAACCTATTGAATTTGAATGATCATCTGGCAAAAAATCTAATTCCCTTTGTTCTAACTTCGAGACCTCATGCAGTGTAACTTCCCTCGAATGTTCAAGCATACATACAAGTTCCCCAATTTTCTCAGTAAAGTTTTCATGTGTCTTTATTATATACTCAACCACCAATCCACCTCCCACCAATTCTACATACAGCAATACCAGTAAAATGGAAAAAATGAAGACTGATTGTTACAAAAAATATATGATATAATGGAATAGATCATTGAGAAAGGCAGCCTGATGAATCAGGCTGCCTTTTTACATTCCTCTTATTGAATTAAACACCCCGTTGGCATCATAACCGACGCAACGGCTTCTTCTCTCGCTCTCCGTATTTACACTTCATTTGAATTGCTTTTTTAACCGGTTTCTTTTTCATAGAGCTTAATATGCGCCCCACTTACTCCATATACGATTCCACTGTTTTCCCATCCATATTTTTCATAATAACCCTCAAGATCTGTGGATAAATAAAGCCTGCTATATCCCATTTTTGCTGCTTCTCTAAGACTGTGTTCAAGTAACTTGGAGCCTAATTCCCTTCCTCTGTATTCTTTCATTGACGAACAAGCAGGCGAGCCAAGGACACAAGTCCTGCCGGCTGTTAAGGTCGTTTCTTAATAATGCATAGGTCCCAATGATTTCACCCTTTTCAACTGCTGCATAAAACCTTGGAAGATCTGCTGAATTGCCGCAGGAATGAATCATCGCATCTTCATAAAATTTATAATTACTGTCGTTACCCCATACTTCCCAAAAAACATGAATCGCTTTTTCAAATAGGCTGTTCCTATCCTTTAGTTCAATAATCTGCATTCATTTTCATCCTATTCATTTAAATTATTAAGGGTTTTATAGTGTTGAATTAAAACGGTTGCTCCTTGTATAAGATTAGGCCCTTTATAAAGTCACACAGAATTTCCTATCTTTTTAAAAGTGAGTATCCCCTTAGCTCTCAAAAAAATAAAAACGGAGAATTCTCCGCTTTTAATTTAATTGTTTCTTATTCAACTAACGCTATCCCGTTAGTTCAAGAAGCCGATAGTAGAAACAGTAAATGATGAAGATGTAAGACAGATAAAAGCAAACAACAACTAATAACAAAATCGATCATAACCAAGTGAATCATCACCGACAATCGCTCCCGTTTAAGTAGAACTTTTAATTTAAATGCTCTAGTCTATATGATTTTATTTCCTTTACTTTTCCAGACCTTGCAGCATTACTAAACATATATACATCGCAGAAATCAATTTTTGTACCACTTGCTAATGAAATCACACCATTTATTGAAGCGAATTTCCCGTGAGTTATCACTTGGTAAATTTCAAGGCAATCAATAATGTTTTTATTTTCTTCCTGCAAAGTAGTAATGAATGAACATTGCCCTTCTATTTTTTTATTATCTTTTAATTGGAACCATATAATAGATTCATCGGCATATTCCTTAATGATTTCATTTTGCTGTTTTAATATAGCTACTGTAAGATCAATAACTATTTGTTTTCTTGGGGCATTATCACATCCTTTTGGAATAATGAGCTTCATATCCTCTGGGAAACCGTTCACTTAATTCACCTCTTGAAAGACCTAATTATAATAGGTTTATTTTACTTGTGTTTTGAACAATCTTTATTTAAAGCAATAATAACCATCCATTCGATCTTCACCTAATGCACCCGTTAATTTAACAAACGTCAATACTTTTTGTTTGCATAACTTCTTGCCATTGATGAAGGGAAAAATTTTATTTTATATTTCTTTTTAAGTTCATTCTTTACTTTCTCTGATAATTTAGCACCTTGTTTATTATGTTCTTCTTCCATTGCAATACCATTGAAAATTAATTTATCTATATCCCAGTCAATCCATTCTCCGTACTGAGTTCCCCATTTCATCAATTCGCTTTTTAATTCATTTGAAATGGGAAAGACTTCTAAATCAAGGTTACAACCGCATTGATTGCACCATACAAAGTCAGCTCCGACATCACCTTCAATTTTTAACTCGTATGTTTCTTTTTGCTCGCAAAAGCAATGCATCTATTAAGTCGCTCCTCTATATTTCAATGTTCCTTCTTCAACTAATCTGTGCCGTTAGACGAATAAGAAATGAAAGACAAAGCGATCGTTATAATTTAAATCATATTATTTAATGATAACCATTGTTCCAACCGTTGTACTCCAGTATTATAATCAATCTCTTTATTGTCGATAGAAAATATTCTTGTTCCAAATAGATCTAATGTTAATTCATCTTTAGGGGTAATATTTTTAAACCCATACCCTTGAAAATCAAAGAATATATCCCATACATCTTCTAATTGTCTTTTAAAAGCTATCGCCTCATAATCACAGTTATCTTCATAATAACCTAAATGCAGATGATGTTTATCATCATACGAAATATCCATTCAGTACCCCTTTTTCTTTATCTAGAATTATTAATTCGGTAGTTGGAATCAAATTACCTTCTTCCACTGTGGCCTTGCTCGAATTGTTCATCTTTACTTATTAGCGTAATACTTGTTATACACTCTCATTTCACAATCATCGTTATCTATGCATAACCAAAGTTTCATCTTTTTTTCGTTCCCGTCACCTTCGTCAGTAGTAACCGTCTTATACTCAATCTCTTCCTCGTTTGTGTTCCCGCACTCATAACATTCTCTAGCCATTTCATTCATCCTCCTATTCTTTTACTTTAATAGTCTTCCTTTAAGAATAATGAAATTGTTCCTTTAAATTAATCTGTTTTTATAATAATATAATTATTCAACTTCCATTTAATTCTTCTTCAACTAAACTCCCCGTTTGTTGAATATGAGCAGCGGCAGCTTATTCAGCTATCGCTCCCCATTAGTGAAACGAGCGTAGCTTTATTTTTTAACCGTATAATGTAGTTCTACAAACTGATTGAAGTTTCTAGTACCCTTTAATGATAGGTCTAGTTGATAATCTCCTTCTTTAAATAAAGGAATTCCGTTTCCGATGACAGTCGGGGCAACTGTTAGAATAATTTCATCAACTAATTTTTCTTCTACAAAAGATTGTAGCAATTCTCCCCCACCCACAATCCAAATGTTTTTTCCTTTTTGGTTTTTAAGTTGGTTTGTAAAACTAACTATATCTTCATTTATAAAGCTTACATCTTCGGTATCCTCAATAAGAGACCTTGTAAAAACATAGCAATCCTTGTTGTTATACGGGAAATCTCCAGTTTCGTGTTTCATTATCCAATCATACGTTTTTTTGCCTATTAAAACTGTATCAACAGTATCATAAAACTCTAAATAACCATTATCCCCTTCGCCTTCGGAATTAAATAGCCAATCTAAAGACTCATCTTTTGTTGCTATGTATCCGTCCAAACTCATTGCAATAAACAATACTAACTTTCTCATAATATCTCCCCTTCACTAAATAGAATGTATGTTCGTTTTTTGGTGTAACAGAGTATAATTCGGTATTCACTAAACTCCCCGTTTGTTGAACAGGAACAAACTCAGCTTCTTCAGCTATCGTTACCCCTTAGCACAAGAAGAAAAGGTTATTCTTGACTTGTTTTTCTAAATCCATAAAAAGTACGAAAACCAAACCCTTCATAAAATGAACGGGATGAACTATTAGCAAGTAATTCAATCCTTGTGGTTGGATATTTATTATGTAAATAGTGAATAATTTTTTTCCCTAATCCTAACCCTCTATAATTTTTCTCAATAAGCAATTCACAAATAAATAGGCTAACACGAGTATCAGTTAATCCTCTTACATAGCCAACTATACCTAGCTCCTCTGTTTCCACTACATAGGATACATTGGAATTTTCCCATGCTTCTTTGGTATTTAAATGATTTTCGGCTAAATTAGTCCAGCCTTCTTCTTTGTTTAAAGCTTGGATTTTACCAAAGTCTTTTTCTTCAAATTGTCGAATAAATAATATTTCATTGTCTTTTAAAGCTATTTCCATATTCAACAAACCTCCCCTTTTGTTTAAGTACATTCCTTCACAGTATGTATATCTCTTCTGTTTATTTTAACATAAATATCCATATGTCATTCGTACATTAGTACTAGACAAGCAAATCATATCAAAATAACCAGAATAAATAATTTATTGTATGAAAAAAAGCCTTCACAAAGATGCGAAGACTTTTTCCCCACGGTAATACTCCACCTACAGATAAACTTCCTCCGGATCTCCTGACAACTCTTCAATAGTTAAATAATCAAAGCGCACTGCCTGGTTTTCGCCCTGGGGGCTGCACGCGTACACGCCAGCCATAATTGACTCCTCGTCGGGAATCTCCAGATGGGCGATGCGGATCTGGTTCCAGGTCGAACCGTCCGAAGAGAAGTCCACATATACGTTCTGTCCGATCCGGGATATCCGGTAAAACAGCTCGAGGCACTCCTCGGTATTGACAAACTGAGTGGACCAGTCTGAGTAGCCTCCGTTTGTCACCACAGCCCCCAGCTTACTGCGCCCGCCCGGTATGTACTCCATGGACGTTTTCAACCACACATCCTCGGAAAAGCGAATCATCAGGCCGGCCTGATCGTATTTTGTCTGCGGCTCAGCGTGTACACGCGTTGTCATGCGGAAGTTCTTTGCTGTTTCCGTGTAAAGAAAATGTCCGTTATCGTTTTGAAATCCGTAGTGCGTCCGCTGCCAGTAATCCGTTTCCTGATCTGTGTACATGACAAGCTGTGAAGCGGCAGTGTCAATTGACCACCGCTTCGGCTCGCAGCGCCATTTGAGTGTGTTGTACAGTGTATCGTTATTAAATGCTTCGTGTAAGATGACTTCGTTGTTCATGTTTGAGCACTCCCTGAGTTTTTATGGTTCAATGCCTCTATTTTACATGATAAGGAGCTTACAACCGCTTATCAATTTGCAGGATCTTTTCTACATCAAAAAACACCATTACACAAACGGCAATGATGTCTTCACACGTTTTCCAGGTCTATGTTAAAGCTGAAATAAAACCATATACAATACAAGAAAGCCAACGCTTGCTGCCCCGGAGATGATTGTCATGTTACGATGTTTCTTTTTCACTCCAACGGCGAGCGAAATAAGTGAAGCAACGATCAGCAGTGTGATGAATATTTTCATTTCTCTACCCCCGACATTTTGATTTAAGGCTAGTCTATCATAATCGTATGCTGATCCGTCAAATGCACCTGCGGACTTATGGTAAATCAGCTGGCGGTCTGAATCCGCGCTTCGCATCATCCGTGAAGATGCTTTTTTTTAGTTTTTATTTATGGAATTAAAAAGAAAATCGAGTTCGGATGTAGAAATCATTAACAGGTGACAAAATGAAGGAGGACAATATGAGCAGATTCAGTTTGTTTGGAAAGTTTATGATACAGGAAGGCGAACGTGACACAATGGTGGAAATTTTGCTGGAAGCGGCAGAATCAATGAAAAATCTCGATGAGTGCGAGATCTATCTCGTAAATATTTCTGAGAGCGAACCAAACGCTGTTTATGTTTATGAAGTGTGGAGTGATGAAAATGCCCACCAGGCCTCCCTGACTCTTGAATCTACACAAACATTAATAAAACGTGCAAAACAAATCATTACTGGTATGGAGAGAATAAGCACCCTTAAAACCAGGGGTGGGAAAGGCATTTCATCGGATTTTAAAAACCGGTAACGTTCCAGTCTGCTTTTTTAAATTATTCATTTTAAAACTTAAAATCCAACCTGACAAAATACCACTAAGTGGAGCGGATCATCCAAAAGCTTTGCTGATGAGTGGAACACCAAAAAACCCGCAAAATCCCTAGATGGATTAGCGGGTTTTCAGCGTTCTTATCATCAATCCGTTTGCAGCATCGATTCCTGAATTTCCTCACTGATTCCAAAGTCAGGGTAGTTGAGTGGTTCGTCGAATTCCACCCAGTCAAGATTGGACATCAGAAGCAGGTACCGTTTACCGGTGGCCGGGTCACTGATGATGATATGGTCTCGGCCTGCCGTTTGCACTCGCCCCGTGTACACCATCGCATTCCAGCTGGTGTTCCCCCGGTACGTAAAATAGAAGGTCCCGACCTTACCTTTGTTGTACCGAAGGATGTTCTCGATAAAGGATTCTTCCCTCACACCGCCCGGAAATTGCTGCCAGGTTCCCGCTGGAACCACCGGGGTAGCAAATGCCGGCCCTGAAGGCGGGAAGCCATTTTGCTGCTGCAGCTGTTGCAGCTGTTGTTGCTGCTGTGGCTGCGGCATCTGCTGCTGTCCGTTCTGCCCCTGCTGTCTGTTAGCGGAATAACCCGCATAATGATTCATTGGATAACCAGAGTTCCCAAAGGTCACTGTTAATCCTCTCCAATTCTTTATTTTAGCCGTAAAACTCCGGACAATAGCCCGGGACACCGACATAGAAACAATGATTTTTATGTGCAAACTCGAACTGCGTCATCGGGGATCTTGGCATCGTAGGAGTGCACTCCTCCCGGAATGATCTGTCAGGACTCGGGTTAAAAAACCACAGGCTCATTCTCGACCGCGGCTCCCTGTAACCTTCAAGAATATCTCTTGCCCTCTCGAGGTCGGAATCGTCAGGCCGCTGAGTATACAAAGATCCATTTAAGACGGGCTCGAAATGTGGAATGTCGGTGCCAGGAATAACCTGATAAATCGCATGATTGATCGTGCGTAAATTCTCAAAGTCAGGACCACAGTCCGCCTCCACCCGATTGGCTGTAACCGTCCCAACCATCTGCATTCCGACAGCCCCTTCACCAATCGCCTCCGCAAGCATAAGCCTGGCTAACGACTCGACATCACGTTCATTATAATTGATTCGCCTACCCATCTACTCACCACCTTCAACCTATACACCATTAACTTATTGCCCGAAGCTCATTTTCGAAGCTTGCCACCCAGCCCAAACTGGGGGAATTGCTCAATTGATTGAAAAAAAGCATAAAAAGGACCACTCCTGGTTAGAATCAAAATCAATTAAAACTGATTCATTGGAGTGGACCTTTATGGAAAGAAAAACGACCGAATGCCTGATTTCAATGACATCGTTATCTGGATGAAATAACAGGCATCCCTTTTTTTTGGGTTTTTAACTAAAGTCTCAATACCAAGTCCTTATGTTATGAGAAGAGCCTCACCCAACAAAGGACAGGCTCATTCTCTTAAACTAATTCAATTCTGGCAACAGCCTCCACATGTGTGGACGTTGTGTCGCAGACAAAATATGATGGGGTGTGGTGGGTTTGCCAAAAGATAAATTATACAAAACCTTGAAAATAAGCCTTTTGGAGGAGGCCCTCAGCTATTGATATTTCTTTTTATTAATTCAAAAACACTTTCTTCGTTAGGGTCTCTGGTACCGAGCCTCCCACAAAATGCTTTAGATAAAATGGTTTGTTTCAATAAATCTAAAGTTTTTTCCTGCTCTAATAATTCTTTTATATATAATTCTTTATCTAAAGTCTCATCTAAAACTTTCACTAGCTCATTTTGCTCTTCTATTGGTGGGATTGGCATCACTAAATTTCTACTTTGCCTTACAGAAATGTTAGTTTGACCTACTACCCCTCTTGTGTTGTTAATAACCTTTTCTAAAGTTCTTTCATATTGCAAACAATAATATACATATTTCGGTAGTACTTGTTTTATAGGTCGGAACCTAACAATTGCTTGATTCATATTCCACTCTGGAAAATCTGATGGAATTATTGCTATTTTTTTTAAGGGAGGACCTACAATATTCATAATAACGTCTCCAGGGTATAGAGCGGAAGACTTTAGCTTACTTGTTTGAACATCCTTTGGTATAAATTGTTGTTTATAACTAAAGTTAATTTTATTGTTTACAATATTATACACCTTTAAAAATGGAATCTCTTCTTTATCACTAATTGCTTTAGAGGGGGTCTTTCCACAATTTACATTGTGACAAAACATATTAGCTTTCATTAACAGCCATCCATTTTCATCTACATCTTTTTTTAAATCGAACCTATTATACATTTCACTTACTTCATTTAATTCTCTTTTTGTTTGTACTACATCTAGCCTTTGCTCTTTAATTCGACTAAAGAACTCTTCTCTTTCAGCTAAGTTTGTTGTTCCATTTTCACTTCTCCACTTTCTAGTAAATTTACCTTCAAATGCTTTTTTTAGTATTCCTTCTTTACGGAGTTTAAACGATTCCTTCGCTTCTTCAATAAGCTGTTTTGCTTCATCAACTTTAGTTAAAAGCCGCTGCACTTTGTCAGCAATACGTTTTTGTTCATTATAGGGAGGAAGGGGATAAGGAAATGACTTTATTATTGTTTGAGATATATTAGGCTGTGCTCCACCTTTCCCCAATTCTATAAGTGATTTTCTTCTAGCAAGAAAATAATAAAACATAAACTTATTATATGTCATTGAGTGGGGTGTCCCGACAGCACAAGCTTGATTAGTGGAAGCGTCTATCCCTAGAATTCCAAGTCTTCCTATAGTGGCACCATACATAGCAATTGCAACCGAACCTTTTTTAAAAAGCTTTGCGCTCGATTTCCTCAATCCTTCTTCAGTAATCATTTCTTTAGAATTATAAATTACGTTATCCCTCAACTCACCTGTTTTTAGCCAAGGTATGTCTCCGTGATAATACTCACCTTTTTTTCTAGATGGGGTTCCTCCTGAACCCCATTTAGCAATATATTCTGATTTAACCCACACCCAATTTTCCGGAATCTTATAAGGTTGCTCCTGAATAGGAACTAATGCGTCTTCTAATTGTTCCTCGATAGAATTCTTTTTACTACTCATTTCTTATCCACCTTTTTACTCTCGGCAGCTTTAAGCTCATCAACGACCTCATTTAACAGGTCCATAGCCTGCTGAAGTTTATCAATAGCCTCTTCCGCAGACTCTACCGGTCCAGGAAGATTTTCATAAATAGAGAAAGATTCATCCGCAATAAGTCCAATATCCAGGCTGTCACCCTTTTCAGCAATTTCTTTTCGGGAGAATTTATTCCATCGCTCGTCGTTAACTTTTGTACGGTCATCGGCTTTATAAGCCTCTATAAAACCTTTAAAGTGCTTCTTCACCAGTGCGTTGCGTTTACCAAACGATTCCATGTTCGTTCTCAAATCATACACCCATACATCTTTGGTGTTTTCTTTATCTTTTTCGCCTTTGGTAAAGAAAAGCACGTTGGTTTTTACCCCTTGTGCATAGAAAATACCGGTTGGTAAACGTAGAATTGTATGCAGGTTACACTTGTCCATAAGGTCATTTCGAATTTTCGCTCCAATGCCGCTTTCAAATAGAACATTATCCGGAAGCAAAACAGCTGCACGTGCGTTCCCATCATCCTTTAGTGCATTGTAAATAAGCTGAAGGAAGTTAAGCTGTTTGTTGGATGTCACAAATGTAAGGTCATCACGAGTGGCCCGTTCCCCGCCTTTTTTTGTACCAAATGGGGGATTGGTTAGGATGACATCCTGATTCTTAATCCATTTCCCGTTCCCTGAAAGAGAGTCTCCATGGTCAAGACGGCCTTCCATATTATGAAGTAGAGCGTTCATAAGAGCCAGCCGGTGTGTATCCTGGACGAGTTCCATCCCGGTGAAAGCTTCTTCCTTTTGGAACTTAGCCACTTCCGGGTCTAAATCAAAGTAGTTATCCGTTTTCTCTTTAAGGTATTGGTCAGCCGCAATCATAAAACCAAACGTTCCCGCAGCTGGGTCATTGCATAGCTCACCTGGTTTCGGGTCCATGAGTTCGACCATCACATCGATAAGAACCCGCGGCGTAAAGTACTGACCTGCTCCAGATTTCTTCTCACCGGCGTTCTTCTCCAATAAACCCTCATAAAGGTTACCGAGACCTTCTTCTTTCGCGTTATACCAATCCAGCTCGCTGATGGATTTAATGATTTTCTCAAGATTTTTTGGTTCTGATATACTCGTGGAAGCGTCGCTGTAAATTTGGTTGAGCCATGCGTTTTCGCTGTTTCCAAGGTCAAGAAGGAGGCGCTGGTAAAACTGTTTAAGTTCGAGCCCTTCTTTTTCAATTAAGTCATCCCACCGGTAACCTTCCGGAATGATGTCATTCTCGATATCCTGTTCTTTCATCATCTTTAGAAATAGAATATAAGTAAGCTCGGTTACATATTGCTGATATGTAATACCGTCATCTCTAAGCACGTTACATAAGTTCCAGAGTTTCTGTACAATATCTTGATTTCCCATTGGTAAGTTCCTCCTAAAATTAACCCTAAATTAATCATTAGCACCAATAACTCCTATAGCAATACTATCTTGAAATTCATCCAAATCCAAACCCGAAAGAAAAAACACTTAGACTGAATTTAATCTAAGTGCCCTTAGCAAATAATTTTTACTTTAAAACCAATTTTCTTATTTTCTTGATTCACACCAAGCATTTACACCTATTTTGCCTGCAGTACGCAGAGACAAAACAATTATTGGTAGAATCAGAGCCGGTGCCGTTCCCAACACGGTAGCAATGCTTACTGCGATAAAACTTACAACAACAACTTCTCCAGATTTCCACCTTTCAATTAGTTGTTTCTTCTCATTTTTGTATTTATCTTCACTACAAATAAAGTCATTAATTTCATTATTTAAATTCTCTAAAAAAGGGTTCTTTTTATTATCGGCTCCAAAGGGAAATGTGTTTGAAGGACCATTAGCCTCTAACCAAATTTGTGAAACTTCCTCAGGTGTCTTTCCTTGTTCTAACAATGTGTTTATAGTGTCTTGTTGATACTTTGGTAAAGCTGACAATAAGTTATCCTGCTCTTCTATTATATACGTAATTTCAGACATTTTAAATCATCTCCTGGATGTATTCTGCTGATATTACGTGAGTTGTTTGATGCAAAGTATGAGGGTCCACTCCACCTAATGAAATCCCGCCACCTCCATTAGGGGCATAAGAACCGATTAGCATCCCAATTACCGCTTTACTACCATCTATAACCGGCCCACCAGACTGACCTGGACGAGCTTGCGTATTCAGTACAATATGCTTTGTTTTTATAGAATGAGATTCAAGCAATATCTTAGCTCCCACTTGGGTATTTTGTTGTGTCAAGACAAACCTTCCGTGGTCTGCATGAGGAAACCCTAAAACAGCCACAGGATTGCCTGGCACCACGGAGTCAGTACCTGATAAACTATAGGGATTCGTGAAGTTTCCTTCAATTTCCAAAACGCAAATGTCTTTAATTGGGTCAATTTCTTTAATTCTAGCATTAACAAATTTGACTTCTTTATTAGATGTATCTTGATACTCAAAAATCTTATATGATGAGATTAAGATTTTCAGACCTGAGTCCTCGCCATTTGTAACATGTTTAGTTGTTGCAATAAGATTAGCTCCAATAAAGAACCCAGTCCCCAATAATTGAACACCATTAGCATTACTTCTTGCAATGGCAACTGTCGGGTTACTATATGCTTCCATATTTAATTGCCTCCTTGTTATTTTCAGTTTGTAATTTATCTTACATAAAACTATCAACCTACATATAAGTTGTAGTTAATAGTTTTTACAACCAAGTCAATATCATCCCCAAACTCCCTCTTTAGCTGACGGTAACCGCCGTTACTTTTAAACGGTTCTTCCGAGAAAGCATCTTCCGCCGTAGGAGCGAGGACGGGGAACCGGAGTAGCTGTTTCTCAATTCGTTCGAGCCACTTCTTCTGCCTTGGTGTCCATTCGTGAAGTGAGTAAACTTTTTGCATCGCACTCTTTATCCGAGCTTCATGGTCTACAAGCGCTTCTCCGATAGCAGCCTGGCGGATAAAGCTTATGATGTCTGCTGCGATTTCTTCATTCTTTGTCTGCTTCCAGGCCGATTGTAGATGGGACTCCTTGAATCCTTTTGTCTCCAGGATAGCAACAAGTTCCCGTAGGTCTTTACGGGTTAAATCCCTCGGTCGTGTACAGACAAGCTGAAGCGCAGGGATTTCGTTCATATTCTCTTTGACGAAGCTAACGAACCCTTCGAGGTAATCTTCAGGACGGCTGTTTCCTTCCCCGTAACCCCGTTCCACACCGATAACCTCATCCTCTTTGTTCGAGATGTAGCGCCTCTCACCGGTACGGCGGTAGGATTCTACATACTCAAATAGAATTTCATGGTTTTTTGCCTGCTCCGGTGTGTAGGTCTGCACTTCCTCTGCCCAGTCATCGAGGCTTTTCCCTTCAGACAACTCCTCAAATTTCTGCATGCCTTCTTCCGTTAGTCGCTGCTTCTTCCGCTGTATTTTAGCCACGAGCTGTTCGCGGAAAAATTCAACTTCATCTTCGGATTCAGCGTGGGTTAGCCCTTCGTACAGCTCTCCAATAGAGATATTCTGCTGTTTAACAACCGGCTTCATCTCGGTAATTTTCTGGAGCTTGTCGTAAATGCCAACCGCATCATAAATATTAAAGTGAGTCTTGCCTATTTCAGGACAGAGGCGCGTAGCACGGCCCAACATCTGGTCATACAGAATCCGTGACTGGACACGTCTTAAGAACACGATGTTAGTGATTTTCGGAACATCGATACCTGTGCTTAACAGGTCAACGGTCACGGCGATATTCGGGAGACGCTCGTTTTTATATCGTTTAATTGCATCCATCGGCTGATAAATCGAGCCGGTGATTTTCATGATGGCACTATCTTCCACTTCATCTCCGCGCTCCTTGAATGCAGCCTTAAGGAGACGTACAATCATGTCGGCATGATGGTCAGTAGCGGCGAAGATAAGTGATTTTTCCTGACCGGAGGGGTCGATGTAGTCCGTAAGTTTATCAAGCACCACTTTATTGAATGGTTCTGTTATCACCCGTTTGTTGAACTGTTCGACTTCAAAGTTAACCGTATCCTCCAGCCGTTCCAGCTGGATTTCTCCTTCATCTACATCGAATACTTCAACTTCCTCATCTTTCTCAAAGGTAATACCGTGTTCAGAAAGTTCTGTCTTAAACAGATATGGAGGCTCGTGGTCCACCAAGTACCCGTCGAGTACCGCTTCATTGTAGTAGTACTTGTAGATAGGCATGCCGAAAATATCAGTTGTATGCTGCGCCGGTGTTGCCGTTAACGCGAGACAGGCCGCGTCAAAGTAATCAATCACTCTGCGGTACTGGCTGATGTAGTCGGTCTGGTCCCTGAACAGAAGCTCTTCTTCGGTCATCTCCCGGTCACTCGTGTACCCGCGGTGGGCCTCGTCTACAATAATAAAATCATACTGACCGACGCTAGGAAGATTATCGCTATCGTTATAAAATAGACGTTTCACCATCCCCTGAACCGTGGCAATCTGCACTTTCGTCTCCACGTCCGGGGTCATATCCTTTAGGGCCTTCACATCGTAAATACTCGTAAACGACATGTTATCAATCTTTGTATCCTTTAAAGCATCACTGGTTTGCTCACCAAGAGAGTTCCGGTCCACAAGGAAAAGAATACGGCGGCATTTCTTTGTCTTAATGAGCCGGTACATGAGGGCAATTGCGGTTCGGGTCTTCCCTGTACCTGTCGCCATAGCCACAAGCATCCGGCGTTTGCCTTCCTTCAATGCTTTCTCGACTTCCAAAACCGCCTGCTGCTGATAATGTCTCAGGCCAAACTTCGTGATGTCTTCTTCCTCAAGCTGTTTATCGGCTTCCTGGTCGTTCTGCTCCAACAAAAGCTTTAAGTCATCAGGAGAATGCCATCCTTCCAAAGCCCGAGCATGTTCTGTCGATTTCCGGGCATCCCAGAACCAGATTCCGGACTCCTCCTGAAGCTGCTTGAGAAACGGTTTGCCGTTTGTGGCATAGAGGAACGGGACCTGATATTCCCTGTCCGGGCGAAGAATCACTTCATCTTCGTTCTGACTTACGTTCTTTGCATACGTCTTGGTCTGGCTTTCAAGCACACCGGGGATGTTCTTCCGTTCCGCCTTTGCTTCAATAAAACCGACCAGTTTATTTCCTATAAAAAGAGCATAATCAACACGACCGCCTTTGACTTTCCATTCGGCAATCGCCATGTTTTTGTTCTTTTCAGGCAGGGTTCCGTTCGTCTGGTGGTTCAGCTGGTTCGTGTTTGCTTCCCAGCCGGAAGCAATCAGTTTTTCATCAATTATTTTGCGCGTTTCAGCTTCGGATAGGTGCTGTCTTCGCAGGAAACGTTTTGATTTAGACTTCCGCTCCTGTTTTACTGCACTATCCTCATTTTCAGCTCTTTGACGCACATTCTCCAGTTCCTCTTCCAGAACTTTAATTTTTCGCGCTGTTTCCTGCTCTTTTTGAAGAGCATCCTCATCAACCAAAGTTCTGCGTTCCGGTTCCCGGTACTCAGGTGCTTCGAAATCCCAGCGGCCGTACACCTCCATAAACCAGACGGCCAAACGGAACGTAAGTTTAAGCAGCGTCTGTGCTTCCTCTGTTCTTCCGTATTCCGCACGGTGAACGGCAAAGTTCCCCTTTTGGCGAAGGGTATCAAACATATCGATAAGTTCACTTTCAATGAGCCGTTCCCGGCGCAGGGTATTAATCCGGTCCACCTGCGTCGTTCGGGGAGCTTCCTTAATTCCCTCGGCAGCCAAAATCATCTTCGCCACCGTCTCCCCAAACAGGCGCAGCTTCACAATCGTTGTCTGCGGGTCATGATAAACGTTATTTTCAGCGGACTCCCCTAAGTTAGCGAGAACATCCCATTCACCTCTAAAAAAAGAAAAGTTGCTCTTCATCGTTATCACCCGGTTCTTATTTTGGATAAAATCTATTTCTGTAAAGTTTCTTTAACTAATGTAATTTCAAACGGTTCCAATACTGAACTAATATCCTCTTCTATTATTTCATTAATTAGTGTATCTAAATCAACCTCTTGGTCTTTCGCAAGTGATGGTAATATCTTTTCTAATTTCTTAAGTACAGAAATAGGCAACCCAAACTCTTGCAATGCCGCCAAAGAAGGATGACAAAAAGCAGATTCTATGCTACTTGAAAAATACTTATAATCGCCGGGAACAATACCATGTTTTTCAAACACACTCTTTTGTATTCTGTCCAAGGCCATTAAATATTTTGGAAACTTGTATTCAAACCAATTTTTCACAATACTAGACATTTGTTGTACTGCCTTATCAGCGTCTATAGCATTCCTTTTCATCAACGTATCAATGAATGTGGGAATATGAGAATTTACTTGCTTATATTTGTTTATAAAGAACGTTAATTGCCTTCCAGTGAATATATAATGACTAGGTTTTACAATATGGTCCCACATTAAGCAACAGGTGACTTCAAGGGATTTATATTTTGGAATCCCTGTCCAGGATAAGTGGCTTTGATAGTAGGTAACATTACTTTCAATTTCTTTTGCTAGATTTATTTGACCCGAAACTGATATATTAGAATTCTGTTGAATAACATCCAACGGTAACACTTTTTGGGAAGTATACTCTTCTATTTGTTTTATTGAGGTGGTTTTTAAATCACTGTCACTTAATTGAATAAGAATTTCATCACTTACATCATTTTGGGTATACCAAGGAAAGTCTACTTCTTTATCTTGTTCAGTCGGCGGAGAATAGAAAGAGTATATATCCCCTACATAATGCTTTTTCATTCTACCAGCTCTGCCAATAATATTTTTATAATCAAAATACTCTAAATTACTGTTACCCTTTTTGTTATGGAAGATTACTACGTTTTTAGCAGTAGTATTTATTCCTTCAATTAAGGTACTTGTACAAAATAGTAAGTCTATATTACCTGCGTTAAATTGATTAACAATATATCTGCCCAAAAATCTAGGCATGGAACCATGATGGAATCCAACTTTGTATTTTAGAGCTTTGGACAAGTACCAGTCCGGATGTATATTTTTATCCAACCAATCTATCACTTCATCATGGACACTACTTTCTTCACTGTATTCCTTTAATTTGTTAACTACATATTTTACAATTTTCTCTGCTTCAGCTGGGGATTTACAGTAAATCAAGGTTGGTTCCTTAAGCTTTTGAACTAAGGATAGTAGTTGAAGACTTTCCTCTCCACTAATACGCTCAATAAAATACTGATTTGATGTTACTGTATTGAAATTTGATTGAATAAACTCACAATTATATTCATCTTCAAATTGTGAGGGAATTGAAGTTATATTTGGTCCTAATAGATAAAACTGTTTTGTTTGTTTCAAAAGCATATAAAAAGCTAAATTTAAAACGTTAGCCCTATCATTATTTCCTGCATCATCATTAACTTTATAAAATTCATCTATTACAAAAAAATCAATCGAAGGAAGATTTTCGTAGTCCATTAATCGCTCTGGTGTTAAGATGAATAGATTATGTGAATCGGGAACCTGTCTTGTAGTAAATATGAGTTTATAATAATCTCTATATTTAGACATCTTCGAGCGTGTTTCGTCAATTAGTGCTAAGGTAGGTAATAATATAACTATATTTTGATACTTTTTAGAGGCTACAATCTCCTCAATTAAAAGACTCTTACCAAAACTAGTAGGCGCACTTAAAACAACACTTTTTCCCCGCTCTAATTTATCATATATTGCTGCTTGCTGACTGTGCATGACAATATCAGTTATATTTTCAGAACGATAGAATTCATAGTGAAGAAGTGATTTTAATGATGATTCAATGTTGTGAGTATTTATATATGGAAAGAAACCAACCTTCTCTAGAAGGCTTTCGATTATTGGGTATGTTTCCTCTGGAATTGAATTCTTTTTATCCATAATCCTTAAGATAACATCACGAACTTTCGAATTTTCTACACCAACATTCTGATTTGCCCACTTAAAAATATAAAACATTTCATCCAAGTCTAGACTCTCTTTACTAATTAAGTGTTCTACATTTTGAAATGTCATAGATTTTGCCACACCCTTAGCTTATTATCTAGAGCTTCAACTAATTTTGCTTTGTCCTCGAGGGGCAGTAGTATTAGCGGAATGTTTATATTAGGAAGTTCTTTCCCCCGAAATGAATCATGATGCTTATTCATTTCATCAGTTAAAGCTTGAGTATACTCATCACAAACTTCCTTATGAGATTTGATTGTAAGACTATCGTATGTGAGTAAAACAGGAATCCTAATCCTTTTAAAGATATCATCCAATGAAGCTCGTTCATGGATTAAATCTTTTAATTGTTGTGCATAGGGAGTAGTTTCATCAATTTTGTTCACAATAAAAAGAAACTCACTTCTGAGATAGTCTTTACCTGTATGGGCATGTATTTCTTTAACTACGTCTCTAATAGCTCTATTAATTTCATTGTAGAACTTGACTTCCCCAAGCCATAATTCAAGACCATCATTAGCAGGAACTATATGAACAGCGTCAAAGCCCTTAACAGTTTCATTTGCTCCATCTTTATAGTAAAATTTCGATATTGCTGGAATTGTATTAAAAAATTCACGCAGTAGCAAATGTAAAATTACCTCTCCGAATTCACCTCTTGCTGCGTATTTCTCAGTGCTATACACAACTTGAGCCGCCTTTCTCATTTTCCTGGAAGCGTTTACAGGGCTAATTGTTTTTTTCTCCCTTTCAGATAATGCAAAATCCAACAATGAATCAAATATTAAATCTACAAAAGCCTCTGTTCTAAACTCACCACACTCATATCCGATAGAAAAACCAGTTAATTCTTCAGTATTAATATATAAATTCAGTAATAAACCAGCATCAAATAAGCTTTGTTTAGAAATAGTAATCCCCCCTAAAGCTTTCCGGTTTCTATTAATTATGCTTCTAACATAACATAACAAGGTATTTTTGTAATATATAGTTAACTGTTTTATACAATGCAAATTACAAATTCAAATATTGTTTATTACTTTACATTCTATACTTTAGCTCTTAAAAAGAAGATTAGAAACATGTTGTATTAGGAAAGAAGGAGTTGCCATATTTCATTTAGAATATACAATATCTCTTATGGGCTTTTTCAGAGTATAAATGC
This sequence comes from Alteribacter lacisalsi, assembly GCF_003226345.1. Classification (GTDB taxonomy): domain Bacteria; phylum Bacillota; class Bacilli; order Bacillales; family Salisediminibacteriaceae; genus Alteribacter; species Alteribacter lacisalsi. The sequence goes on along the minus strand of NZ_PDOF01000002.1, from coordinate 337,618 downwards.
AACCAACCTCGCTCCCGAATATTTTAACTATTTTCGGCATATGTTTGTTCATTTGTTGTACTTCGAACTTGTATGCGTCTTTTTCAGAAGGTAATCTCACGTACTCTTCCCAGTTTAAATCAACATTAAGTATTTGTGGTTCGTTCTTATAAAGATGATTAGCATATTGCCAAGCGTGACGTAATTCATGGTAAACCTTTGCTATCAATTTGATAAATTCAGCAAAGTCTGTTTCTGGGTTGTCATACATAAATAAGAAAACCTTAATTAGTTTCCTCTCTCCAACAATTATCGCTGAGGTTTCAAATTCTCCTTGAAGAATTTGATTGTAAGCTAAATCTTCTAAGTCTGGTTTGTTTCTTTTCTCTGTTTCTAGTCGCTTCCTTGTTTTATATAAATCAATTGTAAAGTCTAATGTTTTGTATTCAGAATCTAAAAGGTTGATACATTTTCTAATCTTTTCTCTCATCATGGGACTAATGTTATTTCTTATGTTCACCTAACCTTGCTCCTCCCCACAAACTCCCCAATACTTTAAGTACATCATTGAAAAAAGTCTGACTATCTCCTACAATTATTTTAACATAAATATCCATATACTCTCGTAATTCTGTACACCATTTCGGGCAGGGATTATCACTGTCATGAGTAACAAAGGACAAAGCTGCCCAAAACAAAAACACGAGCCTCAGCCCGTGTTTTAAGATGCTTTATGCAGTTCTGGTTCCGAGAAGCCGTAATGAATATCCGGTGTACCATCCTCGAAGATGTAAACTTTATCTACTACCCGATGGATGATTTCAATCGCGGTTGAACCGGAAAAGAGGAATTCGGCGAAGTTTTGCTCCATGTTTGCTTTGTCCAGGGTGTTCTGTTCCTGGTCATTCTGCAATCTCTCTAAATCTTCTTCAAGGATTGCTTTTTCTTTGTCAGCGTCTATTTAATAGATTCCATACAGCTTTCCCTGTCCAGTTCCCCGTCTGCCATCATCGTGACCAGGTTCTTTTTTCTGCGCTTAAGGACTTCGATGCGACCTTCGACATTCTCAATTTCGCGCTCATTTCTTTTGGAGTAGTAAGACACCTTCTTGTGGAAATCCCTTTTCATTACTTCTTTGTCCATCTGACTCATCCCGCTCATAAAGTCCGGCTTCACAATGTCGATGAGAACGGCTTCTTTAATAAGGTGGGACTTGCAGCACTTCACTCCATACTTGGCATAACGACCACACATATACCCTTTCCGGTCTTTCTTATAGTTCATGCCGCTCCCGCAGTCTATACAGACGAGCAGGTTTGAAAAGGGATGATGAGTGGGAGCTGTTCGGTTCCGCTGCCGTTTTTCCATCAAATGGTCTGGCTAGTTCAGCAACTAATTCAATCAATACTCAAAAAGGACAGGACCATGTGGTCCTGTCCTTTTCAGCTAACAAGTTATTTGAAGGCTTAAGAACTATTTACCTCTTTCTTTTTCCATCTTCATCATTCTCTCTACCTTTTCTTCCAAAGCCTTCTGTCTGCCCTCGTAATCATCCTGGTCTGGCCCAGTAAGCTCTTCTAACACTTCCCACAAATCATAATACTTGTTCTGCGCTAGGTGCATAGTCAGTAATTCATAGAAAGTCTCAAATTGAACTTCATAATACAAGGTTGGGTCCTCATTAATACCATCATAAACCAGGACTAGAAACCTGAAGCTGTCAAAAACATCAGTAGCTTCAACGAGCTTGTATCTGTTCCCCAACTCTACAAGCCGTCGTTCACCGCCTCCTGTAATGAAGTAGATTTCATCCGTGTTCTCGTAGCTCACCTGCCTATAGGCAATACTTTCTCCAATACAATCTATCATTCTTTCTTCGTTGAACTCAACCTCTTCCTTTAACATCAAAATCCCTCCAACAAAATAATCAAATGCTAAAGTAACATAAAAACGTATGCGTATGTCAGAATCACAAAACTTTTTTCCTATAAGCTTAATTTTATTTAGCTAGGCAGGTCAAATTTCAATTTAAATTCAGAAAGTTTATATAAAGGTTTTACTAAATTCACATTGAATATCATTAATTAGGGAGAAACTGGAGGTCAATCATGAAAATAGTCATTTATCTTTACAATGGGATAACGATGCTCGATGCCATAGGTCCATATGAGGTTTTACGAAACATTCCTGACGCTGATATATGCTTTGTGGCTGAGAAAATCGGAGAAGTACAGGCTGATTCGGGTTTTATAGATATTAACGTGAATCACCGTATCGCAGATGTTCATAAGGCGGATATTCTAGTCATCCCCGGTTCCACGATAGCGTTCCTTGAAGAAATGAAAAAAGAAACCGTACTAAACTGGATACGGCAGATTGATAAAACGACGACCTGGACTACCTCAGTCTGCTCCGGTTCCATGCTGCTCGCTTCTGCCGGGTTACTAACAGACTTGAAGGCGACCTCTCATTGGAAGCCACTTAACCTGTTAAGCAAATTTGGAGCGGTACCTACAAGGGAACGCATTGTGGAAGAAGGGAAGTACATAACAGCTGCCGGGGTGTCGGCTGGCATCGATATGGCTTTATACTTATCAAATAGAATCCTTGGAGAAAATGAAACCAAAGCGATACAGCTGATACTGGAATACGACCCCCAGCCTATGTTTGAGTCCGGCAATTATTCTACAGCTGACGAGAAAACCATTAAAACGGCCGAAAAGAAGCTGGCAAAAGATGCGAAAAAGGGTCTGGGACTATTGGGGATGTTGAAGTACTCGAAGAGCATATTTGATATGATTAAGTAGATTAAGATGTTTTACGATTATCTATTAAAGGGGGATAATTTATCTCCATTAACCAATTCATTAAGTCTTTAGCAAAGACTGTTTAGGAGTGGGTATGAATGCAGACAGGTCACGATAACATGTATCCGAATTGTCCAAGCATTACGAGAACCATAGAACTAGGGGGACTTTCTAAGCATCAGTTATTACAAAGGTTGCGGGAGCGCGCTATTTTTATAAATGAGTATGGAGAGATGCTAATAACTGATGAAAAATTCACTACTTCTGAAACTAAATATTGTATAGAGACCGTCGAAATCTCTGTCGGTTCTCTTGGCTTTCCTAACGGTGCTAATACTGCTGAAATCTTCGAAAGGGCAAAGGTACTTGGTTTGTATTTGTGTCCACTTGAGTTGGGACCATACCTAAGACTGGAGTATATAGAGCAGCCTGAAGGTAATACAGGAACTTCTTCACAGCAAAATCAGGCACCACGAGGAGCAATTACCGTAGCCACCGAAACCTTGTACGATGACGATGATTTTCCTAAAGGATTGTACCTCAGACGAATAAATGGTGATTTGTGGCTTAGAGGTTACATTGCTGATGACCTGCATATCTGGAATCATAACGACCATTTTGTCTTCTGTTTAACAAAGTAAACTTTTTAAAGCAACCTAAACGAGGTGTTCACATTTTGTCTCCAATTACCCTAAATGAAATTCCTGATGAACTAAAAGAATTTATAGGTGACATTAAATCCTTAACGTTCCCCCGTCAAGGGTGGACATCTGATGTTGGTATTTTAGAAACGACATCCGGAGCCTTTTACGCATTAAAGCGAACAAAAGAGACCTTATATAATACTTGGCTGGAAAAAGAAGTCGATGTCTTACATACTTTATGTACCGAAACAAAACTACCGGTTCCTCAAGTAAGGAAGTTCCTGGCTGAGAGCAGCAAGAACCAGTCATGGGCCTTAATGGACTTCTTAGACGGAGAAACCCTAAGAACAGCGCTATTTAATGAAACAAACCTGGAAAAAAGAAGAGAGCTAATCTATAATTTTGGGCAAATCCTGGGTGAAATTCATTCAACCCCATGTCCCGGCAGTCTCAAACATGGGGAACCGTGGCTGGACAATATGCTATTAAAGGCAGAGTATAACTTTAAGTGCCACAACGTAGATGGCACCAGAGATATATTAGACAGCATTAAAGCCAACAAACCCGACAAGTTTAAACAGACGCTCATTCACGGTGACTATACGATTGATAATGTTCTGGTACACAACGGAGTCATTTCAGGTGTTATTGACTGGTCCGGGGGAGCTTACGGTGACCCCAGATATGATACCGCTTTAGCGGTTAGACCAAAACCATATGCGTTCCAGAACGAAGAGGACAATACATTGTTCTTCAAAGGTTACGGCAGCCGAATAATCACCAATAGTGACTACGATTATTTTGTGAATGGTCTGTATGAATTCTTTTGACATCAATAATTGAAAGGCGATTTACTTCCATAGAGGGAGGTCTTCATGAAAGCTGCATTTTTTGACAGGGACGGAACGATAATTGAAGACTACCCAGACCACGAATGGACACATATTACCCAACCGGTCTTTAAAGATGGTGCTATTCATGTGTTAAAAGAAGTGACCAGGAAAGGCTATGCCATTATTATTATCACGAACCAGTACATTATTGAAGAAGGTTACATTACATTGGACCAGTACAACGATATTAACAGCCAGATGGTCGAGGAACTGGGACGACATGGGATTAACATTCATGACATTTATTACTGTCCTCATGCCAGAACTGGGAATTGTGCCTGTATTAAACCCAGAACAGGAATGATAGAAAAAGCTTTGAGCATACATCCGGGGATTAACTTAAATGAATCTTTTATGATTGGAGATTCGGCCGCTGATGTAGAGCTGGCGATAAATCTTGGGATAAAGGGTTTTGGCATCGGCATTGGTTCCGCCTATAGAAACGTACATGAAATCAACACTATAAAAGAACTGACGACGTTTCTCTAACTCATACCTCCCAATATACACAGCTTGGAGGAAACAACCTTGTCTATACTACTGAATACAAGAAAAGCAGAAAAAAGGGATAGCCGCTTTCTAAGTTCACTAGCATATAAATCGAAAGCTTACTGGGGTTACTCGGAAGAATTCCTCGATAAGTGTAAAGAGGACCCCACTGTAACAGAGGAAGATATCGAAGAAAATCCTGTTTTTGTAGTGGAGTCTGATGGAAGCATTGTTGCTTTTTACAGCTTCACTTTAAATGAAGCAAGCAAGTTGGAGTCATTATTCATTGACCCTGACTATATAGGCAAAGGTGTAGGAAGAGTCATTTGGCGGGATGTACTAACGAACGCTAAAGACATCGGCTTGAGTGAATTTTATCTCGACAGTGAGCCCTATGCAGAAGGATTCTATTCAAAAATGGGAGCGGATAAAGTGGGAACGATTCAATCAACTGTTTTCCCGGGCCGTTCCCTGCCCCTAATGAAGGTTACAGTTGAATAATTTCACTCTCTGGTATTGGACAACAATACGTCAAAAGACCGGCTCGGTTCCAAATGAAGCGAGCCGGTTTTCATACATTGTTATTGAACTACTTGTTTAGGTAGATTTGTTCACGATGGTCACCAAAAAGTTTATAGGAATTAGTTTAATTTAAAAGGAAGTATATTTTTACATTGTGGACATTGAATGCTCGAATAGCGTTGTAGTACAGTTTTATCGGCTACAATGTGATAATTACATTTAGAACATTTTCCATTTACTTCATTGGGATTTCCAAAAATTAATGTACCACCTTCACCAAAGCCTATGGAGTTGCCTGTAATTTGAATGTTTCCTTTTTGCGTTATTCCATTCACTCCAACAGTACCTGTAGTATCTTTAAAATCAGTACCTTGTAAATAATTTGATGAATGGTTTGTAGCACGTAAATGAGTACGTCGAGAGTTAATTTCAACGTTTTCTATGCGATTATGGCTGTTATTATTAGCTGAAACTGATGTAAAATCTGCATTGATAATTTGATTAATTATTGTTTGTGTACTCCAATTTTCTGTTTCAACAATAAATTCAGAAGGTAATTCTTGTTGAGCTTGTTCAATAATTAAATTTATTTTTTCATCTAGGGATGATACAGCGGAAACGGTAGTCGCCATTGATTGAATTTTTTCTATATCATTCTCAATAGTAGATATGCGTGTATTAGTTTGATAAATACTATCCCTTAATTCGGTTATTAATAGGTTTAAGTTATGATTTGCAACTAACTTATTAACTAATAGAGCAGCTTGCTGGTATCCAGGAACAGGAATTAATGTGGCTAGAAAAGTAAAATAGTCTAAATCCTCGGCAACTTGTTGGCTCTTAGGTAGCGTTTTTAAATAGGATTTAATTTGAGTAATTTTTTCTTTTATCACTTCTCAATCTCCCCTTTGTTTTAAATTATTTATAATTTTAATAATTTTTAAAATACTCTATAACTAACCTATCCAATAGTTTAAGTACATCATTGGGCATAGTCTACTGTATCCTTAACTATATTAACATAAATATCCAGAATCCGGTGCACCTATTCGACCTAATAATCATCCTGTGATAAACGAAGACCTTATCAGTCAAAACAAAAACACGAGCTTCAGCCCGTGTTTTAGGATGCTTTATTTTGTTCCGGTTCCGAGAACCTGAAGTGAATTACCGGGGTGCCATCTTCTTTAACTACAACTTCGTCCACAATCCGGTGTACGATATCCGTAGCGTTAGCACCTGAGAAAAGAAAACCGATAAAATCTTCTTTGATATCATGCAAGTCGATTTTATGCTCTGTTTGACAGTTTTCGAGACGCTCAAGTTCTTCTTCAAGAGCGGAGACTTCCTCTTTGGCTTTAGCATTCGCGGCTTGGAAAGTTACACTGTCCAGCACCCCATCTGCCAGCAATGTAGCAAACTTAACCATACGTTTCTGGATAACTTCAATCTTTTCTTTCATCTTATGGATGTCTTTTTCAGTCTGGGAGCTGGCACTTTGTACTTTCACTATTAGATTCTTTTTGATAGTGATTTTATCCAATGCAGAAGTGTATGTGTGAAAATGGGCTTTGATAGCAGCTACAAGCTCTTCTTCTTTGACTTTGTGTGAAGAACAGTACTCCCTGCCTCTTTTGGAATACGTCCCGCACACATACCCTTTCCTGTTCTCACGGTACCACATTGCTCCACCACAATCAGCACATTTGGCAATCCGGCTGAACATTCTCTTCCTCGGTGGCGTTGTATTTCTCTTCCTTTTCTTCATCCGTTCCTGAACTTTAGCGAATACCTCTTTCGAGATAATAGCTTCATGGGCATTTTCTTTAATGAATTGTTCGCTTTCAGGAACCTGTCTTCTTTTCTTTGTTGTAATACTAATGGAAGTGGTCTGCCCTTGAATCTGAACACCCATATAATGTTTATTTTTCAGGATGCCCCTGACGGTCGTGTCTTTCCATTCCATTGTGGCATTGCTTCTATTATTCACCTGTGCAGGTGTGGGAACGCTCTCGGATGTTAACTCCTTTGCAATGCCGGCTGGACTTTTTCCATTAAGATAGTCATCAAAGATACGTTTAACCACTTCAGTCGAGAAGTCATTTTTTACGAATAGCTTCTGGTTTTCCAGCCGATAGCCGAAGGGAGGTGTGGAACTCATGTATATCCCCATTTTCATTCGGGTCTGATACGCATTCTTTATCTTCTCGCTTGTTTCTTCAGAAGCGTCCTGAGCTCTGTTTGCCTCAAAGCCAAATGACTTTCTCTTTCCTTCTAATGTGTTGACTGTATTATCAATAGTGACAATTTGGATACCTTTTTCTATACTTCTGTTCATAACTTTATGGGCAATTTCACAGTTCCTTGCCAACCGAGAAATATCTTTGAACAGGATAATATCAATCGCATGGTTTTCAATATCCTGAAGAAGTTCTTTCATTGCTTTATTGTATTTGGTCCCGGATTCCGTTTCCTGATATATTTTCTGGATTTCCCAGTCTGGTTTGTTTTCCACAAAGTCTTCGAACATTCTAACCTGTGTTTTCAGTGATGTTAGCTGCTGTACTCTGTCTGTCGATACTCTTACGAATGCTCCTACTCTATAGCTCATGGATACCGTTCCCCGCTCTCGTTTGTTTTGTTTTCTCTTTAACAAAGGCATCGACTTTTACATCAACAAGTTCCTTAAATACACTTTCGAATGTGTCCCCGTTTTCTCTGAATCGTGTTTCTGTTCTCATCTGTTTCTCCCCCGTAATTCTTATGTATGTATTGATTAAAAGTTCGATTTTTTGTCCATTATGAATAATAAAGTTTCGATTGTTTATCCATTATGGGATGGCATATTGGATAGAAAATCGAAGTGGTGATGAAAGGAAAGCCTTTGATTTCAAGGCTTTCAGGCGATTTCAGGACTTAAATATTCCTCAGAAACCGGAACCGGATTCTTTAAGTTCGATTTTTTGTCCATTTGGTTTCAGCACTTTTCGATTGTTTATCCAACTGGAGCCGTTACAGCCTGTACGGGATTCACCTTAAAAGTAACGTCCGCAGTAAACTCTTCCTGATTCACCCGGGTAACAACAATGTCCCTCAGGAACGTCAACATGAGAACCCGTTGCTCGGCCCGGGCAAACTCGTTCAGTTTCAAGTTTCTGAAGAGGGTCACGAAAGATTGAATCTCTTCCGGGTGTAACAGTGCCTGAATATCACTTTTGCACTGTTCCAGTTCTTTTACTTTTTCAACAAGGTTATTGAGTGCACCATCATATATGAAGGAAAGTGTTTTATCTTCCTTGCAGACGATTTCCTGGTTTATCTCAATTCGCTTGATTTCAAGTTCCAGAGATTGTTTCCTCTTGTTTAATTCATCATAGTAATTCTGGAGTTGCTGCTTCACCTGGTGCTCATTAAGCTTTAAGGATAGCGACATCTGTTTGCCGACTTTGTTTAAAAGTACCTCATTTACACGATTCATTTCGAGTTTGTATGAACACGATGTGCACTGGTAATAAAGATACTTGAAGCCTTTCGTCGAACCGTTACGCTGCTTAAGCCGATTCCCACACTTCCCGCATTTAAGAAGATTACTGAAAATAAATGGAGTTTCCATCTTTGTGTATTTCTTCTTTTTCATCTCAAGGATGACTTTGTTGATGCGGTTCAGTGCTTTGGGTACGATTCCTTGGTGGCTGCCTTTTCTCCTGCTGTCTTCATCCGGTCGTTTCTCAAATGACCACTTGAACTCGCCGCCTTTATAAATGTCATTGTCCAGTATTTTGTGTACAGAGCTTTCCTTCCATCTCTTGTTTGAAGAAGAGGGAATACCTGCATCATTCAATACTTTCGTAATCGTAGCAACACCATGTCCCCAGGAAAACAGAAAGTAAATGAGCCTCACAATTTCCGCCTTCTCTGTAGGTACCAGGTCTTTTTTCATTAGTTTGTAACCGAATGGTGCTCTGGAACCGGGATAGACACCGTTGTTCAAGTCGGTAATCTGTAAATCAATTGACCGTCTTGATTTCATACCCGAATCTGAGTTAGCAACAATCAATTCTAGTTTGACTTTTAAGTCATGGGGGTTCCACTCATCTATTTGCGTAGTGACATAAAACTTCATGTCCGGCTTTTTGGCAACAACATCGTTGTAAAATTCCGTCACAAACGAATACCCTGTTCTGTCCATTCTTGAAGTATCGTAGAAGAAGACGCCGTCAACCTCGTTTTCAAGAATTACTTTTTTCATTTTCTGAAGGCCTGACCTTTTTCCGGCTTTCTTTTTGTAAGCACTCACACCATCGTCACTGAAGAAGTATGCTTCCGGAATTTCAAATCCGTTCCTGGAAGCAAAGTCCTTGATTGCGAGTGCCTGCGTTTTTAGTGAGTCACTATCATCCTGGGAAGAGTCCTTGGAACGTCGCAGGCACGCCACGCCAATTTTTTTAGGCTCCTTGCTGTTCTGTTGATTGGTTGTCATGTAGAATCTTCCTTTCCAACTCCTGAATATCCAGAAACTCATTGTAATAAAAGTCCATCTCTGCAACTTCGTGAAACATGTAGCAGTCCTTTATGAGATGGGGGACCATAAACGCGACTTCTTCCTTACTCACAAGATTGGACACTTTCTTAACAATGTATTGAAGGTTAACCTTGTGATTCTCGAGTAAAAGAAGTTCATCCCGAATGTCTTTCCGTCTGTCTTTCGCATCCATCAGCTTTGTAAGTGCACTGTTTCTACGGTTCCTGGAAGCCATTGCTTCTTCAGGTGATAAAGCAGCGATGTCATATTGAAGCGTTTCGATAGTATTGCTGATTTCGTGAATCAGGTTTTCATGTAGCTCTCTCTGTTTATCTATAAGCTTGTATGCCTTATTCTTAATTTTTCCAAGTTGCAAGGATGCCACCATCTGCTGAGCATTATGGAGAAGCATCCTGTTATAATCCTGCACTTCTAATTCAACTTTCTTACTCTTGCAGGAACAGGAAAATATCCCGCTGTCACCAACCTTACTCCGCTTGTATTTCATTTCATCCCGGCAGTAACCGCACTTCGGGTTCAGAATGACTTCGTCCTTACGGGCATCGAGGTTTTCTCTAATAACGCTTTGAAAGGAATCAATCACTTCGTGTGCTTTCTGAAAGTCTTCAATGGTTACTATCTGCTCGACATGACTGAGTCGGTTGAAGTGTTCCCCATACCTTTCACAACCGCAGTAGAAGGGGTCAAACAAAATGCGCGCCACATCTTCCGCCCCCTTCTTTAATAAATAGGCCTGATTGATAAGGAGTTCCGCGTAGTCTCTGTGTCCTTCGACTTTCTGTGCTTCAGAGAAAAGAGCTTGAAGTTTTACTTTTTCCTTCGTTTTTGCTGTGTAACTCTTATGTCCATTGTCGTCTTTGTGTACCTCAAAACCATATTTCCTTGAGGGAAACTTACGGTTTCTGTCTCTGGACCGTCGTGCAATTCCTTGTCCTTCTTCCTCAATCAGGATGGCACTGAATCCTTCAATCAACAGGTCGTTATTGAACGGCATATAACCCGCATCCTCGGTGGTAAACGTAACTTTAACATTGTGCTCCCTGAACAGGTCTATTAGTTCAAGGTACTCAAAAAATTTACGAGTCAATCGGGTTCTGTCGTACACATACAGCCTTTCAACCTGATTTGATTTAATCATGCCAATCAGCTTAACCATTTTTTCACGGTCCGGAATATGGAGTTTGTTTGCAGAAACCCCTTTTTCATTGAGAACAACATAATCTTCCTCATGAAGTTTCTCACGATACTTTTTATCAGCTGCTATCTGCATGGCCAGATTCTGCTGCTCACTGCTTACCCTTCTTAAAAATACGGTCAGCTTATGTTTCTTACCTGGTTTCATCCATCTCATTGAACTCATCCTTTTCTTTAAGTTGTGTGCTTGTCAGTAACGCCTGCTGTTTTATGGGGAGATTAAGCAAATGGAGTATCTGCTTTTCTACCAGTCTCTCAATCCACTTACCACCCAGCTCATTATCCTCTTCTACTACTGTTACCTTCCGTACTTTGAATTCCATTCGAGTCACCTCCGGGTTTTAACATCATATTTGCCCGGAAGCGAGGGTGATATACTTTACTCTTTTTCTTCAGACTCAATATTCAGTCTGACTTGATGGCTATTCATGTCAGTGTCCACGTCATCGCGCTTAATCACTGCACGGTATGTTTGTCTGCCTGGTACTCCCAGCCGGTCTAAAATGTCACTCATCCTAAATCCCTGCCTCTCTGTTTATTCATGTTCCAGAATCGGTCAAGTACTTCAGAGGAAACACCATGTTTTCTGAATGACCTTTCCAGCTGCTGCCTCTTAAGTGAATGAATGTGCTCTTCCATGGCTTCTCACCTCACTTCTCTGGCCTCCGCGGAACCCGCCGGCAACTGATTGAATTCTTCTCTCTGTATTGGTCCGGACTTTTTCAGCCGGATGATTATGTAAGCAGTACATTGTGTAACCTCTCTTTCGAATACTTCGCCAAGCTCGGTAATCATATTTTAAGTTGGTGTTTCTCGTATTTGTTAAAAAATCAAGAATATATTTTTCTAACGCCTCAACAGTTTTGCCAATATTCCGACTACTAATGTCACTTCTTCCCGTTAGCCGGCCTGTTCCCCCAGCCTAAAAAGTTTCGCTATAGGATAATACTTATAAAATCATCGGCAGCCTTTTCTCAAATGGTCAGATTTTATTGAAAAGCTTCCGCTGTTTTACATTGTTTGCTTGCTGCCTGGCTGGTTCATCACGCTAGTAACTCTACTTTACAAGGCAAGTCCTCATCTATGTGATATTCTCGGATTTTTTTCTCAAACGGGTCAGGTTTTATTGAATGTCTTCCGCTGTTTCACATTGTTCGTTTGCTGCTGAATGGTTCCCCGAGGCCTGCTATTAAATTTTATATTGGAGAAGTTCGCTTGTGTTAAAAAAGCGGATTTTTATTTTCTCAAACGGTCAGGTTTTATTGAAAGGCTTCCGCTGTTTCACATTGTTCGTTTGCTGCTGAATGGTTCCCCGAGGCCTGGTATTAAATTTTATATTGAAGAAGTTCGCTTATGTTAAAAAAGCGGATTTTTATTTTCTCAAACAGTCAAGTTTTTTTGAAAATCTCTCCCACGCATCACAAATTCGTTTGCTGGTGTCCGGTTCCCCGGGCTCAACAATGACTATAATAAACCCCGCACATAAGCTTTTGTTAAATTTCTCGATTTATTTTTGGAGATTTTTAAAGAAATATATATTAGAGAAAATAAATAGGAGTTTTACTTACAGAGGGTAAATTGTTGTGTACAATGGAGTGTTCTCTGTGGCTAAAATCTTATCTCAAGTAACACTTGGATAATTATGTTAGTATTTAGTAAACTATATAATTTCACCCGCACGTTTACAGATTATGAAAGTGGGAGTGAACCACCTTAAGAAGATTGCAGCCATATACGACATTCACGGTAATAACTTTGCCCTTCAAGCTGTACTAAGGGAAATTAGAGAAGAGAATGCGGATGTTGTTGTAGTTGGGGGCGATGTGGTCTGGGGGCCTCAGCCTCGGGAAGTGATGGAGACGCTCATGCAAGATAGAGCAGGTTTCTTCTATATAATGGGAAACGCGGATAGAGAAGTCGTTCATCGCCACAGCACTGAAGACGGTTGCCCGGATTTCGTTGCTGAAATGAACGCCTGGTGTGCTGACCAGCTCACTAAGAACCAGGTCAACTTCCTGAAACAATTACCTGAATCCAAACGCCTCTCTGTTGAAGGTCTCGGAAACATCTTGTTCATCCATGGTTCCCCTCGAAGTGATGAGGAAGCAATCAGAGTTCAAACCGAGGAAAGTAAAATAGAAGAAATGATAAAAGACACACGGGAAGATATCATCGTATGCGGCCACACTCACATTCAGTTCGACCGTTCAGTGGCTGGCAAGAGAATCGTCAACGCAGGAAGTGTTGGTTTACAGAGTAAAGCAAACGGTGCCTGCTGGCCGCTTTCCGATGAGTCGTTCTTTTAGTTCATCCATCATCTCTCTCATTTTTTCCTTTGTGAGTGGCGAGAGCAAAGGAAAACCAACATATTGATATCGAATGGTTGAGAACTTCTCTGTTTCTAACTCCGATAAGTCTTCAGGAAGTTCGTAATGGTTCACGAATTCCTCAATTTTTTCGGCTGTTAGTTGGAACCCCTTCCCAAACTCCACTGTGACGTTTAAGTCTGAAAATTCTTCTTCCAATGCCTTTTTCGTGTCTAGGTAAATTTCTTTATCCCGGTCCTCTCCGTTAACCTTACTGTTTAGTACGGAATAGAAATGTCTGTTAGTACTCCACAGGTGCATCTCGCGGCTTTCTCGATTACTTCCCTTCTCACTGTAATTTGTCTTAAAGTTATCCATCAGAAAACCCTTTATCCGTTCTAAGTCTTCGTCCGGACCCCAAAAATAGAAGTATTGATAAGTTTCAAACCCCAGTCCTCCTTTGGAATCTCTTTTGTATCCACTCAGCTCGCGGTAGTTAATTTTCATTTCAGAACACATCCTTCTATGTTTTTTTGTTTCCCAATTATTTTAAAATGATATTGTTTATTTTGTGAAAACAATAAGAAAAGGTTAGCACATTTACATATGCCAACCTTCAAATACCTATTGTTATTTATACTTTCCGTGCGCATGAACGTAATCGGCGATAAACCCCTGATTGTTAAAGTTAAACCCGGTGTTTTGGTTCTTCGTGTCCATGTGGTCGAGTTTAAATACAATCCTTGTTAAAGTTAAACATATCGTAGCGACATTTAACGGAGGACTGATTGGGTTTAAATACAACCTTTTTTAAAGTTTAACTTGGTGTTAAAGAAGTAGCCGATGTAACTGTAATGTTTAAATACATCCCTTGTTAAAGTTAAACGAGTTGGACAGGCTTTCATTCGTATCATTACACGGTTTAAATACAACACTTGTTAAAGTTAAACGCCGAGTAAATCAACGTTCTTAGTTTATTGTATCACTACAGATGCTATAACCCTTTAAATGAAAGGTTTTTCAATTATTTTTCTATCTTCTTTCACACCATGATTAAATTAGCTAAAATCCTCTATAAACATACTTTTATTAAATGATTTGGCACTAAATTCAGGGACGGAGCGCATGTACTTTTCTCCATCCTCTAAATAATACATACCACCTTCCATTGGCAGTGCTTCGTAATTTACTTTTCTCTCCCGCTTTTCCATTACAAAGTTGAATAAATAATTCGCCATATCTTCTCTGAGCATTTCTAACTTCATTGTTCGCGCAGCAAAATCCTTTTCGAATTCTAATATTCTTTTATATTCTTCCCAAACATCTTTCCCTCTTACACCTTCGCATTCGTAATCAACGAACATTTGCACTTGTTCCTGTTCAATTAGAGTCATTTTCTTGCGAACGCCCTCAAAATCCGTAGCATTAACAAGTTCTGCGACCTCATCGTCTATCCCAAGGTTGTCAAAAACGCGATTGTAGTACCCGAAATAATTCTTGTTTTCAAAAATCTCCAATGCCTCTTTAGGTTTAGTCGCAAAAGTCAAAGTCAACCTAACATCACCTCTGTAGACTACCCTGGGCTCCACGTAATATATCAAATACATAACACCAGACTCTATCATTTTTGAGTTCCGGTTAATCCGACCGCCGAACTGTTCTTCGGAGTCCAAAATCGATATATTTTTAATTCCTACCTCCATATCAATATCGACGCCAGCTTCAACCACCTGCGTGGTCACAACAATCAACGTTTTACCTTCTTTATTATAATTTTTGATGTACTCTAATAGCTTTCTCCTATAGTACTTTGTGTCATCACCATCGAGCTTCAGAACCTCGTATTCGTTGTTGATATCCTTCAATGAGTCAAATACTTTCTTAGCAGTATCCTTTGTAATCATTTCTAAGAGTATCTTCTTCCCTAGATTTTTTCCGATTATGCTGTGTATGGAATCCATTGCTTCCCCTTGACTCAAAGGTTCTTTCGTAAGGAATTCATCATTTAACTTCACTCTTTTTTTAAAACATGCGTGCATATAGTATTTCCGTGAGTTTGGTGTAAGATTTGCCGTACTTAAACCCGTTCCAGGTACCAACCTGTCTAAAGGGGGCAGCGTCGCAGACATAATAATAACCTTCCAATTAAATACTTCTGCATATCTATCAAAAAACCGTATCATTTCCCTCCAGACTTTTGGTGCGTAGGACTGCACTTCATCAAGAATAATAACGGCATCTTTTAGATGCGGGAGTTTTAAATGAGCATCTCTACTCGTTCCAAAAATCATGTTAAAAAAATTCACATGACTGGTAATTGAAAAAGGGAATCGAATCATTTGTTTATCGAATAACCCTTTTTTATAATCCGAATAATTGAGTTTTCTTTCTTTCACATCATTCTTATCGAACGTAGATGTTGTAGAGTTCAACACTTGTAATTTTAAGTGCGTCCGTTGCTGAGGTAGATGTTCTTCTAGTGATTCTTGTGTCTGGTCCATCAATGTATTAAAAGGAAAAACGTACTGTATCCTTTTCTTCTTTTCCTCTTTGCATATCTTCAAAGCCAAACCGTAAGAAACATTTGTCTTACCTCCGCCTGTAGGCGCTTCCACAAACAAGATATTTTTATCTCTGTTCTTTTCATAGTTGTCTTGAACATCCCAAAACAAAGCTGTTCGAACTTCATTCATACTGGATTTTTCGTTAAATCCTTTCCCCCTACCGCTTTCTATTTTCTTATAAAGTTCACTGCTTTTGTATGTCGAAAGCAAATTTTCTACATCTTCATTGCTCAGTTTTTTCAGGCCAAATTTTTCGTTATCGAGAGCCATGTATGTGTGCGTAGCATAATAATCGGAAGTAACAAGCAACGAATATACGGACTTAAGGAAAATAAAATAATCCAATGTTTCATTTGTATCCAGCTTCAAAGAGTTCTGAAACTTTCTTTTCAAAGCCTTTACATCGAAGGCTTCAAATTCGTTACCCATCATTACATTTTTAAAGAATATTGGTTTTTGGTGCAATCGTGCTATTGTGTTCTCAAGTTCAAAATAAAGTTCATTATCAATTTTCTTAAAAGAGCCGTGATGTTTGCTAATTACGAAACACAGGTCATAAACGATTCGAAAGAGAACCTTTTTTTTCTTCTTATCTTCATACCTTTCATCTATTTTTCTTAAATTTCTACAAAGAAAAAAAGCGCAGGAATATATCGAATGTTCACTGCCTAGTTCTCGTACGAGTTCTTTATAATCATTTTCGAATAAAGTATTGTTCATTTTCTCGAACTGAAAGATAGGATTAATTTTACCTACATCATGCATAGCCACAGCCTCATTTGCAACTTCCATCACAAATTCAACATCTTCCTTATCCAACGTGTAAACGCCAACCGACTTACTTTTAAACACACTACCTTGCAGTAACTTTCTTAGGGATTTCTCCATACCTTCTTCTAGGAAAAGGTTATAATAATACATCACCAGGTCAGTGTGTTCTTTTAAAGTCTCTTTACTTCGCCCAACCTCCGAAGAAGTGTGGGCGAAGTACGAACCTTCGTTCATAATTAGTTTATCTATCATCATTCCCTCTCCCCTAAACGAACATCACCTGTTTTCCAGTTTCACCGCACACATAGCGTTCGACATTAATTTCTGCATCTGTATACGCCATCTGCGAATGCACGTAGTTACCATTTTCTTTACTTAGTTTAACCGGCAATTGTTCCTTGAGAAAGTAATCCATTTCATCTTCTTGTTCTAAAATGTCTTCTTCTATTCCCTCTGCCAACTCGAATAACGAATCTATCTTACCACTAGATGCAATAGATAGGTCTGACACCACAACTTCACTTATAGTTGCCGGATGGTCGTTTTTGCCAATGTAAGGGATGAAAACAGCTTTTTTGTTCGTGAATTTATCGATTATTCGATTTTCCACATCTTCCTCAGCCGAACCATCAAGCAAAATATATATAGTCCAGCTTGGATTTCGCAGCCATTGTTCCTTTACCATCAATGTCCCATCCGAATTAGAGAAATTTGTAGTATCTGTAAAGTTCGACTCATCTTTTGTAAACGAATCGTATTCCACATTAGGGACAATCCCAACCTTAAGGCTCTTTAGTTTGTCGTAAAACTCCGGAAAGTAGGTTACCTCCTCTCCCAGCCTTCTTCTTAGACTATGAATGTTATAACCTTCGTACCCACAAACAGCTCCAATAATGCCTAATACAGCTACTTTATGGATATGATTGTATGTGAAATGTCTTCCTTTCCCACTTCGGATATCCGGCCTTTTCAGCATCCCAAATTCACTGGTTAATTCAAACAATAATGCTCTCATATCAATTACTCCTTATGGTAAGTAGGCACGACAAGGCCATTTTGCCCGTCGTGCCAACAAATAGATTTATAAGTCTGTAAAGATGTTTTTCTCCGTGAAGTTTTCTGTGCCCCTAACTTCAATCTTATAAGGGTTGTAATAAAGAACAATGTCTTCGATTTCTCCTTCAACCTCTTTTAGTCTTTCGGAGATTTTAGTAAAATCATATTCTACTTTATCACCTAGCCTGCTGAATACGACCATATTGTCGATAGGTTCGAGGTACATTTCAGACCCTTCTTTCAGCTCAACAAAAAGTCCGAATTCATTGTAACATCCTGCTTTAGAGGAACTGTTAAGATGCGTTGCTCCTCTAAGAGCACCCTTTTTAAATTTCTCGTACACTTCCACTGTATATGGGTTCTCAATGTCCAATAGTTCCTCATATACTTCATACGCCGATGGATTAATCGAGAATGGATAAACGTAATGCCCCTCTGATAGCATTACTTGTTTCCCGATACTCGATTGCCCCTTTTCATCATCGCTTGGAAATGGCGATAGGATATCCTGCACCTCTACTTGGCCTTCATCATCAACGTTGAATCCTTGTCCAATTTGTACCGCTCCTGTAATGGAGGTATTTAACTCAGCAGTTGCAAACGTGCAGCCGAAGTTAACAACATCCACTGCCCCAAATAGCGACCTGAGCACGTTTTTCGGTGGCGTTTTTTTACTTAAGTTTTCACCGAACATTCTTTCATATGACTGCTTAAGCGACATCGGACTTAGCTCATCCTTTTTCTTTTCTGTGTACCTCTTGTAGTAAAGGACCTTTTCTCCGCTTTTTTCCCAGTAATGTTTAATGGCGTATCCCGCAGCTTTGTCACTTCCATAAATTCTACCGTCACTCGTCTGTTTGGGAGCGCCATGGAAACCAGCATTCCAATTTGCCATTTTTGCACCAACACCTAAAAGTCCGTATACTCGTCTATTCACTATCCGTTTCCCCCTCTTTTTTTGTTCCGTGCCAAAAGATGTTATTCACCATGGTTCCGACAATAAGTGCTTCTTTGTAATTTTCAGTCATGCGCTTCTTGTCATCGATACCGTAAGCTAAAACTCGACTAAAGATGCCTTTAAACTTTTGGTGATGAATGCTGATTCGATGTTGGTACGTTTCAAAAAGAGTTCTCAAAGCCGTTTTTACCTGACTTGCGTTACTTGCACGAATCACATTCTCTAACATCGAGTAATCCTTATTTTTACTTTTTGACAAGGATACAAGATAATACGCCAGTTGCCCTGCGTAATAATAAAATTCCTCCTCCGATTCAAGCTTAAATTCACTGCTGTCCTCTCGTGAGGCGAAATCTTTTTCCAGTATCTTTTCCACTTCCGAGCAACCCCCTTCAATATCCACGCTTTTTCTTACTGCTAAAACAAAATGGTAGAATTCCACAGCATTTAGTTTATCTTTCATTTGCTTACTCGCATGAAACTTGGATATCTTTCTTTCCAGCAATGGTACGGTAATTGACCTTAAATACTTTCCGACGTTTCGTTTGTCACCTTTATAAATATAATCATAGATGACCTGACTACCTTGTCTATAAAACTGCTCCAGCAAGCTTTCACCCTTAAACGGCCTCGAAATTTCCTTTGAATCCGTTTCCAACCAGTGGAGATTGTAATTAGGGGACAACCCGAAGATATTCTGTCTTAATTCCAGTTCAAGACTCTTTCTGTTTTTAATCGTTTTACTCTTGAACCAGCTTACAGCTAATACGTTCTTCACATTGATAACATCGATGTCTTCCCATTTGATACGACCATTATTATCGTAGTATTCGATGGATTTATCTTGCCCTCTCTTGTAGACATAAGTTATTCCGGGCGTAATTTCATCGATGCTATCTCTGGTATTTTTTGCTTCTCCTTCGTAAGAGATTTTTAAAGAATTATTGCCAGCGACATCAAGATATTGCATAAGTCTCAACTGGAAATCAACTTCATCGAACGTAAGGTACTGACTTATACCACCCATACGAGTTTGCTCTTTAAAGAATGGTTTTTTACTATTCAACGTGTAATCTAAAAGGGGAATTCCCATTACCTTTCCCTCAACCACCCTGTTGAACTCATTACTAGGGAACAGTTTCTGAACGTTGTACCACTCTCTTTCCCATTCATAGATGTCTTTGTCTTTAAATGTGCCATGGTCATCAAAATCAAGGTAAAAACTAACGTATGTTTTATCCACTCCGTAATCAGCGACTACTTCGAGTAGGTCGTCCCACTCTCGGTTCCAGAAATCAACAGCAACTTGAAGGGTATTTCTTCGGTATTCGCTATGCAAATATTCTTTTAGATAAGCGAATCGCTCGTAATACTCCATTTTTCTTTCGTTCGCTTTTTTAACAAAAGACAGGACACCATCATTCTTAAAGAACTCCTGTTCGATTTTTTCCGGTGTCTTATATACTTCCCATACCTTGTTGGATAAATGTTCTCTAACCCCCTCCTGTTCGTATGTCTCTTTCTTCATCGAAAGGGAAAGAACATGCGTTGAATAGAACTTTTTCTTTGGCGTATCCAGTGCTTTGTTTCCATCATCCTTAATGACACGAGACTGAATATCTTTGCCATACACCCATTCAATGAGTTCATTTTTCTCTACAACATCACTTTCATCAACCTTATTCTTATCAACAAAAAAGAGTTGCCTATTAATTTCACTCCTTTGTTCTTGAACGGTCTGGTAAGGGTTCAATTTAACATAAAAACCATTTCTCCAACTGTATTGATGTATAGACCCATTGCTAACCTTATCGTTCAATCTAAACGCACTCACTAAGTCCAACATCTCATTAAGCCCTCCTTATCGTCTCCGAGAACCCAGCTCCCAGAACCGATGATTTTTCCCCGAGACCCGCTGAGACAACGTAATCTCTAATTTGTTTTGAGAATAAATCATCATTAAAGTAAACTTCAACTTTATTGGCCAAAACCTTCCTGCCTTTGTAGTTGTAATAGGTTGGTTTGTTATTCAATATTTTTACTTCCTTAATAAAATCATGGTTCACTTCCTTCGCTCCAATGAATTGCTTGAATCGATTTGAAACATTATTCGTCAGCAGTTTTTTGATATCTTCTTTTGCATCGTAAGCTTTCCAGTACTTACTCCCAGGTTTTCCGAGAGTAATAACAAATGGGGTTAGTGTTCTAACGGCGTTTACCGTACCATTAGGTACTCTCGATTCTTCAATTCCTAATGTGACAATAAGTTCATCCTGGAAATCAGTTAGGAGTTCTGCCATCCTATTTAGGAACCCCTCTCTAGCACTCCTGATTCTAAAAGTGTAACCTGTCCCAGATTTATAAACACCATCACTCTCCGTCGGATAAAGGTGACTATATACATAGTGCTTCACTTTGTTAACTCTATGCTCTTTTTTCAACTGAGAGTCGGCTAGCATGGCTCGGTGTAAGTACGCTCCGATTCTTTGCCCAATATTTTTGAAAGGCACATCCTCCTTTAAGATGAGCGTTATTTTCAGCTCTTTAATATCCACGTGAATCCCCCATTTCATTTTTGTAGAAAAGGCAACTATAATTTATTTTTTAAAGGCCATTACTAAATGAATATCTTTGACTTACTCAAAGGTTAACAGGTAGTTTTTTCCTAGTCAATGCTTATTTTCAGAAAATAAAAAAAACAAACTCTGAAAGGAGTTTGTCTAATACCGTACGTCACGCTACATCATATGTAAAAGTTGTTTATTGCTAGATGAACATCTTTTTTAAATACACCACATGCAAAAGTTAAACAAAATTCAGTGTGACTAAGTCCGCTTCCCCGAAAAATTTAAATACAACCCTTATTAAAGTTAAACTAGACCCTTAAAACATGGTGGGGGGCGTCTTCCAGTTTAAATACAACTATTGCTAAAGTTATGTCACCACAGTGTTCTACTCACCACACCCAGACGATTTTAAATACAACATTTGTTAAAGTTAACACGTTCGACATTAACATGGCTATGGCTAAAAGCTCGTTTAAATACAACGATTGCTAAAGTTATTTTGTCACCATGTTCTACAGCCCGCACCCAGACGATTTTAAATACAACATTTGTTAAAGTTAAAACTGAGTAAATGAGGTCTATGTTTAATATATCATGCTAAAATCCCTGATACAAAGAATTCTATCTCACTTTTCTAACCTTTTAACTCCCATCTATAAATTTTCATAACAACATTTTAGCCGTTTCTCTATCTTCAATTAGATAAAATTATATCGATACTGCTTTTGTCGCTTTGTATTTCTGCGTTATAGAAAAAGATTTATCTTTTGAACATTGACTTTACAACGAAACCAACATTATCCGGTCTCTCAGCTAACCGCCTCATAAAGTAACCCCACCAGTCTTCATCATACGGGATATACACTCGTACCTTAAAACCCTCTTCGACCAGTTTTTCCTGCAACTCTTTCCTGATACCATAAAGCATTTGGAACTCAAATTTATCTCTTACTATCTCTTCCCTCTCCACAAACCCCTTTATTTCCTCTATGGATTTTTCATCATGTGTAGCTACGGCAGCATAGTTCCCATTAATCATATGTTTCTTAATATTATTAAGGAAGTTCTTATCAACGTCAAATTTTTCGGAGAAGGACACCTCTTGTGACTCCTTGTATGCCCCTTTACACAATCGTAGGTTCGCACTTACTTCATCAAGGATTTCTACGTCTTTTCCTGTTTTATAAAGGGAAGCCTGCAATACAAGACCAACGTGACCCGGAAACTCTTCCACGAGTTTTCTATAGATGTCAATCGTTTTTTGGTTTCTTACGTATTCCTCCATATCGATTCGAACAAAATTGTTATACATTCTGGCTTTTCCTACGATTTCTCTCATGTTTTCAAGGCAAAACTCTTCATCGATGTCCAGCCCAAGAGATGTTAGTTTTAACGACATATTCAAATCTACACCGGATATATGTATTTCTTTTAACGTATCCAGGCAGTGTGCTTCTTTAGAATCTACGAACTCACCAAGATGGTCTACCGTGCAAACCAACCCTTTATCATTAAGGTCTTTTACTGACCTCATCGCATCAGATATTTGTTCACCCGCAACAACCTTCTTTGCCCCCATTTTTAAACCAAACTTCTCGCTCCCTTTGTTATTACTTTGTTAGAAGACATAAACAAGAAAAAGTTACTCAATACCTTCTCCACAAAAATCACCCCTTAACATTAAATTTTTCGATTGAATAAATCGCCATTCCATATTTCTTTATTTGTAAACGCTTTCCTTTTCGCCTCTACAACACTAATA
This sequence comes from Alteribacter lacisalsi, assembly GCF_003226345.1. GTDB lineage: Bacteria > Bacillota > Bacilli > Bacillales > Salisediminibacteriaceae > Alteribacter > Alteribacter lacisalsi. Next base: position 314,563 of record NZ_PDOF01000002.1, on the reverse strand, counting down.
CCTCACAACAAGGAAAAAAAAATCAAAAAAAAGTATAGAAAACGATTACAGCAAACATTCTAGATTGGAGACGATACTATGAGAAGACACCTATCCACATTCAAAAACGAACCCTTTATGAATTTTGATAACCAAAAAACCAAGCAAGAGTTACTTACCGAGTTAGAAAAAGCAAAAGACAACCTCGGCAAAAAGTATCCACTTATCATTAATGGCGAACGAATTTATACAGATGAAACACTGGTTTCTCGTAACCCAGGAAACCATAGTGAGGTCGTTGGTTATGTGTAGTAAAGCAGACAAAGAACAAGCAGAATCGGCTATTCAAACGGCTCACCAAATCTTCGATTATTGGAAGCGAGTTCCTGCTAAGTAGCGAGCAGAAATTGTTTTCAACGCTGCCAAGAAGATGCGTGAACGAAAACACGAATTCACTGCTGGTTTAGTCTACGAATCGGGCAAAAACTGGCGAGAAGCGGACACACCGCAGAAGCCATCGACTTTATGGAATGGAGTATTATGCCCTACAGCTACTCGACATGTCTGAAGGAGTTCCTCTAACTAAAATCAATCCGGACGTAGACCCTGAACTCTATAACCCTTTTGCGCCAGAGGACAACAAACTACAATACATTCCACTAGGAGTCGGTATTTGCATTCCACCTTGGAACTTCCCATTGGCAATTCTAGCCGGAATGACGACAGCAGCCCTAATTACCGGAAATACCGTTGGTCTCAAGCCATCCGAACTGACCTCCGTTATTGGATATAAGTTTGTAGAGTTAATGGAAGAGTGCGGACTGCCTAAAGGCGTAATTAACTTCTTACCGGGAGTTGGAAGCGAGATTGGGGATTACCTTGTTGACCACAAACTAACTCGATTCGTTAGTTTTACAGGGTCTCTCCAAGTCGGAGAACGTATTTATGAAAGAGATGCTAAGACTCAACCAGGTCAGATTTGGCTTAAGCGTGTCATCGCTGAGATGGGTGGCAAAGATGGTATCGTAGTTGACGAGACCGCCGACCTCGACCAAGCGGCGAGAGACATCGTTACTTCTGCTTTTGGTTTCCAAGGACAAAAGTGTTCAGCTGGTTCCCAAGCCATTATCGTCGAGGATATTTACGATGAAGTCGTAGAAAAAGTTGTTGAATTAACCAGGGAGTTAAAAGTTGGTTCTCAAATCAACAACCACGTAGTCGGTCGTGTCAGCGACAAAAAAGCTTTTAATAAGATTATGGATTATATAAATGTAGGAAAATCCGAAGGGGAACTTCTTGTAGGCGGAACCGGGGATGACTCAAAAGGTTACTTTATTCAACCAACTGTGTTCAAGGACGTTAATGAAAATGCTCGCATTTTTCAAGAAGAGATTTTTGGCCCTGTTCTCGCCCTTACGAAGGCGAAGGATTACAAACACGGAATTCAACTTTACAACAATACAGACTATGGCTTAACCGGGGCTTTCCATTCCAAAAATGAAAAGAGAATACAGGAAGCCCTAGAAGATATGCATTGCGGGAACCTTTACATTAATAAAAAATGCACAGGCGCTCTTGTTGGCGTACACCCATTCGGAGGATTCAACATGTCCGGGACAGACTCTAAAGCTGGTGGCCCCGATTATCTCCTTCACTTCACACAGCCTAAGATGACTTCCAGAAAAATATAGAACAAAAAACCACCCTAGCATTTTACTGAGGGTGGTTTTTATGTTATTAACACAACACTTGTTAAAGTTAAACCGACTGGCGGTTCAAGCCAACAAAGGAACTTACAGTTTTAAATACAACACTTGTTAAAGTTGAGCTGTTCACGACCGTGAAACAGGGTAAAACGACCATGGAATTTAAATACAACACTTGTTAAAGTTAAACAAGACAAAGAGACAATCTATATTGACAAGTTTAAATACAACCATTGTTAAAGTTAAACATGGGCCTCGTTAGAGCAGCGGAGGACATCGCTCGATAGTTTAAATACAACACTTGTTAAAATTAAACGCACCAAGGTCTTCCTATTCTGGGAAACGTACGAGTTTAAATACAACACTTGTTAAAGCTAAACGCCTATTAAATCAAGTTTCATTTTATTATATCACGCTGAAACAACTCATACAAAAGGATTTCGTTTGTTATTCTCTAACCGGTCGATGGAATTTCAATTTTCATACAGAAAACCATGTATCCATTGACTCCTTAACCTTCGCAGAAAATAAATGTTATTTGGAGGTTAGAAAATCATCGTTCCTAAAAAAATGTGATTTATTAAACCTAATCCGACACCAAACCTCCACAGTTAACAAACTCAAAATACCGCCACCAATCAAAATATCAATTACGGCGTTTGTGAAAGCATCGCCTTCAAGGTACTAATCGTATCATAGGCATTGTGTTTGGTTACGTCCTCTACCTCTTCGTCCGAACCACCACTTAACCCAAAATGCTTAATTAGCATGTCCAGAATTTTTTTGGACTCAAACTCATTACACATCCGAAAATCGGTCGGCAGACGCCAATTCTAAACTATACCGAGTTACTTGCCTCGAAATATGGAGGCGGTGCTGAAATACTTGAGGAAATGTATACACTGACCGACCGGGGAGAAAGGGACCTGGCCCTGCGCTACGACCTTACCATTCCTTTTGCAAAAGTCGCTGCGATGAATCCGACTTTAAAGAAACCTTTCAAACGCTACGAAATCAGGAAAGTATTCCGGGATGGACCGATTAAGACCGGTAGGCTTCGCGAGTTTACCCAATGTGATGTCGACATCGTCGGTGTGGACTCACAGGCAGCTGAAGCAGAGCTGATGGTGATAGCCTTGGATGCATTCAAGAAGATGGATTTAAAAGTTGTTATTCAGTACAATAACCGGAAGCTACTAACCGGCATGCTTGACGCATATGGGACGCCAGCAGAAAAGATTAAAAGCATCGTGTTGATACTTGATAAGCTTGAAAAGATTGGATTGAATGCCGTTCTCTCTGAGCTCGAGGAACAGGAACTTTTCTATCAAGGGGTTTCTGGCCTCGAATTAGAATACTAGCTACAGTTACTACGAGCCCTTCGCAGAACAAAACACACTCGTGAAAGAAGGACTTGCCGCGCTGCTGGAACTGAATACCTTTCTGGATTATCTCGGAGCTGGTTCCCAATGCATCTTTAATCCCTTCCTGGCCAGAGGACTTGAGATTTACACGGGAACAATATATGAAATTTTCCTATCCGACCAGTCAATCAAATCAAGTATCGGCAGCGGCGGCAGATACGACAACGCCATCGGCGTTCTTCTCGGCACCAATGCCCCTTTTCCAACAGTCGGTATTTCGTTTGGTTTAGATGTCATATACACTGCGATGATGGCTTCAAAGAAAGAACGTACCGCAAAATCGAATGTTGATTATGACATCATCCCATTAAACACCCAGAAAGAAGCCCTCCTCTTAGCAACCACGCTCAGTAACCAGGGCTACAAGGTGGAATTCGAGCTGAGTAACAAAAAATCGGAAAGGCACTGGATAAGGCAAACAAAGAAAAAATACCTAACGTAATCATCGGGGGGGGAAGATGAAGTGCGGAGCAATCAATATAAAGTTAGAGATATGAAATCGGGCGAGGAAAAAAACTTGGCGTTTAGCTTCAACTAATAAGAAATGTGTTTACAGAAAAACAGTACAGTGGGCAGGGGAATCAAAAATGAACTCCATACCTCTACTTCATACTCTATATTTATCTCATAAAACCTATTAACTTGTATCTTTACTACTCACGCTCTTTCTTCCAAACATACCCGGGCTCAACTTTTAATATTACCTTGTGAAATTCATTCCACCTTTCATTTAAATTCCTAGCCTTAGTAAGATATTGCTTTTCATCTTCTTCAAAATTCTCGTCCTTTAATAATTCTAATTCACTCATACCACCGTAAAATTTAATGAAATTTGGATTAGATATTGGGTTAAATTTTTCATCAGTAAAGTCAATGAAATCCCGAAAACTTACTAAAAATTTTTTTCTGGCTTTTTCTATTCTCCTATTAGACAAGGCCATATCTGGAGATGAAAACCTCCTAGTCCCCTCCTCATAGTTTTCTATTTGATTAATTGATAAAACACGAGTCTGTTCCAAATTATCTATAAAGTAATAAATCATATCCTTTGGAAAAACCTTGGCCATTTCATCTAACTTAGCAATATCAGAATTAGATATGTTTTGTACTAATTGCTTATAGTCATGATATAAGAAAAAAATAACAAGTGTTAAATAAATTACTATACAAATTAATCCAAAATAAATATATGAATGCGGTGGATTTACCAGAATCCAATTTGTGGGTACGTTAAATCCAATAAGTTTGAAAAAGTCAATTAAATCTAACAATAGTCCAATTAAATTAAAAATAACGAAACCCATCAAATACCAAAAAGCTTTAAGCAGATATTTAGTCATATTGTTAACCTCCAATATAATGAAGTTTTCTCAAAATTACTTTACTTACTTTTCATAAATAAAGGACTAAATTTTTCAAATTTAGTCCTTAAAAAGTTTAAGTTATATCCTTGTTTCTAATTCTTGTTCCATTTTTTGGTGATTATTGGCAGTTGCGCATCTATCCAAGGTTTTTTCCATTCTTCAAGATATCTAATATCACTAGAAGATGGAGCTGGAATACAAGGGTCTATCTGGACTAATGATGGCATTATTATTGCTTCACCTGTAAGAATTGCTTGGCCTCTTTGCAAAGTAGATATAGACGCTGTAAGAGCCTCAAGGCTATCAGGCAATAGCTTTTTTATATAGTTTTGGTCTTCAGGGTTAGTTAACCTCATTGCTACAAAGTTACTACATTGAGAAAAAATAGTTTCAGATATTTCTGAAGGTCTTTGACTAACAATCATAGCCGTTACTCCGTATTTTCTGCCTTCTTTTGCTATTCTTTCTATAGAAATACGGGATGATTTATATTTCGCTTCAGAGCTTTTGGGGACATATTTGTGTGCTTCTTCGTAAACAAGCATCAATGGTAGATAATCCTCTTTTTCAGTGTCTGTTAATTCATTTCTTTCCTCATAGTACTTTTTGAAAAAATATCCGTATTCGAAGAGAAGGCGAGATACTAAAGAAACAGTGATATTTAGCACTTCGAAAGGAACACCACTTATATCAATAATAGAAATATTTGCCTTTTTTTCCTTATTGTAACCTATAATATTTTCAAGAACCTTAACAAATTGAATATCAAACTCATTAACCTTTTCGCCTAAGGATAAGAATTTTAATCGATTATCATTAATTTTTCCTTTCATTCTAAATATCATTTTATCCAGTTTTCTGTCACTATCATTATAAGTGCCTCGTGACACGCTTCTATTTGCTAATTTTTTAAACTTCATCTGTTTTTCAAAGTAGTGTTTGTATTTATCATCATCATTGATAAGAGAATTAATTTCATCATCATCTACTGTGACTTTCGTGACGTCATTATAATCTACAGTTTCATTTGTTAAGTTAATAATACACCTTACAACCTCTTCAATAGAGAAAGGCACTGGTGTATCAAATGTTATATTTTTGTTATTGTCGTTATGATATTGTTTGTTCTTTGTGACTACATCTCTTAACAGTGATATTTGATTATATGCGTTATTATCACCGGTTTCTACAAATATTTCTTCTAGTTCTTCTCCATTCATTAGCCAATAAGGCAAAAATAAGCTTTCTACATTAATATAATTGGACTTAGGGAATGCAGTTTTATATTCCGAATGTATATCAAATATCACAATATGAGAATTGTTTAATCCATCATATTCAAAACTTTTAACATTACTGGCTTCCTGAATTATTTTAGCCACAGTATGCGACTTTCCTGAACCAGTTGAACCAACAACAGCGATGTGCTTATTAAAAAATTTATTCCCATCAACAGGTACACTAGTAATCTCATCTTGCTTTAGCTTCGCAAAGCAAAATCTAGCTTCTTCCTTACCTGTAGCATATATCTTCTTTATTTCTTCTCTTTTAGCTAACTCTACCCCAGTCGGCGGAATGGTTAGGCTATAATTTCCACGATGGAATAATCCTTCAACATCTAAGTACCCCATTGGGGTAGCTTCGATAATATACTTTGGTTCACCTGGTTTATCCCTATTTTCTTCAATTGTAAAATTTTCCACCATCGCAATAAGAGAACATTCTTTCTCATCCGAAACTCTTAAATACGAACCTAAAGCAACTTTCTCCATACTGTCTTTATGAAAATCCTCTAAGTTTTGAACTTCTACCTTTACTTTATTAGGAAGAACTGATATAACTTTTGCTGATTTATTTAGTGTAAACAAAATAAGCACCTTCCTTTTTTAATTTAACAATCTAATAATCTGGCTGGTATCACTTATCTGGATACTCGTGGAGTGTTCTTCTTTAGCGACAATGGGATTATCGATGAAAAATTCATAAACTTCAGCTATACTAATTCTTTCTAAGATAGTATTAAGATTATCTTGATTTAAAAAGATTACAAATGTAATATCATCAAATCGCTTGTCCCTACTAACAATAGATTCAACACTTATTTCGCCACCATAAAAAAAAGAACCATCATTGAAATACATCGGCCATTGCTCATTAATGATTTGACTCTTCAATTTAATTAAGTTTGTTTCAGTAAGGTTCCTAAGTAATACGTATGGAGGTTTAGGGCTTTTATAATATTTCTCAATAATCTTATAAACAATATCTGCAATTCTACTATTGCTTGTAAGATTGTCACATTCTAAAATGAATAATCTTTCTCGAGGTCTTCTACTTTGAGTGCGTGGAGAAAAATAGAGCCTCTTAATCTCCTTTTCATATCTCTCTTTAGACAAATGTTTTCTATATGCATGCTGAAATATAACTCCTGAAGTTTTATGAAACATTTCATCTAATACCGACTTATCTATATATCTTTCCTTCTTCTCTCTTATAGCTAATTTTAATAGTGAAGAATGAATTATCATATGATAAATTACCGCTAATTCTTTGCTTGCAAGTTCATACTCTTGTCTTATTTTGTCTAGTACTATCTCGAACTGACGGTTATAGTCTTCCTTGAAAACAACCTTGAAGTTTTTTATGAATTCTTTTTTTGATTCTTCACTATACTTATTTTGTGACTTTCCAAGTAATTTATTGAATTCAATCAAATCATATACTTTTTCTCCTACTTCTTTGTCTTTGAAATAGCAATACAAAGCGAACTTCTTATTGTTGTCTAAAACGAACGCATCTAGTAATTGAATAACAGGTTTTTTTATTGCACTGTTGGTAAACGTTTGCGTTTCTTTGTGCTTAACTTGTATTACATATTTTTCATAGTTTATATCCTGCTCGAACTCAAACATAATTTTTGAGGATGGATGATTAAGTATTTCTAGGATTGTTAAATCAAATTGGTAGATAAATCCTTTTACTGCATAATAGCCACCATCTCTTTCCGATGCCTGAGACATAAAAATCACCTTCAAATACTGTCATTTTATTATAAACACACCCAAATTATACCAGAAAACCATATAATCAAACAAGATAAAATACTTAATTTTCTATATTTTCGATTATTTTAATATTGGATATTATTGAATACTGAGAAAGCAAAGTACAGGATGAAGTTCAGAAATCTCCTACCTATTAATTTATGTTCACAATTTCGAATGCGCTTTATGGTGAACTCCTACGTTAGGATAGGTTAACTTCTGGACATCTGTTAACTTACAATTTAGGACTGATTATGAATCTGTATTTTAATTTTTTTTACTATCGCCCACCACATAATCTGTCTCCTCAGTAAATTCATGGATACGGGGCTAACTTTGGGTCAATAATGCTCCTAGGCAAACCCACTACACCTCAACGGAACGGAGTTGAGGTGATTTGAAATGCGCAGTGTACATCAGAGTGTCGACGGACAGGGAAGAACAGAAGTCGTCCCTGGTGAACCAGCAGCGTTATTTTTACAACATTATTGCGGATAAGGGGTGGATTTTGCATCAGTTCTACATTGACGTGGAGAGTGGTACGAAGGATAAGAAGCGGAAAAACCTGAAGCAGATGATTGAAGACGCCAAAGCCGGCCTCTTCGATGTCATTATCTCAAAGGAACTGTCCAGGCTTGCCCGGAACGGGAAGCTGTCGTATGAAATCAAGGACATTGCCGAGAACAATGGCGTTCATATCGTCACGTACGATAATGCCATCAATTCCATCGAAGGCAACATCCACATGTTCGGTCTTTACGCCTGGGTTTACGAACAGGAATCCCAGCGGACATCCGAACGGATAAAGGCAGCACTTATTTCCGGCGCAAGAAAGGGCGAGTTTATGGGGTCTAATCCCCCTTATGGCTATCAGGTGGTCAGTAAGACGCTTGTACCAGCCGATGACCATAAGCCGGAAGTAGTGAGGCGCATCTTCAGGATGTACCTCTCCGGGATGGGATTCGACTCAATTGCCCGCACCTTATCCAACGAGGGTCTTCCCACACCGGCCAAGGAAGCGGGGAAGATGAATGCCGGCCGATTCTGGCAGGGGTCAACCATCCGGAAGATATTGACCAACCCTCACTACACCGGCGACCTCGTCCAGCACAGGGAAACGACCAGAAGTGTAACTTCCGATGCGAGAGAGAGCGTGCCTGAAGAGAAACATCTCATCAAAAAGGATGCTCATACTCCACTCGTCAGCCGCTCTGATTTCCAGGCTGTGCAGAAACTGCTGAAAACCAGAAAGCGGAACCGGACCAAAGTTCAGCTCCATCTCTTCACCAACCTTCTTTACTGTGCCGATTGCGGCTCTGGAATGTGGTACCGCCAGAACCGGGCAGGTTACATTTGCGGCAGTTATGGCCGTCACGGTAAGATTGCCTGTACCTCTCACGCAGTGAAGGAAGATGTGCTTAAAAAAAAGGTACTTTTAGATATAAAAAAAGCTCACGAGTTCGTTTTAGACCAGGAGTACCTGAACAAAATCAGGCAGGGTGAAGAAGAACGCCGGGAAGCAAATAAATCCGTCATGACGGGGGTTTTAGAGGAACTTGAAACCCTAAAAAACAAACGAAAGAAATACATCGAAATGCTCGCTGACGATATTATCAGCCACTCGGAGTACAGGGAAGTATCAGATGAGGCAGAATTCAGGGTTAAAGAAATGAAGCGAAAGCAGCATGAGCTTCAAGAAGCCCTGAAGGAAGACCCTCTAAACCACGAACTGGACCGGCTGAAGGAGCTCCTCGCCCGGTTCGAGCCATTTAAAGAGGTGACTCCTCCGATGCTTCAGTACTTTGTCGAGCGGATTGAAGTCAGCAAAAAGGGAGAACCAACGGTGCTTTACCGGTTCTACATGTTCGATGAATTGGATTAATTGTCCACGCGAATTGTCTGCGACACTACCTCCACATGTGTGGAGTGCATGGGGTCATACATGAGATGGCGGCAACTTATAAAAAGAATTAGGTTTTAATATATTGAGTACGTGCTCCACTTTAGTCTATACCCAACCATTATGCTTTAATAGTGGAGTTTACTCCAATTTACCTTCATATGAAAAAACCTTTTGTCAATTTCTCGTTTAAAAAGGTTGAATTCAAATCTAAAGCGTTAACAGTACCATAAACTCTTTTTTTATAATCGTTCCAACCGGTTGGATTTTCGGCGATCATATTCACAGATCATCAAAATCCATCACTTGATAGTCTTTGTTTTGCCTCGGTTGCTGATAGAGTTCTTCCATTGCTCCCATTTTCATATCTGTTCATTTAGGTACTGTTTCTTGGTTCATATTTGTTGCCCCCTCCGATGCAGTTGGCCACACGGGTAAGCCGTGATTTTCATGGAATGTTGGTTATAGAGTAGAAAAAATGAACATTTTCATACTAACAAGTGTTTTAATACGGAATGTCCAAACCTCCCCCATCATAGACTGAGGGGGGAAGGGAGGTGGTCTTAATGATTGAATGGAGTGTTGGCATTGCAGCTGTTGCATTTGTTTTTCTCGTCTTCTTTTTGATTTTGACATTACGAAAACTAATGGCAACACTGGCTGAAACAAAGGAGACGCTGTCAGACGCCAGGAAATCTGTAAACAGCATTACAGATGAGGCAGAGGAGCTAATACATGAAGCCAACAAAATTTCAGTTGATGTAAAAGGAAAAATGGAATCTGTTGATCCATTAGTTGAGTCCGTTCGTGATATGGGGGAGATGCTCCACAATGCAACAAGTTCAATGAAACGAACGGCTTTGGAAAAAGAAAACCGAAAAACCATTCTTACACAGAAGACAGATGATACGCAGGATAAAAAGAAGATCCATCCGGTTCGAATTAAAATGAAGTAAGTAGAAAGATTGTATATGCCCCCACTTTGATGAAGCATTAATGCGATGAGTCCTGGCACTTTCCGCATGTGAAAACTAAAAAAGTGTCAGAACCCTCTTAACTATAGGGTCTGACACCTTTTGCTGTTCTATTAGAGTTTACACATTACTCATCAACTCTGTTCTTATTACTGGAAAATCGACGTATCTCCTCAAGCAGTGTCATTTTAAAAAGAGCCTCATCCACCAAAGGACAGGCTCTTTCAGTTATACTAGTTCAATTTTAGCTACCGCTTCACAATGTGTCGTCTGCGGAAACATATCCACCGGCTGTACTTCCTGCGTCTTAAACCCTTTTTCCTCCAGATACTGAAGATCCCGGGCCAAGGTTGCCGGGTTGCACGATACGTACACCACCCGCTTCGGTTTCATATCTGCAATCGCATCCAACAGCGCTTCGTCGCAGCCTTTTCTCGGCGGGTCGACGACGATGACGTCGGGGCGCACGCCCTGGGCGTACCACCACGGCATCACTTTTTCCGCTTCGCCGACGGCGAACTCGGTGTTGGTGAGGCCGTTGAGTATTGCGTTGTTTTTCGCGTCCGAGATCGCTTCCAGGACGATCTCCACGCCGAGCACCTGCTTCGCTTTTTGTGCCAGAAACAGGCTGATTGTGCCGATGCCGCAGTAGGCGTCGATCACTGTTTCGTCTCCGTTTAGGTCCGCATACTCGAGTGCTTTATCGTAAAGCACCTTCGTCTGCACCGGGTTCACCTGGTAGAACGAACGGGCAGAGATGGCAAACTTGATGTCGCCGATGTAGTCGTAGATCACCTCTTCGCCCCAGAGCACTTCCGTTTTGTCCCCGAATATGACGTTCGTGCGCTTCGGGTTGATGTTCTGGACGATCGATTTGACTTCCGGCAGGTTTTCGCGAATCTCTTCCACGATGTTCTTTTTGTTCGGCAGCTCTTTGCCGCGGGTCACCAGTACGACCATAAGTTCACCGGTCGTTTTGCCGTGGCGGGTGACGATGTGGCGGAGCGTGCCTTTGTGCTTCTTCTCGTCGTAGGCGCGGATGCCGTACTTTTTGGCCAGGCCTTTAACGAGCTGGACGACACGGTCGTTTTCTTCGTTCTGGATTACGCAGCTCGGCATGTCGACGATTTCATGGCTTCGTTCGGCGTAGAAGCCGGCAACGATTTCGCCGTTCTGCTCGCCGACAGGGACCTGGGCTTTGTTCCGGTAGCGCCAGGGTTCTTCCATTCCGAGTGTCGAGTGGACAGTCACGTCTTCAATTTTTCCGATCCGGGCGAGAACGTCGGTCACGTGCTTCGTTTTATACGCCAGCTGCCCTTCGTAGTCGAGGTGCTGGAGCTGGCAGCCGCCGCAGCGCTTAAAGATCGGGCACGGTGGCTCGGCGCGGTTCGTGCTTTCTTCCGTCAGCTCCAGCAGGCGGCCGATGGCGAAATTCTTCTTTACTTTTACCACTTTGGCCGTGCCGGTCTCCCCCGGCAGCGCACGGGGCACGAACACCGGGTAGCCGTCGAGCTTGGCCACGCCGGCGCCGTCGTGGGTCAGATCCTCAAAAGAGAGGGTCACGGTCTGATTTTTCGTTACAGGTGTGTGTGTCGTCATCGTTCTTCGATCCCTTCCGCTCACTTGGTCTGCCACTGATTGTACCATAAACGGAGTTGAGAGAGAAAAGGCCGGTCTAATAAAACTCCGAGGGGTCTATGACATAAACTTTCATAGTGGCAGCATCCACACATTTATTAACACTCCCCGCAACAACTCTAAGGGCTAAATCTCCGAACTTTTATGTAGGAGTTTTCATCAAATTATTTTTCTGTCCAAACATTTTTCATAGTGAAACATAGACTTTTATCAAGGGGTCATACCAAATACACTATTGAACAAGTATGGAGGTTACTATACAGCGCTTAGCCATGGCATATCAAGGAAATTTGGTAGAAGTAAGAGGTCGCACCGGGCAGGTTTTTCGAGGAATTGCAGACGGTGTTAACCAAAGAAGAGGAATGTTTCTTCGCACTTCCCCGTTCAGCAGAGTCTTTATTCCGTTTTTCTTAATCACATCTATTTTCCTCTTAAGTCGAAGACGCAGAAGTTTTTTCTAAACAGTCCTCTTTCCGGCAAAGGGAGTCTCAAAAGAGGAGGCTCCCTTTCTTCTAACCAGCCTTATACACGATTATGTTTGCAGGGAATTCTGTTGTTTTTAATAGTAGATATCATTCTGATTTTCAGTATCATACCCCATTTGTTCAATGAGTTGTTTGGCAGCGGATAGGGTTTGTTCGGTTCGCTGCTGCCAATTGATAATGTTTTCGATAAATGATTCAAATTCTTCAGGTGCATTGTCTCTCATTACCTGCAGCCATCTCATTACTTCCTGATCTTCCTGAAGACCTTTATTCACACATGAAATCAGCGTTTGAATAATGGACTCATCGAATTCTCCGTTTTGCAGCCGGTAAACAGAACCTACTGCGGTTACACGATGATAGGAAGCTGGTATAAGGTGCCGGTGCAATTCGGGATTTCCCTCTAATCCCGCAGTAGCTGGAATATAAAACAATTGTGTAGTCATGGAACAAACCATTCCTTCACCAAACAAACTTTGGTTTAACAGTTCTAATACTGAGGACCACTCTTGACGGTAAGGGAAGTAATACATATTTTTCCACCTTCTTATTAAGAAATTATGATATGCTATGCCATTAATTTGGCATTTGCCCCTAAAGTTCCAATCTTAATAACCGTCATAAGCAGAACAGACCATCCAAGTGCTCATCCACCAAAAAAACACAAATAACCCTGGGGCTCGTTTAACACAGAACGCCCATTTTATAAATGCTAAACAAAGAAAAAACGCCACTCCACAGAGTGACGTTACGAGTATGGTTAGTCCAGTTCAAACTGCTCGTCAATTTCTTCTCCTACATCCTCCCAGTCTTCATCCTGCGGTGCAGACCACTGGATCCGGACCCATTCAATGTCTTCAGCAGCTGAACTTTCCAGTACATAAAAGGCACTGCCGGAGAGGGTTGCACCGGACATGATATCTCCCGGGATCGGATCAGACATCCACAAATCAGCTTCAAGCTGTTCACCTGTATTGGTGACGAGTGTTCCTTGAGCGGCATTGAATATGTGGTCAGCGTCTGCTGTATTTTCTACAGCCATATCCACCTGAATGTAGTCGGCCTCATTTGTCGCCATGGATTCGGCAAGTTCGCCTTCATACTGAGCGGATATGACGTTAATCTGTTCAACGTTCATGACGATCGGTCCTGATTCCATCGGCTCAATCCCGTCCAGACGGTTTACGAGGGTAAAGGAGCCGCCTTCATTTTCGATGGTTTCCCCTACCTCTGTTCCCCACTCATCTTCGATTAGGTCGTCTGCGTCTTCTTCGTCATGATCAGGTTCACTCGTTTCGCTGTCGTCTTGATCCTCAGGGGACTCTTCCTCGGTATCGTCCGTTTCCTGACCATCCTCCAGCACATCAGCACCGTTGCCTTCAGTTGTTACGCCAGTGTCTTCAGCATCTCCACATGCAGCAATGACGAGTGTAGTACTCAGTGCGGCGGTTAGTACGGATTTTTTCATATATCTCCCTCCTATTACGATCACGATTTAACAGAAAAGAATCTATATTCCGCGTCACGGAAGCTGCTTTTGAGGTTCTATCTTCTATTATTGGGTCTATTTCCCTTTTACGGAGATTTTCCCGTTTCTTCGTTTTCCGAAACTAACCATAAAGCATTACATTCAGGTTTCATTTTATGGTCAATTTTACCCGATCCCTTCCCCGTGGTATGATAGAGGGTGGTAATTTTCAAGAGAGGTCCGGACGTCTTGTGGGGCGCCGGGCTGTTAGACGTTATTTGAGGTGAATCGAAGGTTATGGCTAAAGTAAAACGGAATGACCCGTGCGTGTGCGGGAGCGGGAAGAAATATAAGAAGTGCTGCAGCGGGCGCCAGGCGGCTGCTTCGACAACGATCCGTGACGAGAAGGACTTTCAGCAGTTTCTTCCCCGTGTGGTGGCGTTCAGCAAGCCCTATGAAGAAGAGCTTCAGGAGCGGATCTGGAACGATGTGAGCGAGCTGCGTGTGCTGAAAAAAGACGACCAGCAGGCGTTCGTGCAGAGTCTGAGTCTGTGGAGTCTTTTCAACGTGGATGCGGTGGACGGCCGGACGATCGTGCAGGCGTTTATTGACGAGCATAAGCACGAATATTCCGAGGCGTTTCAGACGTTTCTCGCCCAGTGGGAGCGGATTCGTCCGGGGATTTATAAGGCTGAGCTGATCGCCGGAAATACGATGACGATCGTAGAGCAGTTTGACCGGGCGGAGATCCGGATTGAGATGACGGGTGCCGCCAAGCAGCTGAGTGAAGGAGACATGGTGATTGGGTATCTGTATCCGACCCTGTCCGGGTATGCGCTTGGCTCTGATGTGATGATTATTCCGGAAGACTTCCATCATCTCTTTTTCAGAGAGTGGAAGATGTTCTGGCTCTACTGCAGTGAAAAAGGGCGGCTGTCGGACCGGGAGCTTCTGACGCGGAGCTATCCGGCTGCGCTGCACATTCTCGGCGGGCTTTTGACGGGCCTCGTCCAGGGGATTGAGGATGATTACGTGAAAGGGCCGTACCACGACGTGTTCCATCAGATGATGGAGGAGACCAATGACGAGCCGATTCCATATGCGGTGACCCTTCTCGCCAGCCGCGTCTGGTCGGAGTTTGTGAAAGCGAACGAGCCGCGGATCACGAAGCCTGCGGTGTTCTCGGCGGCGCTTGAGTACTACATCCGCCAGGAGACGCACGTGGAAGCGCTGAAGCTGAGCCAGAAGAAGGTGGCCGATAAGTACGGCGTGTCACCGGGAACGGTGTCGGCGAAGTATAAGCTGCTGAAAGAGGTTTCGGCGGTAGCGCAGTAAAATAGACGTGGAAGAGCACCAGGGGCGATTGGCCGCTGGTGCTCTTTTTGTGAAGTGGGGACGGTTCTTGTGTGGCATTTTGCTGAGCTGGGTGCAAAGTGGAACCGTCCCCATTTTGCATTACTCGTGGTGTTCTTTTCTGATGCTTGTGAATTTCTTCTCCACCATGACTACGATGAAAATGATGGCTGCCATAAGAGCGACTGAAAAAGCAATCGGAAGGATGGTGCCGTTCCAGACCCCTGCCCCGTCAGGATCGCCGAACATGTAGGTGAGCAGATCTGCGTAGGTTGGGATTCCGAGCGCTCTAAAGAGCGGCATAACAATAAACATGGTTGCGAGGATCGCGATGACTAAGATCCAAACGTACTTACGTTTACCCAACAAAAACCCTCCTTTTACGTCCTGTTATGGAATATCTACCCTAAATTGGATACGTTAACCCTTTTGCGAAGCGGGGACGGTTCTCGCGTGACATAATTGCTGGCTCAAGTGCAAAAGCCGGACACCAGGTGGCGTCCGGCTTTTGTTGGATTTTAATAGAAGTAGTTGGAAGAATTGAAGCTGAAAAATGCCAAGCGAGAACCGTCCCCACATGGCACTCACATGGCACCTGGCACTTCCCACACGCCGCTTCTCTACAGCTCGATATCCCGCTGCTCTTTTTTTCCGCCTTCGAGCCAGTCACCGTAGCGTTTGATCAGGCCTTTGTACAGGCGGGGGCGGACTTCTTTGACTGCGCCGGGGAGGCTGATGGAGGAGAAGCCTGCCAGGAGGATGCAGCCGGTGATGCGGTGCATATGTTCATTTTCAGGGAGGATCACCATCAGACTTGTGCTTACAGATAACGTCATCGCCACGACAAGAAAGCCCCGCCAGGTCATCCATCTTCCTTTGTTCTGCTTTTTTTCTGCCACTTTCTTCACGCTCCTTTTCCATAATTTCTCTTTTAGTATGCGCTTCCTAGATTTTTTTACTCTTTCCGACAATTACCGTTTGATTATTTAGAATAAATCGAAAATAATAGAGGTAGCGGTCTGTAAGCGCTTACCTATAATCTGACAGGCCAAAAATAGAGAAACCAGAAAGGGGAATGATCATGAACGGTATATTCTTAGCACTTGCCGGTATGGTAGTATTCTTTCTCGGCTACCGCTATTATTCGAGATTCATAGCCGAGCGGATCTATCGCCTCGATCCGGATTACGTAACACCGGCGCACCGGTATAAGGACGGCGTTGACTTCGTGCCGACGAACAAATTTATCCTCTGGGGTCACCACTTCACCTCCGTGGCCGGAGCGGCACCGATTGTCGGACCGGCGATCGCCATCTACTGGGGCTGGGGACCAGCCTTTTTATGGGTCGTGCTCGGGACGGTGTTCGCTGCCGGGGTGCATGACTTCGGAGCCCTCGTCCTGTCGGTCAGAAATAAAGGACAGTCGGTCGGGACGCTTGCGAACAAGATTATCGGCCAGCGGGCCAAAATTCTGTTCTTATTTATCATCTTAATTCTCGTTCTCATGGTGAACGCCGTGTTTGCCTGGGTTATTGCGAACCTGTTTATCCTGTTTCCATCCGCGGTGCTCTCGGTATTCATCCAGATCCCGCTTGCGATCTGGATCGGATACCTGGTGTACAAAAAGAGCAAGAATATGCTGCTGCCATCACTCGCTGCTCTTGCGACGATGTATATAGCCGCAATCGTTGCCTCACGGGTACCGGCACTTCAGATTGATCTGCCGCGCTACTTCGGCGGGGAGGAAAATATCGTGGCGTTCGGTCTGAACGGCGTCGCTATGGCGTTTTTCGTCTGGATCGTGGTTCTCATGATCTACGTGTACATCGCCTCTACCCTTCCTGTCTGGAAGCTGCTTCAGCCGCGGGATTACATCAACTCCCACCAGCTGATTTTAGGTCTAGTAATCCTGTATTTGGGACTGTTTTTCATGGGCGGTGCGGAAATGACAGCACCTGTCTACAACGCGGACGCGACCACGCCGTGGTTCCCGCTACTCTTCATTACGATTGCCTGCGGGGCCATATCCGGTTTCCACGGACTTGTGGCGTCAGGGACGTCCAGTAAGCAGCTGAACAAGGAAACAGACGCCCGGTTTGTCGGCTACCTCGGTGCTGTTGGTGAAGGTCTTCTCGCCCTCCTGACCATCATCGCGGTTGGTACGTTTTTTGCCACTCAGGGTGACTTCCTCTCCAACTACTCGAGCTTCGCTGTGGCCGGGGATATCGGTCTCGGCACGTTCATCCAGGGTGCCGGGCAGCTCGCCGGCGGTATTTTCATTCCGGCTGATATCGCGACCACAATCGTCGCCGTGATCGTGGTGAGTTTTGCCGCCACCAGTCTCGATACAGCCGTGCGGCTTATGCGCTACATCATTTCCGAGCTCGGTGCTGAGTACAAAGTGCAGAAGCTGACAAAAAAGCACGTGGCCACTACCGTTGCGGTTGGTTCTTCTGCAGCGCTTGCGCTTCTTCCACAGGGACCGCAGGGCTTCGGCTCCGGGGGATACCTCCTCTGGCCGCTGTTCGGTACATCGAACCAGCTTCTGGCCGGAATTACCCTGCTTCTTATCACACTCTGGCTGAAGTATCAGGGTCGAAACTACCTGGTTACGTTTATTCCGATGGTGTTCGTCCTCGCGATGACACTCTGGGCGATGGCCCGTCAGCTTATTTTCGACTGGTCAGGTCTTGGCGGCGCGGAACTGAACCTGCTTCTGTTCCTGCTCGGTTCTGTGATTTTCGTATTTGCATGCTGGATCTGTCTTGAAGCCTACAACGCCATGCGCCGCTCCAGTCAGGGACCGCCTAAGGATCAGGACGCGTCGATGTAAGGGTTTACCGGGAAAGGTGTGGATCAGATGAATTTTGATTTGAAGAAAATGATTGAGATGTACGACCAGGTGCTCCGTCAGGGGCATCGCACGGAGATTGCCCGGGAGCTGCGGGACGAAGACGATCTGTTCTTTATTCTCTGCTATTCGGAGATGCTCGGCATTCCGAATCCTGCGTTTTACTATACGCTCGAGCTGTATCCGCACATTCTCGAGCGGTTTCACGAGTGGCACCTGCGGATGGGGATGGACAAGTCGCCGATCAACGGCTTCCGGTGCTGCTGACAGCTTTGGTTTTGGTTGTTTTCGAAAATATTGCTGTTTACTTCACGCTTCAGGCCGACGCTTTCCGCGGGCAACACCTCAGCCTCCTCAGGAAAATCACCTGCGGGGTCTTCGGCTGTTGCTTTTCCCGCTGGAGTCGCGGCCTTACGCTCCAAAATAAATCAGTCACCAGCAGATATCTATACGAAGAGAGCTTTGTTTTTTTGAAAGGACGTGACACGGATGCATGATTTGACCCGGCTGAAGCCGGTACTGTTTGTGGGAGGCAAGGGCGGCGTGGGGAAATCCACGACCGCCTCCGCCCTCGCGCTTTCGGCGAGCCGGCGCGGCCAGCGGACGCTGCTCATTTCCACCGATCCAGCGCACAACCTCGGCGACCTGTTTCATACACGGCTTAGTGATGAGCCGGTTGAAGTGCGGTCGAACCTGTCGGTAATGGAGCTTGACCCGGAAAAAGAAAGCGAGCGTTACATCGCACAGGTAAAGGCGAACATTCAGGGGCACGTGAAGGCGACGATGATTGACGAGGTGCACCGGCAGATGGATATGGCCAAGTCGTCGCCCGGGGCGGATGAGGCAGCCATGTTTGACCGGATTGTGTCAATTCTGCTCGAGGAGCGGCCAAAATTTGATCACGTTATTTTTGATACGGCCCCAACCGGGCATACGCTTAGGCTTATGAGCCTGCCTGAGATGATGGGCGTGTGGATGGACGGGATGCTCGAGCGCCGCCGGAAAACAAACGAGGACTATACGCAGCTGTTAAACGACGGTGAGCCGGTGGACGATCCAATTTTCGACACCCTTCAGGCACGGAGGGAAAAATTCGTCAAGGTACGTGAAATATTACTCGATAAAACGGTGACCGGCTTCCTGTTTGTGATGAACCCGGAACGGCTGCCGATCGAGGAAGCCCGCCGGGGCGTGGCGACCCTCCGCCGCCACGACATTCCGGTGGAGGGCGTGGTTGTGAACAAGGTGATCCCCTCAGACGTGGACGGCCAGTTCTTTGTGAAGCGGAAAGCCCAGCAGGAGCAGTATCTCGCGCAGATTGACGAGGCGTTCGCCGGGCTTCCCCAGCTCCGCCTTCCTCTTTTGGAGGAGGATATTTCGACGACGGATCATCTCGACCGGATGGCGGAGGTGCTGGATCAGGCGGTTGTGATGGACTAAAGAAAGGCATGGAGAGCGAGGTCTCCATGCCTTTTTTCTATTTATTTTGCCAAACGGCCGTTCACACCCGATCAAGATGCGTATCCTTGAACCCGGTCCCGTACTTCAACCCAAAGCCGAACATCCGGTCCATCCCGATATGAGCCGCCCAGATCAACCCGCCTGCCAAGACAACAGGACTGGACACGATCAGGCCGGCGATCACTGCCGCAGCCGGGACCGTGTACGTATGAAAGAGGTTATAGATCACTGCGCCGGCTTTGCTGCTGATCATATACCCGGCCATGGAAAGATCCGGTGCCAGCAGGAGAAGCAGAAACACGAGCCAGCTGAAGTCATTATAGCTGTACGCATACACACTTAACAGGAAAACTGCCAGCCCTTCCACATGTAAAAACAGTTTGGTCACTATCCATCCCCCGGCTCTCCATTTTTCATTTTGACAGCAGCACTCCATGACGCCAGTCATCCTCTCGTCAAAATCCGCCCGTTATGATACGGTTAAACGAGCAGACTACGACCAAAGGATGATGCACGTGTATAAAAATTTCCGGCTGGCCCTTTCCGTTTTTACCCTGATTATTGCTTTTGTTGTGCTGTTTTTCGATGAGGATGGCCGCTTCATGCCTCTCGCCCTGTTCCTTGTGGGCACGATGATGCTTCTTTCTTCTATTGAAGATGCCCGCCGCGGCCGTAAAGGGATGAGCATTCTGTGGGGAATCGTCTCCTTCAGCGCCTTCTTCCTGTTTATCGGCTATCTTGTATAATCCGCAGAACCCCTGAGACCGTCCTGAAAACGGCCGCTCAGGGGTTCTTTTTCGTGATTATTCCTCCCGGTCGTCCCACCAGTCCAGTTCAGCATCTTCATCAGTTGTTACGTAGACACTGAATACGATCACCACACCATTTCTGCTGTCTCCCTCGAACCGGTCCATGCCTTGATCAAACTCAATCGAGCGGCCAGTGGCGGCAATCGCGCCAAACGGTGTCCGTTCTCCGTCCTCTACCACTGCTCTTTCCTCCAGGTGAGCCCACGAATAACCTGATGTCCCGAACCGAAATCCTGTATCCGTCTCAGTCCAGCTCGTTACCCTGGTGCCGTCACGGCCCACAACCTGCACCCATCGCTCACTGTCATCCTCCTCTTCTTTTGCTCCTGAGTAAGGCAGAACTGACAGAATCGATAAAGGCGTATCGAGCGGGAATTCTTCATCATAGATCGGCCTGCCGGAAGAAAACGAGGCCACATGTTCACCACCATCGTATATATCAGTTACAATCGCAGCGGAGCCTGTAAAATCACTAGACGCTGCATGAAAATTCGCTCCGAAAGCAAAATGATTGACTACCTCCATGGCCCAGTCGTTCTCAAAGGACATAGGATGAAGCGATCCTATACTGTCTCCTGTACTCACATTGGTCCCCGACGTGGTCTCACTTCCGCCTCCTGCCAGAAACGACAGGCTCACTCCAAGCACCAGGCAGCCTGCAAAAACAGCCGCCGTAATCATCCGTAACTGTCCCATCCGAACCTCTCCTCTCTGTCTAATTTCATGATACTGGAAATCCTCACATTATCAAGCAGAAACAAACGATAAATTTCGCGGTTCCGGTCATCCTAATAGCAACATGAAGAGAGGAGGCGGCGCCTTTGTACATCTGGCTTGTCCGTTTTGTGAATCAGGTAAAAGAAGGTCATGTGTTCGACTTGTCGGCTCAGCTCGCGTTTTATTTTCTGCTCATGTTCGTGCCCTTTCTCCTCGTGGGTCTCGCCCTCCTCAGTTTTTTCCCGATCGACGGGCAGCTGCTGCTTCAGTACGTGTCGGCCGTCACCCCTGGTGAGGTGGACACAATCATCGAGCGCAACGAGGAGATGCTCCTTGATGTGCGCCACGGCGGGTTTCTGTCGTTCGGTCTGATCGTGGCTGTGTTCGCCACGTCCAACAGCCTGCACGCCACGATCCGGGCCTTGAATCTGGCACATGAAGCGGAGGAGGAACGGTCGTTTTTTCACATTCGTGCCCTTTCGATCCTGTTCGCTCTGCTGATTATCGGCGCGATTCTCGTGCAGCTCGTGCTGCCTTTTTTTATCGTCACCCTCGATGACTATGTGGCCCGCGCGTTTCAGATTCCCGGCGCCGCCCTCGCCTCGTGGGAGTGGCTCGTCTGGGCGGTGAGCACCGCCACCGTTTTTTCCGTGCTCGCCCTTCTCTACAAGCTCGGCCCAAACGTGGAGCTCACTTTAAAACAGGTGGCCCCCGGCGCCCTGTTTGCCACGTTCGGCTGGCAGCTCAGCTCGTTCGGCCTGAGCTTTTACGTGAAAAATATCGCAAGCCTGAATTTTCTTCACGGCACGCTCTCAAGCGTGATTATTCTGATGATCTGGTTTTACCTCGTCGGCTTCGTGCTCCTCACCGGTGGGCAGATCAACGCCCTGCAGGTAAAGAAAACAAAGCCGGACTTTATCGATTAACGGTTCCTGCCAAACGTTTACAAACGAGCGCCTCAGGGTATCCATTAAAAAGACTTGTTTGTGCAGGAGGAAACCGTTATGCCACTATCCAAAGAACAGGAAGCGCGGAAGGTGCCGGCCAAGCACAGACGTGAGCCGGACGAAAAGCGGGAAGAGCAGAACGACCGGATGGAAAAACTGATCGATAAAATGGAAGAAATTTCGACGAAAGGCCACATGAAGGATATCGCCTTCCACTTCACGAATAAAAAAGAAGTGGTCAAGGTGAATCTGCTCGCAGGGGTGGCAAGAGGGGTCGGACTGACGGTCGGAACTGCGATTTTCATCGGGCTTCTGATCATCATTTTGTCCTATTCCGCGGCACTGCCGTTCATCGGCGAATACCTTGCCGGCTTCCTTGATATGATTCAGGAAAACCGCACGACCGAATAACCGTACAGAGGAGATGAAATCATGGATTTTCTGGGAATTGGCGTATTTATCATCGCTCTCGCCTTCGCAGGGCTTGTTATCTACCTTGCGAAAGTGCTGAAGAAAACAGAGGAAGTGCTCACCCACACCGCAAAAACGGTGGAAAATCTCGAAGGCCAGATCGGGGAGATTACGAGCGAAACGAAGCTCACGCTTTACAATACGAACGAGACGATCGCTGACGTGAATCACAAACTGACGCAGCTCGATCCCCTCTTTTACATCGTCAACGATGTGGGCGAATCGGTGCACACCGTGTCCTCGTCGATTGTCAAGCTCACAAAGCGCCAGAACGGCGAACTTGAGCGCGACGCGGCCCGCATCGACGAAAAAGACGTGCGCGGCTGGATGCGTACTGCCGCTTTCGTTTACTACCTCACGAAAAAGCGCCGGGAGAAAAAAGCAGCGGTGCGCCGGGAGCAGGAAGCCGGTACCTTTAACGAAATGGTGGAAGTCGAGCAGACGCCGGCCGAAGCCGAACTCCAGCGCGAGCATATGAACGTGTAGCCTCACGAACATAAGGTGGTCTTTTAAGCAGCAGCTGAAGGCCATCTTTTTCTCTTTCACCATGCTGCTCCCGGCAGTTTCAGCGTCCGCCTCCCGCGAACGTTTAATACCCCTGAAAGGAGTTGATCTGATGTCAGGAAAATTCAAAACAGGCATTGCCATTACAGGCTTTCTCGCCGGCTCCGTGATCGGCGGTGTGACCGCCGTTCTAACAGCCCGGCGTCCCGGCCATGACGTGCGAGTGGAACTGTACGCGAAATACTTAGTCCAGAAAAAACGCTTTGACGATCTCGCCGATGAAGTCCGGCTAGAATCAGCGCGGATCGAGGACGAATACCTCCGCGTGCGGGACCAGATTGAAGCCCAGATGAATGAGATTGACCGGGAAGCCGTGAAGGCCGCCCACTCGGAAAAAAGCGAACAGACGTAAAGGAGGTGACCGAATCGTGAAACCCCTTATTACCGGCGCCGCAGCCGGGCTTGGAATTGCCCTTGTCCTCGGTGCCGTGTCGTATATGACGCCCATCGGCATGACAAATTTCTTTCTGATTGCGGGCTTGCTCGGCGCTTTAGCCCTGATTCCCCTGTTTGTAAGAGCGTTCAGGAGTGAATCCATGCCCACACCGCAGATCTTCGGCACATCCGCCCCTGGGAAAATGACAACCGTCAGTAAAAGCGAAGCAAAAGGAGTCAGGGATGAGGGCAGTGCCGTTTCAGACCGCACCGCTGCCGCAGCGGGTGCAGGCATGGCGATGCTGGCTGTTGTTCTCATTGGTGCACTCGTGTTGTATGCATAGGACAGACCGGACCGGGACGCAGGTCCTTTTTTCCAGCCCGAATATGTAAATCATTACATAATTTGTCCTGCCCCTGACATGGTATGATATTTTAATATATTATTAATCCCCTTAAAAAAGGAGAGTGAAAGTCTTGGAATTCTTAGAATTTTTTATAGATGATATATTATGGACATGGATTCTGATTGGTCTTCTGATCGGTCTCGGTCTCTGGTTTACGATCAGCACCGGTTTCGTTCAATTCCGGTATTTTGGTGAAATGTTCAAAGTTGTGTTCGAGAAAAGCACGATTTCAAGTAAAGGAAAACAGGGTGTGTCCTCATTCCAGGCGTTCTGTATCTCGACCGCTTCCCGTGTAGGTACCGGAAACCTGGCCGGTGTGGCGCTCGCCGTTTCCCTCGGCGGACCTGGTGCTGTGTTCTGGATGTGGCTCATCGCCCTCCTCGGTGCGGCGACTGCGTTCATTGAGAGTACCCTCGCGCAGGTATACAAGGTCAAGGACGGAGAAAACTTCCGAGGCGGACCTGCTTATTATATGGAAAAAGCATTAAAAGCACGCTGGCTCGGTGTTTCGTTTGCGATTTTAATTACACTGGCTTTCGGATTTATTTTCAATATGGTGCAGGCGAACACGATTTCCGGCGCGTTTGAAAATGCGTACGACATTAATCCGCTGTGGACAGGAATCGTTCTTGCCCTCCTTGCAGGTCTCGTCTTCTTCGGCGGCGTGCAGCGGGTGGCAAAAGTAACTCAGATTATCGTCCCGGTTATGGCCGTTATTTATCTCGTTTTTGCCCTCGGGATCTCGATCGTGAATATCACGGAACTCCCTGCAGTGATCAGCCTGATCCTGGCTAACGCATTCGGCCTTGAAGAAGTGGTCGGCGGCGGTATGGGTGCCGCGCTCATGCAGGGGATCCGGCGCGGACTCTTCTCCAACGAAGCCGGTATGGGTAGTGTGCCGAACGCCGCAGCGACTGCAAACGTGAAGCACCCGGCCAAGCAGGGTCTCGTGCAGTCACTCGGGGTGTTTGTCGATACGCTGATCATCTGTACGGCAACAGCGTTTGTGATTCTATTGACCGATGTGTACACCGGCGGCGCTGAAGAAGGGATCGCCATTACCCAGATGGCACTGAGCGAACATATCGGCGACTGGGCAATTTCGTTCCTCGCCCTTGCGATTCTCCTGTTTGCGTTCAGTTCCATCGTCGGTAACTACTACTACGGCGAGACGAACATGGAGTTTGTCCGAAAGAACCGCTTGATGATCAACTTCTACCGCGTCGCTGTTATGGCGATGGTTCTGATTGGTGCTACAGCTGAACTGAGCACAGTCTGGATGATGGCCGACCTGTTCATGGGTCTGATGGCCGTCATGAACCTTCTCGTCATAGCGATACTCGGTAAGCTTGCGGTCGCCGTGCTCCGCGATTACGGCAAGCAGCGTAAAGCGCGCAAGGAACCGGTCTTCTATGCCGACCAGATCGAAGGTCTTACCGGCACTGAGTGCTGGGAGCGTGAAGAGCGTAAAGAGAAAGCAAATTAACATGATTTCTGCCGGGAGGCTTCTCTGTTGAGGAGCCTCTCTTTTTTTTGTTTGTACAATTACAGGGAAACGGCCAACTGCCGGGCGAATCCTTAGAAAGGAGGTAAGAAAACGTGACATTTTGGACTACTTTTCCATGAAAAAGGGTATATCACTATATACTATGGGCAGCGGATGCCCTTCAGCTTTACCAAAGGGGCCAACACGATGAGAACCTTATCACTGCAAAAATACAGGCGGGCCGCTGACTTTGTCTCCAATCACGCCCGGCTGGTCGATCAGCGGTTATTTGAATATTACTTTTACAACGGATCGTCCGAGGCCGTACTCGAGGCGCTGATTCCCTATCAGAACGAAGACGGGGGCATCGGCCGCGGCATTGAGCCGGATCTTCGCACGCAGGCGTCCACCCCGATAGCCACCTCTGTGGCGCTTCAGTACGCCCGAAAAGTCGGAGCCTCGTGGAAGCATCCGTTTATTCAGAAGGCGATGGCCTACCTTCACGATGTTTACAGGCAGTATGGCTTCTGGCCGCTGAAAATCCCGGAAATCAATGACGTGCCACATGCGGAGTGGTGGCATTTCACCTCGCAGGCAGATACGTTCGAAGTCAATCCCGGCGCAGAAATAATCGGCTATTTTCACGCGTACCCCCAGGTGCTTGAAGCGGACCTGTTTTCGATCTGGCACGAACAAATTTTCACTTGGCTCGAGGGGGACGGTCCTCTCGAAATGCACGACGCCCTCTGCTTTCTCCGCCTCGCTGAACTGATGCCGCAACCGGGAAAAAGCCAGATTCTCGATGCGCTCCGGCCACACATCCGCAGCACGGTTACCCGGGACCCGATGAAGTGGAGCAGTTACTGCGCCAAGCCTCTCTGGTTTGCGCCGACCCCTGACTCCCCCTTCGCTTCTCTGCTGGAACACTCCATTCGCCAGAATCTCGATTACGAAGTGTGCAGCCAGCAGCCCGACGGCTCATGGAATCCGTTCTGGGCATGGGGCCAGTACGAAGACGTCTGGGAGACGAAGGCCAAAAAGGAATGGGCCGGAATTCTGACTGTAAAAACACTCAAAACCCTCGCCGACTATAAACGAATCGAAGGTCTTGTGCCGGAGAAAAAATAAAGTCCACCCTGGATGTGAGGGTGGATTTTTTGTTGCATGGTTATATGGGATGCAGCAGTTTCTCAGACCTAAACAGCATACAGAAAAACCAACTGATAAATTGCTATGCACAAACCCAACACACTCGCTTTCAATTTAGCCGGATGGTACCTTTCACTGCGGATCAAGTATAAAAAAACAACGATAAATCCCACAGGGATCCATAACTCAAATATACCTTCTTCTGTATTTCGAGAGTAAGTCGGAACAATTGCTGTACTAATGAGAAAGTAAAAGAAAACTGTAAAACGTCGTGTCTCCAGTTGCTTACTCCACTTTACTAAAAGAAAAATGATGATTATTGCAGTAATTGTAATGTGCAGAGGTGGAAGATGAATACCAAAATTTCCGAATTCAAAATGCATATTATACAACCCATTTCATATCTGTTTCTGCGTTAGTCAATAAGTAAAAAACGCATGGCTAAACGAAATCTGTCTATCCCTCCTTCACTTTAACATAAATATCCAAACCCTTCTGTATTCTGCGAATTCGAAGCAAACTTCTTTACACACGCTAGCAATCTATTGGTTTATCCTTACAAACCTGCTAAACTTGTACAAGTTAAATATCAGAATCTTTCGTACATACATGGGGGAACCATATGAAGCATACTGCTGTCTGGGCGCTTTTTCTGACGTTCAGTGCCGTGATTCTTTTTTTAACTTTTGAAGTACCGCCGCCGGCAGACCGGTGGCTCATCTGGGTATCTGCTGGCCTGGGTCTGGCCTGGCTGACTGCCTTTATTATGACGATGGCCAAAGGGGGCAATCGATTCCTTGCCATTCGGCGCCGCTGGAGCGGACTCGTGTTTTTTCTTCTTACTGGCCCGGTTATCCTGATCCTCTTCCTTTCTGCGGTTCTGAACAATGCCGTTAACGAAGAAATCTACAGTCTGAGAGGACATGCTCTCTCCGCTTCCGAGAAATTGGAGGCGTTTATGTACAGCTACAATCACATTGAGGCTATGGCCGGCACGATTGATGATTTCAGCGAGTGGTACAGCCCTGCTACAGGTAGCACATACCGCTACCTTGACGGCTTTAAAGGGCCGATTGAGGATTGGGATGAGGAGGTGGCCGAGCTTGAGGCCATGCTGACGGGCATCACCGGCTTTGAACTACGCTCTCGTGCATTGACGGTCACCTATTATCCTGATGCCGATTCGTATCGGGCAGCCAATCCCGGACTCTATGACCGCATGTCATGGGAGCCGGGCGGCATTTACAGTGCCGGGAGCGGCATTCATGTTTACGAGGATGTAAAGCTAGACACCTCCGCCAACCATACCTTTTACCACGAGTACACCCATCACTTTTTTCACCGAATTTATGATGACACGGACTTGTCGGCCGCGATCGTGCCCATCTGGTTCGAAGAGGGAATTGCCGAATTTACCGCCGACACCATACTCCGATCGGACCCGCAGGAACTGCGGAATTATGACTCTTTCGTGCCGTTTAATGAACTGGAGGACTGGGAGACTGTAAACCATGACCATGATGGCTACCTGCAGGTGAGAACCCTCATCCATTTCCTGTTTCAGCAGAGTGGGTATGAGGGGATTGGCCGTGTGCTCGCCGGCCTGAAGGAAGAAAATATTGCCGACCTCATTCGTGACGAAACAGGTCTCGCGCTGGAAGAAGCCCACCTGGTTCTTGACTCAGGTTCCCATGAGGAGGTAGAAGAGGCAATGTTTTATGACGATCTGAGTGAACGGCTTGCGTATCTGGAGGGGGTCTATAAAGAGCACGGTTATTCTCACGCTCTTCACAACATCGCCAACACCTACCTGGACAAAGGCAACTACGAAAAAGCCTATGAAGTGAGGCAGACATACGAAACACAGTTTCTGATTTTAAATGGGGGGCATTACGAGGAACTTCTGCTGCTCTCTCTTCTAATCGGCAGCGACAAAGCTGCACACTTTCATGAACAGATGGCGGACTATCTTGATCGGTACAATCAGGAATTTTACATTCAGAAGCTGCCCTTCCTGGAGGAGCTGTTAACCGCATGGGAAGCGGAAGACAGCGCGGCGATCATAGAGCTACTGGAGAACGATCTTCAGCTGTACAGGTATGATATGGCCCTCGCCCAGCATATGCTGGACGCCTTTCAGATGGATCCAGATGCAGAGAAAAGAATCAAAGCTTTTATAAAGGGTTATCGTTTCTGACCAGACGAAAACCCCCAATGCCCTCGCCGACTGCAAACGGCTCGAAGGCCATGCGCCTTAAAAAACTGACCGCTACCTGGATGCTCAGCATTTTTTTAGCCTCTCTGCTTCCTCACGGAGGCATTAGTTACCTAAGACCTCTAAAAGAAAGACAAGACCCTTAAATGAAATGCTAAGACCCCTAAACAAAAGCTAAGACCCCTAAACAAAAACTAAGACCCCTAAACAAAAGCTAAGACCCCTAAACAAAAGCTAAGACCCCTAAACAAAAAAATCCGCCCTCTGATGGGCGGATTCTTCAGTACAAATCCTGAAAGTTTGACAGCTTTTTATTCGGCACCATCATCTCGAAGTGATTGTGCAGGTTCACGAACTCGCCGGGGAGCTTGCCGCCGTATTCGCCGTCCAGGTTCAAATGCATCTCCTTTTCGGAATGGATCTTGATCCGGCTTGCCTGCACATAGATGATGCTTTCGTCGTTAATATGGTCGCCGCGCATGGCGGCGCCTGTGAGGCGGACCACGTCAGCGAGGTTCGTTTTCTTCACGATCAGTAAATCGAACAGGCCGTCGTTAATAAACGCGTCCGGGGCGAGCTTTTCAAAGCCGCCGACGGAATTTGTGTTGGCCACAAGAAAGAGCATGATCTCCCCTTCGAACCATTTGCCGTCGTACTCGATCGTCACCTGGACCGGACGGATCCGGGGCAGCTTTTCAAAGCCTTTCACGTAGTACGCGAGCTGGCCCATCATCGTTTTCAGACGGCTCGGCACCTCATACGTAAGCTCAGTGAGGGTGCCGCCCCCGGCAATATTGATAAAATGCTGGTCGCTGATTTTACCGATGTCGATCGACTTTTTCAGTCCGTTACAGAAAACGTCACACGCCCCTTCAATTTCGCGGGGAATCTGAAGGGCACGGGCAAAATCGTTCGTCGTGCCGCCGGGAATGAGCCCGAGAGTCGGCCGGTGCTCTTTTTCGGCCATGCCGTTGATCACTTCGTTGATCGTCCCGTCGCCGCCGGCTGCCACGACCAGGTCGAAGCCCCGGTCCGATGCGGCTGCTGCGGCCTTTTTGGCACAGTCTTTTCCCGTTGTGGCATGGGCCGACGCCTCGTAGCCTTCTTTTTCAAGCCGTTCGAGGATATATGGAAGATGCTTTTTTACTGTTTCACGCCCTGAAGAGGGATTGTAGATGAGTCTCGCTTTTTTAACCATGAAAAACGCCTCCACCTTCTCGCGGTTCTGCTCTGCCAAGTATAGCACGCCCGTCTCACAAAGAGAATGAACAAGCCTTCCAGTAACTGAAAATCGTGACTGCGACTTCCAGAAAAATCCGGCGGTCTTACCTATACTGTATGTCCATTCCGAACCGAACTGAACCGTTTTCCAAATAACCTTTCACCGCCTGGTTAAACAGGTCCGGCTGATCGGAATGAGGTAAATGACCGGCGCCGGGCACCGTTTCAAAGCGAAGATGCCCGTACCTGGCGGCTGCCTGCCGGTCCATCTCCACTTCCTCCTCCGCCTGTTCCCCACAGAGAATGAGCGTTTCTTTTCTTCTATGTAAAAAAGAACGGATCGTGCGGAACGGATACCAGTCAGGGTCAGCGGTGAGCGCCATCAGCCGCCGCCAGTCGTTTTCCCCGTGCAGCTGGTCGTAATGTGCGCCGACCACGTTGTTTTTGAGCATGGCCTGCTGCTTCGTGAGCTGCTGGTCGATAATCTCCGGCCAGGTAACGGGCCGTTCGAGAAAAAGGCCGCTCAAAATGAGCCGGTCCACTTTTTCCTGAGCGTTCGCAGCAAAATGGACAGCGACGAGTGCTCCGATCGAGACACCGGCCGTATCTGAACTGCGGATATTCAGGTGATCAAGCGTCTCCGCCACGTCCTCAGCCATCCTCTCAAACGTCAATTCGCCGTGAAAAACGGAGCGGCCGTGGCCGGTCAGGTCCATCGTCACCACCATTCTTGTACTGGAAAAACAGCGCACCTGTTCCGGAAACTCCGCTTCCCCTGTCATCAGCCCTGAATGTAAAAAAAGCAGCGGTTTTCCCCTGCCGGTGACGTTCGTGTGCAGTATCATAAGCGCTCCCCCAAACCCTTTTGATCAATTGTAACCCAGCATTTTCCAAAGGGCAACCTGCATCAGGAGGTAACCCAGGCGGAAAACCAGTACACGTGCATCAGGTGAACGTCTGAGTATACCAGAAAGGCTGCTGCGGTGAGTATGGAGATTGTTTTCTTGACCGGAACGGTTAGGAAGGGAGTCAGGAGAATGGCGGCGACGCTGAGGAGGAGTTTGACGCTTGTGAAAAGGGCGGGGCTCGTGTGCCAGAGCTAGGCCATGAGCGGGTTGGCTTCGCGGATGACGTCGTAGTGAAGGCCAATGATGGTAAGGATGGCATCGGTCAGGTTCAGCACAGCGATGGCGGCGAGCATAGTTTTGACGGGCACGGGGATATCCTCCTTTTTTAGGATTTGCAGCAGGATTTTTGTTTAGCGTGGGGAAATAATTCCGGTGACGATCTTTTATACTGGAAAGGATGCTGAAAATGATGAAGGCTTATACGAATGCGACGGTACTGGATGGACTTGGCAATACATATGAACGGGCGGTCGTGCTGATCGACAGCGAAAAGATTATCGGGGTCGGCGAGCACATTTCCGTGCCTGCGGATGCGGATGTGATTGACTGTGAGGAGCGGTTTGTGACGCCGGGTATTATAGATGTCCATACCCATCTTGGGGTGCATGAAAGCGGGGTTGGTGTGGAAGGCCAGGATTTTAATGAGACGTCCCAGCCGCTTACGCCGCATATCCGTGCGCTTGATGCGATTAACCCTCGGGAGCAGGGCTTTCAGGATGCCCGGGAGTGCGGGGTGACGACAGTGCAGGTGATGCCGGGGAGCGCGAACGTGATCGGCGGCGAGATGGTGGTTTTGAAGACGGCGGGTCATGTGGTCGATGAAATGGTGATCCGCAACCCGTCCGGGATGAAGGGTGCATTCGGGGAGAACCCGAAGCGGGTTTACAGCGGCAAGCAGGTGTCGCCGATGACACGGATGGGCGTCGCGGCGCTTATGCGGGAGACGTTCATGAAAGCGCAGGATTACCGGGAGAAAAAAGCGCGAGGCGAGGTAAAGGAGCGGGATCTCGGTATGGAACAGCTCCTGCCGGTGCTTGAACGGAAGATTCCACTTCGCACCCATGCACACCGGGCCGATGATATTTTAACCGCGATTCGGATTTCCAGGGAATTTGATATCGAGCTGACGGTGGAGCACTGCACCGAGGGACATCTGATTCCCGAGCAGGTGGCAGCAGCCGGGGTGCACGTGTCGGTCGGTCCGACGATGAGCACGCGCTCGAAGGTGGAGCTGGCGGATAAGGGGTTCCATACACTTGTGGCACTCGATGAGCATGAGGTGCCAGTGTCGATTACGACGGATCACCCGGTGATCGGGATCGAGTATCTGATCACATCGGCGGTAAACGCGGTCAAGGCCGGACTGAGCGAGGAAACAGCTCTTCGAGCGATAACGAGCCAGGCGGCGCGGCACATCGGTGTGGATGACCGGGTCGGTTCCCTTGAGGAGGGCAAGGACGCGGATCTGGTGGTGTGGACGAAGCATCCGTTCGACGCCTACACCGACGTGGTTGAAACCGTCGTAAACGGCGAAACCGTGTTCAGGCGGGAAATGTGAAGTGGGGACGGTTCTCGCTTTGCATTTATTCAAGCGATTTTAATAGTGACTGAATAAAAGAAAGGCTTTCATTCCTTTATTATTGGCGCTGCTAAAGCTTGATGTTGTTTTTTAGAGAAAGTTGATTGGAGCGAACGCCCGACACTCCTGCGGGAAAAGCACCGACGGAAGACCCCGCAGGACCATCTTCCCGAGGAGGCTGCAGTGGTGCCCGCGGAAAGGGAGGGCAGTAAGCGTAAATCAACAATAGACTTTAACAGAGCCTTATTATTAAGGGGTTGAAAGCCTGAAATACGTATCGTGTTACCATGTGAAAGGTCTAGCTAGATGTTTTTCTGGATGCTCCAGCCATTGTTCTGGAGCTTTTCCATATACTCGGCAGCAGTGATTTCCTCTCTTTCAATAACCATCGGGGCAAGTGAAACTAGACACTCATTTGAAGAGTAATTAATGAATACTTTGGCAACCTCGTAACCGTTATGAAAGCGTGGATCAAATCCGGGATCATCAATAATATCGCCAACTGCAGGACGGAAATGTGATTCAAACGTTTTTACTAGTGTGTTCGTATTCTCTTTCGTTGGTTCATGATGAACCGAAGTGACAAATATACTGCATTGTATGTTCACGACCTATTCCTCCATTTCACATCAAGCGGTTTGCTTTAAGTATAAAAACATTTTTACCGCTTCTCTATAGGTTATTGAACTTAATTTTGCCCTGGAGCCTTTTGCAGGAGCTGCAGGTCACCGTTATTGTTTTCTATAATGATAAAATTAGGGTCATTTTTTACAGAATAAATAACAGAATCTGTTTCAAAATAGTTCGATTGATTGTTTTGGGGGAATTGATTGGCATTTACTTTCCTGGTCACTTTACCAATGGGTTTGTCAATTTCATAATGACTCATATTTTCTTCCGAACCACCATATTCAATGTTATTTACGACAACGATGGTTGCATAGCTTCCACCTGAATTGGATTGACTGCAAGCTGTCA
Organism: Alteribacter lacisalsi; assembly: GCF_003226345.1. Taxonomy (GTDB): domain Bacteria; phylum Bacillota; class Bacilli; order Bacillales; family Salisediminibacteriaceae; genus Alteribacter; species Alteribacter lacisalsi. Next base: position 281,090 of record NZ_PDOF01000002.1, on the reverse strand, counting down.
GAAACATAAATAGTAATATGACTAGTAAATGATTCTTCATATCGCTCCCCCCTTGAAAGATCTTGACGATATTGGCTTAATAAAGTTTCCTTTTTTTTACTTCTGTCGTTATGCTGAACTACCTGACACTTTATGTACAGCATCTTTACCTTTTGGAAAATGGGGCATTTACGGAATAGCTGCCGGTATTTAGTTTAGCTGATAGTACCTTTCACAGAGCTGAAAGTGATGTCTTTCATGAATGCCAAGCAAATCAATACTTTGAAAGATATTTGGATAATGTGCAAGTGGATCCGGATACCGGATGTGGCCGGCAGCTGCTTCATTCAAGGATAAAACCTGTGCTTCTAACTTCCTTGTTTCACGGCTGGTACAGCCAACAAGGTGATGAAAAGTCATTCTGTCTTTCGCATTCTTCGGCGGGAGAAGAACAAAAGGAGATCTCATGGATTTACCGTTCTTCTTTTTATAAAGCGTATAAATGTCTTCACTCTGTTTAGGAAAGCCCTCTTTTTTTTTCCTTTTTGCTATTGGACTGAGTAGTGGAAGGTAAATATTATTTAACTGTCTCAACCGCTTAACCATCAGATAAAGGTGATAATAGGTCTCCCCAATTGACCATTTTTCAGGTTGGGGTCGGGTCCACACCCGATCATGCAGAGGGCGGGTCTTGGTAAGAAAATGGTCTCGTTGCTCATAAATGCGGCTGAAATGATGTTCCATATGCAGATTTTCCATAGATCCTCCTAAGAAATCGACATTCTTTCTCTATGTTTAGTAAAATTTTGTCCTTCAGATGAGTGTTTTGTCTACCTTTTTCCACTTTAACATAATTATCCAAATTATTCTTTTCTACATTGGATCTCCCATGGCAAATATTATTTGGAACGCTTGTTTGCACCTCTGACTTGAGCCCGTTGACTCGCTCACCCCGGGGTTGATTTTTCCGGCGACATAAAAATAACCCACCTTCTCTGTGCTTTTTTTGCTAAAATTAAGAAAACGGAATGTGTTCCGTCAGAGGAGGAACCTGGTTGAACCAGAAAGTGAAAGAGCAGTCGATGTTCTCTTTTTCAGGGAATTCGGTGGAAGTCGACGGACGGGAGATGGCGGTCAGCCTGCTTTCAGCGGAGCCGGCAATCGCGGTTTTTGAGAATGTCCTGGATGATGCGGAGTGCGATGCAGTGATTGAGGTTAGCCGCGCACATCTAAAACGCTCGAAGATTGGCACGGACAAGCGCGAGCACGCGATGCGGACGAGCAGCGGTGTTTTTCTTGATGAGCATTATTCTCCGGTTGTATCAGAAGTGGAGCGCCGGCTAAGTGTGATGATGGGGATGCCCCTGACCAATGCAGAGGACCTGCACGTGCTCCATTACCAGCCGGGCGAGGAATATCGCGCGCACATGGACTCGTTTACGAGAGCCGAAGTGAACAACCGGATTGCGACGATGATTGTGTACTTGAATGATGTGGAGGAAGGCGGGGAAACCGTGTTTCCGAAGCTGGGTCTCTCAATTCCGCCAAAACGGGGAACAGCGGTGTACTTTGAATATTTCTATTCTGAACAGAAAACGAACGCCCTTACGCTTCACGCCGGCTCGCCGGTGGTGCAGGGGGAAAAATGGGCGGCGACGCTCTGGGTCCGCCGGCAGCAGATCCGCGAGTAAAAGATGCTAATTGGGGACGGTTCTTACGTGACATTCGCAGCCGCAGCGCGAATGTGACACGAGAACCGTCCCCGTTTTTCATTTTTTCGTGCAAGTGAACATTTTCAGCTTGTATTCTCCGTTCTCCATCAGGGCGTGATCGTAAAGGTCGTCGGCGTTTTTCACATCGGCTGTGAACCCTTCTTCCTTCAGGGCATTCATCCACGTGTCCAGGTTGAATAGTCCGAGTGTGTGCACGTCATGCTCGATGCGAAGCTGGGCATTTTCCCGGATCAAAAACACCATTGCCGCCTCGTAGCTGTCACCGCCGGGGAGGATGTGGTTGTTTTCAAAGACGGTCACGTGGAGCTGTCCCCCGTCTTCCTCTGCTGTGTAGACAAAATTGTTATTTTGGAATTCTTCTTTCGTATGGACCACGAAAAACAGGACGCCTCCCGGAGCAAGGTGTCTCGCACCATCAGCCAAGACAGCTTTCAGGTCCTCTTTCGTTGTCATGTACATGATCGAATCGGGAATCGCCACCACATCAAACCGGCGGTCCAGATCAAAGGTGCGCATGTCCCCCGGCTTGTAATCCACCTCAGGGTTGCGCCCGGCAGCGATTTCGAGCTGCCCCGGGCTCACGTCTACACCGGTGACCCGGAAGTGGTGTTTGAAATGGGCATCGTGCCCGCCTGCCCCGCAGCCGAGATGCAGCATCGCCGGTTTCCCCGGCGCTTTGCGGGCGAGTTTCGCAGTGATTGCCTCTATGTAACGCTCAGCCTCTTCTCTGTACTCTTCTGCCGGCGCAATAATCGGCTCAAGCCAGGCTAAATCATTGTAAGCTTTCCAGTCCATAGTCACACGGGGACGGTTCCTGCGTCACATCCATCGGCATCGCCGGATGTCACGTAAGAAACGTCCCCATTTCACACCTCTGCTTTCTTCTGTTTTATATCGTTGCCCGAATGTCACGTGAGAACCGTCCCCGTTTTACCTGAGAGCTGCCAAAAGATGAGGCCGTCGCCTTCTCTGAACGATTCAAAACCGAGTTTTTCGAGGACGCGGATCGACGACTGGTTTTCTTTGTGGCATTCGGCGAGGATCTTGTCCACTTTCCCGGTGGAAAAAGCCCAGCCGATGAGCGCACGGGCACTCTCGGTGGCGTATCCCGTGTTGCGGACTTCCGGAAGAAAACCGTAGCCGATTTCCACTGTTCTAAGCGGCGAGGGCTTGCCTTTGAATCCGAGGTCGCCGATGACCCGGCCGTTTCTAAATGCAAACCAGCAGCCCCAGCCCGCCAGCTCCGGATCTTCCTCTACATCCTGCATATAATTCATAATGTGAGCCCCGCACGGATAATCGTCCTTAATCATATGGTACAAATCCTTTGCGCAGGGCGTGAGAACGAGTCGTTCCGTTCGTATACTCATCTGGTCCATCCCCAATCTGAAACTGTTACCGTTAATGCCTCCGGCTCAGCAGGTACCGCAGTGGATTCATAAACGTTTCTCTGTATTCTGCTTCCATACCGGCATACCTATAAGTGAGCCGCTGATCTTTCTGATTCGCTTCGATCAACCAGATACGGTCATCCGGATCGATCATGAGATCGAGACCAAGATCGATGACCGGCAGTGATTTTTCAAGTCGGCGTGCGATCTGGATACTGGCCCTATTCAGCTTTTTCTCCATTCCGGGAGCGGCTGCCTGCAAGGCTGCCTCGGAAAACGGAACTGCCGTCGCTCCCTGTGCCACGTTGGTCAGAAAATGGCCTTTTCGGGACAGGCGAATCGCTTTGGCGGCAACCATCCACTCGCCTGTCTCTCCCTTCTGTACGCTGAAACGGCATTCCAATGTACGCCCGGCCTGTTTTTTTGCAGCAACATACTGCTGAACGACCCAGCGCTTTCTCTGCATCTTCCTCTGTCGGAAAAAACGGCGCAGGCCTGCTGCTGTATACACGTTTTTATTCATTTCTCCCTTTCTGGAAGAGGTTAAAAGGTATTTTGTACCTGTCTTTGAAATAGAGTATACCCTCCTGCCCAATGCCCCATTTCTTAGCTTAACAATAACCTTTTTGTGTTTCCTGAGCATATTCTGGAGCTGCTGCCATGACAGCGCCTTTGTCTCCGGAACCTGAAAAAGCCCGGATCGGTCTTTGCGCAGTATATTCATATGCCGCAGTTTATCCCGTTCCCGTTTTGATTGCAGCTGGTAAACGGTTGTGATTCCTTTATCCTGAATCTGCTGTGCAAGCTCACGCTGACCCGGAGACAGAATTGAACGGCAGTAGACGCGGTTCGGCAGCGGCAGAATTCCTTCCGAACGCCGGCCTCCCGGTTCAAACACTACAGCTCGGGTTTTACCTTCGCCCACCGCACCGGAATTGAGCACAAAAAACATTACCGGCGTCATATAGGCATTCACGAATGCCACGTAAGCCGGAAGATATTCATTTTTTGCTGTGCCGCTTTGTATTCGCTTAAATTCTTTCTTTCCGATTATTACACCTATCATACACCGACCTCTTCTCTAAATCCTGATGTCTTTTCAGTATATGAGAAGCATCCTCTGCTGACTGTGCTTGTTTCATAATCACTGGTGCCTGTTTTAATAGAGGTTTTCCCGGTATCCTTTTTCCAGCCTCTCTTCAAGAGCTCCGCTCCCGCCTCTTCCAATTCCAGCGTGGTCAGCGAGCATCACTGCCGCTTTCGGAAGATCCGAGACGTCCGGCCATTTTTCCGGTGTCCAGATTCCGGAACGCTTCATCGCCTTCGCACAGTGGATAAAGCACTCATCGGCTTCCACTCCGATGCCGAGAGCAGGCACTTTCCCCCTGACCGCACACGGCTCAAGGAGATCACGGTCAGTAATGACCGCCGCACGCCCGTTGATACGAAGCGTCTCCCCAAACCCCGGAATCAGAAAAAGAAGCCCGATCCGGTCATTTTCAAGGAGGTTGTACAGCGTATCCATTCGTTTATTGCCCGGCCTTTCCGGAATCACGAGCCGCTTGTCGTCCACCGCGTGCACAAAGCCTGGCCCGTCGCCCCGTGGAGACGCATCGCAGTTCCCGCTTGCGTCAGCGGTTGAAATCACCACAAACGGCGAACGGGCGATCAGCTCCCGGCAGTGCCCGTCAAGGCGGTCAATCGTTTTCTGTTTGACAAGCTCGCTCGGCTCTCCGGCAAGCGCTGCCAGCTGTTTTTTTGAGGTGAGCCGGTGTGAAAATGGCATCGTTCTGTCTCCTTTATCGTCAAAACCAGTCTGGATTCGACTATCAAATAAACGTTTGTTTAATTATCACAGTCGTGTTGAAAATTGACTTATTTTCAGTTGAAACTGCGAAATCATGCATCTCTCTTTCCTTTCGTTAAACGCAAGGCTGATTCCTGTATAGGTGGAAAAATCGCCGGATCTTTTTTTCCTATCCTGTCCTGCCTGAAAAAAAAGGATTTTCATCCGCTCTGTCGAAACCATTTTTACGAGGTGAAGACGATGCGTCACAGTCAGAAACATCCCTACACTTTTACGAAAATGACCTGCTCATTCGCTGAGGAAATCCTCTTCTGGCGGTATCCTCCTCCTTACGACCTTTATAATCTGGAACCGACGAAAGACTGCCTTGATGAGCTTTTGAGCGGGGATTACTATGCGTGCATGGACATGGAAGGGGACCTTGCCGGTTACTGCTGCACCGGTGAAGAGGCGCGGGTACCGGGCGGTTACGATGCCGGTGTGTATGACAACAGCGCCTACATCGATATCGGCATCGGCATGAAGCCTTGTCAGACGGGAAAAGGGCGGGGCCGTCTCTTTCTGTCCGCTGTGCTCACGTTTCTCGGTGAGCGCCACAGGACCGGCTGCTTCCGCCTGGTGGTCATTAAACAGAACGAGCGGGCGATTCGTCTGTATGAGCGGGCCGGATTTGTAAAGAATCAGTCGTTCCTGAGCCCGGTGAGCGACAGGCCTCATTCGTTTGTATGTATGAAAAAAGAAGGTCCCCGCGCCCTGTAACAGGCGCTCCCGGGACCTTCTTTTGATTAAGAGTGTTGTTTTTTACACTGCAGGCTGCGCTTTCCGCGGGCAACGTCTCAGCCTCCTCGGGAACATCACCCTCCGGGGTCTTCGCCTGTTGCTTTTCCCGCTGGAGTCGCAGCCTTACGTTCCATCATTCATTTTCAAAAAGGCATAATCGATCCTTTAATCACGGCTGAGCTGCTTTTCAAGCTCCCTGCGACGGACTTTTCTCGCCTCGGCGTTGATCTTCATAAACAGCACCTTTGCCAGCAGCACCATCACGCCTGCAAAAGCGATCATGCCGGCGCTTGAAAAGTTTACGGCCGGTATGACCATGTTCAGTCCGAGCAGGTAAAGAACGAAAATACTCACCTGAAACAGACGCTCGGCGTAGGGAAAAATCATCCGCATGCGCCGTTTCTGTATTGGAATCATCCGAAGCACCGACAGCAGCTGCAATGGAATGATCCAGCCGAATGTGGCAAGAGCAAACAAAAACACGCTCATGCCTGATTCAATCTGCACCAGGTTGGACCCGATGCCGCGTATACCGAGAATCACCAGAGCGATCGTCCCGGTAAAAAAGACAAGGGCTGTCATCGCAGCAAAAATGAATTTTACAGCGTCTTTCTTCACGTTACCACCCCTCCGGTTTTATTTTCTGGGTCTGGAAAGTACAAGTATCTTATGCGGCAGGCCATCTGAATATGCCAGCCGGTTACACAAATATTTATCCTAACAGGTTTGGGCCATCATGTCACCCGGACTGCTCGCATGAAAAACGGGTAAAGGAAAGCCGCCGCACAAAGCCTTCGTGCGGCGGTCCCCCAATCAGAAATCTATCGTTTCTCCATCTCATCTGCCAGAAGCGTGTTGACCATCTGCGGGTTTGCTTTCCCCCGAGAGGCTTTCATCACCTGGCCAACGAGGAAACCGAGTGCTTTTTCCTTGCCGTCCTTGTAGTCGGCAATCGACTGTTCGTTCGAGTCGAGCACGTCATTGACCATTTTTCTGATCTCGCCTTCGTCCGAAATTTGAACCAGGCCTTTATCTTTTACGATCTTTTTGGCATCGCCGCCGTTTTCGATCAGTTCCTTGAACACCTTTTTGGCAATTTTGCTCGAGATGGTGCCGTCTTCGATCAACGCAATCATCCCGGCAAGCCCTTCAGGCGTCATCGGCACTTCTGTAATGTCCTTGTTGTTCGCTTTAAGCCACGCGCTCACTTCCCCCATCATCCAGTTGGACAGAAGCTTCGGCGGTGCGCCTTTTTCAAGCCCTTCCTCGAAAAAGTCGCTCATCACCTTCTGCTGTGTGAGCACCTGGGCGTCGTATTCCGGAAGCTCCAGCTCTTTTACGTAACGTTTCTGGCGCTCGTCCGGAAGTTCAGGAATTTCACCGCGGACACGCTCCTTCCACTCGTCCTCAATGTAGAGGTTCACCAGATCCGGCTCAGGGAAGTAGCGGTAGTCGTCAGACCCCTCTTTGATCCGCATAAGGATCGTCTTTTTCCCGTCCGCATCCCAGCGCCGCGTTTCCTGAAGAATTTTTCCGCCGCCGAGAATTTCGTTCTCCTGGCGTACTTCCTCGTAAGCGATTCCTTTCTGCACGTTCATAAACGAGTTCAGGTTCTTCAGCTCCGTTTTCGTACCGAACTTCTTCTGACCCGCAGGACGGATCGAGATGTTCGCGTCACAGCGGAGAGAACCTTCCTCCATTTTGCAGTCGGACACGTCTGTGTACTGCATGATGGCCTTCAATTTTTCCAGATAGGCGTAGGCTTCCTCCGGTGAACGGAGATCCGGCTCGCTCACGATCTCGATGAGCGGCGTGCCCACACGGTTAAAGTCCACAAGGGAGTAGTGTTCGCCGTCAACGTGTGTCAGCTTGCCCGCGTCCTCCTCGAGATGAAGGCGGGTAATGCCGATCCGCTTCGTTTCGCCGTTTACGTTAATATCAATCCAGCCATTTTCAGCGATCGGCTGGTCAAACTGGCTGATCTGATACGCTTTGGGACTGTCCGGATAGAAATAGTTCTTCCGGTCAAATTTCGTTTCCTGTGCCACGTCACAGTTAAGCGCAAGAGCCGCCCGCATGGCAAAATCCACAGCTTTTCTGTTCAGGACCGGCAAGACCCCCGGGTGACCGAGACAGATCGGGCATGTATGGGTGTTTGGCGGTGCGCCGAATTCGGTGGAGCAGCCGCAGAAAATTTTCGAATCGGTTTTCAGTTCCACGTGTACTTCAAGGCCGATGACCGTTTCAAAGTTCATTCGTCTTCTCCCCCCTTATAGTTCCGGCTTCTGTTTATGGTAGTCTGTGGCCTGCTCAAACGCATGCGCCACCTGGTAGACTGTTTTTTCATCGAAATGGTTGCCGATAACCTGCAGTCCGACCGGCATGCCTTCGGAAAAACCGCACGGCACACTGATCGCCGGCAGCCCTGCAAGGCTCACGGGAACCGTGAGAATATCCGTCATATACATCGTGAGCGGATCGTCAATTTTATCGCCGATTTTAAAGGCCGTCGTCGGCGTGGTCGGACCCACAACTGCATCATACTTCAGGAAGATTTCATCAAAATCCTGCTTAATGAGCGTACGGACCTTCTGCGCTTTTTTATAAAGGGCGTCGTAATATCCTGAGCTGAGCGCAAACGTACCGAGCATGACACGGCGCTTCACTTCGTTGCCGAAGTATTTACTGCGGGTTTTCATGTACGTTTCAATGAGGCGCTCGTCCTCCACCCGTTCCCCGTAGCGGATTCCGTCAAAGCGCGACAGATTCGCCGACGCTTCCGACGAGGCAAGCAGGTAGTACGTCGCAATGGCATATTTCGTATGGGGAAGGGAAACTTCCTCCCACGTTGCCCCCTGTTTTTCAAGAACCGCAAGGGCTTCGCGCACACTGTTACGAACCTCGATGTCGACCCCTTCATTGAAATACTCCTGAGGGACGGCAATCTTCTTGCCGCGCAGATCCCCGGTCAGGGCATCCACAAACGTAGGCACGTCCACGCCGGCGCTCGTGGAATCCATCGGATCGTGGCCCGAAATCGCCTGCAGTACGTGAGCGTTATCTTCCACCGTTCGGGTGAGTGGGCCGATCTGATCAAGAGATGAGGCAAACGCCACGAGACCAAAGCGCGACACCCGGCCGTATGTTGGTTTCAGCCCGACGCAGCCGCAGAATGCAGCAGGCTCGCGGATCGATCCGCCTGTGTCGGTACCGAGGGAAAACATGACTTCCCCGGCTGCAACCGTCGCTGCCGACCCGCCGCTTGAACCGCCCGGTACACGATCCGGGTCCCAAGGGTTGCGCACGACCCCGTAGGCGGAATTTTCATTGGACGATCCCATGGCAAACTCGTCCATGTTTACTTTTCCAATGTTAATGCTCTGCTCGGTTTCAAGCTTGTTCATGACCGTTGCGTTGTACAGCGGTTCAAACCGGTCGAGTATTTTACTCGCACAGGTCGTTCTCAGACCTTTTGTGCTGATGTTGTCCTTAATGCCTGCCGGAAGACCGAAGAGAACGCTCGTGATGTCGTTCTTTCCAAGATGATCATCCATCTTTTTCGCCTGGCTGCGGGCACCTTCTTCATTTAAATGAATAAACGCATTGATTGTGCCGTCCACTTCATGGATTCGTTTGTACGACGCATCCACAAGGTCACTCACAGACAGCTCTTTTTTATGTAACTGCTCGTGAATCTGAGCAAATCGCTGGTCAAGAATAGACATCTGCGTACCTCCTTTATTCAAACACGGTTGGAATTTTCACTTGTCCGTCTTTCGTGGCCGGGGCGTTTTTCAGCGCTTCGTCCTGCTCGAGCGACGGCTTCACTTCGTCTTCACGAAGCACATTGCGCACGTCAAACACGTGGGAGGTCGGCTCCACGTTTGAGGTGTCGAGCTCATTGAGCTGTTCGGCAAAGTTGATAATCGAATCCAGTTGCTCGGAGAACATCTCCACTTCGTGATCCGTAAATTCAAGCCGCGCCAGGTGCGCCACGTGCTTGATCTGGCTTTTTGTTATCCGTTCCATTCCGTAAAACCTCCAGTCATGGATCAGGCGCCAGGCAGCAGGACCGAACCCTGACCGCGCAGGCGCCTGTACGTTCTTTTCAGTAATAAACTGATCTTATCAAAATTGAAGTACGCAAGCAACAGACGGGGCGCGGGGAGTGGGGCGGTTTTCCTAAAAGAGGATAGGGGCGGGGGCGGTTTAACGTGCTTATTATTTCCTTAACGTTCGTGTTATTTCCTAAGCGTCCTTGTTATTTCCCAAGCGTCCTTATTATTTCCTAACCGTCCTTAGCCCACTGAGCCCGCCCCACACACCTTCCCCGCACAAAAAAACCTCCCCCGCACATACGCGCGGAGGAGGCTCTCTATTAAAAATTAAAGGTTATTCTGTACTTCTTCAAACTGCTTCTGAACTTCGTCAGATGGCTCGGATCCAGCCAGACTCACGACCATGATCGCGATCCAGGCAAGGATAAAGCCGGGTACGATTTCATACAGCTCTGCAAGCGCGAATCCTTCAGGAAGGAAGCCCCACAGAATGACTGTCGCACCACCGACGATCATGCCGGCAAGGGCACCGTTGCCCGTCATCCGCTTCCAGAAGAGAGCGAGAATGATGACCGGACCGAAGGCGGCACCAAAGCCTGCCCATGCGTATCCGACAAGCTCAAGTACGGTTGCTTCCGGATTGTACGCAAGGAAGATCGCAAACAGGGCGATGAGCAGTACGCCGAGGCGTCCGACCCATACAAGCTCCTGCTGCGAAGCCTGCTTACGGAAAATCGCTTTGTAGAAATCCTCTGTGAGTGCAGAAGAAGACACAAGAAGCTGGGAGTCGATCGTACTCATAATTGCTGCCAGGATGGCTGCAAGAAGGAAACCGGATACCCAAGGGTTAAAAAGAACCTGGGTAAACTCGATAAACACCGTTTCCTGCGCGCCGTCCGCAAGCGGGGCGTCAGCAAAGTACGCGATCCCGATGAAACCTGTGAAAATCGCACCAAAGAGGGCGAATACCATCCACGTAATCCCCACAAGACGGGCTTTCGGAATCTCGTCTTTCGACTTGATCGCCATAAAACGTGCCACGATGTGCGGCTGACCGAAGTAACCGAGACCCCATGCAAGCAGGGAGATAATTCCGATCACCGTCGTACCGGCAAATACATCAAGATAGCTTGGGTCAATTTCACCGATCTGGTTCACGGTTTCGCCCCAGCCACCCATCTGGTTGATCGCCACAATCGGCACAATGATGAGCGCGAGGAACATGAGAATCCCCTGGGCAAAGTCAGTCCAGCTGACAGCCAGGAATCCGCCGAGGAAAGTGTACGAGATGATGACAATCGCACCGATCCACAGGGCTGTTGTATAGTCGAATCCGAATGAGGATGAGAACAGAAGCGCTCCCCCTACCAGTCCGGAACTCGTGTAAAAGGCAAAGAATACTAAAATAACCAGGGCAGACACGACACGAAGGATTTTCGACTCGTCTCTGAACCGGTTTTCAAAGAAATCAGGCAGGGTGATTGAGTCACCTGCAATTTCCGTGTATACACGGAGACGTTTGGCGATGAACTGCCAGTTTAAGTACGCACCGACGGCCAGACCGACTGCGATCCAGATCTCCGTCATACCTGCTACATACATGGCACCAGGCAGACCGAGCAGGAGCCACGAGCTCATGTCCGATGCACCGGCACTCAGTGCGGCAACACTTCCGCCGAGACGGCGTCCCCCGAGTACGTAATCAGATAAATTGCTTGTCATTTTGTATGCCACAAGTCCGATTGCGAGCATACCAACTAAGTAAACTATAAACGTAACTAACGTTGCGGTTTCCATTGCTGATTAGCTGCTCCTTTCAGTGAAAAAAGTAATGATGGATAGAATAACGATTGTAAGCATTGGAACAAGTAGCCAAAACCAGGTTCCAGTAGTAAGTGAATATTCCACTTATTCTTTCCCTCCTTTAACTAGCTTGAAGAAAACAGGCGCAATTCCAAGTATTTGTTAGCATTTGCTTTACTGACTGACTTTACTCAAAATAACCGCCGCACAGATACCGAGAAGGCGATATACACCAATATGCAATCACCGCCTGCCAGGTCTGCAGCTGTCGCACGCCCAACTTCAACGCACAAGCAGAATCATACCACACTTTTAAATTTTGAACATTCCAATTATTATTAAGTTGACGTTTGTTTGTATTAATATTCATAATCACCCTCAAATTAACCGTTTTCATTTTCATATAGACATATATATTCATCAAAAAAAATTAAAATAAATTTGAGGGTTTCACATATTTGTCACAAAAAGCGGACATTTATCGATTTTTCTTCGAGGAATCCCCATACCTGCAGCTGAGTAAGTTATGTCATACTATACGTCGGCCTTTCACGACCTAACCCCTCTCCAATTCAGAGTTAAGTCGTAAATCCTCCCCTTTCACGACCTAACTCCTCTCCAATTCTGAATTAAGTCGCAAATCCTCTACTTTCACGACCTAACTCCTCTCCAACTCCGGAGTTAAGTCGTAAATCCTCTACTTTCACAACCTAACTCCTCTCCAATTCTGAGTTAAGTCGCAAATCCTCCCCTTTCACGACCTAACTCCTCTCCAATTCTGAATTAAGTCGCAAATCCTCTACTTTCACGACCTAACCCCTCTCCAATTCTGAATTAAGTCGCAAATCCTTCTCTCGCCCCGTCCATTCAGCTCAAGTCCCCACAAAAAAACCGCCCCTTCCATTAGAAGAGACGGCTCCTGCTTTTATCCTTACCTGGCTCACTGCCAGTCTAGTGAACGTGAATGAACGGTTCCTCGTCCGGATAGGAAACGACGACTGCTTCCGTGCCGTTCACAGACTCCAGGTAGATTTTCACCGGTGCATCAAATGGAAGGTATTCCTGCGTTAACCCTGCCAGGTGCTGCGTTAAGGCGATGATTTCCGCCTTGCCGTGCGACTGGAGGTTCACCTCAATCCGGAATTCCTCCATGCTTCCGCTCTTGTAGCGTCCTTTGCCGACAATGCCGACAGCGTGGTCAAAGAAATCCTCCGCTTCCGTCTTAAAGGCCGAGAACGCTTCCGCATCATCTCTGCGGTTTTCTGTACCCTGATTGGACGGGAAGAAGTAATGGTCTTCATCAAGCGTTTCCCAGCTGCCGAGATTGTCGCCGCTGTCAGAGCGGGCAACAGCCACAAAGCTTCCCGGAACGAGGGAATTACGGCGCTCCTCCTGGTAGAGCGCCACAACGATCGGCGTGTCCTCATCCACGTTATCCGATGTGCGGATCCGGCTTACCACGGCTTCTGCCCGCTGCCGAGCAGCTTCCTCCACCTGCTCGGCATCGAGAGACTGTTCGAAACGGTGAATGCCTCCGTCGTCATCCGTAATCGAAAAGTTGTACGTCTGGCGCATGCCCATCCCGATCACGATGCCGCCAAGAGCCACGCTGTCCTCCCCGTCCTGCACCATGTAATTATGCTCCATGATGTGGGAAAGAAAGGCGGGATTCTCCCGCATCCGCTGTTCACGCTCGTCCATACTCCAGTCAGACGGACTCACGTCCAGCGCTTCATTTTCCTCCACATCTTCGCCACGGTTCACCGCCTCCACATACTCCAGTTCCTCGCTTGTATACATGGACGGGTTCAGCCCGTGCACGTAGCGATTTGCATTCTCAAGACTGTCATCATAAGGACCGAGCCGGCGCAGCCAGCTGTTAATCACACTGCCGCTTAAAATCTGGCCGTCCTGGAAAAAGTAATCGTCCCGGCTGAAATGAGCCGACGCAATTTCCATCAGGCCGAGCTCAAACTGATCCACATCCACCCGGTTTCCCATCGCATGGGACACACTTCCCCGTGCCGGACTGCGGAGAAACTTCCCGTCCTGAAGCACGTTCCGGTAATAGCTTTCCGGCGTGTCGATCGTCGGGGTGGTCGTATATTCGGGCTGCTCCTCTTCTTCTACTACCTCTGTTTCATCCTCTTCCCCATCATCTCCGGGCAGACAGCCGGTGAGAAAAAGAACACCTGCAAGGCCGATGACACTAAGTCTTCTGACCATTTGATTCACTCCTCAATGTGATGACTGCTTACCTCCGGTGACAAAAACACTGCACTTTCCCCTCCGTCACCAGCGCTAAAGCCTCATGCCGAACCACTCCGTTCAGGCAGAAAATTTCTTCCCGCCTTTCCCTGCTACTGGTTCAGCTGCTCCAGCATTTTCGCTTCATCCCATATTTCTATGTTTAAATCCTGCGCTTTTGTGAGCTTCGAACCGGCACTTTCCCCCGCAATCAGCAGGTCCGTCTTTTTGCTGACGCTGCCGGTCACGCTGCCGCCCAAAAGCTCAATCTGTTTTTTCGCTTCGTTTCGTGTCATCTGCTCCAGTGAACCGGTCAGTACGATCGTTTTTCCGGCAAACGGCGAGTCGATCTCGTCCGCGTTCTGAAGCTTTGGCCCGGTGTACGTAAGGTTCACGCCCGCTTCCCGGAGCTCTTCGATCAGTTCCGCTACTTCCGGCTTCTCAAAGTACGTGACGACCGCGTCCGCCATCTTATCACCGATCTCATGAATCGCCATCAGATCCTCACGGGACGCGTTCTTCAGCCCATCCATCGATTCAAAATGCATCGCAAGCGTCTGCGCCGCCTTCGAGCCTACGTGACGGATGCCGAGACCGAACAGCAGTTTTTCCATGCTGTTCTCCTTCGTCGCCTCGATCGCGTTAAGCAGATTATCGACCGACTTCTCGCCCATCCTCTCGAGCTTTAACAGCTCCTCACGTTCCAGACGGTACAGATCGGCCACGTCTTCAATAAGGCCGTGGGCAAACAGCTGGGCAATCACCCGCTCGCCGAGACCGTCGATGTTCATCGCGTTTCGGCTCACAAAGTGGATGAGCCCCTCCCGGATCTGCGCCGGGCATTTCGGATTCATACAGCGAAGCGCCACTTCCCCTTCAATCCGGTCCAGCTCGCTCTCACATTCCGGACAGTGCGTCGGCATTGAAAAATCACGCTCGTCACCGGTCCGCTGCTCGGTAAGCACGTTGACCACTTCCGGAATGATGTCGCCGGCTTTTTTAATCGTCACCTTGTCCCCGAGCTTCAGATCCTTTTCCCGGATCAGGTCCTCGTTGTGAAGGGAAGCGCGCTTCACCGTCGTCCCCGCAACCGCCACCGGTGCGAGAATCGCGGTCGGCGTCACAACCCCGGTACGCCCGACGTTAAGCGTAATATCCTCAAGCGTGGTCACGACTTCCTCAGCAGGAAACTTGTACGCCGTCGCCCAGCGCGGGCTCTTCGCCGTAAAGCCGAGCTCCTCCTGGTCCGTCAGGCTGTCCACCTTGATCACGATTCCGTCGATCTCGTACGGGAGATCGGCCCGCTTATCGAGCCAGCTTTCGCAGTAGTCGATCACTTCATCGATCGTCTCGCAGATTTGATACTCACGGTTAATTTTAAACCCGAGCTCGCTTACATACTGGAGCGCCTCGTGGTGGGAATCGACCCGCTTTCCCTCAAGCTTTCCGATCGAGTAGACGAAAATATCGAGATTCCGCTTGGAGGCAATCTTCGGATCGAGCTGGCGCAGCGACCCCGCCGCCGCGTTCCTCGGGTTCGCAAACAGCTGCTCACCACGCTCCTCCTTCTCCTCGTTCAGCCGCTCAAACGACCGCTTCGGCATAAACGCCTCGCCCCGCACCTCAATATCCGCCTCTTCCTTAAGGCGCAGAGGAATCGACGGAATCGTCTTCAGGTTGCTCGTAATATCCTCGCCGACCGTTCCGTCACCGCGCGTCGCCCCGCGCACAAACCGCCCCTTCTCGTACTTGAGCGTCACCGCCAGCCCGTCAATCTTCAACTCGCAACTGTAGCGCGCCTTCCTCCCGGTACCCTGCTGAACCCTTCTGTCAAAATCCCGGAGATCCTCCGCATTGAAAGCATTCGACAGGCTCAGCATCGGCACCTCGTGCCTTACTTTTTTAAAAGATTCGAGGATCTCTCCGCCTACCCGTTCCGTTGGCGAATCGTCGCGCTTAAGCGTTGGATGAGCGTCCTCAAGTTCCATCAGTTCTTTCAGAAGATGGTCGTATTCGGCGTCGCTTACCTTCGGCTCGTCAAGGACGTAGTAGTGGTAGGCATAGTCGTTTAATGTATCTGTCAGCTGATTGATCTGCTCTTGTGCGTTTTTCTCGTCCATCGTGGTCCCACCTTACTGCTTCGTAATCGGGGCGAATTTGGCGAACAGCCTCTTCACACCCACATTCGGAAATGCGATATCCAGTTCCACGTTCTCTCCGTCGCCCTTCATGCTGACGACCGTACCGGTGCCCCATTTTTTATGGGCTGCTTTATCACCGACAGACCATGTGAAGCCGTCGCCGCCTGTCTGGGTTGTCGTCGTACGCATGGTTGTGCGGCGTTTCTGCGGTGCGGCAGCCGGTCTGCCTCCAAAGCCTCCGGCTGCGGCGCCGCCAGAACGGCCTCCGAAACCGCCCTGGCTTCCCGGCGTCTGGCGGGACGTTTTCATCCACGCCGGCTGTGCCTGGTCTTCTTTGACCGCGTCAAGCAGGTCTTCCGGAATCTCACTTAAAAAGCGTGACGCCGGGTTCATATTTGTGCGGCCGTAAAGGGTCCGCATCCGGGCACGGGAAAGGTGCAGCTCTTTTTCCGCCCGGGTAATGCCCACGTAGGCCAGACGGCGTTCCTCTTCCATTTCCGCTTCTTCCATAAGCGAGCGGCTGTGCGGGAACACGCCTTCCTCCATGCCGATCAGAAACACGACCGGAAACTCGAGTCCTTTGGCGGAGTGAAGTGTCATAAGAATGATCTGCTCCTCCGGCTCGCCCGTTTCCTCGTCTTCCTCCACTTTATCGATATCGGCAATAAGCGCGAGATCGGTCAGGAAGGCGATCAGGGATTTATCTTCGTTCGATTCTTCAAAGTCCTTCGTTACGGTGAGAAATTCCTCCACGTTTTCAAGACGGCTCTCTGATTCGAGGCTCTTGTCGTTTTTCAGCATTGCCCGGTAGCCGGTCTTATCGATCAGCTCTTCCACAAGTTCGGTGACGCTCAGGTAATCCTGCATCTGAACCCAGTTACTTAACTGGTCGATAAATTCTGCCAGCGCGTTACGCGCACGCGCAGAAAGACCGATTTCGTTCACGTCCTGAAGCGCCCGGTACATGGAAATGTCCTGCATATCCGCAAAGTGGGCGATTTTGTCCAGGGTGGAAGCACCGATGCCGCGCTTCGGCACGTTAATAATTCGGCGCAGGCTGATGTCATCGTCCGGGTTCGCCACAACGCGAAGGTACGCAAGCACGTCCTTGATCTCTTTTCTGTCGTAGAACTTCGTGCCGCCGACGATCGTATAGTTGAGGTTCGATTTGACGAACATCTCCTCGATCACACGGGACTGGGCGTTCGTCCGGTACAACACGGCAATGTCGGACTCCTTGTACGTACCGGAGTCGAGCATTTCCCTGACCTTCCCAACGATGTGCTGGGCTTCGTCGTGCTCATTGTCCGCTTCATAGTAGCGGAGCTTGTCCCCGTCGTCGTTTTCGGTCCAGAGATTTTTCTTCTTCCGGCCGGCGTTGTTGCCGATCACGTCGTTTGCCGCCTTCAGAATTGTCTTCGTGGAGCGGTAGTTCTGCTCGAGCAGGATTACCGTAGAGTTTGGATAGTCCTTTTCAAAGCTCAGGATGTTCTGAATGTCCGCCCCGCGCCACCGGTAGATCGACTGATCCGAGTCCCCGACCACGCAGATATTTTTGTGACGGTCCGCCAGCATCTGAACGAGCACATACTGGGCCCGGTTCGTATCCTGGTACTCGTCGACCATCACGTACTGAAACTTGCGCTGGTAAAATTCCAGCACTTCAGGGACCTTCTTAAAGAGCGTGATCGTCTTCATGATCAGGTCGTCAAAGTCCATCGCATGGTTCTTTTTCAGTTCCTTCTGGTACGCGGTATAGAGCTTGTGCACAGTATCCTCGTAGGGTCCGTTGGCGGTTTTGCCGTAGTCTTCCGGTGTTTTCAGTTCGTTTTTCGCCGAGCTGATCGTGCCGAGAATGCTCCGGGGTTCGAATTTCTTCGTATCGATATTCTGCTCTTTCATGAGCCGTTTCATAACGGTCTGCTGATCGGAGCCATCAAGAATCGTAAAGTTCCGGTTTACACCGATTCTGTCCACGTCCCGGCGCAGCATGCGCACGCACATGGAGTGAAAGGTGGAAATCCAGATGTCCTCAGCTCCCGGTCCCGCAACGATCCGGCCGACCCGGTCCTTCATTTCACGGGCTGCTTTGTTTGTAAATGTAATGGCGAGAATCGACCACGGGGCTACGCCTTTTTCACCGATCAGGTAGGCGATGCGGTGGGTAAGCACCCGGGTCTTGCCGCTTCCGGCTCCGGCCATGATAAGAAGCGGTCCGTTCGAATGCTTTACCGCCTTCTGCTGTTCAGGATTGAGTCCTGCTGTCAGCTGGTCACTGACTCGTTCCATGTTCACCACTCCAAACATATGTTCTTGTTTTATTCTATTTTACCGCATAGGGGCGGGTGTGTATATGTTGATTTTCCCGGCTATGGGAATGCCTTCGCGTATTTCGTTATTTCTCTTTCACCGCTTTAACGGTCTTGAGGGCTTTCTTCAGATTATCATAAATGGCGTTGCCTACGACGATGGTGTCGGCGTGCGCGGCCATTTCTGCTGCCTGTTCAGGATTGGTGATGCCACCGCCGTAAAACAGGCGGGTATGCTTCAGTACACCCGCTGCCGCTTCCACCACAGCCGGATCTCCGTAGGTGCCGCTGTACTCCAGGTAAAAAACAGGCATGCGGATCAGGTTCTCGGTCATGCGCGCGTAGGCGACAATGTCGTCTTCAGTGAGATCGGTTTTTGCCTCCGTCAGTCTGGCCACTTTTGCCTCGGGGTTCAAAACGCAATAGGCTTCCGAGAGCACTTCGTCCCAGTTCATCACGGGACCGAAATCCCGGATCGCCGCATGGTGGCGGCCGTTCACCCACTCGACGTTATCCGTGTTCACGACCGACGGGATCAGGTAGTAGTCAAAGCCCGGCGTGACGGCATCGAGGCTACTCACCTCAAGGGCGCAGGCGACCGAGTAGCGGCGAATCCGCATGAGCAGATCGAGCGTATTGTCCTCGGTCACCCCATCGGTGCCGCCGACAATAACCGCGTCCGTTCCCGACTCGCACACCGCCTCCAGGGCATCATCATCTATCGTTTTATTCGGATCAAGCTTAAAAACATGCTGCCATTCGTGATATTCGAGCATGGTGATATCCTCCAGAAATAAACGTGTCTTGGTTAACTCATCACATAAGTATATCAAAAATAAGCCTGCGTCTCACTATGACGTGGCAAGGGATTTCGGAGAATTTTGTGACCGGGGCGGCAACGACAGCAAAGGAGGTGTCGTCGCCGGCTAGTGTCCCGACTTTGGCATAGTTCGGACACTTCTTCCCGCCAATTAAAAGTTATGGCCGGACTTTGGCATAGTTCGGACACTTCTTCCTACCAATTAAAAGTTATGGCCGGACTTTGGCAGAGTTCGGACATTTCTTCCTACCAATCAAAAGTTATGTCCCGACTTTGGCATAGTTCGGACACTTCTTCCTACCAATTAAAAGTTATGTCCGGACTTTGGCAGAGTTCGGACATTTCTTCCCACCAGTCAAAAGTTATGTCCGGACTCCCCAATGGCAGGACACTTAACCCTGCCATTGAGTCTCAAACCGCATACGAAACACCCTAACCCCAGCCCCAACCACCCAAAAAAATCTCCTCACACAAAAAACACACCCTCCTGCTGGAAAGGTGTGCCCCAATCTTTTATTATTTCGTCTCCTGCTGCTCTTTCACACGCTCCAGCGTCATGCGGTAGCCGTCGTTTCCGTAGTTGATGCAGCGCTTGACCCGTGAAATCGTAGCAGTACTCGCTCCTGTGTCTTTTTCAATCTTCTGGTACGTGTCCCCGTCCATAAGCATGCGCGCTACTTCAAGACGCTGGCCGAGAGACTGAATTTCGTTCATCGTACAGAGGTCATCAAAAAACTGATAGCATTCTTCTTTATCCTTGAGGCTCAGAATCGAATCAAACAGCTGGTCGAGTTCTTTTCCTCTCAATTTGTTAATTTGCATGGTCAATCATCCTTTCCTTTACTGCAGGGTTGCGCCGGAACCTCCGTCTTTTCCGTCATCCTCATTCTCCGGAAAACCACCGGCTTCCGTGCGCGTCAATCGTATATCGTTAAGCGGTCCAGATCCGGCATCACATTAATCCATGTCTGTCCCGGGGAAAAACCGACAGGCTCTCCGTCCTTAAACGGCAGAATCGCGCCGTCGACATTTTTCCATTCCACCGCCTCGACAGTGCCTTCCCGAAACAGGTAGGCGTCGCCTCCGGACGAAATGTCAATGTCCCGGCGGCCGAGTTCGTCGATCACCCGGTGCTCCATTTCCACTGCAAAAACACTGGCCGGAGCTACCGGTGTGCCGTCCCGGTGATCTATGATCGCCACACCGCCGTTAAAGCGCTGGTAGCCGCCGAGAGCCGCGTCATACTTGTATGCGACATTGTTGGCCGTGCTGCCGTAGTTTATTTCAAAGCTTACTGCCGGTTTACCCGCTGAAAGCTCTCCGCTAAACGGGAGTTCCGGCGGCCCGTCAAACAGATCGTGGCCGAGCTGCTCCGACACTGTCACAAGATCTTCATAGCTTGTGTACATATTGTGCGGCGCTGATCGTTCCGCCGACCGGCTGAAATAGCGGCCGTCATACACAAGTCCGCTGATGTAGGGGACATCCGGGCTTTCAGCAAGAGCAAGACCGTCCGAGCTGCCTCCTGCTGATACGTAAATCGCGTTGTAGCCGTTATTTAAATGAACGTAATAGTCTCTTGCGCTTCGAACCGGGCCGATTTCCTCCGGCTCATTGCTGTGGTAAAACGTCAGAAAGCGGGTAATGTTCCCTTCAGAAAGCACTTCATACACAAGGTCTGCCTGATACAGGCCGGTCTGCGGACGGGCGCTCACGGAGTTTTCCATCATCACACCGAACGCCGTGCGGGTGACCTCCTGATCCGAACCGATACCGGTCAGAGGCATCCGATAGGCGTACTCGCTGTCCTGATTCGCCGCTGCCTCCGGGGTTCCATCGCTCTCCTCACTCATACCGGGAGCATTCTCTATATCATCTTCTCCCGCTGCATCATTACCGCTGCACGCTGCCGCTAAAACACCAAAGCACAACACCGCAGATAACAGCCACTTTCCCGTTTTCATTCTTCTGTAGACCCCTTTTACCCGGCTCTGTTACGAAACCGGAACAGGGCCGTTTACTTTTATATTTTACCGCATTATTGCAGGAAAGAGTACCTTTTTTTGTTTCACATCAAAGATCCCCTTCTGGGTCACCCGCACATACGGCAGGTGGGTGGCGGAAAAGAACAGGAATGCATAAACCGGATCCCCGTATCGGTATCCCTTCTGCTGGAGAACCCTTAACAGATGACGCTCCTGCTCGGCGATGTCCGGAAGTTCCAGGGTGCTCATTTTGCCGTTCAAGGTAAGGGGAACCGACGCTTCCACGCCGTCTTCTCCCGCAAGAACAATTCCGCCCCCCTGTTTTTTAAGCGCCTGAAATGCATCAAGCAGCCCTTGCTTGCTTTTCCCGATCAGAACGAGATCCCCCGTATTGGAAAACGAACTGGCCATCCCGTACAGATCTCCGGCAAAGCCTTTAATAATAGTATTGACCCGCCATTTTCCATACCGGTCCACGAGTAAAAAGAAGCATTCGTCACTGTCAGGCGGGATCTCATCGGCAAGCATCATTGTGCCCGGACGGTACGGTTTGATAATGACGTCATTAATCATTTCAAGACCGAGCGGCATGGAAAACTGCAGGTCCTCCATCGTGAGTTCCCAGTCGAGCTCAAATGGCGGCAGCCCGAGCTCCTTCCAGTCAGGATCCGGCTTGTGCCCCTGCACCTCGCTGTCCTTCACGACCCACTCCCCTTTTGCCATGACCGACGCCGGGCGGGGATCGGCTTCCGAGTGAAGAATGTTGATGTTCGCCAGACGTCCAGGTGCAATCATGCCGAGCACATGATCAAGACGATAATGTTTAGCTACATTATACGTGGCCATGTTAACCGCATCAATAAATGGGATTCCTTTTCCAAGCGCAATTTCGATAAGGCGGTCCATTACACCTTCCTCCATCACCTTCGGAGGCGAACCGTCCGTGGTCATAAGCAGCTTGTCACTGCTGCTGAGCCCCTCTTCCCGAACCGTGTCAAGCAGGACCGGCAGATCAGGCCGGATCGACGAATAACGCATACTCGTCGTGTAGCCGAGATCGAGACGGCGGAGAAGCTCCTCCCCGGTCATCGCTTCATGATCCGAATCCACGCCTGTTAGTGCCAGCTGGGTAAGCGTCCGCTCCCCTGCCCCCGGCATGTGCCCCTCAATCCGCTTGCCCCGGGCTTTCGTTTCCTGCATCCAGTGCAGCATACTTTCGTTGCCCTTCAGCACACTCGGCCAGTCCGTGAGCTCGCCGCCCTGCACCACATACGGATGGTCAAGCCAGTCCATCATATTCCGGTAAGTGAATTTTTCGTCGTGATCCAAAAGCGCCGTCTGAGCGTCATAGCGCGCCCACCACAGCATCAGCACCGGCGTCTGTTGCATCGCTTCCAGAAAAGAAAACGCTTTCTTTTTGTCATACTGCAAAAAAAGACTCATGTTGTCGTTGATCAGTGTGGTTGTTCCCCGCTCTGATGCATACCGGGCAAAACTGAGGGGATGATATAACTGAAACGGATGGGCATGATGCTCAATGTATCCCGGCACCACAGGCCTGCCCTCTGCGTCATACGTACGGGTTCGGCCGGACGGCTCCGGCAGACTTTCCCCAACGTACACGATCCGGTCGTGATGAATCCAGATGTGGCCCTCTCGCCACCGGCCCGTTGCGCTGTTCAGCCAGCGGGCATTCTTTATAACCGTTGTCGGCGGTTCATCCCCGCGGACAACATCCAGCTGTTTACGGATCTCTGTTTTTGTCCATTCGATTGGCTGATTTAACATTGTGATCACCTGAGCGTTAGAAGTTTCCCCCATCGTATCATGCACAGCACTTTAAATCATCAAAGAAATGTAAATTGTCCGAAAATATTTGAAAACGCTTACGAAAAGGAGTTGTTCAACATGATCAGACCAAACATCGGGCTCATCAACGCCCTCATCCGCATCGCTGCCGGATTTACAATCCTCGCCTGGGCCACCGCCCGCCTTACCCGCAAGCCGAAGGAAGGCATGCCGCTCTTTGTAGCGATCATCGGCTCACTGAAAATTGCAGAAGGCATCACCCGCTTTTGCCCTGTCACCTACGCGGTTGAGGAAGGCATGGAGAATATGGACGACCATCGCCAGGGCGGAGAAGGCGGCGAGTTCGACATCGACCCCCTTAATCCGTCGTAACGTACGCAAATAACCCCAGCATACCAAAAGGTGCCTGCCGCACATGCGGAGGCACCTTATTCAGAAAGGAGCGGTCAACTTGCTCTGGGAATACGCAACCGACACTGTCTTCATTTTTCTCATGCTGATCGGGTCACTCGCGATGATTCTGTTTATCTGGGACCGGGGGCGCGCACGGCAGTAACGGCCCGTGCACCAATGTCCGTCCGGTAAAACAGACCGTCAAGTGCGAGGCCACCCATCACGCTGTACACCTCGTCCATCGCGTCCTTCAATGACGGCCGCATCGCCGTCACCAGCCCTACCCTGCCGCCGTCGGTCACCCAACCCGACGGCGTCTTTTTCGTTCCTGCGTGAAAAAAAGGAATGCTTCTCTCTCCGTCAAAAAGAAGGTCATCAAGGGCCGTGCCTTTTTCATACGATGCCGGGTACCCCTCTGATGCAAGCACCACGCCGATACAAGAGTCCGGCGTCCACCTGGCCGCAATCTCCTCGCCGCTCATGACAGCGGTAATCACTTCATCAAGAGGCGTCTCAAGCCTCGGCAGAATCACCTGGGCTTCCGGATCACCGAAGCGGGCGTTAAATTCAATCACCTTCGGCCCGTCTTCTGTCATCATCAGACCAGCATAAAGAAAACCGGTGAACGGCGTTCCTTCTGCAGAGAGGGCTTTGGCCATTTTTCTTACAATGGTTTCCTCTGCCTCCCGGATCATGTCGCTGCTCATGTGCGGAACGGGGGAATAAGCGCCCATACCGCCTGTGTTGGGGCCCTGATCGTTATCAAACGCCCGCTTGTGATCCTGGGCAGTCACCATCGGCACCACCGTTTCCCCGTGCACAAACGCCATGAGTGAGCACTCTTCGCCTTCGAGGCATTCTTCAATTACAACACGCGCCCCTGCCTCTCCGAACGCTTTCGTATCGAGCATCTGCTCAAGCGCCTCAAAGGCTTCCGCTTCGGTCTGCGCCACGACGACGCCTTTTCCTGCCGCAAGGCCATCCGCTTTAATGACGATCGGTGCGCCCTGCTCGGACACGTACCTCTTCGCCTGCTCGAGGCTGTGAAACACGTCGTAGCGGGCTGTTGGAATAGCGTACTTTTTCATCATCTGCTTGGCAAATTCCTTGCTGCCTTCCACCTGGGCAGCGGCCGCTGTCGGACCGAAAACGGGAACGTCTGCCTCCTGGAGCCGGTCAGCCAGACCATCCACTAGAGGCGCTTCCGGCCCGATCACAACAAGCCCGGTCTGTTCGTCTTGTGCCAGCGCGATGATCCCGTCATGATCCGTTTCAGCAATCGGCACGCATCGTGCCACGTCTCCCATGCCGTCACTTCCCGGCGCGGCAATCACTTCGGTCACGTTCGGACTTTTATGAAAGGCCCAGGCCAGCGCATGCTCGCGCCCGCCTTTGCCGATAACAAGTACTTTCATAATAGGAAGGCTCCTTTCAGATTGGGGGGGGGTGGTCGTTTCAGTGCAACTCGAGTGTCTGCCCTGGTTATCGCTTATAAATTCGGATTTTCGCTCATAAACAGGGCGTTTCGCTTATAAAATGAAAACTTCGCTTATAAATTCGGATTTTCGTTCATAAAACGAAATTTCCGCTTATAACCTGCGTAATGCTCCCCCGACACCTCGCACACTCTTAATGCTTAAAATGACGCACGCCGGTAAAGAGCATCGCCACGCCGTATTCGTCGGCTTTGTCGATCGACTCCTGGTCGCGCTTCGAGCCGCCCGGCTGGATGATCGCCCGGATGCCGGCCTGCGCGGCCGCTTCCACCGTGTCCCCCATTGGGAAAAAGGCGTCAGATGCCATCACGGCACCTTCAATCCGGCTCGCCGCCTGCTCGATCGCGATTTTCGCCGCGCCGACCCGGTTCATCTGCCCGGCCCCGACACCGATCGTCCGATCTTCTGTTGCGAGGACAATCGCATTTGACTTCACATGCTTCACAACTTTCCATGCCATCTCAAGCTGGCGCATTTCCTCTTCGGTCGGTTTGCGCTTTGTCGGAATCGTCGTTTCCACGTCCTCAAAGCTGAGCGTGTCCGTATCCTGAACAAGCGCGCCGCCTGAGACCGTGCTGATCCGCTGCTCCATCGCCTGGGCATCGGTAAAATTAATCGTCAGAAGCCGCAGATTCGGTTTCGCACTCAGCACTTCGCGCGCCTCGTCCGTAAACGAAGGGGCAATCACAATTTCAAGGAAAATCTCTTTCATCCGCGCAGCTGTCGCGCCGTCCACTTCCCCGTTGCAGGCAATGATGCCGCCGAAAATCGACACCGGATCGGCTTCATACGCCTTCTGGAACGCATCTTCAACCGTGTCGCCGATTCCCACGCCGCACGGGTTCATGTGTTTGATCGCCGCCACTGCCGGACGGGTAAACTCCTTCACCACGCCGACTGCCGCATCGGCATCGTTAATGTTGTTATAGGAAAGCTCTTTTCCCTGAAGCTGCTCTGTTCTCGCAATCGACGTGCGGCTTCCCATCGGACGCTCGTAGAACGCCGCCTGCTGGTGCGGGTTTTCCCCGTAGCGGAGCGACTGCTTTTTGTTGTAGGTCACCGTCAGTGTTTCCGGGTACTCGTCACCAGTCTGCTCGGTCATGTACTGGGCGATCAGCGCATCGTACGACGCCGTATGACGGAACGCCTTTGCCGCCAGCTTTCTGCGGAATTCCGCCGTGAGCTCCCCGTCGCCGTCCTTCAATTCGCTCACCACGCGCCCGTAGTCGGCCGGATCCACCACAACCGCCACGCTTTCGTGGTTTTTTGCCGCGGAACGGATCATGCTCGGCCCGCCGATATCAATGTTTTCAATTGCTTCGTCAAACGTCGCATCCGGACGCTCAATCGTTGCCTGAAACGGATACAGGTTCACCACAACCAGATCAATCGGCTCGATTTCGTGCTCACGGAGCGCCCGCATATGCTCGGCCGATTCCCGGAGCGCGAGCAGCCCTCCGTGAATGCGCGGATGCAGGGTTTTCACCCGGCCGTCCATCATTTCAGGAAAGCCCGTGACCTCTTCAATGCCTGTAACCGGAATCCCGGCCGCCTCAATCGCGCGCTTTGTTCCGCCTGTGGAGATCAGCTTCACACCTGCATTGGAAAGCTGTTCTGCCAGTGCCTCAATACCTGTTTTGTCCGATACGCTCAGTAGTGCCCGTTTCGTCATAATCGGGAACCTCCTTCATCAGTTTCGTGATTGTTTTGTGGATTGTCTGAGGATAGAGAGCATGTTCCACCTGCTGTATTTTTCGCTGCACATCCGCCCGGGTATCCTCTTTGTCTATTGTAACAGGAACCTGAGCAATAACCGGACCGGTATCCATTCCCGCATCCACAAAGTGCACCGTCACGCCGGTTTCACCTGCGCCAGCTTCCATCGCCTGGCCGATCGCGTCAAGCCCCGGAAAGGCAGGCAAAAGTGAAGGATGGATGTTGACGATCCGCCCTTCAAAAGCGCCGAGCAGTGTTTTTCCAAGCAGCCGCATATAACCGGCAAGCGCGATAAACCCGCAGCCCCGCTCCTTGAGTTCCCGGACGATTTCAAGCTCGTAATCCCGCTTGGACGAGTAATCATAAGGGGAAAAAGCGAACACGTCGATGCCGTATGAACGCGCTTTTCCAACGACGGCTGCGTTTGGCTTGTCGGTCACCATCAGACAGACCCGGGCATCGAGGCTCCCTTGCCGGGACGCTTCCACGATCGCGTCAAAATTCGAACCGGTTCCGGACGCAAAAACAGCGATCCGCATCGTCACAGTTCCTCCACTCCTTTAAGAAAAACGGACGGTCCGCCTGTTTCCACACGTCCGATTTGTACAGGCTTTTCACCACAGTCGCGGAGCAAAGCAAGCGCATCATTCGCTTTTTCCTCATCAACGGCGAGCACCATACCGATCCCCATGTTAAATGTACTGTACATATCCTTCAGATCAAGAGGGCCAAGGGTTCGCATCCAGCTGAAAACAGCCGGCTTTTCCCATGACGCCGGGTCAATTTGCGCACGTAAATCTTCCGGCAGCATCCGCGGAACGTTTTCATAGAATCCGCCGCCGGTAATGTGCGCCGCTCCGTTCAATAATCCTTCCCGCACGAGGGCTAGGACCGGCTTCACGTAAATCCGCGTCGGCTCGAGCAGCCATTCGGCAACGCTCTGCTCCGAGTCCGGCGCACGGTCATCCAGCCTGATGTCACGGTTTTCAAGAATCCGGCGTACGAGGGAAAAGCCGTTGCTGTGCACGCCGCTTGAAGGCAGGCCGATCAGCACGTTCCCCGCTTTTACCTGTGAACCGTCAAGCAGTGCTGATTTTTCTGCTGCACCGACCACGAAGCCGGCCACATCGTACTCGTCCGCATCGTACATCCCCGGCATTTCAGCTGTTTCCCCGCCAACGAGGGCACAGCCTGCTTCCGCGCAGCCGTCTGCGATTCCTTTTACAATCTGCTCAACCACAGCCGGCTCGTTTTTCCCGAGGGCAAGATAGTCTAGAAAAAAGAGCGGTTCAGCGCCCTGGACGACGATATCGTTTACGCACATGGCCACCGCGTCAATGCCGATCGTGTCATGGATGCCCGCTTCCTGGGCGATCATCAGCTTCGTGCCGACACCGTCTGTTCCTGAAATAAGCACCGGCTCACGGTAGCCCTTCTGCGACAGATCGAACATGCCGCCGAAGCCGCCAAGCCCGCCCATCACTTCCGGACGCCTGGTGCGCGCCACGTGGGACTTCATCCGCTCCACCGCTTCGTAACCGGCTTCGATATTCACTCCTGCGTCTCTGTATGCCTTTGACATGAGCGCCTCCTTTACACCTTTTCGTACGGGTGCAGCGTATGGGGATAAATTTCAGTCGGGTAGTTCCCGGTAAAGCAGGCCAGACACTGCCCGCAGTTTTCCATCTCCTTCGGACGCCCGATGCCGTCCATGAGGCCATCCACGCTCAGATAACGGAGGCTGTCGGCGCCGATTTCCGCCTCAATCTCCTCCACCGTTCTGTTTGAAGCGATCAGTTCGCCGCTGGTGGACGTGTCGATCCCGTAAAAGCACGGATTTTTGATCGGCGGTGCGCTGATCCGCACGTGCACTTCACGGGCACCGGCTTCTTTTAACAGCTTCACAATCCGGCGACTCGTGGTGCCTCGGACGATGGAATCGTCCACCATTACAACGCGCTTGCCTTCCACGACCCCGCGGACCGCAGAGAGCTTCATTTTCACGCCCTGCTCCCGGAGCTGCTGGGACGGCTGAATAAACGTGCGCCCCACATAGCGGTTTTTAATCAGACCGAGCTCGTAGGGAATCCCTGTCTGCTCGGCGTAGCCTATCGCCGCTGAAATACTCGAGTCCGGCACCCCGGTGACGACGTCCGCCTCGACCGGCGCTTCCTCTGCGAGTTGTTTGCCGAGGTTTTTCCGGGCCGTATGGACGTTGATCTGATCCAGGTGGCTGTCGGGACGGGCAAAATATACATACTCCATCGAGCAGATCGAGCGCTTGCCGCTGAACGAAAACCGCTCACTGCGCAGACCGTCGTCATTGATGATCAGCACTTCGCCCGGTTCGACTTCCCGGACGTATTCGGCGCCGATAATATCAAATGCACACGTCTCGGAACTCACCACATACGCTTCTCCGAGGCGGCCGAGACTAAGCGGACGGAGTCCGTTCGGATCGAGCGCCACCATGAGCTCCGTTTCAGTCATGGCCATAAACGCATACGCGCCCTTGACCATCGTGAGGGCGTTCATGAGCCGTTCTTCCGGATGCTCGTAGCCGCTTCTTTTAATCAGGTGGGCAAGGACTTCTGTGTCCGACGTGGTCTGAAAAATGCTGCCCTGGCGCTCAAGCTGATGCTTAAGCGCGTTGGCGTTCACGAGATTTCCGTTATGGGCAAGGGCCAGACTTCCGGTCTGGGAATTAAAGAGAAGCGGCTGGCAGTTGAGCAGATCGCTGTCTCCTGCCGTGGTGTAGCGCACATGCCCCACAGCACCGTGGCCGGTCAGCTTATCGAGCTTCTGGTCATCAAACACGTCATTCACGAGGCCGAGGCCTTTCTGAATCCGGAGGCGTTCACCGTCGGTTACGACAATGCCCGCGCCCTCCTGGCCCCGGTGCTGCAGGCTGTGCAGGCCGTAGTAGGCAATCCGGGACGCTTCTTCGTGGCCCCAGACGCCGAATACGCCGCACTCTTCGTTTAATCCTTTGATTTCAGCAAACACGGAATCGCTCCTTTCCAGGCGTCTTCGAGTGTCTTCACGCGAGTCTCCACCACCGCTTCGCCGGTGGTGCCGGTCACTTTGAGCACTGCTTCTTCGGTCACTTCCCCGACGCAGCGGGCGTCCGGTACGAGCTCTTCAAAACGGGCCTGATCTTCTTTTGCCACGGTCACAAGGTAACGGGACGGGGTTTCTGCAAAGCTTTCCACCACAATCTGCTCCCCGAGAGCGACACTGGCGCCGAGTCCGGTTCCGATCACCGTCTCAGCGAGGGCAACGAGAAAGCCGCCTTCAGCCAAATCGTGAGCGGACTGAACCGTTCCCGCCTGAATCGCGGTGAGCATGTGCTGCTGTCTGCGCTTTTCCGTTTCAAGGTCGATGCGCGGCGGCTGGCCGGAGATGGCCCCGTCTGTGAGCTTCTGCAGCTCACTTCCGCCGAAATCACGGTCTGCTTCGCCGACAACGTAGATGAGGTCCCCTGCGTTTTTCGCATGCTGGGTCGTAATATAATCAAGGTTATCGATGAGTCCGACCATGCCGATTACCGGCGTCGGATACACCGCTTCTCCACTTCGTTCATTGTAAAGGCTCACGTTTCCGCCGATTACCGGCGTTTCAAGAGCGCGGCACGCTTCGCTCAGGCCATCCGTGGATTTTTCCAGCTGCCAGAAGATCTCCGGGCGGTCCGGGCTGCCGTAGTTGAGGCAATCCGTCACACCGAGCGGCTTCGCGCCGGAACAGATCAGATTACGTGCGGCTTCAGCAACCGCGAGCTTTCCGCCTTCCTCCGGATCGAGGTACAGGTAGCGGGAGTTGCAGTCTGTCGTCATGGCCAGCGCTTTTTCCGTACCGCGGATGCGGATCACCGCCGCGTCAGAGCCGGGCATCACAACCGTGTTCGTTCTCACCATATAGTCATACTGGTTGTAGACCCATTCCTTGCTGGCGATCGTCGGCTGGGCGAGAAGCTTCACGAGCGTCTCTTCCACGCTGTCCACGTGGGGCACAGTCGTCTCCTGCTTCTGGAACTTGGCAAAATACGCTGGCACTTTCGATGGCTTATGATAGACCGGCGCTTCCTCCGCGAGGGCATCCACCGGTACATCTGCCACTGTTTCGCCACTGTGCGTGAGGCGAAGACGCTTGTCATCTGTCACGTGGCCGACCACAACCGCCATAAGACCGTAGCGGTCAAACAGGTCAAGAAACTCCTGCTCCCGGCCATTTTCCACAACGAGAAGCATCCGCTCCTGTGATTCGGAGAGCATCATTTCATAGGCACTCATCCCTTTTTCACGCTGCGGTACACGGTCCAGATCCATTTCAATGCCGACTCCGGCTTTACTCGCCATTTCTGCAGAGCTGGACGTAAGACCCGCTGCTCCCATATCCTGAATGCCCACAAGAGCGTCGTTTTTCACCACTTCGAGGCACGCTTCCATGAGCAGTTTTTCCATAAACGGATCGCCTACCTGCACAGCTGGCCGCTTCGATTCGGACGCCTCGCTCAGCTCCTCGGAAGCAAACGTGGCCCCATGGATCCCGTCTTTACCGGTGCTTGCGCCCACGTAAATGACCGGGTTACCGACCCCTTTGGCCTGGCCTTTCTGAATGTCCTTATGGTCGATCAGACCGACGCACATGGCGTTTACAAGGGGATTGCCTTCGTAGCACGGATCGAACTGAACTTCCCCGCCCACAGTCGGAATGCCGATGCAATTGCCGTAGCCTGCGATCCCTGCCACAACCTGCTCGAACAGGTAGTTGACCCGGGGCTTGCCGAGTTCACCGAAACGAAGGGAATTCAGAAGCGCCACCGGTCGCGCGCCCATGCTGAACACGTCGCGGATAATCCCGCCCACGCCCGTTGCGGCTCCCTGATACGGCTCGATGGCTGACGGATGGTTGTGGCTTTCAATTTTAAAGGCTACTGCCTGCTCATCGCCGATATCGATGATGCCGGCGCCTTCTCCCGGTCCCTGCAGCACGTGCTGGCCCTCAGTCGGGAATTTCTTCAGCAGCACCTTCGAATTTTTATAGCTGCAGTGCTCGCTCCACATGACGGAAAAAAGTCCTGTTTCCGTGAAATTCGGGAGTCTTCCGAGCGTGTCTTCGATCATCTGAAACTCGTCGTCTGTGAGACCCATTTCTGCGTAAATTCGGTCCTGTTTAATTGTCTCCGGTGATGGTTCAGTTTTTAACAGCATGGGTTTCCCTCCAGTGTGTGAGAATCGATTGGAACATTTTCAGTCCGTCAGCCGAGCCGAGCAGCTCATCCACCGCCCGCTCCGGGTGGGGCATCATCCCGAGCACGTTGCCCGCTCTGTTTGTGATACCGGCGATCCGCTCCACCGAGCCGTTTACGTCATCCGTGTAGGTAAACGCGATCTGATCGTTCTCCCGCAGTTCCTCGAGTGTCTCTTCATCGCAGAAGTAGTTTCCTTCTCCGTGGGCCACAGGAATCGTCACCTGTTCGCCTGACCCGTATGTGCCGGTGAACATGGTGCGGCTGTTTGCGACTTCGAGTGTCACAGGCTTACAGATGAATGTGAGCTGGCGGTTTCTTCGCATCGCGCCCGGCAGGAGGCCGAGCTCAAGGAGCACCTGAAAGCCGTTGCATACGCCTAAAACCGGTTTGCCTTCCGCTGCTGCCTCGCGAATACCTTCCGCGATCGGCAGGCGCGCCGCGATCGCCCCGCTTCTGAGGTAATCCCCGAACGAGAACCCGCCCGGCAAAAGAACAGCGTCGTACTCTTTTAAACTCGTTTCACGGTAGTCCACGTACGCCGCTTCTTCGCCAAGTTCGTCTCGGACGGCGTGGTACATATCGATGTCACAGTTCGATCCTGGAAAAACGACGACGGCAAACTTCATTGGGCCGCAACCTCCCGGACCTCAAAGCGGTAGTCTTCAATCACCGGGTTGGCAAGAAGCTTTTCGCACATCTCCGTTACACGGGCATCCACCGCTTCACGTTCTCCATCAAGCGTAAGAGTGATCACTTTTCCGATTCTCACGTCCTCCACCTCTGTATAGCCGTGCTGGTTCAGTGAATGATTCACCGCACTTCCCTGAGGGTCGAGCACAGCTTCTTTTAACGTTACGAACACCTGAACTTCATATTTCATCGGGAAATTCCTCCTAGACGTGTGAGTATAGTTTCATAGGCTTCGTTCAAATCGCCGAGTTGAAAGCGGAACAAATCTTTGTCAAAGCTCTCGCCGGTCTCCAGATCCCAGAGACGGCAAGTATCGGGTGATACTTCGTCTGCCAGCAGCACTGCGCCCTGTTCATCCCGGCCGAACTCAAGTTTAAAGTCCACAAGCCGGATTCCCGCCTCATCGAACATGGCGGTGAGCACCCGGTTGACCTCGAGGGCATTTGCCCGGATGGCCGTTAGTTCCTCCGGCGCGGCAAGACCCAGGTGGCGGATATGCTCGTCGTTGATGAGTGGATCTCCGAGGGCGTCGTCTTTGTAGTAGAACTCGATGATCGGCTCACGGAACACGTCGCCGCGCTCAAGTCCGAGCCGCTTGACGAGACTGCCGGCCGCCACGTTTCTGACCACCACTTCGATCGGAATGATCGTAACTTTTTTAACGAGCTGTTCTGTTTCTGACAGGCGGCGCAGAAAATGGTTCGCCACCCCCGCTTCGTGAAGCTTTGAAAATACGAGACTGGAAATCTCGTTATTCAGGCGCCCTTTGCCCTGGAGGACATCCTTTTTTTCTCCGTTAAAAGCGGTCGCATCGTCCTTGTAGGCGACGCGGTACACACCGGGCTCATCCGTTTCATAGATTCGCTTCGCTTTCCCTTCGTACAGGCACGTCTTCGTACTCATGTCCCGTTCCCTCCTCTTTTGGCGGCTCGTAAACCGCCCGTGTGAAGATCGAAAAATTAGCAATTTTGGCAATACAAAGGGGAGGAGAAGGGCAGGATCTGCCCTCCGTTCCTCCCTATTTCATTAGACCGACGCGCTGGAAAATCGTATCCACGTGCGTCAGATGGTGACGGTAGTCAAAACAGTCATCGAGCTCTTTTTCGCTCAAAAGCCCGGTGATCTTTTCGTCCGCCTCCACAAGCTCGCGGAACGGCACCTGGCGCTCCCACGCCTCCATCGCTTTCGGCTGCACGAGATCGTATGCTTCCTCGCGGACAAGTCCCTTGTCAATCAGCGTCAACAGCACGCGCTGAGAGTAGATGAGCCCGAACGTGCGGCCCATGTTGCGCTTCATGTTTTCCGGGAAAACCGTCAGATTCTTCACGATATTGCCGAACCGGTTCAGCATGTAGTTAAGCGCAATCGTCGCATCAGGCAAAATCACCCGCTCCGCCGATGAGTGGGAAATGTCCCGCTCGTGCCAGAGCGGCACGTTTTCGTAAGCGGTGAGCATGTGGCCCCGGATCACGCGGGACAGCCCCGTCATGTTTTCCGATCCGATCGGATTACGCTTGTGCGGCATCGCCGACGAGCCTTTCTGACCTTTGGCGAAGAACTCCTCCACCTCGCGCATTTCCGTTTTCTGAAGGCCGCGGATTTCCACTGCCATCTTCTCAATTGAGGTCGCAATCAGAGAAAGTGTCGCCATGTAGTGGGCGTGGCGGTCACGCTGCAGTGTCTGCGTGGAAACGGACGCCGCTTCAAGACCGAGACCTTCACACACGTACTTTTCCACAAACGGGTCGATGTTGGCGTACGTCCCGACCGCGCCTGACAGTTTGCCGACGCGGACCGTTTCCGCCGCCGCTCTAAACCGCTCCAGGTTCCGCTTCATTTCCTCGTACCAGAGTACAAGCTTGAGCCCGAACGTGGTCGGCTCCGCGTGCACCCCGTGTGTACGGCCCATCATGACCGTGTCCTTGTGCTCCAGCGCTTTCTCCCCCAGGATCGTGATGAAGCGCTCAAGATCTGCTTCGATGATCTCGTTCGCCTGCTTCAAAAGGTACGACAGCGCCGTGTCGACTACGTCTGTGCTCGTAAGCCCGTAGTGGACCCACTTACGCTCGTCACCGAGTGTTTCCGATACGGCGCGGGTAAACGCCACCACATCGTGGCGGGTCTCCGCTTCGATTTCAAGAATACGGTTCACGTCAAACCCGGCATGTTCCCGGATTTTCGCCACGTCCTCTTTCGGAATGTCACCGAGCTCAGCCCACGCCTCGCACGCTTTAATTTCCACCTCAAGCCACGCCTGATAGCGGTTTTCGTCTGTCCAGATTGCGCCCATCTCAGGCCGCGTATACCGTTCAATCATTGTTTTGCCCCCATTGCTTCTTTTTCTCTCCAGATAGAGGAGGTGCGGATCTGCTCCAAAACCGCTTCCGGATCGCTTCCGGTCACATTCAGATGCCCCATTTTCCTTCCCGGCTCTGCGGCATCCTTTCCATATAAATGAAGATGCGCTTCCGGAAATTCGTCAAGCCCGTCCAGGATCCTTGGCAGATGCTCCCCTAATATATTAACCATCACACACGGCTTTAGTAAATCCGTCTTACCGAGCGGCAGCCCGCACACGGCACGAATGTGCTGCTCGAACTGCGATGTTTCACACGCGTTCATCGTAAAATGCCCCGAATTGTGCGGCCGCGGTGCGATTTCATTTACGTAAATGGTGCCGTCTTCTGTGAGAAACATCTCGACCGCGAGGGTCCCCACAAGGCCGAACGCCTTCACCAGCCGCCGGGCCGCGGCCACCGCTTTTCTTTCTGTTTCAACGCTGATGCGCGCCGGCACAATCGACTGGTGGAGAATCCCGTCTCTATGCACGTTCTCCGCCACCGGAAACGCCCGCATCTCCCCTGCAGTACTTCTCGAAAAAATAACACTCAGCTCTTTCGAAAAAGCGATCATCTTCTCAAGCACAAGCGGGCCGGAAGACCCCAGCTCTTCCCATGCGCGGTCAAGTTCATCCGCGCCATGGATCACCAGCTGCCCTTTTCCGTCATAGCCACCCCTGGTCGTTTTCAGGATGCACGGATAATCGAGTGTGTGAGCGGCGGTTTTCAGTTCATCCAGGGATGTGACTGGTGCGTATGGCGCTACGTTGATGCCGGCTTCTGTGATGGCCTGTTTTTCTTTGAGGCGGTCCTGGGAAATTTCAAGCAGGCGGCTGCCCTGTGGAAACGAGTCCGTGCTTTCCAGCCACGCTGCCACATTGGCGCCGATATTTTCAAATTCGTAGGTAATCACATCGCTCACATCATCGAGCTGACGGGCGCCGTCAATATCGTCGTAGGCCGCGACGACTTCCATGTCGGCAATTTGTCCGAGCGGTGAACCTGTTTTCGGTTCGAGTACGGCGATGCGGTAGCCCATTGCTTTTGCGGATAGGGCCATCATCCGCCCGAGCTGGCCGCCGCCGAGGATGCCGATCGTTCTTCCCGGAAGTACTCTAAACGTTGTCATACGAGCTGCTCCTCACTCGCCGCTACCTCGGCGCGTTTTTTCTCTCTGCGGTCTTCGAGGCGGGCGGCAAGTGCGTCATCATGGACCGCCAGCTGCTGGGCGGCAAGCAGGCCGGCGTTTGCCGCTCCTGCCTTCCCGATCGCCACGGTGGCTACCGGTACGCCGGCAGGCATCTGCACGATGGATAGAAGGGAATCAAGTCCGTTCAGCGCTTTCGACTGGACCGGCACGCCGATCACCGGAAGAAGGGTCTTCGCTGCTACCATGCCGGGAAGGTGAGCCGCACCGCCTGCACCGGCAATAATGACGTTAATCCCGCGCTCCCGTGCGGTTTCGGCGTAGTCAAACATCACGTCCGGTGTGCGGTGCGCCGATACGATTTTCTTTTCGTAAGATACCTGAAGGTCGTCAAGAACGTCCGCTGCCAGTTTCATTGTTTCCCAGTCACTGATCGAGCCCATAATGAGTCCCACTTTTGCCACTGCTGATCGCCTGCCTTTGTGTTATTCTTTTCCCGCGCTTGCCCACGGCAAGGTTTATCCGCGCAATCTCGTTTTATCGAGCAACTTTCTGGATTTATCGAGTAAATTTTGCTGTTTATCGAGCAACTTTTCCGATTTATCAAGTAAATTTTCCATTTTATCGAACAAAAATCCCAGGATATAAGCTATCTAAAATGATTACAATCTGGCCTGCCCCGACCATGCAAACAAAAAACGTGCGCGCCTGCCCGAAGAGGACAAACGCACACGTCGTTGAAGCAGAAGACACCTGTGGTGAGCTGGTTGTCAAAAGATATGACTGTCCATGCTGAACGCACAATCGCGGTCTCTGGCTGCACATGTATGCGGATCGTCCTCATAGTCCGGCGATTTACGGTCGCCGGGTAGAAACTTTCGGGCCCTATTCCCGGGATTATATGAGGTTTCACGTGTTTTCTTTTCCGCCTTCATCTTAACAAGCGATCTGCATCCGTGTCAATGAAAATCGAACGATAAGGATATTACCGAACCATTTCGTTCGCCTTTTCACAATAATTCCAGAAAATCGTATTTCCACAGCTATCACTTGTCCATTGTACACGGACATTGCGGGTGGGGTACGTTTATCTTTCTCTCCATCCTGGGTAGAGAACCTGTGAAGCAGAAAATGAAGGAGTGATCAGTAATGGCACATCTCATTGAAGCAGAAAAAGACGTGAAACTATACGTAGAGGATATCGGCGAGGGCCGGCCTGTTATTTTCATTCACGGCTGGCCTGTAAACCATAAAATGTTTGAGTACCAGAGTACCGAACTCGTGGAAAACGGATACCGGTTTATCGGTATTGACCTGCGTGGATACGGGAAATCGGACAAGCCGGCGTCCGGCTACGACTACGACCGGATGGCAGACGACGTAAAAGCCGTCATTGATGAGCTGAACCTTGAGGACGCGGTTCTTGCCGGTTTTTCCATGGGCGGGCCAATTTCGATCCGCTACATGACCCGCCATAAAGGCAAAGGAATCAGCAAACTCCTCCTCATCGCGCCTGCTGCGCCGGCGTTTACCCAGCGCGAGGATTACAGCGTGGGCATGAAGCCTGAGGAAGTGGACGATCTGATTGGGGGACTGAGGGACGACCGCCCGGCAGCACTGCGCAATTTTGGCGAAATGTTCTTTGATTCGGAAGTAAATGTATCTGACGCTTATGCCCAGTATTTTCACAGTATCGCAATGGAAGGGGCACCACACGCCACCATTCAGTCACTGCGTTCTCTTCGTGACGAGGACCTCAGGAACGAGCTTTCTGAAATAAACGTCCCGACATCCAGCTTTCACGGAATGCACGATCAGCTTTGTCCATTTCAATTCTCAGAGGAACTGAAAAAAGGCATCGACAACTTAACGATTGTTTCATTTGAAAAAAGCGGTCACGCCCTGTTCTTTGAGGAAAAGGAGAAATTCAACCGTGAACTGCTAAGCTTTCTCGAAGCCTGATAGAAGCACAAAAAAAGAGCGCCTGCAATCAGGTGCTCTTTTCTTCGGTCTTTTTTCCCTCGAATACGATTTTCTGGTGGGACACTTCCACTTCCATTTTCCCGTTGCGGTTCACTTCCATCAGAACCGGTTCTTCCATCCGGCGGACGGGGGTATAGCCTGCCGCGGTCATCCGCTGGAGGCATTGGTCGACGGTTTCGCCGTCCTCCACGGTGAACTTCGCCTTTTTGCCGGCGGGTGCAGCCTTGTTTTCTTTGCCCGCAGCAGCGGTCTTACGGTTCTTCTTCTTTTTTGCCATATTGAACGTTTACCTCCGAATTCCTTTGACCCAGAAGCCGCCGTAGAACGTCTTCGTATCGTGAGAGATGATGAAGGCGTGCGGGTCGAGTGCTTTCACGGTGCTGTAAAGGTCGGTCTGTGATTTTCGGGATGTGAGAATTTCCATCATGAGCCGCTCTCCTTCCCGGCCGTAGGCGACCCAGTTGGTCACGCCGTAGCCTTTGTCCCTTAAAGCGTTGGGGATATCCGGCTCGTACTCTTTTGTAATCACGTTAACTGTAATATAACCTAACGCGAGCTTTTCTTCAATTTTCATTCCGACGATAACGCCGACGCCGTAACCGATGGCGTAGGCGGCGAGGTTGGCGGGCTTGTCCAGGTTGTCAAGCACAAGCCCGAGGCCGATAATGTAGATGATGATTTCAATTACGCTCGTGACGGATGCCAGGTAGCGCTGGTCCTTCAGGGTGAAAATCATCCGGATCGTAAACAGGGTCACGTAGACGACGTTGATCACAAGTATAATGACGATCATGCCGGTGGCGTTCTCAAGAATGGACTGAAGCACGGGCCGTCCCCTTTCTCTTTGTAAGGTCAAAGGTTTGTCCCTATCATTCTTATTTCCGGATTACGAGATTTAGTCTTGTGAATTTTGCGAGAAGGCGTGTGATTGTTTGGAGCGTTTACTTGTACTTAATTCGATTTACTTGTACGTAATTTAAAGGCTGCATTGCTTTTTACGCTGCAGACGGACGCATTTCGCTTCATACTTTATTTTTCGTAAGCAACACTCTTTCCAAACATAGCTATTTACTTAATCCCATTTACTTGTACTTAGCCCCCTCCCAGCATAAAAAAAGCATGAGTGAACCCTCTCCCATGCTTCTTTGTCACGTCGGCGACCCCTCTTTATTTTGTGCCCAGGCGAGGGCGCGCTCCTCCTCCGGGATCCGCACTTTCAGCAGAAGCCAGGCGTTAAGCGTTGTAAACAGAGCGCACGTGATCCACGCCTGAAACAGGAGCGGAATCGCGATAATTTCAAGGGCGACGATCACGTAGTTCGGGTGGCTGATCCACCGGTACGGACCGCGGCGGACGAGCTCCGCTTCAGGCAGGACGATAATCTTTGTGTTCCAGTAGCGTCCGAGTGAGGTAAGCGCCCAGATGCGGCCGGCCTGCGCGAGGACGAACACGATGGCGGGAATCGGCCACCAGGCTGCCGGTGCCCGGCCGAAAAGCGCTACTTCGCTCATCAGAAAGAGGAAGAATCCGGCGTGCAGCAGCACAATCCACTTATAATGGCCGCGGCCAAACTCCCGGGCCCCGCGGCTCCTCATCCAGCGCTCGTTCTGACGGGCGACGGCGAGCTCCACGCCTCTCTGAACGATCACAATGCCTAACAGTGTCCAGAATAAGATCATTGCCCTGCGCCCTCCCATTTCAGATGAAGGATCTCCGAGCTGAACCCCGGCCCTAGAGCAGTCATAATGCCCTGGCTGCCGGCAGATGGGGATCGAAGCATCGTTTCCTTTAATACATATAACACCGTTGGGGAGCTCATGTTTCCATTTTCGTTCAGCACCTGGCGGGGGATCTCGGTCATCTGCTCGGAATAGTGAAGTGATGACTCGTACGCCTCAAGCACTTTCCGACCGCCGGGATGAGCAACAAAATGATCGATATCCTCGTGCGTGAGCCCCTGACGCTCCAGAAACGTTTCTACGTTCGGCCGGAGCCATTCGCGGATCACGGTCGGTATATCCCTGGAAAAAACAACGTGCAGGCCTGTGTCCTTCACGTCCCATCCCATCACATCCTCGCTCTGGGGCATGAGCGTTGACTGGGTGCCAAGAATCTGCGGCAGAGCGCCGAGCTTTGATTCGCCGGCAGACAGCGCGGCCCGGTCACCTGTCACGAGTGCACACGCCACCCCGTCCGCGAACAGACTGGTTCCCACGAGATTGCTCTTTCGCGTGTCGTTGCGCTGAAATGTGATACTGCACAGTTCGATGCAGACGACGAGCACCTTCGATTCGGGATAGGCAAGACAGTACTCGTACGCCCGGCTCACGCCTACCGCACCACCCGCGCAGCCGAGTCCCCAGATCGGAATCCGCTTCGTGTGCGGGGAAAACGGCAGTTCGTTCATGATCCGGGCATCGAGTGTAGGTGTGGCCATTCCGGAACTCGACACGAGAATGATCGCATCGATGTCACTGTACGGCACCGGGGCGGTCTGAAACTCGTTCGGTTCTAGGCATTTGTTAATCGCATTTACGCCGAGACGAACCGATTCCTTTATGTACAGGTCGTTTTTTTCCTCGAGTGAGTGATCAGTCGCAAACCACTCCTTCGGCACGATAAAATTGCGGCGGTCGATCTGACCGTTTCCGAAGATGGTCATCATTCTGTCGATGTTCGGGAACGACTCTTTAAAGAGCTCCCGGACGATCACTTCTGTTTCGGACTGTTCAATCGTATAGGGTGGAATTTCGGTACTGACCGAGCGGATTACCGGCATCGTATAAACCTCCTGAATCATCACTTGGCTTTTCTGCTGTGATTTTCCAGTAGTTTGTGCCAGAAGAGAGGAAATCATCCGGGTTTCATTTATTTCATGGTGGTTCGCTCACCCAAGACGTAAAGAACCCGCCCGGGAACTCCCCCAGGCGGGCCAAGCTAAACACGCTATGCAAGATCTCTTTTTTGGAAAAATGCAGTTGCCGCGCCGAGAAAAACAACGGCGTACACAGCCAGCACCGTAAGGGAGAATCCGATTCCCACACCGGGCATGATTTCGTCCACAGCCACATAAGACTGCAGGCTCATATGCGGCAGAAACACATACGGATACCAGAAGTAATCCTGCAGCAGCGGTGTAACTGCTCCGAGAACATTCGTGCCGAACAGAATGAAAATCCCGATGCCGACTGCCAGCGTCTGGCTTTTAAACAGAATGGAAATTGAAAAAGCAAACACAACGAACATAAGCATATTCAAAAAGTACAGACCGAGCTTCTG
The DNA here is from genome assembly GCF_003226345.1 of Alteribacter lacisalsi. Taxonomy (GTDB): domain Bacteria; phylum Bacillota; class Bacilli; order Bacillales; family Salisediminibacteriaceae; genus Alteribacter; species Alteribacter lacisalsi. The sequence goes on along the minus strand of NZ_PDOF01000002.1, from coordinate 239,934 downwards.
AGGCAGAAGTTCGCTGACAGGAGCGAAAATCATACCGTTCATGCCGAATTCACCGACCGGCGTGTCAAAGCTGCCGGTACCAAAGAGGATCGTCCCGATCAGGAATTTCGCTGATACGACCGTGATAATCATCACGATCCCAAACAGGATTACCGTCAGGAATTTGGCAAGGAGAAACTGCCAGCGCTCAAACGGCCGGACGAACAGGTGCTTAAGCGTCCCGTTGTCCTGCTCGGAGGAGACAATCGTACTCGCTGTGATCACGGAGAACAGCGTGATAAACATCGTGCCCATAAAGAGCCCTTCATTTAAAAACGTCACGTTACTCGTCTCGTTCGGGTTCACACCGGCAGCGAGCATCGCTTCGTTATCGTCGATCCTCTGCTCCGCCATATCCCGTTCCCAGTCTTCTTCCGTTTCAGCGATAATCTGCTCCTGCTGCTGGATTTCCATCTGCAGCCCTGCCTCCCAGTCTTCTCCGCCGGCTGCTCCGTCCTGTGCGCCAAACGTTTGAAACAGGATTGCGACACCGATCGAAATGACAAGAAGTACGCCGAGAAAAATCCACGGCTGTTTTTTGCTCCACAGTTTGGTCCATTCGTTCTGAAGTAATGAAATCATCGGTTATTTCGCCCCCTTTCCGGTGAGTTGCAGGAACTTGTCCTCAAGCGACGTCCGCTTCGATTCGATTCCGAACACATCCACACCGGCTTTTACGAGCGCCCGGTTAAGAACCGGAATCTGATCACGCGACATGTCCAGAAGCAGTTCGTTTTCTTTTTCACTGGCTGTGATTACGATCTGATCCATGGCGCCCAGAACCGTTTTCACGCCTGCACCCTGGCCTTTTTTCACCGTGAGGGCCACCACAACCTGGTCTTCGTCCCCGTAAGCGTTAAGCGAAGCCAGGTCGGAAATGTCAATCACTTTTCCTTTTTCCATTATTACAACACGGTCGCACATGAGCTGCATCTCTGAAAGAAGGTGCGAGGATACGAGCGTGGAAATCCCCTCGTCCGCCAATTCACGCAGGTAGTCCCGGAGCTCCCGGATACCTTTAGGGTCGAGACCGTTTGTCGGCTCGTCCAGAATCAGAAGACTCGGACGGTGCAGAATCGCCTGGGCCACGCCGAGGCGCTGCTTCATTCCGAGGCTGTATTTCTTAACCTTATCCTGAATCGCGTCTTCCAGCTTTACAAGTGAAACCACTTCCGTGATCCGTTCTTCTGTTACCTTGTCCTTTGCCATCCTCGCAGACAGTTTCAGGTTTTTATAGCCGCTCATATATTCATAGAAGGCGGGGTTTTCCACGATGGCTCCCACATCGGCTCGACAGGCCCGCGCTTCTTCATCCAGATCCCTCCCGTTGATCGTCACGCTTCCCTCTGTTTTGCTCATGAGTCCGACAATCATCCGGATTGTCGTCGTTTTCCCGGCCCCGTTCGGCCCGAGCAGCCCGAGGATCTCCCCTTTTCGCATGTCGAACGACAGCCCGTCCACGATTTTTTTACTTCCCTGGACTTTTTTCGTGAGGCCGTTCACTTCGAGTATGTTCTCCGTCATCCCATTTCCTCCCTGTTTATGTAAAATCTCACTCTTTTCTCCACATTATCATATACGACTAAGGAAGTATCAGGTTTCAATAATTTTTACTATGAAAAACACCGCAGCCAAAAAGCCGCAGTGTTTCATACTGGTTCAAGGACAGACTTTATTGAAACTCACCTGTAAGATAAAAATACAGCGCGTCCTCCGCTTCAAAGTGAATATGGTGCGAGCCGTTGATGGAAAGCTCCAGCTCGTATTTTTCCCCTTCTGAAACGGTAATGGTTTCCGAAGCGGCAAGTTCGTCATGGCCAGTCGTAATCGTAAGCTCCACGCTATTCTGATTATCGGTGCTGGTAACTGCGATCACAAGCCTCGCCTCACTGCGGTTCCCGCTCGTGTCGATCGCCATTTCACCGCCCAGCTGCCTGTCCACAAATTCCACCTCAAAGCCCCCCCCGATGTCCTCGCCTTCAAACGTAATCGACTCACGTTCGGTCACGTTGGACATACGGTCATGGTCAAAATCCACTCCTGCAATGGATTCTTCCGTTGAAGCAAGACCAAGCTCAATGACCCCATTTTGTCTGTCGTAATGAACCGGTGTCTGGGCAACGGAATACATCACCCGTTCCGGGATAAACAGCTGTCCGTTATACTCCAGAAAATCGAAGATATAGTCTTCGTTTTCAGGTGTCCAGTAGTCTTCCTTGTCAAAGCTCCAGAACTGGTTTACCTCAAGAACCTCGGATTCATGCTCAGGATGAACCGTTTCGTGCGTGTACTGGCTCTCACCTTCAAAGACCTCGGCAAGACGATTGTCCGCATCATAGCGGATATCCAGATCCAGAAGCTCTGCTGTGATCTCATGGGCAAAAAACAGCGTCTGCTCGTATTCCACAACACGGTGGACATCCGGGTCATAGCCGTCAGGTGTGTCAAGGTTCAGTGTGAATTCATTCACATCCAGTTCCCTGAGCGCCAGGCCTTCCCGCTCGTCCTCGTCTTCCCCGCTGTCCTCCGAATCCGGATCACCCTCTTCGACAGCGTCCTCTTCAGCGGCGTCATCCGCATCCCCGTCAGCGTTCTCCTCGTTCTCTGCCTCTGTGTCACTCTCTTCCGTATTTTCTTCAGGCGGGTCCGTTTCCTCTGTGCCGCCTGTATCTTCATCTCCGATTGTTATGCATCCTGCAAGAACGACACTCAGCGCCGCTGCACTGATACCGATTTTTTTATTCATGTTCTTTTCCTCCTATTATGTCGTTCCAACGCTCATTTTTTCCGTCTTCTGTTTCTCTTTCTTGTCCCTGCTCACAAGCTCTCTGAATTTTGAAGAAGCCCCGTGCATTTTCTTACCAAGATCCATCTGCAGTTCCTGATCCTGAATTTCAGCGTGATAGGCCCGGATCATCATCGCCGTAGCCACCGGATCGGCAAAAGCCTTCCTTACTGCGGTGGCAAAGAAAAAGGCGAAAATAACAGGGAGTATGTTCAACACGGCCAGGTTGCCCTGGAATGTGATCAGAGCCGAAATCGCAAGTGCGGTCAGAAAGAACGTTCCCCACCACATGACAGCATTGATAATGACAATCAGAACCGCTGTTTTCATGACCCCTTTCCACGACTGGCCGTAGTAAACAACCCCGTCAGCGGCATTGCGCCAGACGCTTTTCTGATTGTTTTCCTTCATAATGGTATAGCTGAGGACCGCTTCATCCACGTATTTGACAGCCGTACCGAGAATACGGGACACAATGCCGAACAGCGCTTTCGCCTGTGGAATAAAGCTGAGGAAGTCGGCTGTCTTCATGAACCACCGCTGGATCTGCCGAACAGACCCGTCGACGAGGCGGTTTACCACAAAGAACACGCTCGTCCTGCCGAACGTTTCCACCACTTTGTCCTTGCCGTAACCGATCTGACTTTTTCCTTCAGGGATCGTTCCCTTCGTAATCAGCTCCGTCATCACATAAATGTGACCGGCTTTAACGAGGTAAATCACGTACCGCTCCAGCCACCTCATGATGCCGTAGCCGCCAAAGAGCGCTGCCAGCATGAGAATGAAGATGGTTACGTAAGAGCCGTCCCCCATGGAGGTGAACATACGCAAGCCCACAAACGACATAAGTGCCACATACACGAGCGAACCGGCGGCAAACGCCATATAAATCCCAATCCGCAAAAAAATAAACGGTGCTGTTTTCTTTAAGAGTTCTATTGCAGAAATCAACCGATTTTCTCCTCTCTACTGACACAAAAATAACAACATTTTCAGTTTAGCAGAAAAGAAGTGGGTCTTTTGCACTCTTTTTCCTTATTTTGTATATAAAACCTTCCTTATCCAATACCAAAAAACCGCTCCAGCACAGGGCTGAAGCGGTTTACTGACGGTAATCTATTATTCTCCCAGATAGACAAAGTAAATGATAAACACAAAGAACATCACGTACATAATCGGGTGAACCTCGCGCCAGCGGCCTTTTGCCACCATCGTAATCGGGTACATAATGAACCCGAGGGCGATCCCTGTCGCAATACTGAACGTAAGCGGCATGGCAATAACCGTCAGGAACGCCGGTACGGCAATCTCAAACCGTTTCCAGTCGATGTTGGCAAGTGCTCCCGCCATCAGGATCCCGACAATAATCAGCGCCGGTGCAGTTACTTCGTTCGTGACGACCACGAGCAGCGGTGAAAAGAACAGGGCAAGCGTGAACAGTCCCGCTGTCACGAGTGACGCAAACCCGGTCCGGGCACCGGCCGCAATTCCGGAGCTCGATTCAATGTAGGCAGTCGTCGTTGACGTACCAAGTACCGCCCCGATGGACGTTGCCGAAGAGTCGGCAAGCAGGGCACGCCCTGCACGAGGCAGACGGTTGTTTTTCACGTAGCCCGCCTGGTTCGCCACCGCGTAAAGGGTACCGGCTGTATCGAAAAAGTCCACAAACAAGAAAGTCAGGATAACGATCATCAGCTGAATCGTAAAGATTTCTGCAAGCGCCATTTCCCCAAACGGCGAGAATGCCGCACCAAATGTCGGCGCCAGGCTCGGGACGGAGCTTACAATTGCGCCAGGTGTCTGAATGACACCGAAGATGATACCAACAACAGCGGTAATGATCATTCCATAGAAGATCCCGCCCTTAAGCCCGATCGCCATGAGGATAACCGTAATCATAACACCGAACACAGCAAGCAGCGTACCCGGGTTTGTGAGGTCGCCAATCTGCACGAGCGTCGCTTCCGACATGACCACAATTTCAGCGTTTTTCAAACCGATAAAGGCGATGAAAAGCCCAATTCCGGCAGCGGCCGCATACTTCAGCTCCGCCGGAATGGCGTTGATAATCGTCTCACGGATCCCCGTAATCGAAATCAGAAACAGCAGAATACCGGAGACAAACACCCCGAGGAGCGCCGTTTCCCAAGGGATCCCGAGGCCAAGCACAACGGAGAACGTGAAGAACGCGTTCAGTCCCATACCCGGCGCGAGTGCGATCGGATATTTTGCCACAAGACCCATAATGAGCGTCCCGATGGCCGCCGCGAGGGCTGTCGCCACGTACACCGCTTCCGTGTCCATGCCTGTCGGCTCAAGAACGTTCGGGTTTACAAAAAGAATATACGCCATCGCTAGGAACGTGGTGAGTCCCCCAAGTGTCTCCCGGCGGTAATTTGTACCTAATTCGTCAAACTGAAAATAACCTTTCATCCTGTAACCTCTCCCCTTTGTCCGTATGATCTCTGTGAATGCAAAAAGGGCCTTCCGATTCTGGTTGCGGAAGGCCCTGGTAAGTTCTCTGTAATTACGTACGACGGTTCTCATGGGAAAAGGAATCTGACTGGAGCAATGCGCCGGCCGTGTTAACGCAGGCACTATTCTCCTTGCTGAAGATTCTTTCCCGAGCGAAGCCGGTCGTTCGTAGTCAGGTCATTTACGGTAACCTGGTAGAGACTCACGGGCCTTATTCCCGTTATTATACGAACTTGATGTATTGTCTTGGCTGTACGTTGATAGTGTAGCAAATTGTCGAATGAGGCGCAATAGAGAATGCGAATAAATGTATGGTAATAATTAATAATGTTCGGGTTTTACCGAATTCCCTATCCCATGCTGCGAAATCGCCCCACAATGCAATTTTCCGGAATTGTCCGGTCATTTTCGGAATCATTCACTCATTATCCGGAATCCGCCTGAAATTTTCCGGAAACCACCCATTTTACTGGAATCGAGCCTCCTTAAAACAAAAAAAGACCGTCCCCACCAGGGGGACGGCCTCACCACGCTCACACCAATCTCCATCCGATCCAAAACCTACTCCCACTCAATCGTGGAAGGCGGCTTGCTCGTAATGTCATACACAACGCGGTTCACGTTCGCCACTTCATTGACGATCCGCGTGGAGATCCGCTCCAGCACGTCGTACGGAATCCGCGCCCAGTCAGACGTCATCCCGTCGATCGACGTGACCGCACGCACGCCGACTGTGTAGTCATACGTCCGCTCGTCACCCATCACCCCGACACTGCGCATGTCCGGAAGCGCCGTGAAATACTGCCAGATCTCACGCTCAAGCCCCGCATTTTTAATCTCTTCACGGAGAATCGCATCGGACTCCCGCACAATCTCAAGCTTCTCGTCCGTAATTTCACCAAGCACGCGGATCCCGAGACCCGGTCCCGGGAACGGCTGGCGCCATACGACCTCATCAGGCAGGCCGAGCTCCGAGCCCACTTCGCGCACCTCATCCTTAAACAGCGTGTTCAGAGGCTCAATCAGATCAAACTTCATGTCCTCCGGCAGACCGCCCACATTGTGATGGGACTTGATCGTTTGCGCAGTGTCCGTACCGCTCTCGATAATATCCGTGTAAAGCGTGCCCTGCGCAAGGAAATCCATATCCTTCAGCTTGCCCGCTTCCTCTTCAAACACGTAGATAAACTCGTTGCCGATCACCTTCCGCTTCTCTTCCGGATCGCTCACACCCTGAAGCTTCCCGAGGAAACGGTCCTGGGCATCGATCTTCACCACTTTCATATCAAAGCCTTCCGAGAACGTCTTCATCACGCTCTCCGCCTCACCTTTACGGAGAAGACCGTGATCGATGAACATACACGTCAGCTGTTCGCCGATCGCCTTATGAATAAGCGCTGCCACAACAGAAGAATCCACACCGCCGCTAAGCGCACACAGCACCTGGCGGTCACCGACAGCGTCGCGCACCTTCTGCACTTCCATGTCAATGAAGTTTTCCATCGTCCAGTTGCCTTCGCACTCGCAGATGTTATACACGAAATTCTTGAGAAGCTCGTTCCCGTATTCCGTATTGCGCACCTCAGGGTGGAACTGCACACCGTAGAAATTCCGGCTCACATCACTCATCCCCGCAACCGGGCACGACACGTTCGTCGCATCAACCGTAAAGCCCGCAGGAGGCGCAAGCACCTTGTCACCGTGGCTCATCCACACGCTCTGCTCGGCAGGCAGACCTTCATACAGCTTGTTCTCGTTCTCCACTGTAATCATCGCCTTACCGTACTCACGGCGGTTCGCCGCCTCCACCTTGCCCTCAAAGTGGTGCGTCATCAGCTGCATGCCATAGCAAATCCCGAGAATCGGAATCCCAAGCTCAAAAATCTCCGGATCACAGCTCGGCGCGCCCTCAACGTACGCACTCCCCGGGCCACCGGAAAAAATAATTCCCGTCGGATTAATCTCACGCAGCTCCTCCGCCGTTGTTTTATAGGAACGAAGCTCACTGAACACACCAAGATCACGAATCCTGCGCGTAATCAGCTGATTGTACTGCCCCCCGAAATCAAGAACGATAATCTTCTCATTAATCTCCTGCATCATTCATCCACCTTTACCATGAATTTTCCCGACACACACTCACCTTAGTATGGACGGCCGCCCCCTCTTTCTTGCAAAAAAACAAGACGGCGATTTTACGGAACACTGTATAAAGAAAACCCAAGATCGCCGCATCACCTTTTCCCGGCAGCAGACCCCGGTTTGTCTTTACCCTATAGAACCTCTTTTCACGCACCAGCCGCCATCATCAAAGGATTCCCTCAGAACCTGCGTATACAAAAAAGCCGGAACTCCCCCTTTGCCATCAATAAAGACAGAAAGGCAGAATTCCGGCTTCCCCAGAAATTCTGCCTTCATAGTCAGGTCGTTATCGGCAACCCGGTAGAGACTCTCAGGCCCTATTCCTGAGGATATACGAAGGATTCGTGTTGTATCAACAATGATGATTCCGGCTATTGCCGGGCGGTTTTTCCGTGCGTTTTAACGGATTCATTTTAACAGTCAACCTGCACCCGGTCAAGAGGTCACATCTTTAAAGATTTCACCAGTTCTTCCCATGACGCTTTATCCTCGCGCCAGTTCCGCTCTGTTTCACGGCCCCCGTACGTCATTTTTTCATAACGCTCGGTCAGCCGTCCCATCGCCATCGTGCCTGTGATGTGGTCCACCCTTCTCGCGTATTCCCTGAGCGTCTCCCCTTCTGCACGGGGGATTCCCTCGTTGTCCAGGAGCCACAGCGCCCGGTGATAGGCGCTTGCGAACCTGGCATCACTGCCGAACAGCTTGTAGTGAAGCAGGAAGTAGCGGTTTAGGATCCGATGTTTCTTTTCGTACATAATCATGACAAGCACAAGAGCCACGATCGAGATCAAGATCGGTTTCGGCGCGAGCCAGTCAGCGGCTGAAAGGCCGCTGCCTGTTCCGCCTCCGCCTGCACCTGTGCCGCCTTCGTCAAGGCCGCTATCGTCAGGAGAGGCCCCTTCTTCCTCAAGCGGCATGTCCGGACGTTCCGGCTCGGAAGGGTCCTGGTCATCGTCGATGCTGATGTCTGCATCATCAATGTCCTGTGTGAATTCCACGTTGCTGCTGAAGCCCTGCGTCGGCTCAAACGGCACCCAGCCTGTTTCCGGGAAGTAAACTTCCACCCACGAGTGGGCGTTGCCGTTTGTGACTTCGTATCGCTCTACGCCGTCTTCGAGCACCTCTACAGATTCACCATCGGTAAAGCCTTTTACCCAGCGGGTCGGCACGTCAACCGCACGCAGAAGTACCGCCATCGATGTGGAAAAGTTATCGCAGTAGCCGATTCTGGTTTCAAACAGGAACTGATCCACGTAATCTTCGTCCTCCCCCGGCACCGGAATGCCGGAGGTGGAGTATTCAAAGTCATTCTGCCTGAAGTAAGATTCCACAGCGGTCGCCATTTCGTAGCGGTTTTCCGCGTCTTCAGTAATCTCTTCAGCCAGTTCCAAAACCCGCTCCGGCAGCTCGTCCGGAAGCTGAAGGAACCGTTCGGTAATAAATGCCGGATCCTGCGGCTCCTCAAGTTCCAGCGACGGAATATCAAATTCCGGATAGGCATAGGACAATTCGTATTCAAGCAGCCGCGTGTCCGGCTGCTCCGCTGCGGTCCGGGAGGTCACTTCCCCGCCGATTACATCAGTGTAAAACTGCGGCGCCGCCTCTCCCTGATCCCCATCAGCCGTAAACACGAGCGCATCCGTGTTTACAGAAGTCAGCTGTCCGGGATAAAAGAGGTTCGAAAAGCCGGCCCCTTCCACCATTTCAAGCGAAGCTGTGTGAGAGGTGGTTTCCACTTCACCGCTGTACATCTGGTAGCTAATCTCGCTTCCGTATACCGATTCCGATTCGCGGTAATCGGGCTCCGACACCCAGCCGTGGCCGGTATATTCGTTTTTCGATTCGCCGCGCCAGTAGCCCGGCTGATCGGTCTCCGCATAAAAGACCGGATTCTCATCCTGCACGAAGCCGCCGCCGAGGCGTTCGTCATTATCGCCGTAGCCGACCCGGCGGATGCCGCCACCGGATCCGGAGCCTTCACCGGTGATCCAGCGCTCAAAAGTCGGAACCGGATCCGACCACTGAGGCCCCATTTTCGGTGCAGCGTAGCCGACCGTCGTGGCCGCAAGAATCATGAACACGAGAGAGTACAGCCATGCTGTCGACATGTACGAGGCGGACCGGCGCCCAATCTTTCTTTCTTTTGCCTGAACAGTGAGCATATGCAGCAGACTCACAAGGAAGAAGCCGATCACGATTATACGCACGATCGCCATGCTCGCATCCACCGGTGTGAACGTATCAAGCACCGTCACGTACACCACCGTCGCAAACAGGAAGAAAAAGATCCGCTTAATATGAAAAATCCAGAAATAAACGAGATAAGCAACGAGCCCGAGCAGAAGGAGCACGAGCAGGGTCCGGAACGGATCGGTGAGCATTTCCAGATTCCACGAGCCAATCAGTCCGAGGTTGTACCAGAGGTCCTGGAAAAAGAACCGTACAAATTCGCCCCCGCCGTCCCGGGCAAGAAAGTTCCCCGCTCCAAAAACAAGATGCAATGCGTAAAGACTTCCAATGAAGAGAAGCGGAAGCAATGCGTAGAGAGGAAGCTTCAGAAAGATCAGCAGAAAGCTGAACAGGGCAAACAGCACAAAAATCTCCATGTCCCCTGTGTTCGAGATTGTCGGAATCGGCCGGAGCCACTCCCAGACGAGCAGAAACCCGAGGGCATACACGAGAAAGTGAACAAACGTATGCTTGGTGTCTTTAGCTGATCGTTTCATAGCGGTCACCCTTAAATGTAGTCATAGCGTGATCGATGCTGCCGTCTGAAATCAGGTACGCGTCAGCTCCCTGGCGCTTCAGCTCCGCAAAGCGCTGTTTTTCCCAGTGATCCTGCTCACGGGAGGTGATCATCAGGCACACGTACACCCGGATTCGTCTTGTGAGGAGAATTTTTACCCGGTCCAGAAACGCATCGGTAATCTCTGTGGTGACAAGAATAAGCGATACCCCTGCCGGAATCTGATCTTCTGATTCCTTAAGGCGGGCTTCAAAGCCTCCGGTCGTATCAGCCTTTAACGTGGCCAGATGGTGGATAAGCCGGCGCTGCTGGTCGCTTCCCGCATCAAGGGGAAAGCGCTTCGCTTCTTTTCCCATCGTCCACAGTCCGTACTGAAGCTGCCGGCCATGGGCGTACATGATAATCGAGGTCACCAGTTCAATCGCTTTTTCAAACGATTCCAGCGTGTCATGTTCGAAGTCACGGACGCGCTCATTTAACGCGATCAGAAAGTTCTGGCCGATGTATTCCTCAAATTCCTTGGTCATAAGCTTGTTCGCCCGGGCTGACACTTTCCAGTCGATGCTCGTCAGCTTGTCCCCAGGCACATATTCACGGGAGCCTGCAACCGACGTGACATCCTCCACAAAATCGGATGCACTCAGGCGGGTCTCCGTATCGTGACGTTCATAGGCGGACCACCGCTCGATCGGGTGATAGGACGGGTATACAAGCAGGGAATCCGGCGCTGCCACCGTTTTCGTTTTCGTGTATAACCCGAACATATCGGACGTTTCCAGATGAATACCGTGAAACGCATACTCCCCGCGCTTGACGGCTGGAATCGCATACTGGAAGCTCAGCTCTTTTTTCATTGTGGGGTAAAAAATAATCTCCGGACTCATATCGAGCTGCTTTCGAAGTCCCGGTTCCATATCGTCACGGACGATCAGATACAGAAAAGGAAACGGCCACTTCCGGCGGATCGTCACAGTCACTGTCAGTTTCGAACCGGCCGCCACGGCACTTTTCCCTGCTTCTCTCCTCACTTCAAAAGTCCCGAGAGGAACAGCCAGGTACAGAAGCATCAGGACGATAATTGCTGAAACAGTATAGAAAAGAAACCACGGTACAAATCCGCCCTGAAACATGGCATAGCTGAACGTGCCTGCGATAATGGCAATCATGGCCAGTACTTTCAAAACCTTCGCGGCGGCCTGTAACATTTTCTTAAGGCGTGTCATTATTTAAGAGCTTCCTTTTTTACCGGTACGGTTACCTGCTCCACGATGTCCTTAATGACTCTTTCGTTCGTCAGATTCGACAGCTTCGCATCTGAATTCAGAAGAACCCGGTGACCAAGTGCATACGGAGCCAGGAACTTCACATCATCCGGCACAACGTAATCTCGCCCCTGCATGTAGGCATAGGCCTGGCCGGCTTTCATCAGGGCAATCGATGCACGCGGGCTGGCACCAAGATAAACCGCATGGTGCTTTCTCGTATTCGTTACAAGATTGATAATGTAGGTTTTCACGGTCTCATCCACATACACATCAAGCACTTCCTCCTGCATATTCAGGAGTTCATCAAGAGAAAGCACCTCTTTAAGGTCCTCGATCGGATGGCGCTTTTCCACCCGGTTCAGCACTTCCAGCTCTTCTCTTTTCGACGGGTAGCCGATTTTAAATTTGAAAAGAAAGCGGTCGAGCTGCGCTTCCGGTAGCGGATACGTGCCGCCGTACTCGATCGGATTCTGGGTGGCCATTACAAAAAACGGCCGCTTCAGCTCACGGGTCTCCCCGTCTGTTGTGACGCTGCCTTCTTCAAGGGCTTCAAGCAGGGCTGCCTGAGTTTTCGGCGAGGTCCGGTTAATCTCATCGGCCAGAACAATATTGGACATAATCGGCCCCTTACGGAACACAAAGTCCATCGTCTGCTGGTTAAACACACTTACTCCGGTCACATCCGATGGAAGCAGATCCGGTGTGAACTGAATCCGTTTAAAATCAGCACCGAGTGATTTGGCGATCGCACGGACCATCATCGTCTTCCCCACACCTGGCACGTCTTCGAGCAGCACGTGTCCCCCGCTCAGCATCGCAATCAGGCTGAGCTCGATTTCGCTTCGTTTTCCGACAACCACTTTCTCCACGTTACTGATAATCTTTTCAGCAAATGGCTGTGTGACCGTTGATTCGGGTCTGCGTTTTTCCATTGGTGTCTGCCTCCTGGTTTCAAGTCTATTAAGAAGCGCCTGTCATGCCGGCGCAAGCTGTTCCAATATTCACGAAATTCACCTTGCAAACATACAAATCTATGACTATCATATCATGCCTTTACACAAATATCGTCCGTCATGCCCTGATTTTCCAGTAATTTTGCAATCGAGGAACGAGGTGGCAAAACCGCTGGAGCATGATGATGTGAAGGTTTGAGAGCGGGTTCAGATATAGGACTTATGGGGGGATCGTGTTGTTAGCTGGGCTGCAAACGGGATGAAGTTTGGCGATTACATAAACCTGAGGGGAATTGCGTAATTTTGAAGGGGCATTACACAATCCTGAGCATAATTGCATAATCCTGCTGACCCTCACCTCATCCCGGATTACGCGAGGAGCCGGAGTATATTCTACGTTTGACTTGCTGAAAATAAAAGGAAACAACGGTCAGGAAAAGTAAGGCACTATTTTCAGAGGAGTTTACGCTATGGAAACATCTTCAGTCATCACTTTAACAATGAAAAGACAATTCGATGCTTCTCCTGAACGGGTCTTTGATGCCTGGCTGGACCCGGACATGATGCGCAAGTGGTTATTTACCATTGAAGGCACCAATAAAGTGGCCGCGAATGACCCGCGACCCGGCGGCACGTGGGAAATCATCGACCACCGGAACGGGAAGGATTACCGCGCCATCGGGGAGTACCTCAGGATCGACAGACCGGATATGATCGTGTTCACGTTCAAAATGCCGCAGTTCAGTGAATCCGAGGATACAATTACCGTAGCATTCACGGGGGATACAAAACGATGCGAAATGTCTTTTACTCAGGAAATCATAGTTCCTCACGGCCGCACCTGGACGGAAGAGGAGATTGAAAAAGCACTTTCGGACCATTACGACCAAACGGAGCACGGCTGGACCCTCATGTTCACAGGACTGAAAGAGCTGGCTGAGACAGGGAAAATCACCTTTCAAAGGTAAACACGGATCAGAAAAAAAGACACTCATAAGGGTGTCTTTTTTTATCCAAGCACAATCAGATTGATGCCTGCAATCAGAACGAGCACCATGGCAAAGGTGCGGATCCGCTCATTCGAGAGCTTTTCAAACCACTTGAGCCCGAGGCCGGTTCCGATGAGCGTAGCAAGGATGCCTGCAGCCACGTAGTAGGTGAACGAAGCATCAAAATCGCCCCCCGCTCCGTGGAGCACGAGGGAAAAAATACAGGTGACTACAACCACAGCCTGCATGTTGGCGTTGTATTTAAATTTGTCTTTGTAAAGCATCAGAAAATAGAATACGAAAAACGGCCCGCCGACAGCAAACACACCCCCGATAAAACCGCCTGCTGTGCCAAGTCCAATCGTGAGGGCAGGGCCGGGTCTGGCATCAGGCTTTGTTTTCCGTCTGCTGCTGATGAACATATAGGTGACCATAGCGATCAGGAACAGGCCGAGCCAGAGACGCATCACATCAAGGTCACCGTAACTGGTGAGCACAAAAAAGGCTGCCACCCGTCCGGCGAGTGCGGCAGCGCCGATTCCGGCGAGTGCTTTCAGTTCCACGTGACGCCATGTCCGGACGAGCACGCTCAAAGACGCCGCCAGAAGAAGCACCATGACGAGGAGCGCGCTTTCTTTTACCGTAAAAAGAAAGGGCAGAAAGCCCATCACAACAAGTCCGAGTCCGAAGCCGCTTACGCCCTGGACGAAGCCCCCGACGAGGACAATCGCAAATAAAAAGAGGATTTCGAGGATCATATGTATTTCCTTTCCTGCTGTTTGTCTGTCTATGAGTCTACTATAAAGAAGGCCAACTTGTCCGCAGAAAGCCTTTCGCAATAATTGGAATTGTTTACCTTCCATCACTGGTTATGGTACCTTTGTAGCAGTAGATTTGATGGGGGAGTTGAGGACACAGCAATGACAATTATTATTGGCTTATTGGAGATTTTGTTCTGGGTGGTGGCGTTTGCGGCTGTTGTTACAGGACTCACGCTGATCTTTATGCGGTTTATGAAAACCGGCGGAGCCTTTGCGGCGTCACTTTCCACCGTGACCATTGCTTTTGGCCTGGTTCACGTGTGGACCCAGCATACAACATTTGATAAGGCATTTTCAGATCAGCTCGAGGACTTGGAAAACTTCAGGAACATGACGGTCGAACAGAACTTTTATGACGAAGATGGCAGTTATCAGGGCCGGGCGAGGCTGACACTTGAGGATGAGAACGTCATGCACCAGGTGCTCGATGATTTCGAAGGGCTGCGGCTTAGAAGCGGGAACTGCCACGATGATCGTGAATATTATGTACATATAAGTACCCGCTTAAACTCCACTTCCTTTTTTGCAGGGGAATCCTGTGTGGGCATGAGTCATGTGCGCGACTCCGGTCGAGATCATCTCCAGACACTTGATGACATGGGTGCCGATGAGTCGCTCGAGTGGGAATATGACGATTAAAAACAATACACATGAAAAAGCCGCCCTCCCTTTTCGGGAGGGCGGTTCTGCGTTTTCCGTTACAGTCCCCGCTTCATATGGTGATGAGGCGGATGTTCCTGACGGGCAAGAGGATCCGCTTTGCGTAAATTCTCGCCCGGATCGGTTTTGTGTTTTTGGCCAATGTCCTTTTCCACATCCACTGTAACGACGAAGTTCCCCTGCTCAAAGTAGCGGGTGTAGTGCTTCGCCTCCTCGTCATCCTGCGAAATAATCTTTATATCATTCTCTTTATAGCCTTTATCGCGGAGAAGTTCCCCGAATACATCGTCTTTCTGATCCATCGAGTCCATTACTGCGACAACTGGTCGCGCCATAATCGTACACCTCCATGTAGTGTCACTATACGGTTCACGATACCCTCTGCGGGTTTTTTCAAACCTTTTCCCAGTCCCTCTCTCTGGATACCATTCATAAGCAGACTCTTCAGTTCCGGAAAATAATAAAAATCAGGTAGGCAAGATAAATCACCGAAAGAATAGACCCTTCGTACTTTCCGACAGCATAATTTGTCCTAGAGAAAATAAGCAGCACGACCGTCATCACCGTCATGACAATCACGTCAAAAATAAGACGGGGATCCACCTGAAGCGGCAGGATGAGAGCAGAAAGGCCGATAACAAAAAAAGTATTAAAAATGTTGCTTCCAATAATATTCCCTATGGCAATTTCACTTTTTCCCTTCAGGGCCGCAGCAATACACGTGGCGAATTCCGGAAGGGCCGTACCGATCGCCACAATCGTCAGGCCGGCAAGCGTCTCACTGATGCCGAAACGATAAGCGATTTCCAGCGCATTTCTCACTACCAGCTCCCCGCCGAAAATGATCGCAGCAAGCCCTCCCGCAGTCAGGAGAATCTGCTTTGTCCAGCCGGAGGCAGACGTATCATTTGGCGGCGGCCCGTAGGACTGATCCCGGTTATGGCGGGCCGCTTCAAGAATGTAATACATAAACACCACAAAAAACAGGAGCAGCGTGATGCCTTCACCTCTTGATATAAACGTCTCCACTGCCCCTTCAAGATACGGATCGCTGATAAAAATAAGCAGTGCCACTGAAGCGAGCAGAGCGAATGGAATTTCCTTGCGGATAGTGTCATTTTTGACTGTAATCGGCGCAATTACCGCCGTCAGACCGACGACCATCGTCACGTTAATCAAATTGCTTCCAACGACGTTACCAACCGCCACGTCTGCGCTTCCCTTTAGTGCCGCCACAATACTCACCGTAGCTTCAGGGGCACCTGTACCGAACGCCATGATCGTAAGGCCGATCACAAGGGGGGAAACTTTCAGCAGCACAGCAATATTGGACGCCCCGTCCACAAAATAGCCGGCGCCTTTAATCAGCAGAAGAAAGCCTGCCACAATCAGAATATAGCTCAGCATAGTCTCAACTCACTTCTTACACGCGGGATTTTACTCTAGGGTTCCCCATTGGTCTCACAGGTTATCCCGCCATCCATTCCGCCCGGACCCCCGATCTCCTCCGCGCGCAATAGAAAAAACCGGCCCCCCTCGGGAACCGGCTCTCACAAACATTCTTTAAAAACTATTCTTCACAACCACTTTATCAAGCTCATACCGTGCGGACTGATGCGCAGGCTTGGCAGCTTTTCCAACCGTCAGAAGCATGACCGGCACATACCGGTCCGGTACGTTAAACTGCTCCATGAGCTTGCCGCGCTGAAAGCCGCCCATCGGGCACGTGTCGTATCCAAGCGCTTTTGCTGCAAGCATCAGGTTCATTGAAGCAAGGGACGCATTCAGAACCGCTTCGTCACGAGGGAATGGTGTGTCTCCCTCGTACGCTTTGTTAATCTGGCCTACAAGGGTGTCGCGGATCTGCTCGGTCATAAAACCGTTGTCCACGGCGCCCTGGTAGACGTCCGCTGCATTTTCATTCGCATTTAGATCGCCAAGAACGGCGATGACGGCCGAGCTGTCCACTACCTGCTGCTGGTTATAAGCGATCGGAAGCAGTTCTTTCTTTTTTGCCTCATCGTCAATGACGAGAAACTTCCAGTGCTGAAGGTTCCATGAGGACGGCGCTTTTGTTGCCGCTTCAAGGATCGCATTCAGGTCTTCCTCGGGCATCTCTGCCCCCGGGTCATATTTACGCACCGAGTGGCGCTCGTTAATCGTCTGAAACAGACCAAGATCTTCCGGATGTGCTGTCATTGCCATAAATGCCGACTCTCCTCTGTACTGTATATTCTGCCACGCGAAGCCCTGGCCCCGCGCCTCGTTCACTATTACCTACAGTTTTAGAGTATAACAACTTTCGCCAATAGTCACAAAAGGTGCGCACTGGCAAATCATGTTACAATAAAAGCGTGAACATTCAGATAAAAAGGAGTGTCAGCGATGCAGAAAGTAAGAGTCAGGCTCGCCGGCCGGGAAACAGCCCTCGAGGCGTCCGTTGATTCGACCGGCGCAAGTCTCATGTACCAAGGCATACAGCGAAACGCAGAAGAACTGCAGTACGACACGGTCGTCTCCGGCACCGTGTACGGCACACTGCTCAATTTCAAAGGCGCACTTGCCCGGATGGGTGAAGCCGTCTACCAGGATCCGTACAAAAAGCCGCCTCAGGCACCGGTGCTCTACATAAAACCGCGCAACACGCTTACGAGCCACAGCCAGCCCGTCCCTCTGCCCGAAGGCATCGACACGCTCCAGGCAGGCCCGACCCTCGGGATTGTGATCGGCCGCACCGCTTCCAGGGTCAAAAAAGAAGAAGCGCTCGACTATGTTCTCGGCTACACTGTCGCCAACGATGTGACCGCCCCCCACGACAGCGTATTCCGTCCGGCAGTCAAACACCGATCCCGGGACGGTTTTTGTCCAATCGGTCCGTGGATCGTGGAAAAAGAGTCCCTCGAGTCACCCGATGACCTGACGATCCGCTGCTGGGTCAACGGCCGTCTCGTACAGGAAAACACGACGAAAAACCTTGTCAGAAACGTGTCCCAGCTCATTACGGACGTGACCGAATTCATGACTCTGAACCAGGGCGACACCCTTCTCGTCGGCGTTGCCGAGGATCCTCCTCTCGTCAAAGCTGGCGACAAGGTGCGCATCCACGTGGAAAGCGTCGGTTTTCTTGAAAACGCCGTCGTCCCTGAAGAAGAGCTCGTAAACGTGAAAGGAGGTCACCTCTGATGAAAAAAGCAAGAATCGTATACGCCGGCGCCATTCATGAAGCCACCGAAGCACCGGACGGCCGCCTCCTCCTTCAGGACGGCCGGGTCGTCGCAGAAGATGCCGTACAGTGGCTCACACCTGTTGAGCCCCGGACCGTGTTCGCTCTAGGTCTCAACTATGCCGACCACGCGAGCGAACTGGCATTCAACGCCCCCGAGGAACCGCTCGTGTTTCTAAAAGGACCAAACACATTCGTCGGGCACCGTGGTGAATCCGAGCGGCCTTACGGTGTCACCTTCATGCACTACGAATGCGAGCTCGCCGTCGTCATCGGGTGCACCGCCCGAAACGTGAAAAAAGAGGATGCCTACGATGTGGTCGCCGGGTACACAATCGCCAACGATTATGCATTTCGCGACCTGCTCGAAAACTATTACCGTCCGAATCTGCGCGTAAAAAACCGGGACTACTGCACCCCGCTAGGCCCCTGGTTTACGGACGCAGCCGACGTAGCGGACCCGATGAACCTGAAACTTCGCACGTACGTAAACGGCGAAGTCACCCAGGAAGGCACCACCGCCAACATGATCTTTGACATCCCCCACCTGATCGAGTACCTGAGCAGCTTCATGACGCTCGGGGAAGGGGATATCATCCTCACCGGCACACCGAAAGGCACCGTCAGCGTCGAGCCGGGTGATGAAGTGGTGACAGAAATCGAAGGACTCGGCCGCCTCACAAGCACGATTACCGGAAAGGCCGTGCCCGCAGGTGAAAAATAACGGCCGCCTCGATCACGAATATTTTATGACCGAAGCGCTCCAGGAAGCCAAAGAAGCGGGGCAGAGAGGCGACCTGCCAATCGGGGCCGTCATCGTCCATAACGGCCGCATCATCGCCCGGGGCAGCAATATGCGGAAAACGGCGGGCATCAAAATCAGCCACGCTGAAAACAACGCCATGCACAACTGCGCCCCGTATCTGATGAAGCACGCCTCTGAGTGCGTCATCTACACCACGCTCGAGCCGTGCATCATGTGCCTGACGACGCTCGTAATGGCCAACATCGACTCCATTGTCTTCGCCGCAGACGACAAATACATGAACATGAAGCCCTTTATCGATGCCAACTCCTACATAAGGGACCGCATCCATCAATACAAAGGTGGTGTGTGCCGCGGCGAATCCGAAGCCCTTCTGCGCAAATACTCCCCCTACGCAGCGGAGCTCGCCCTGAACGGCACCCACCCCCATCACAGAAAAGGAGGCGCCTGACCGTGCCGCACATAACCGTCGAATACACCGACAACCTGACACCTGAAGAATTCAACCCCAAAGCCCTTCTCGGGAAAATAAACAAGGTATTCACTGACAGGCCCGACGTCTACCCCATAGCAGGTGTACGCAGCCGTGCCATCGCCCTCACCGACTACCTGGTCGCAGACGGAGCCGGCGAAGAGGATGCCTTTGTTCACCTGACCGTGAAAATTGCCGCCGGCCGCTCCCAGGCAGTAAAGGAAGAAACGTGCGACGAGCTGTTCGAAGTTGTAAGCAGCTATCTATCCCCCGCCTTTGACCGGCGGGGGCTCGCCCTCAGCCTTGAGCTTTACGAGTTCGGTGAAGGCGGAACGTACAAGAAAAACAACATCCACCATCGTTACAAGTAGCGCAAAATAAAGAACCAGCCCTCCGTTGCGGAGGGCTGGTTCTTTTTCTATTCTGTCAGATTGTAGTATTTGCCTGAAAAATAGGCCAGTGGCTTTGTCTCGTCATCCACACGGATGTCACGCACTTTTCCCACATAAAGGGTGTGGTCCCCTTCAAGGTGGGTGTTGTGCACATCACACGTGATCGTGGCAACCGAACCGTGAAGTACCGGCATATTGTCGAACACGTCAAAATCGACGCTTTTGTCGTCTTTTTTCTGCCCGGCAAAATACATGCTCAGGTCGGCCTGTTTGTGGGCGAGAATCGAGACGGCGAAGCTCCCGGAGTCGTCCAGATACCCCTTCATCATCGCCCGGTTCGCCACACTGATGAGAATCAGTTTTGGATCGAGCGATACGCTCATAAAAGCGTTCGCTGTCATGCCGTGCACTTTATCCCCAACTTCTGTTGTCACCACCGTTACCCCAGTGGCGAATTTCCCCATCGCCCGTTTAAAAAGCTGATCGTCCATTCCTTTTCCCTCCTTAAATCACAAACGTCGGTTTGCGCTGTTTGAGTGTCGGCTCCCCGATTTCCATGACGGTTTCGTCCTCTTCGGCAAACAGATTCATCACTTCCGATGCTTCTTCAAACCAGCTGTCCGGTGCTGCGTGACCCCAGAACGTCTGGCGGCGCGGGTCGTTAATGTCCCATCTGACCGGCTTGAAGTCCGGGTCGCTCGTCAGGTAATCGCCATTATACAGCTCGATGCGGTGACCGTCCGGGTCACGGAGATAGAGGAAGAACGCATTGGAGAGTCCGTGGCGTCCCGGTCCCCGTTCGATATTCTGCGTGTAGCCCATGGACGCGAGTACGTCACAGGCATGAATCAGGCTCAGCTGATCGCTCAGCCAGAAGCCAGTGTGGTGAAGACGCGGCCCCTTGCCGTTCATAAACGCCACATCGTGAACGCTCGGTTTCCGGTGAAGCCACGCCGCCCAGATCCGCTCGTCTTCTGCGGCCGTGTATTCCGAGCAGGCAAACCCGAGCTCATCAATGTAAAAGTGATATGCTTTCTCCACGTCACGGACCATGCAGTTAAAATGATCGATCCGCTGGATGCGAGCGCCTTTGTACAGGTCATAGCGCTGAAGCATGCGCTCCACGGTATCCATTTCAGCATAAAACTCTACCGGCATGCCGGACGGATCCTGCGTTCTGAGAGTACGTCCAACCGCGTGCTGACTGCCTTTTTCCAGCCACTTCGTTTTCATGCCTTTGGCATTAAACAGTTCCTCCAGCCGGTCAAGATCCGAATCGCTCATCACCTTGTAGCTGATCACCTCCACACGAGGTTCACTGCTTTTTTTCAGGACGATCGAGTGGTGGTTGTGCTCCTCAAGCCCTCTGAGATAAAGCTCATCACCGCGGGTTTCCGTTTCGATCAACCCGAGGGCATCCACGTAGAATTTCCGTGAGCGGTCCAGGTCGGCTACGTGGAGCACTACCCGGCCCGTACGAATAATATTCGCTTCCATCTGCCGAACCTCCTTTCCTAAACGTTTAAAGCGCCAGGTTTCGTGGATTTTGTTTCTTTAAGAAAATCATAGACGTACTGCTTGTATTCGTCCTTTTCGTACTGATCGAAATAAGCCATGCCCATTTTGACCGGGTCGCCAAAAAAGTAGTATTCATAGTGCATCTGACGGCTGCCGAATGCACTCATCGTCATATCCCATGCGAGACGGAACAGCTGCACACGCTCGTAGCCTTCAAGATTTTTCCCCTGAAGACCCCGGTGAAGAATCGGTCCGATGTCCTCGTGATGGAAGTCCGCTTCGGTTGGAATGCCCATCATACCGGACGCCCCGAGCACCCGGAGGATTTCCACCATGCGAGGGTAGATGCGCGGATACCAGTTGCGGGCCGCATTGAGCGCTTCAAAATCCGGTGTCATTGTCCCGGAGGCGTCCGGCTTCGCGTTATGCTCGGCGCGGAACAGGTGGGATTTCATTGTTTCCAGTGCAAGCATCACTTCAGTTCCTTTGTCTTTCACGTGCTGGAACTGGTCGATGCCGATCGAATCCATCACGCTTAAAATCGTGCCGAGAAGGAACTCGGTTTTCACGATATTTTTCGCCACCACCTGGTGGGACATATGCACGACCGCGTTCGTTTCAAGGAACGTCCGGTTACAGATGCTTGAGTTGCCGCACACAAACACGCGCTCCCATGGGACAAACACGTTTTCAAAGCTGACGATCGCGTCTCCTTCTTCAAACTTGGAGCTGAGCGGGTGATCCCATTCGCTTTTGCCGTAGTCAAATGACTCCCGGCTGAGGAATTTGAGCCCAGGCGTGTTATTTGGAATCGCAAAGGCAACCGAGTACGGATCATCGTGCTCGCCCGACTTTTTAACGGTGGACGGAAACACGAGGATTTCATCCGTAATGCCGCCCTGGGTAGCGAGGAGGCGGATCCCGTCAACGATGATGCCGTCTTTCTTTTTTTCCACCAGGTGAAGCGCCACGTTGGCGTCCTTCTGCTCGTGCTGGGCTTTTGCCCGGTTCACCTGAGGGTGAATGAGCGTATGGGTCAGGCTGATGTCGTTCTCACGGGCGTACTCGTAGTACTTCGCCGCGTTGTCGGCAAACATCTGGTCGTCTTCGGCAAAGAGCTTATTGTTTACACCCATCGCCATGACTTCAGCGTTCAGGTAATCGGGCGAGCGCCCCATCATTCCGCCTGACGTACGGGCCCACTCCTGGATCGCTTCACGGCGGGCGATCAGGTCGTCGATCGTTTTCGGCTGCATGAACGTCATGCCGGCCTTTTCTCCGCTCGTCGGGGAGGTATAGAGCATTTTTTCCGGTTTTTCATGCTGGAGATCATAAAGGCGCGCCATTGATTTGACGACGTTTTTCAGTCCCGGATGCTCGGTCACGTCGCTCACTCGCTCGCCGTGCAGGTAGATGTTGTTGCTCGCCTGTTTGAGGCGGCTGATATATTCCTGTCCAGTCTTGGCTGGCATTTGGGTTCCTCCTTTGTGAATCTTCAAAGTTATTAAACAGCAGCCTTCGGCTCTATGATCCTCTTTTCTATTGCTCAAGAAGATCACAGCTACAATCAATTCCGCTGCAGGCGGACGTTTTCCGCAGGTCTTGGCCTCAGCCTCCTCGGGAAGATCACCCTGCGGGGTCTTCGCCTCTTGCTTTTCCCGCTGGAGTCGCCGCTTTCCGCTTCATTTTTCAAGTTCTTGCTGCTTTGACTTTATAGAATGAAACGGTTATGTCCGTTTTTCTTTTCCGAACTGCGGGATCGGGTGGTCGCCGAGGGCGACGTGGACGATCTGGATTTCGGTGTAAAATTCGAAGGCGTAGTAGCCGCCTTCGCGTCCGATGCCGCTGTGCTTGGAGCCGCCGAACGGGGTGCGCAGGTCCCTGACGTTCTGGGAGTTCACCCACATCATGCCGGCGTCGACTTTCTGGGCGACTCTGTGGCCGCGCTTCATGTCGTTCGTCCACACATAGCCCGCAAGACCGTAGCGGATGTCGTTCGCCATTTCAATCACTTGCGATTCGTCCTTAAACGGCATCACGCACATGACCGGTCCGAAAATCTCCTCCTGTGCGACTGTCATATCGTTGGTCACGTTCAAAAGCAGCGTCGGCGGGACGAAGTTGCCGTCCGCATGGGCTTCGTCCACATGGCCGCTCACCACCTGGGCGCCTTCGTCCTTGGCAATGCCGAGGTACCGTTTCACGTTTTCATAGTGCTCCGTATGAATGAGCGGGCCCACCTGGGTTTTGTCATCTAGCGGGTCGCCCACTCGGATGTTTTTCACCCGCTCCATGAGCTGCTCCACGAATGTATCGTAAATCGACTCGTGAACGAACAGGCGGGAGTTGGCCGTGCAGCGCTCTCCGTTAAAGGAGAAGATGCCCCATGTGACCGCGTCCATCGCCCGGTCGAGATCCGCATCGTCAAACACAATAATCGGGGATTTTCCTCCGAGCTCCATGGAAAAGCGCTTCAGGGGATCGGCGCCGTTTTTCATAATTTCTGAGCCGGTTTTCGTCTCGCCTGTAAAGGAAATGAGCGGCGCGTCCGGATGGGCCACGAGGGCGGCCCCGGCTGTTTCTCCGTAGCCGTGCACTACGTTGAACACCCCTTTTGGGAGGTCCGCTTTGTGGATTATTTCAGCGAGACGATTCGCCGTGAGCGGCGACCATTCGGCCGGCTTCAGGACGACGGTGTTTCCGGTGGCAAGTGCCGGGGCGATTTTCCACGTCTCGAGCATAAATGGCGCGTTCCATGGCGTTATCAGACCGGCCACACCGACCGGTTTGTGTACCGTATAGTTAAGAAAGTCATCGTCCACCTGGTACGCGTCTCCGGTCAGTCGCGTAGACACCATTTCCGCGTAAAAACGGAAGTTCTGCGCTGCCCGGGCAACCATCTTCTTCGTCTGATGAATCGGCAGTCCTGTATCAAGGGACTCAAGCGGGGCGATCTCGTCGATGTGCTCGTCAATCAGATCGGCGATCCGGTTGATATAGGCGAGGCGGTCCTTCAGCTTGAGGCTCCCCCATTCCCCTTTAAATGCGGCTCTGGCGGCACTGACCGCCATATCGATATCCGCTTTTTCACCGGAAGCGACCCGGTTGATCGGCTGGTTCGTAAACGGGTTTTTATTTTCAAACGTTTCATTGGAGCTGGCGGCCACAAACTCGCCGTTAATGTAAAGCAGGATATCGTCCAGCCGGGATTCGTGTGTAAGTTCGATCAGATTCAGGGTTTCTGTTGATTTTGTCACTCGAATGCCTCCTCTGTTTTAGCGTGAAATGACCTGGTCAGCTACGTCGGTGTACGTTTTCAGCACGTCGCGGATTTCGTTTTGCAGGGCTTCTGACGGAAGGTCCATCGGCATCCGGAGCACCGGTTCGATTTTACCCATCATGCCGAGCGCAGCTTTGAGGGGCGCCGGGTTCGTGTCCTTAAACAGCACATCGTTCAGCGGCATCAGTTCAAAGTGAAGATCCTGGGCACGCTTCACATCGCCCTCTTCCCATGCGTTGTAAATTTCCGCCACTTTCTCCGGCATCACGTTCGCTGTGGCGCTGATGTGGCCTGCACCGCCGATGGCCAGCATCGGATAGCAGAGCAGCTCAATTCCAGAATAAAGATTAAAATCACGTCCGCAGTTTAAAAGCACACGGTTGACGTGTTCAAAGTCCTTGTTGGATTCTTTGACCCCGATAATGTTCGGGCAGTCCTCCGCGAGACGGGCCAGCGTTTTAACGTCCAGATTCACAGCCGTACGTCCTGGAATGTTGTAGACGATCAGCGGAATGTCAACGCTTTCAGCAACAGCTTTAAAATGCTTATACAGGGCATGCTGGGACGGCTTGTTGTAGTAAGGCACGATTACAAGCGCCGCATCGGCCCCGATTTCCTGGGCTTTTTTCGTCAGATCGAGGGTTTCCTGATGATTCGTGGAGCCGGTGCCCGGGACGAACGGGACGCGGCCGTTCACTGATTTTGCAGCTGTTTCCATTACCGTGATCCGCTCCTGTACCGTAAGGGAACTCGGCTCTCCCGTTGTACCGGTTACAGAAACCGCATGGCTGCCGCTGTCCACGTGCCAGTCGATCAGTTCACCAAGCTTTTCAAGATCCATAGAATAGTCCTTTTTAAACGGGGTCACGATCGGGGCGATCGAGCCTCTCAGACGCTGCTTCGCTTCATCGTATCTCATGATTACATCCGCTCCTCTTTTTTAAAACATGATTGTCATTTTAATCCGAATTTTCACTCATTTTAAACGTACCATGTGCTACACTATATGAGAAATATTGATTTGATATAGAAACGATATGTTTTCGATATAGATGGAAGGAGACGGGACTTGTGGATGTGAAGCAGCTCAAATACTTCTATACGATCGCCGAGGAAGGCCAGATCACTCGGGCGGCCAAACGCCTGCATATGGCTCAGCCGCCTCTTTCCCAGCAGCTGAAACAGCTCGAAGCGGAGCTCGATGTGCAGCTGTTCGAGCGGCACGGCCGGACGATGACACTGACGCAAGCCGGTGCGTTTCTGTTTGAAAAAGCCGAGCGGATCCTGCTTGAAATGGAGGAAATCCGTGATGAGGTGAAGGAACGTGACGAAGGGCTTAAGGGCAGGCTGGCAGTCGGCACGGTCAAATCGTGTTTCTCCATGCTTCCCGGACGTCTCGGACGTTTTCGTGAGTCGTATCCAGGTGTCACGTTTCTCCTTAGGGACGGGGATTCGTTTCAGATAGGAGAATTGGTGAAAAATCGCCAGGTCGAAGTGGGCATTGTGAGGCTCCCTCTTCCCATGAAGGAATTTGATCACGTACAGCTGGCGGACGAAGCGTACGTCGGCGTATTTCACCGGGATCAGGTGCCGGAGCAGACTCCTGAGGGCGGGGTGAGAATGGAACAGTTTAAGGGGGTCCCGCTTCTTTTGCTTCACCGGATCAGCGGAGCCGGTCAGTACGAAATGATTCTCGAGGAGTGCCGAAAGCACGGCTTCGAGCCGTCGGTGATCTGCGAGTGTCCGGACGTGACGATGCTGCTTTCCCTCGTGGCAAAGGGCGTCGGCGCCACAATAGTCCCTGTCTCCACCCTGGACTCGTTTCACCCTCCGGAGCTTACCGCCGTTCCGATTACCGATGCCCACGTGCGGGCCAAGTCAGCTGTGATCTGGCTCAAGCAGCGCCACCTGTCAAAGCAGGCGAGAAGGTTTGTGGAGGAGTTTGACACGTAATTCTCTCACTTGTATCCTGCTTATCTGACCTGTAGGATGGGACATTAGCACGTCATTTTACTTTCAGGAGGTTTTAATTTGGGACTGTTCTCAAAAGGTGATAATCGCCAGAAGCATCAGGAGCAGGCGCGGGAATTTTTATTCGACAGTGAAGAACTGGAGGATACCTACGGACTCCTTGTTGATTTTGTTGCGTTTACAAGCCACAGGATTCTCTTCGTTGACCGCTCCCTTCTCTCCAAATCCAGATCGGTCGTCGTGTCTATTCCCTACGGAAAAATCGAGGAGATTGCGATCGAAAAAACAGGCATGTTCTCGTTTTCCAATAATATTGAAATCGCAACAAAGAAAGAAACGCATGCACTGAACTTTATGAAGGGTTCAGATGTGATGGGATTTTACAGAAAATTATCAGAAAGAATCTGCAGATAAACCAGCTATTCGCACTAAAGAACCCGCCTTTCATGCAAGGCGGGTTCTTTCACTGTTATTTACTTTCTTTCAGTGCCAGCACATACATCGCATGGGACCACGTGAGCGGCATCACCCAGGCCGGTTCGCCGGAAAACTTGTCCACCTGCTCGGGGATCAATCCGAGCTCCGGAGTGAACCTGCCGACCCAGTCGATCAATTCGTCCGCTTCCTCATGGCGGTCAACCGCCTGGTAGTACTGTGCCAGCCACAGTGTCGTGAGCATCCACGGGTTGCCTTCGATGTAAATGTCACCGGGGAAGCGCTCGATGCCGCCGATGACGGGGCTTGTGAGCTGTTCCCGGATTTTCTCTGCTGTTTTGACCATTTTTGGGTCGTGAGGATCGATCATACCAAACGGTACAGAGAGACCGAGAAGGGAGATGTCCACGGTCGGATCCTCCACTTTGTAGTAGCTGGTGAAGCCGTTTTTGTCCTCTCTGAAGGCCACTTCCTCTCCTGACTCCTTTGCCCGCAAATAGGCAAGCTCGTCCACTTCGAGATAAAGTGAGCGGAGAAAACACTGCTCTTCTTCACTCCATCCCCGGGTGAGCACCGCTTCTTTCATCTCTCGGCACGCCTCTTCGCAGCGTGTCACAAAATCCTCTTCTGAAATGCCGAGCCAGCGGGCGACTTTCACCACACCGCTCAGACCGCCGTACACGGCAGCTGCGGAGTACTGGTGCTCTCCGCTCCTTTTTTCCCAGAGGTCTTTAGAAGGAAGAGGCAGCTTCGTTTCTTCGTCAATAAAGGAAAGTAGAAATTCCGCGCCGCGCTTCAGCTGCGGCCACGCTTTATGAGCGAATGCCTCGTTTTCCGTCCGGAGCAGATGACCGCTCAGACCCCAGAGAATTGAACCAGGCTCATCAATCTGCAGTCCCCAAACCGGAGCGAGACTGCCATCGGTAAAGTGCCGCTGGTTCCAGGATCCATTCGGCTCCTGGATCTCCAGCATTGACTGGTAAAACGCCTTGACCATATCATGGTATCCTGCCACGTCAGCCGCCGTGGCAATGTAGGCGGCATCCCGTCCCCAGCAGTAGCCGTAGCCACCGGAGTAGACATAATCTTCATCCACCTCCGGGCCGGCGATAAAGCTGCCGTTTTCTTTGTCATAAAGAAGGGCAAACGTGAGAAGCGAGCGGTCGTACAGCTTCTTTCGAAGTGGATCCTCTATCTCCTGTTTTTCAGCTAAAGCAAGATGATTTTGCCAGTGTGCGGCTGTTTGTTCGTACAGCGTTTCCTGCTTGTCGGCGAGAGTCTCCCGGCAGAGCCTCTCTGCTTCTTTTGGCGCTGAAGACATTGCGAAATGAACCGACACGGCCTGTCCCTCTCCAGCACCGTTTAAATGAAACGAGATGGCGCCTCCCTGCTTGTTTACTTCCTCCTTGCCATTCAGGTCGTTTCGTCTTGCTCCAATTTCGTTTCGCCCGGATTCAAAGCCGTCGACGCCGTTCCCTGAACCGATCGCCACTGCTGTTTTGTTAAGGTAATGTACGTGAGTCTGGCTTTCCCTGCTGAAATACACACTCTGGTAGCGCGACTGATGCTCAAGATTAAACGCTGCGTCCACCATGAGGAGAGCGCCTTCCAGCACCTCGGTATCACCATTAAATATGTAATCGTGCACAATAACGTCACGGTCGGGAAGTACGTAGGAGAACTGTGTCACAGTTACCGGCAGGTGAGCATGACGGATCTCATTAATAAGAATGTTCGTTTCTTCCTCATAGCGTTGGCTGTGCTCCCAGCCGTCTTCGTGAAAATATGTCGTTCGGCGCGCCTTAGGTAGGTACACACCGATATTGATTTCCTCCAGCTGCTGGAATGAATCGATCCGCGGCCAGAACAGACGCTCCATCTGTCCTTTTTTATTATAGGATACGAGTGTTTTGGAATTGCCTGTAAGGGCGTCTATCAAAAATGGTTTTTTCTTCATCGTTCCACCTCTTCCAAGTAAGTCTTCAGTCTTTTTCCGGCCTCTTCGCGTGATCACGAAAACCGTATTTGAGAAGCCCGGCGAAGGCGAAAACCGCCATACTGAGAATGATCGCTCCGGACACGGCTGTCAGCGCCGATCCGGCATATTCGCCGGCGGCAGCATGAATCAGTACAAGCGCGCCTGTTACTGCTGCCAGCCAGGCGAACCTCACACACACTTTTTCCCTGTCTCCGGTGACCATCCGCTCTCCCATTCCGAGAATAAAGAGAGTAAGGAAGTTCAGATTTTTCCTCACACCGAGCATGTAGGCCGTGAAAAAAAGAATTGCGCTGAGGATCATCGCGGTAAATAAATTCATGTGCAGATCTCTCCCCTACTAAACTATCACAGGTTATTCTTTAAAATAAAAACTGAGTTCAGTTTTCAAGGTTTTTATTAATCTTTCAGCTTTAAGTTTATTCTATTTGAATAACAGCGCTAATATCCAGGTAAAAGTCCCCATAATTAAACAGCGAATGGAAAAAACAGGGCATCGGAGATGAAATCGCTTGCAATACTTACCTTTCTACAGTTATCTGATATCTTTGTGTATTCAGTGGATTCTTTCTCTGAAAAGGAGGGTATATAGCTAAATATGCCCAGTAATGCGGTTTGCCTATTGGGCAGGCTCTTACTATGCTTAATGTTGTTGTGTAAAAACTTAAAATTTTGTTAAAGGAGAGGGTTCTTATGAAAGATGAGACCACGCACTGCTTTAGAGGTGATTATTTTACATGAAGGGTAAATTAATGCCGGCTATTGAGAAAGAAACTCTTACTTTAACAAAACCTGGTGTGGACGACGGTGCTGCGATGTGGGAACTGGTAAACAACTCTTCGCTGGATCTGAATTCCCCCTACAAGTACCTGATGATGTGCAAGTTTTTTGCAGATACATGCGTCACGGCTAAGGTGGAGGACCGCCTGGCCGGATTCGTTACGGCTTTTATCCCTCCTGAGGCAGACGATACCGTATTCGTCTGGCAGGTAGGTGTGGACTCTTCTTTCCGTGGACAGGGTATTGCTTCGCGCATGCTTTCCGAACTGATGAGCCGCGACGTATGCCGCAATGTACGTTATCTTGAAGCCACAGTAACCCCAACCAATGATGCATCGGACAGCCTTTTTAAAGGCTTTGCCCGCCGCCATGAGGTGGACTGTGAAATTAAAACATGCTTCCCTTCCCGGCTGTTTCCGGGCAACGGACATGAATCGGAGCTGACCTACCGGATCGGTCCGCTGAACAACAAGTAGATCAGAACCACTGTTACGATAAAAAAATCATGCTGGAGGTAATTTTTCGAAATGACGAACAACAACCTGAGTATTTTTGAAGAGCTTGAATCGAGTGTCCGCAGTTACGTAAGAAGTTTTCCTGCTGTTTTTACAAAAGCGAAAGGATCAAAGATCTGGGATGCTGACGGGAAAGAATATCTTGATTTCTTTGCCGGTGCAGGTGCCCTGAACTACGGCCACAACGACCCGAAAATGAAAGAAAAGCTGGTGGAGTATATACAGAACGACGGGATTACCCACTCTCTCGATAAAGCAACCGAAGCCAAAGGAGAATTTCTCCGTACATTTAACGATGTCATTCTCAAGCCCCGTAATATGGAATACCGCGTCATGTTCCCTGGTCCGACAGGCACAAACACGGTCGAAAGTGCCTTAAAGATTGCCCGTAAAGTAACCGGGCGCACGGATGTGATCAGTTTCACCCGCGGTTTTCACGGTATGACGATCGGTTCCCTCGCTGTTTCAGGTAACTCCGCTAAACGTGCAGGTGCCGGGATTCCCCTTAACAATACAGTCACTATGCCGTACGACAACTTTGTCAACGAAGAAGACAGCCTCGACTACCTCGAGCGTTTTCTTGAGGATAACGGAAGTGGTGTGGCCATCCCGGCAGCCGTCATTCTTGAAACCGTTCAGGGTGAAGGCGGTCTGAATACTGCACGCGTGGAATGGCTTCGCCGTGTAGAGGAAATTTGCCGCAACTGGGGCATTTTCCTGATCATTGATGATGTTCAGGCCGGTGTGGGCCGGACCGGAACGTTTTTCTCGTTTGAGGAAGCGGGCCTAAAACCGGATGTGATCTGTCTGTCCAAATCAATCGGGGGCTTCGGTCTTCCCCTTGCGATTACGCTCATTAAACCTGAGTACGATAAATGGAGTCCGGGAGAGCATAACGGCACATTCCGCGGCAACAACCACGCTTTCATTACAGCGACCGAGTCCCTTTCCTACTGGAAGGACGATTCGTTTGAGAAGAGCATCCAGGCAAAATCGAAGCGGATTACAGAATTCCTGAATCGAATCGTTGAAGAGAATCCGGATATTCAGGGTAAAGTACGCGGCCGCGGCTTTATGCAGGGGATTGCGTCTTCTGTTGAAGGCCTCTCCGAGCGCGTGGCTTCAGAAGCGTTCAAACGCGGTGTGATTATGGAAACGTCCGGCGGTAAAGATGAAGTATTTAAGCTCTTTCCTGCCCTTACGATGACCGATGAAGAGCTGGAGCAGGGTTTCAAAATCATTGAACAAAGTGTTGATGCTGCGCTTTCTGTGTACAAACAGGCTGCAGATTAATTTTTCCAATAAAACTACTATTACTCCAGGAGGCGATCCTTACATGAAGGTTATTAAACTCGAAGATATTATCGGAACGGAAAACGAAGTAAAAGGTGAGAACTGGACGAGCCGCCGTCTCGTGCTGAGCGACGTAGGCATGGGCTACTCCGTTCACGATACGACGATCAAAGCCGGAACCGAAACACATATCTGGTACCAGAACCACCTCGAGTCCGTCTACTGCATTGAAGGGGAAGGGGAAGTGGAGACGCTTGCAGATAACAAGATCCATCCAATCTCTGAAAATACCCTTTATGCTCTGGACAAAAATGACGAGCATCTTCTCCGTGCCAAAACGGACATGCGCATGGTCTGCGTATTCAAGCCGGCACTGACCGGCCGCGAGATTCACGACGAAAACGGCGTTTACCCGCTGGTGGAGTCGTAAGACACTGATTTTACTGCTTCCCCGCACGGCCTGCTATGGCCGGCGGGGT
The DNA here is from genome assembly GCF_003226345.1 of Alteribacter lacisalsi. Classification (GTDB taxonomy): domain Bacteria; phylum Bacillota; class Bacilli; order Bacillales; family Salisediminibacteriaceae; genus Alteribacter; species Alteribacter lacisalsi. The sequence goes on along the minus strand of NZ_PDOF01000002.1, from coordinate 207,939 downwards.
TTATTTATGGTTTCAGGGCAAAATTTCGCAATAACTATTTATTCTATGCAAATATGCTCAGGATTATGTAATTTTTTTTATTTTTTTGCAATCCCGCTGAAAATTACGCAATAATTCCATATTAATCCAATCACCAGATCAATTTGCAGTACTCATGTACGATTGCAATGGAAAACGGTACAATTTATTTAGACTATATCTTTATTCTGGAGGCGGCCTAACGATGAAAGTCATCACACTGTGCGGATCCACAAAATTTAAAAACACATTCCGGGAGATGGAGAAAAAACTGACACTTGAAGGGCACGCAGTCATCAGTCTCGGCTTCTTTGAACAGAGTGAGGGAATTGAAATAACCCCGGAGCAGGAGGCGATGTTCGAGAAGATTCACCGCCGTAAAATCGACATTGCTGATGAGATTTATGTGATTGACGTGGACAGATACATCGGCAAAAGCACCGCAGCAGAAATCGAATATGCTCAGAATCAGGGCAAAGCGGTGCACTACTATTCTATAGAAAATTGAAACCTGCCCCTTATTTCGGCCGTAGATAATAACAGACCGTTCATCAAGGGAGGACGTTCACCATGGAAATCATTCTGCCTGCTCTTCTATTCGCAGCCGTGTTACTGTTCCTGTTTGATTATCTAATGGGTTACCGGAAAAATCATATCGTCATTGATTTTGATGAACTGTACCCAGATCTTGACGAGCACATGACAGCAGTCCACGAAAGACTTGAGCACGAAGGGAAAACTGTCGAGACAAACGGCTATCGTTCGTTTATCATCAACGGCCGGTCGTACCTTTTCACCGAACGCACCGTCAACATCGGCGGCGTTCCTGTTCAGCGCACCATATTAAAGCCTGGTAAAAAGCAAACATAAGCTTTAAGAGAGCCGTCCCTTCAAATGTTTCGGCTTTTTTTCGTTCTCTTAAAACAGAAAGAACCCGGCAGCACAGCCAGATTCTTTCGCAAGCATTTCGTGATCACTTTACATTTCAAGGCGGGCAAACTTCCTTTTGCCGACCTGCACCACCATTCCGTCTGCGACTATTACCTGCAGACGCGGATCCTCCACAGTGATGCCGTCAATTTTCACACCGCGGTTGGCCACCATCCGCCGGGCTTCACTTTTTGACGGCAGAAAAGAGAGGCTCACAAGCAGGTCCGTCACCGTAATTTCCGCCGGGCCGTCCCACTTCACATTTGGGATTTCATCAGGAGCGTTCCGCTCCCTGAAGACGGAGATAAACTGCTGCTCAGCCTGCTTAGCCGCTTCGGCATCATGGTACAAGGTGACAATGGCTCTGCCGAGGGCCATTTTTGCGTCCCTTGGATGCAGGGCACCAGTCGCCCTAACTGCTTCAGGCGTGAGATCGGTCACAAGTGTAAAGTACTTGATCATCAGTTCATCGGGTATGCTCATCGCCTTTCCAAACATTTCGTCGGGAGATTCGTCAATTCCGATGTAGTTATTCTTCGACTTCGACATCTTCTCGACCCCGTCCAGGCCTTCAAGAAGCGGCATGAGCATGGCCACCTGCTTTTCCTTGCCGAATTTCTCCTGAAAATGCCGGCCCATCAGAATGTTAAACTGCTGGTCTGTGCCTCCGAGTTCCACATCGCTCTCCAGTTCAACCGAATCGTATCCCTGCATAAGCGGGTAGAAAAATTCGTGAAGGGAGATCGGCTTCTGATCCGCCATCCGCTGTTCGAAATCGTCCCGCTCGAGAAGACGTGCCACCGTTATTTTTCCTGCCATATTGATCACATCTTCGAAATTGAGCTCTGCGAGCCACTTGGAGTTGTAGTACAGCTCCACCTTGTCCATATCGATCACTTTGCCGAACTGTTCAAAGTAGGTTTTCGCATTCGCCTTCACTTCTTCGTCTGTGAGCTGCTTACGCGCAACCGACTTGCCGGTTGGGTCACCAATCTTCCCCGTAAAATCACCGATAATCAGCTGAATCGTATGACCGTTATCCTGAAATTCCCGCATTTTGTTGAGCACGACCGTATGTCCGAGATGCACGTCCGGCGCCGAAGGGTCGAGGCCGAGCTTGATCTTGAGCGGCTTTCCCTCAATTACGGACCTGGCAACTTTTTCTTTCAGGTCTGCTGCAGGAATCACCTCGTGGGCACCTGCCAGATACATCGTCATCTGCCTTTCTGTTTCTTTCTGCTGTTCGGTTGTAAGCTTTTTTGTCCAGGTGCTCATTGTCTGTTCCTCCATTCATCATTATCGACACTTTGTTGCGAGCCACCTTGAGTGCAGGCCGAACCACCCTAATCTCGTAACCGAAGAGGATGAAAACACAAAAAACCACGCCCCTCAAAAAAGGGACGTGGCTGAACGCGGTACCACCCTTGTTAAAGAGACGCCGGGTCTCTTCCACTCAATCCGGTAACGGTTCCGGTCCGCTGCCTGCTACTTCAGAATGTTCACAGACAGAGCTCGAGGAGGTAATTCGCGAAAAATCTTTGTACCGGTTCACAGCGGCCACCGGCTCTCTTAAACAGGGAGATCTCCACTACTTATTCCTGTCACAGCTTTAGCGTCATTAAATTAATACTAGTTATACACCTCTGGCACAGCGCTGTCAACTCTCTATTAAAAAAACAGATACACACCTGCCTGAACAAGCATCAAAGCGACACCTGCTGCAGCCGGGAGGAGGACGATTCGGACTGCTCCACCGCCATCTACTGCCTCGAAACGCTCAAAAGGGTTGCGAGCCGGAGACCCAAGATAACGGAAAAACCTGGACATGCGAGACCGCTCAAGCGGAATGGCGGGCACATCCACCTGATCGTAATTCATTTGACTGCGCACGAAAGCTTCGTCCTCTTTAAATTTCCGCTCGCTGTGCTCGTTTTTCATTTGTTTCTCCCTCCAGTTCCTCTCTCAGCTTTTTGATTCCGGTAAAAACCCGCGACTTGACCGTTCCCTCCGGCAGTCCGAGAATCTCTGCAATTTCCCTGAATTTAAGGTCATGATAGTAATGTAGAATTACTGCGGCACGCTGCGTTTCCGGAAGAGTCAGCAGCGCCTCCCGGATTGTGATCCGATCGTCCGAAGAAACGGTCATCACCGGATCCGGCACGAGAAACGGCAGCAGCTGGCGCCACTTTTTCCGCCTATTTATTCGGTTCAGCATGAGCGTGTAGCCGATGCGGAACAGGTATGTTTTAACCCCGGCTTTTTCCGACCGATAAGCGGACCTGCTCTTATAAAACTTCAGAAACGTATCCTGGACAAGGTCCATACTCATCTGTTCGTTCCGGGTAAAGCGGAACAAAAACGTGTATAGCGGGGGATGAAGCTGCTCGTAAAGGCGTTCGAACGCTTCGTCATCCCCCTCCTGAAAGCGTTTGGCAAGACCTCTAAGGTGCTCACTCTGCATGCGCCTCACCGTAATGGGCCCGAATACTTTTATACGTGTTTGTCAATCTCATAACAAAATAAATCATTGTGACCAGTGTCCACGCCTGGGACTGGTTAGTAAAAAACTGAACGTAGTTGTTCTCAACTGTGTATCCGCCTGAGATCAGGAAGTTCAGGATCTGCACGCAGATTACGCTATACACGGCAAGGACAACCGTCAGCGTATCAAAATAATTCCACCTCAGAAATATCGTTGTTTTCCTGTAGTTGATGCGCCTGTTTTCTCGAACAATATACTTGCGGTCCATCGGAATGGCTATGGCGAGAATGACGGCGATCATCACCCCTGCCACGATCATTGAAACCATAAACCCTGTCATCATTAAACCCCTCCCTGCTGTTGTACTTACTTCTTATACAGCCAGGAAGAACAGATGGTTCATTTTCCGGCAGAAATTGCTGTTTCTTTTTCAGCAGCCATCACCTGATCAAGAAATTCCCGAATTTCCTTCGGCGAGCTCAAAACAATAATCTGCTTATTACTTTTCAGCGTTTCCAATTTTTCCAGAATCCGAGGGCGTCTTGTCCGGGGGTACTGCCACACCCATTTCAGGAAATGCGGGGACACCCGCTCCACGCAGCCATCCGCCATGTCCGGCCGTGGCCGCTTCCGGTAAAGAACACTGCGCTTGAGCACCCGCAAGGCACAGGTCGTGCGGGGCAGATCAAGGAAAATGACCGTGTCGGCAGCCTGCAGGCGGATGTCCATCGTACTGCTGTAGTTACCATCGATGATCCACTCGTCCTCCTGAACCAGTTCGTTCTGTACTTCACGCTGTTTCTCTTTCGGCACACCGACCCAGCCGGGCTTCCAGAACAGCGTATCCAGATGGTGAACATCTATGTTTATTTTTTCTCCGAGAGTCCGGGCAAATGTGGACTTCCCAGCTCCTCCTGAGCCAATAATCGCAATCTTTCTCATGTGACTCCCCTTTCTCGTTCATTACCCTCATTTTACCAGAAAAAAAAAGTACCTTAAAAACAGTACTTCCCGAGCAGTCGCTTTATTTAGCCGATGCCCTTTCCTTAAAGAAAGGACTGTTCTGGTTTCGTTAAACACTTCATTTCAGCTGCCTGATCGCCTGTACACCACGATCCACGCAGGTTTCCACATATCCTGTGATTTGCTCAAAAGTGAAGACTTCCAGAGGTTCATCAAGTGTCTTTTGCTCATAATCCAGGTCCCCTTTCACATAGGGAATAAACGCTTTAACTTCCTCTGCTGTTACCTCTTCCAGATCCATCAGAGGACAGTTATTCTCTAATTTTCTCATTAATACCGAACCATTTCCGTAATGCTCGACCAGCCTGCCGTTGAGCAGATGAAAATCACGGTGATAGCTTTTATGAATATCAGGATTGGTCTTCATCAGGTTTCTCAGCCATGGCAGATAAAACCCGGTCAGCCAGACCTGATCAGCAATCAGGTGTGTATAGCAGCCAAGTATGTAAGGATGAAGGCGGAGCTCATTGTACTTTTTCAGGAACTTTTCATACGCAACGACCCTTGTGTAATTGGCCTCATTTCCTTCAAAAAAGTGCGAACGATCTTTCCGCACTGCTGCATCAGGTGCGATGCCACCGAGATAAAAAGACGTTTCGTCGATACCGCCAAGCTGATCCGAGATCAGATCTGCAATAATCAGATGCATCATTCTTGAACCGATCGGTGATCTCCCCTTCCTCCAGCACGTAAAACCTATTAGCTTCCCGCTGAAAATGCATAAAATATCCAATTGACTCTTTAACAGTTTAACTCAGTAAAAAATCTTTACGTTCAATATACCAAATTTTCAAACTCCTGTGATAAACTTAACGTATGATAAGGCGAGGCTGGATCAGTATTGGACGATTTAGACGTAGCAGAAAATGCAGCAATAGGGGGCCTGCCAAATGGAGATAAACATTGACCAGCTGTTTACTGATGAGGTGTTGACGGAAGGCGTCAGGAAGTTTGGAGTCTCGGAGATTCAGAAAGTCGGTGATTTTGAAAATTATGTTTATGCAGGGACCCGCAGCGGCCAGCAGGTGTTTCTCCGATTTACCCACTCAAGTCACCGGGAACACGAGGAAATCGCGAGTGAACTGGACTGGCTGATGTTCCTCAGCCGTAAAGGAGCGCCAGTATGTCCGGTCCTTCCCGCCGTTTCCGGCCGAATGATTGAATCCGTCGCCGTAAAAGACAGCACCTTTTATGTCACTCTGTTTGAAAAAGCAAAGGGCGAGCCTGTAAAAATCAAAAAACAGCTCGAAGACAGCCGCCTTGTGACTGCGTGGGGACGTGCGACTGCACAGATGCATGTGCTCACCAGGCAGTACAAGCCCCCTTCCCATATTCGAAAGCGCGCAGACCTGGTCGAATCCTTTGAAACACAGTTCGCTCCCTACCTGCCGCATGAAGATAAACAAATTGTCTGGCAGATCCGCAGAACGATCGATTCCCTTAAACAGATTCCGAAAACACGGGATCGCTATCAGCTCATACATACGGACCTGCACTCAGGCAACTTCTACTATGACGGGAATGCCATTCAAATCTTTGATTTTGATGATGCGGCCTATCACTTCCTCACGGCTGATATTGCTATACCTCTTTACTATTCGATGCTTCATATAAAAGACGAAACGATCCGCGCGGAAAAAGCCCGACGCTTTCTCGGCCGTTTTATGAAAGGATACACCGAGTACGCATCCATGCCGCCGCAACTGTTCAAGGATCTTCCCAGCATGCTTCAGTTCCGGGACTGTGAACTTTACGCAGTTGTGCATAAAAAATGGGACATGCAAAATCTCACTGAGAAGCAGCAGACATTTGTGGACGGCATCCGCTCCAGGCTCGAAAGCGGCCGGCCAATCGTTTCAATTCAGCTTTAGTTTGGAACCGCGATCCACCCGGGACGCGGCTTTTTTCTGTGCTAAAATGAAAAATGAGTTTTAAATCGAGGAGGAGATCTTATGCCGGAATGCCGTAACTGCGGGCAAAGGTGGACGTGGAGACAGACGATGAGGCGCTCGCTTGGCAGCATGAATGATGGCGTTACCTGTCTCCACTGTGAAGGAACGCAGTATGTAACGAGAAAATCCAGAATAAAAGGGGCTCTTTGTCTCGGCGCCATTATCATTCCCATACCAATCGTCCGCAATATGTTCCCGGACCTGCCGGACTGGACTTTTGTGAGCCTGATGGCGGCTCTTATGGTTCTTTTTATTTCCCTATACCCGTATCTGATTTCTTTCTCCAATGAAAATGAGCCGCTGATTAAATGATGGAGGAGTTGGGCAAAGTGAACGAACGCGTCAGGAAAACCTACGATCAGCTGGCTCGCCTATACGAGCATCACGTGGACACCGCGAATACATACAACACCGATTACGAACGACCGGCGATGATGGCGCAGCTGCCGGATGACCTTTGCGGCAAGCATGTGCTCGATGCAGGGTGCGCCGCCGGATGGTACACAGAACAGCTCCTTAACCGCGGCGCAGCTGTTACGGCCGCAGACTTGAGTCCGCAGATGGCAGCCGCCGCCAGAAGAAGAAACGGCGGACGGGCTGAGGTGCATGAATTGGATTTATCCGGCCCGATGCCTTTTGATGACTCGTCCTTTGACTACGTGATCAGTTCCCTGGTGCTTCACTACATATCGGATTGGAAGCCGGTTTTCCGGGAATTTTCCCGCGTGCTGAAACCGGGAGGCACCTTGCTGTTTTCCGTTCATCATCCCTCCATGGATGTCCGCCTTTCAAAAAGCGGCGACTACTTCAGTGAAGAACTGATCGTGGACGAGTGGAAAACTGCCTATGGCCCGGTTTCGGTCCCCTTTTACCGGCGTCCGATGCAGACCATTCTGAATGACACACTGGCCGTTTTCACCCTGACCGGCATCATTGAACCGCAGCCAGCGGAAAGCTTTCGTGCCAAAAATCCGGAAGGCTATGTAAAACTCATGACACGCCCCCATTTTTTGATTGTGAAAGGGATGAGACCGTATGAGCAGCATACCTGAATCATGGAGAAAATATGAGCGCGAGGTGAATAGGGTTGGAGCTCCCGCAGGCTGGGATCTGCTCAGAAAGTGGACCTATTCCGAGGTGTGGAGAGTAACATTTGAAGATGGAAAAACGGCCATCGCAAAAATCGGAACCGGCCACCCTGCCCGTGAAGGAGCAGTTTACCTTGATCTCGTAAGTCCCCTCGACATCCCGCAGCCCCGGATTTATCATTCTGTAAAGCACGGAGGCTCCGGCGTCATCATGATGGAAGACCTTAAAGGAGAGACCCTTGAACAGGTCCCGTCTGAAAACGGGTACCTGCAGGCAGCCCGCCAGCTTGCTGAGATACGTAAAGAAGCTGCCAAACGACTTGGTACACTTTTGAACGAGTCTTCCTATACAGTGACTCCCGAGGACACCTTACAGACACTTAGCTCCATAAGCAGGCACCCCTTTCTGAATGAGCAGCAGAAAGAGGTTCTCTCCGAAGGGCTAAAAGTAATACCGGTTCATCTTGAAAAGCTTTACAGAGACTATCCCGTGACGCTCTGTCACAGCGATTACTATCCAAAAAACCTGATTATTCAAGGCAAAGACGTCATCCCGGTGGACTGGGCGTCCGCTTATTTGAGCCCTGACCTGGGGGATCTGTATTGCCTTCTCCTTTGCGCTGAAGGAGCGAACGTTGATCGTGAAGCTGTTCTGAAAGCTTTTACCTCCAGGCTGGAGGGCTCACTTTTCGTGGACCTTGACTGGCAGATCACTCTCGGCGGGGTCCTCTGGACTACGCGCATGCTCGACTGGACCCTCCGCTACGGGATCGATGCAATGCCGATAGCCAAAGAGTGGGTACCCGAAATGGTGAGTGATCTTGCTGAGTTGACCGGAAAAATTCCGAACAATCCTTAATTGTCAGGATGGGAAAACCGCCGTGTATACAGCTCAGCTATATGCCCGTCGGGATCCTTAAAGTAAAGCCGCTTCCGCATAGAACCAGCCACTTTCTCCTGGACTGCTCTCACCGGAATGCCATTTTTCTTCAGCACCTCCAATGCGCTGTCGAAGTTTTCAGAGCTGATGAGAAGGGCAAAATGTACGTGAACGCCGCCTTCATCGTACAGACCATCCCACTCACTCACAGGTCTGTCTTTTTCCTCGAGCCCCCTGTCGCTGAACACTCTCGGCAGCCAAAGCCCGAGACGGGCGTTTCCGCCCGCATAAAGCCATACCGCTCCTTCTCCTTCCCCGTCCGGATCAAAATGATCCCCCGAAATTCCCCACCTCTCCATGACCGGAAAGCCAAGGGTCCCGGACCAGAACGATACAGACTGCTCCAGCTCTTTTACTTCCAATACGAGTTCCGATACTCCTTCTGTCTTAATTTTCACTGTGAATACCTGCCTGAGACTCATATTCCTCGAACGATAGCTTCTCCTTCATACCTTTCAGATGGGCAGGCACATCCACAAAGCACATCAATTCCAGACTGTTTCCGTCCGGATCCTCAAAGTACACAGATCCGTTCCCCTGCCACGGGCGGATAAAGGGATCGACCGACGCGCGGCTGCCAAAGGGAACTGGTGTGGCTCCTCGTTCTTCGAGCCATTGAACCGACTGTTTCATATTCTCATAGCTCGTTCTGAACGCAACATGTTTGAGAGAGGGATGATACGGTGTCTCGTACTCCTGTCCTTCCCACAGCCCGAGCCGCCTTGTTTTCAGGAAAAGTAACAGCTCCTGTCCGGTAAAGCTCGAGTTCCTCAAATATGTACGTCAGCACCCGTTCAAGAGCCTCGGACATGATTCCGCGGGTATGAAAATCCGGATGGAGCTCATAACCTATTTCCGTCCGCTTACCGGACTTGTTCAAAGCATTGAGACCGATCGTGCCGGCAAATGCACCGTCTTCTTTATCAATGATGCCCCAGCGGATACCTCTGCCATTTTCAAACGTTTTTTCGAACGAAGCAATGATTGCGGCCGCCTGCTCGCTCGATTCGAGCGGGTCCATACCGTAGTACTTCATCACATCCGGTCTTTTCATGATCGCGAAGTAAGGCGTTACATGTTCCTCATCTACTTTCACCAGCCGAAGCCGGTTTGTTTCAAGTTCGGGAAAAGTCATAGATTAAGTGCTCCTTTTTTCCAGGCAGAAACGTGCTGCTGAAGAATCGATTGCAGATTACCTCCAGTATTTGATTGCATATGTTGCCAGACTTAAAGAATACCGAGTTTCATACACTTACCATTTTAATTTCATAAAAATTGTGCATTCGTCCCTTTATTCGATAAAAGGTGCCCGGTCTACTTTCTCGTAGCTGGCAAAGTAAGGCAGCACCAGAGAACTGGCCATACTTCCAGCAATAAGAAGTATAAAAGCAAAGAGTGACGCCTCCGCCACAATGAGCCATGTAGCTCCAATCATTACAATTGCACCAGGCAAAAGGGCTATAAATTTTGACTCTTCTCTGAGTCTATGGACAGCTCTGCATTTCCTGCAGGTGATCATTGTTACTTTCCAATTTCTTGACCAGAGGGAATGAGAGATTTGTTTCCAGGAAAAACTATGTCTGCACGTTTCACAAGTTTCCAATTTCACTGGCTTTTACCTCCTTCAAGATACGGCCGCCTGCTTGGCTTTTCCTTTCGGACGATATTTTTCCCCACAGCATAGATCATCGGTGGACCAATAATGGTCGGCAGGAACCAGAATACGAGAATCGGGAAATCACCCAGCACGGGCACCTTGTGGACGTTCACTACAAGGATGGCCGTGTACGATTAACAGTGCCTCGAGCACGTTGTCACCTTCTTCACCTGACTGACAGGGCCTGTATACATTCTTCTCTGATTGCCCACAGTTTTTCCGGCTGCATCGTCAGTTTTTTCTTTTCGATCCAGTCCTCTATGAATCTCCGGTGAAACGTGATTTTCGCTTCTCCAATTCCGGCAGGACTGATCTTTTTTTCAGTAAGAATTCCTTCGGCTTTTGCTCCCGGGCGGGTAAAATCAAAGCGGCTGCCGTCGTACTTCAGGTAACAATGGGCCTCCGGCAGCCCGCTCAGCCCGTAAGCATTCAGCACAGCGCCGGTCCCTGGTGTGTTCGTTTCATTCATCTCATAGATGCCGGTGTACAGCTGAACCTCTTTGATCCCGTGCTCCTCACATAGAGATGCAAGAAGAGCATGCTTCGTGCTGCACGTGCCCTGCTTTTCTTTTAACACGAGAGTGTAATCCGCGCGGTCGGTGTTCCGGCCATAAGGCAATTTCGTAACAAAATCTGCTGCTTCATGAAACGTGTGAATACCTAGTCGCAGAAAGGATGTCGATACGTCCATCCGGCTTTTAATTTTAAAATTATGTAAACGTGCCAATTGGGTTTCCCCCTTACCTGACTAAATATACGACAGCACATAGGCGATAAATGCCACTGCCAGTTTCCCTTTCCGGTTCGTACGCGGATTAAGGAGGAACACAACACCAAGGCCTATCGGAAGACCAAACCAGTCAATTTCGATGGTAAACGCTCCGAGAACGTAATAGCCGATCAGCTTCAGTATCAGATATTTCTCGTCCTCGTCCTGAGCCATGTTGTGACCGATTGAGATGATCAGCGCGAAAATAATAATTACAAGAACAAGCATTAACAGTCCGATTATACCCCTTCTTTCATTCTCTCAGATTAAGGTCTTTCTTCCCACGGCTCGAGGATTCCAACGACAGTCACGGCGTTATTGGATCCCATCGAACCGATCACGGCCTGGGAAATCTCCCTGTGCGTAAGCCAGCGGCTACGGCTGTTTTCCCTGACAAAACCGAGCTGTACCTGCTGATAAGCGCAGGAGGCCGGTACATCAATCTTTTGTCTGATTGCCTCAAGGCTGGTACTGCTTCCAAGGACATGAATGAGCCGCCAGTCACTGCTCTGCTGCTGATCCACTTCCCTAATAACAGCGCGCAGTGCCCCAGGTGCAGTTGAGTGAATCCAGGCGACAATCAGATCTGCCGGGCTGTGCTTTTTCTGCAGATTCCTGACCGCCTCCCGCAGGACTTCGGTGTTTTTATAGTCGAGCGACACAGGCGTGTACGCTTCCGGATCCTCAAGAATTCTTCCGAGCGAGGCAAGCCTGGCCTCGTTTCTTGCGACAACTGAAAGTTGGTACCCCTGCCGGTTCAGCCAGGCTGACGCCTCCTGGAGCATCCCGGTTCCCCCGATCACAATGGCATGTTTCATTTCATCTCCTCCGATCTGCTTCTAGCCAAAGGATTTAATGTCGTAAAGCAGCAGCTGGAAAAGGACAAACGCCGCTGCCGGCAGAATAATAAAAGGAATCACTGCAGGGATGCCGTAAAGTTCTGCAACAAGAGCCATCTGGGTCCCATAAATAATGGTTGCAGACAGCAGGGATAGGATCAGGCTGAGCGCAAACTTCACGCCTTTTCGCTCACCACCGGCCGCAGCATAAGCGGCCACACTGAACAAAATCATAAGAAGAAATAACGGAAAAAACATGGAACGGCTCTCCTCCGCTGTCATAATAATGGAAATTACTCCTATTCTATCACAACATTCAAACAGTTTGGACGGAAAGAAAGCTACGTGGTACGATTAATTTAGATTGTGAAAAAACGTAACAATGGGAGGCTTCGCATGAGCGTGCTCTATAATCAAATCGGTAAAGGATATGACACCACGAGGCAGGCGGATCCGGAGATAACCCGGAGACTCAGGGGACACTTGCAGCTGAAAGATGATGCGCAGGTGCTGGATGTGGCCTGCGGCACGGGGAACTACACGGTTGCACTTGAGCAGACGGGACTTCATATGACCGGCTGCGACCTTTCCGGGCAGATGCTGGACCAGGCGCGGGAAAAGTTATCTTCCGTTGTGTGGGATGAGGCGGATGCTGCTCAGCTTCCGTATGAGGATGGTCAATTTGACGGTGCTGTCTGTACGCTCGCCATCCACCACTTCAAGACACTGCTTCCTGCATTCAAGGAAACTTTTCGTGTGCTCAGCCGCGGACGTTTCGTTATCTTTACCTCCGCCCCGGAACAGATGGACCGTTACTGGCTGAAGGAGTATTTTCCGAAGGCGGTTGACGAGTCTGCCAGCCAGATGCCCATGCCGAAGGAAGTGAACCGCACACTGATGCAGGCAGGGTTTCGGATTGTCGGCCACGAGTCATTTCTCGTACAGCCTGATTTGCAGGACTTCTTTTTGTACAGCGGAAAGTTTGATCCGTCTATGTATCTCGATCCGGACGTGCGCGCAGGAATGTCGACATTTTCAAGTCTCGCATCAGAAGAAGAAGTCGCGGAAGGCTGCCGGCGCCTGAAAGAAGACATTGAATCAGGCCGAATTGAAGAGGTCCGCTCCCGCTACCGCAGCAGCCGCGGTGATTATCTGTTTATTGTGGCGGAAAAATACTGACAGGCCTTAAGATGCCTGAAAGTACTGTAACCAACTTTTGAAAGGTTGTGTATCGTTATCGCTGAAGGTATTCTTGTTTACTTGATTCTGGTCCCCCTCGCAGCTCTTGCGTGCGGGGCCGCAGTCCAGCTGAAAACAGAAAACGGATGGTTAAACCCCGTCATTACCCTGGTCGTCTATGCTCTTGCACACATTGTGGCAGAGTTCGGATTTTATGGAAGATTAACAGCTGAGAACCTGTTTTATTCTGTGTTCACCGTGTTTACTGTGATCGTACTCATCTTGGCCGTTCTCATTACCCTTACTATAAAAGGAATTCAAAACCGTAAGGAATTGGATCACCTGTCCTCTCCCTGAGGACCAGCAGCTGTTTTGCGCCGCTCTTTCATCAGATCATACCGGTAACGGAGAATCAGAATAATGAGCAGCGCAAAGGCCGCCGGAGTAAACCAGCTGTTCTCTCCCGGCGGGAATACAAGGGATATGATGATGATGACGGAAACGCCGGCAACAGCAGCTAGATATTCGCCTTTCATCGTTGCGGCTGATTTTTTCTTTCTTTTAAGAGATAATCCTGCGATCAGCACAGCAAAAATGATCACAACAGCCATTTCCATATTCATCCACCTCTTTTTCTTCTTATCATAAGGCTGAATTGCGGAAATGGCAATAAAATCATTTAAAGGAGCTGATGCGTCCTATGCCAACGTGTGAAAGCTGTGGTGCCAGCTGGACATAGAAAGAAACGATGACCAGTCAGCGGACTGTTATGATTTCTCTGGATTGATGTAAAGCCTCCTGGGCTGTTTGGAGTTTTACTTATCATAATCCATAAAAAGGACTGTCCCCTGCTAGTGAGGGACAGTCTTTTTCATTAATATCCTTCGCCTTTACCGCCTGTAACGATGGCGATCCCGGCTGACGCACCGATCCGTGTGGCGCCTGCCTGTACCATTTTGCGGGCAGTATCGAGGTCACGTACGCACGCGCTCGCTTTTACACCCAAGTCAGGACCGACGGCTTCACGCATGAGTCTGATGTCTTCCGGAGTTGCACATCCCGGCCCAAAGCCTGTGGATGTTTTGACGAAGTCAGCGCCTGCCATTTTGGACAGCATGCACGCTTTCTTCTTTTCTTCTTCTGTCAGGTAGCCGGTTTCGATGATGACTTTCACTGGAGCCTGGCCGTTTGCCGCATGGACCACACCTGCGATGTCCTGCTTCACCTGCTCGTAATCGCCGGATTTCAGGGCGCCGATGTTGGCTACCATATCAATCTCAGTCGCGCCGGATGCAAGTGCGTCACGGGTTTCTGTCATTTTCGAGAACGTCGTGGACGCGCCGAGTGGGAATCCGACAACTGTCGTAATGCCCACGTCAGAGCCAGCGAGTTCTGCTGCGGCTGTTGGAATCCAGGAAGGATTCACACATACTGTGGCAAATTTATATTCTTTTGCTTCTTCACAAAGTTTCACGATCTGGTCTTTCGTACTTTCAGGTTTCAGTAGGGTATGATCAATCATACGGGCAATTTCCGCACCGGTTACAAGGCTGCTGGAGTTAAAGTTTGAAGATGCTCCCTGAGCCGGTTTTGTGGCGGTATTCTGGGATGCTTTTTCCGCCGCGCCTGCGTTTGTAATCTGCTGCATCACCTGATCGGTGATTTGTTTTACTAGTTGATCCATATTTGTACTCACCTGAACTCACCTCCGATGTTTATTCTTCTAGTCGATCGACGACGCCTGCGATGATGGCGTCCACAGCTCCTTCCGGATTGCCCATGATGGCCCGGGCGGAGCCTCCTTCTTCAATAATCAGTACGGTGTCGCCGATGCCTGCCTGGGCACCGTCCACAGCGAGAAATGATCCGCCGATGGATGCGCCGGTCTGGTCGACCGGCTCAACCACCATCATCTTCGTATTTTGATGACTTTCGGTTTTCACTGTGGCGACGACGTTTCCGATCACTTTTGCCAGTTTCATTTATTCAGACTGTGGAAGAACTTTTTCAACTTCCTGGTGAGGGCGCGGAATTACGTGTACAGAAAGGAATTCACCTACGCGTCCTGCTGCGTCTGCTCCTGCTTCTGTTGCTGCTTTTACTGCTCCTACATCGCCGCGAACCATTACGGTTACAAGGCCGCCGCCGACGTTTACTTTTCCTACGAGTGTTACGTTTGCTGCTTTCATCATTGCGTCTGCTGCTTCTACTGCTCCTACAAGTCCTTTAGTTTCGATCATTCCAAGTGCGTTATTCATTATTGTTTCCTCCCTTGAGTTCTTGAGTTTTGATCTTTCTTTAATTGCTGATTAATTCCGCTGCAGGCGGACGCTTTCCGCGGGCAACGCCTCAGCCTCCTCGGAAAAATCACCCTCCGGGGTCTTCGCCTGTTGCTTTTCCCGCTGGAGTCGCCGCCTTTCGCTCCTTGTTAATTCTGCTTTTTTTCTTCGATATAGTAGTGGTCGATGATGCCCATAATACCGGCGTCGGATGCGACCATGTCTTTTTTGAGCGGCATGCCCGATTCCCCGCTCTTGGCTAAGTATACGATGTCTCCGTATCCGGCCTGTCCGACAGTGTCGATGGCGATAATCGGCTTGCCTTTTGGGGTCAGGTCATCTTTCAGCGGATGGACCACCATGAGCTTGATGCCTGTCAGGCTCGGATCTTTATGTGTACAGACGACGTTCCCAACGACTTTTCCGATAAACATAAGCAAAACCTTCCTTCTTTTGCGGGCTCAATGGCGTGGGCGTGGCCCGCTTTGGTTGTCGGGTCAGCTCCGCTTAATAAACCGGCTTTCGATTTCCATAATCTTTGTGACGCGTCGGTCGTGGCGGCCGCCGGAAAATTCCGTTTCAAGCCACGTCTGCACCATCTGTTTGGCTACGCCGGCCCCGAGGGACTGGCCGCCGATCGAGAGAACGTTGGCGTTGTTGTGGTCGCGGCTGTTAATGACTGAGGACAGGTCCCAGCAAACCGCACAGCGTACGCCGGGAATTTTGTTGGCGGTCATCCCGCTGCCGATGCCGGCACCGTCGATGATGATCCCCATATAGTCGTCGTGTGTGGCAACGCATTCGCCGACGAGGAACGCGATGTCCGGATAGTCGACAGATTCACCGTTATGGCAGCCGAAATCGAGATATTCGTATCCTAGCTCGGTGAGCTGCTTTTTGATTGTTTCCTTGAGCTCGAAGCCGCCATGGTCGCTTGCGATGGCTACTTTCTTTTTCATCAGGTGTCCTCCTTTCCGGTTTTCTTTTCAGGAAGATTGGTTTATTCAGTAAGTTTTGCGGTTTATCTATAAATTTCTGGGTTTATCTATAAATCTTTCGATGTATCAAAAAATCCTCGTTTTGAGACAGACAGCCGGACAGCGCAGACTGCCCTCACGGCTCAGCTCGGCTACCCTCTGGAAAATCCGTCAATGACGCCTTTGAATTCTACTGCAATCAGGCTGGCACCGCCGACGAGCGCGCCGTCGATATCATCCATGACTGCCAGACTCAGGGCGTTGTCTGCTTTGACTGATCCACCGTAAAGAAGCGGCACGCGGGCTGCAGCATCGCCGAACTGATTCGTGAGCGTCTGCCGGATCGTCCGGTGTACGTCCTGCGCCTGTTCAGGTGTGGCGGCAAGTCCTGTGCCGATCGCCCAGACCGGTTCGTAGGCGACAACAACGCTGTTCACGTTCTCTACGCCATCAAGACCGGCGTGAAGCTGGCTGATAACGACTTCTCCGCTCCGTCCCTGTTCCCGCTCCTCTTTCGTCTCGCCGACGCAGAGGACCGGCTGGAGCCCTTCAGAGAGAGCCTGTTTTACTTTGAGGTTAACTTCCTCATCTGTCTCTCCTGCCTGCCGGCGCTCGGAGTGACCGAGGATCACGTAACGGCAGTCCAGTTCTTTCAGCATTGAGGCTGAAACTTCCCCGGTATGGGCGCCTTGATCGGCCCAGTGCATGTTCTGGGCACCGAGAACAATCTGATCCTGAAACTGGGCGAGCATCACTTTGACCGGATAAAGAAGAGGAAAGGGCGGACAGACGGCCACGTCACACGCGGGCGCTTCACCTTTCATGCCTTCAAACAGCAGTGCGGCCTCTTCAATCGACATGTTCATTTTCCAGTTGCCGATCACAAGCCCCCGTCTGCCGCTTTCGTTTACCGTGCCATCAGCGAGTACGCCCTGCACGCTTTTTTCCACGAGTGAGCGGATGTATTGTTCCATTGATTCCGTCATAAACGGTCAGCCTATTCCGATTTCGGGATGATGGCTTCCACTTCGCCGTTCGGGCGAGGGATCACGTGTACAGAAGTGAGTTCGCCAACACGCTGGGCGGCTTCAGCTCCTGCTTCCGTAGCTGCTTTTACTGCGCCGACATCTCCGCGTACGAGGACACTGACAAGTCCGCCGCCTACGAGTTCTCTTCCTACAAGCTGTACGTTCGCCGCTTTGACCATCGCGTCCGCTGCTTCAATTGCTCCTACTAGTCCTCTTGTTTCGATCATGCCCAGTGCTTCTCTGTTCATTGTTCTTCCTCCTTTAGTATCAGCCGCTTTTTTTGCAGGCGGCTCCTGCGTAATGTCCTGCTTGGCTTTCGGTGTTTCCGGTTGAGCCGGCTTCGCTTCAGCAACGGCCTTCTTCGGCCGTCCGCGGCGTGCCGGTTTCTTTTTTTCCTCGGTCTGTGTCTGAGACTGGTTATCTGCGCTCACAGCATGTCACCATCCTTATATGATCCGGAGTCCGTCGACAAGAACGCATCGGCGCTGACGGGTGAATGTCTTCGGCGATGTGAGTCCTTCCCCTGTCGGGCCGGCGATTGTGAGGGTGGTAAAACCTTCACTGTTATAGCCGAGTCCGCTGACGGACGGTCCGTTTTTCACAAAGATTGTTGCCTGGATCCGCTGAGCCATTTTCGTCAGGTTCGTCACGTTCTGGGAGTGCATGACCGCGGTGTGGCGGTTGCCTTTTTCTGCTTTGACCGCTTCGGCAATCGCCGTATCCACATCGCGGACTTTGACGATCGGGACGATCGGCATGAGCATCTCCGTTGTCACGAGCGGGTGATCAGCTCCTGTTTCGCAAATCAGAAGGCGCACGGAAGGATCCGCTTTAATCCCCGCTGCTTCAAGAATGACCGCTGCGTCTTTACCGACGAAATCCTTGTTCGGAAAACGGTGGCCGTCTTTTTCCACCATGACGGTTTTTAACACTTTATCGAGCTGGAAGCCTTTCAGTTCAAAGGCGCCGTTTTTCGTCATCTCCGTTTTCAGCTTGTGTGCCACGCGGTCCACGACGAACACTTCTTTTTCCGCTGTGCAGAGCACGTTGTTGTCAAAGCTTGCGCCGGTGACGATGTCCCGGGCTGCTTTTTCCAGAATCGCCGTTTCGTCCACCACAACCGGCGGGTTACCCGGCCCGGCTGCAATGACTTTTTTCCCGGTGCTCATGGCCGCTTTCACGACCGCACCGCCGCCTGTGACAACAAGTGCGCGGATGCCTGTGTGATTCATCACTTCGCCACTCGTGTCGATGGACGGTTCAGAAACGGAAGTAAGCACGTTTGCCGGTCCGCCTGCTTCAACGATGGCTTCGTTTAACAGCTGCATCGCCCGAAGCGATACGCGCTTCGCACTCGGGTGCGGGTTGTAGACAACCGTGTTGCCTGCAGCCACGAGGGAGAGGCTGTTGTTAATAATCGTGGCGCCCGGGTTTGTGGTCGGCGTAATTGATCCGACAACACCGAGCGGGGCATACTCTACGAGCGTGAGGCCGTCGTCCCCGGTGTAAGTCGTGCTTGTCAGGTCTTCTGTGCCCGGTGTTTTGTCGGCAGCGAGAAGGTTCTTCGCGACTTTATCCTCTACCCGACCAAGACCTGTTTCCTCCACCGCCAGTTCCGCCAGTTCACGGGCGTGCTTTCGGCTTACGGCGCGCATGTTTTCGATCATCTTTTTACGTGTCTTAAGTGATGTTGTACTGAATTCAATTTCTGCTTTTTGGGCTGCTGCCACGGCTTCATCGACTGTGGCGAACACGCCTTTTTCAAGCGTGATGCACTGACCCGAAGCGTCAGCATTGCCCCCGCAGCCACAGCCGCAGGACTCCTTCGACGCTTCACCCGGCTCGCCGGCTGTCACTTTGGAAACAACCTGCTCGACCAGCTTCTGAATATCTTTTTCCGAAATACTCATCTATTCGCTCCCTCCTGATTCAAAGGTCCGCTTCCCGTCAATTTCCACGTGGTCAATCACGCCCACAATGGCCGAATCGACAGGTGTATCTTTCGTAATCGCCGTCTGCCTGGCAGAGCTTCCGCCTACGACCATCACAACCTCACCGGTTCCGGAGCCGACCGTATCAATAGATACGAGCGGCTTGCCGTCCGGTTCAATCGTGACCATATCGAGAGGCTGGACGACGAGCATCTTTTTTCCATTGAGTTTCTCGGCCTTGGTCGTTGATACGACGCTGCCGACTACTCTTCCAATCATCATGACGGGTCCCCCTCTTTTCTGATGGCGACGCCGAGCTCGCGTGCCCGGTCCCTCCCCATCGGTGTGACGAGCGTTTTTTCCGGGACTACGAGCTCCGTTTCCCCGTTGCGCTCCGCCTCCTCCACATGGGAGGCAAGGACGAGAGGCCGTTTCGGCTCGTGAGGCTTCATTGCCCCAAGCCGCTGCACTGCTTTATCCAGGTTCGTGAAAACAGCTCCGTCCTCTCTCGCCTGGCGCATGTATCCGGTGATCCGCTTCTCAACCGCCGGTCTGGCAAACAATCGTCTGTACGAGCGGAGCACCAGGTCATCGTCAGCTACGAGGAACGTCCGTCCCGCCAGTTGCAGGGCAATCGCAGTCTCCGCGATCGGTTCGTCGTCGATCGTGAGCGCCAGCTTGGCAAGAAATCCGTGGCTCGCCACTGGTATGTACACCACTTCCTCCGCCTCGGCCGCTTCCGTAAGCTCTTTCCGCCCTGCTTCTTCAAGCGCCCGGGCTTCGGGAAACGACTGGCGCCAGCTCTCCCCCGCGTACATCGTCACGTTATGCTGCGCTGTGAGCGCTTTCAAATGTGCGTGCACTTGCGCAGGATTCAGAGATTCATAGTCCAGCAGGACGAGAACGTTTCTGCGTCTGGCTTTCTGCCCCGATCCTCTAAAAAAATCCTTTACCGCTTCCTGAACGAGTGCCGCAATCTGCTCTCTCAAATGCTGCCCCCTCCTTTCGGGAAAATAAAACAAGGCTTCTCTTACGTGCCTGGTTTCAGTTCGCCCACGGCTCCCTGCTTGATCCCGGCCGCATTGGCTTCATCGAGATCAATGTGCATCTCAAGTTTGTATTTTTCCGACACACGGATGAGTGTCCGGTCAAATGTCAGCGGCCGTTCACTGTTCACCATAATTTGAACCAGATCCCCGTCCTTTACGCCGAACTGGGCTGCGTCATCCGGGTGCATATGAATGTGCCGGGCTGCGCAGATGAGGCCTTTATCGATGGTTAGCTGGCCGCGCGGGCCCTGAATTTTAATTCCCGGGGTTCCTTCAATGTCACCTGAACTTCTTACCGGCGGGGTCACTCCAAAGGTGAAGCCGTCGTAGAGACTCACCTCCACCTGGGTAGCACCTCTTGCCGGACCGAGAACACGGACCCGTTCGATCCGGCCTTTAGGTCCGATCAGCGTGACGGTTTCCTCTGCCGCAAACTGTCCCGGCTGGGAGAGGTTTTTCTTTTTTGTCAGCTGGTGCCCTTTTCCGAACAGGCGTTCCACCGCGATTTCCGAGAGGTGGATGTGCCGGTTCGATACGGCAACCGGAACCTGCCCGGGCTTTAGCGTAGTGTCTGCCTGATTTTCCTGCGCGCTTCCCGACTCTTTTTCAAGTGTCTGAACAACGGCCTGCTGAATCAGTTTTCGTAGATGAGATTCGTTCATCGCCTTCCTCCTTTCAAGCGGGAGCCTCCCCGGTCTGGCGCTCAACCATGCTCTCTGCTGTGAACTGGTCCGTGATCAGTACGTTGGCGTAGCCGCCGTTGAGTGCCCCGATAATGCCCTCCACTTTGTTCAGTCCGCCTGCCACGAGTACGGACCGCTCTTTTTTCCGCAGATCATCAAGCTCAATTCCAATGGTGCGGGCTGCAAGTGTCTCATTGCAGATCCTGCCTGAGCGGTCAATAAAGGTGGAGCAGATATCGCCTGCTGCTCCTTTTTCCTTCAGGACTTTTAGATCTTCCTCGGTAAAATAGCCGGCCTGCACCAGGGAGGAATTGTCGGTCCGGTCCCCGACTGTGATCAGGGCCAGATTCGCTTTTTTCCCGAGATCAAGCGTCCGCCTGATATGCCTGTCGGCCACAATCGCCTCTTTCACGACCGGATGATCCACCACTGCGGGGAGCGGGAGAAAATGCGGTGCGGTACTGAACGTTTCTCCGAGACGATTTAAAATATCGTGGGCGTATGTGTTCGTTTCCGAATGGCTGACGCCGCCGTTCAGCTGAACTACCTTGACGCCATTCACATGCTTCGGCGTGAGGTGGCGAGTCACTTCATAGAGCGTCGTTCCCCACGTGGCGCCGATCGTATCCCCGTCCTTCACCGTATCTCTCAGGTAGGCTGCGGCTCTTTTGCCGATGGCGGTCTTGATCGTGGCGTCGTCCCGACTGGATGCGCTTACAATTATGCATTCAGCAAGGCCGTAACGCCGGCGTATCACATCACTCAGCTTTTCCGCGTCCTCTGTAGGATCGATGATCTCTACGCGGACGATGCCCTGTTCCTTTGCTTCATGGAGCAGCCGCGACACTGACGGCCTGGAAATCCCCAGTTCCGCTGCGATCTGCTGCTGGCTGTAATCGAGCTGATAGTACATTTTCGCGGCGCGGACAATCCGCTTTAGCTTTGTTGCATCCATACACTTTCCTCGCTTCGCGTCGTTCTGAACAATTGTTTATCTGTTTATGAACATATGTTTAATTTCATTATAAACGAACAGTTCAAATAAGCAACTGTTTTCGGACAATTTGTGCAAATGGAAATGAGTGGTTGGGAAGCGGGGAGGAGAGTAACTTACTGCGCAATAATCAGGCCGCCACTTTTGTAACAGGCGAGTTCTGTCCTTACTTTCGCAAAGTTCGGACATATCGTTCATTCACTCTCGAGTTATGTCCTTACTTTGACAAAGTCCGGACATTTCTTTCTTTCATTCCCGAGTTATGTCCTTACTTTGGCAAAGTCCGGACATTTCTTTCTTTCATTCCCGAGTTATGTCCTTACTTTGGCAAAGTCCGGACATTTCTTTCTTTCATTCCCGAGTTCTGTCCTTACTTTCGCAAAGTCCGGACATTTCTTTCTTTCTCTCCAGAGTCATGTCCTTACTTTCGCAAAGTCCGGACATTTCTTTCTTTCTCTCCAGAGTTATGTCCTTACTTTCGCTTAACAGGACCATAACACTTTTCCATTTTGATCTAATGCCTAATCCAGCAGGTGAGTCCCGCACAAACAAAGACCCTGCCGAATCAAACCGGCAGGGTCCTTACAGAACAAAATCTTATTTCTTATTCCTGTAAAGGTACATCGTCAGCGGGGCAAAAATGAGGATAAAAATGCCTGACACGATAAATACCCAGACAATCTGTTCAATGGTTGCGTGCCCGTGCATAAGACCGCGCACCGCATCCACGAGGATGGAAATCGGGTTCACATCTACGAAGCCCTGCAGCCAGCCCGGAAGCGTGTTCGGATCCACGAACACGTTACTCACAAACGTGAGGGGAAACATTACCATAAAGCTGGCCATCATGAGCGATTTATCAGAGCGCATGATGATCCCGAGTGTCGTCCATACCCAGGAAATGCTGAAACTGAAAAACAGCACAATTCCCACAGCAGCCAGGACGCCGAGCAGGCCGCCGTCGGCACGGAAGCCGAGAATGTAGCCGAGGCCGAGCATGACCGCGGAAGCACCTGTGTAGCGCACGGTATCCACGAGAAGTGAGCCGACCAGGGCGGACGGCAGCCAGACCGGAAGTGTCCGGAAGCGGTCGAAGATGCCTTTGCGGATATCATTGTTAATATCCAGTCCTGTGTACATCGTAATCTGAGCCACGGTCATTACAAGAATACCGGGCAGGAGAAACTGGAGATATTCCGCTGTCGAGCCGGCAATAGCGCCGCCGAACAGGTACGTAAACATCAGAAGAAAAATGATCGGAAACACCGTTACATCAAACAGCTGCTCCGGAATGTGCTTGATTCTCAAAAGCGACCGGGAACCAAACGTCATACATGAGGAAAAAGCGTTGGGCGGTTTCGGCCGCTCACTGGAAGCCACCGCTTCCCGAAGATGTTCATCCCGCACTTCCTGGCGGTCATCGTGTACAGTATCCATCAGTCTCCCGCCTCCTTTGCTTTTTCTGATTTATCCTCTGCCGGATCACCGGTCAGCGTCAGAAATACTTCATCCAGACTTGGCTGCCCGAGTGAGAAATCGCTCAGTTCGATCCCTTCACGGCCAAGATTCCCGAGCACTTCTGCAGCAAGAGACGGGTTTGACACGTTTGCGGTCAGAATAGTAGCATCGGCTGAGTCGAACACCTGCCCCGATAGCACCTGCCCGACCACCAGCTTCGCTTTTTCCCGGTCGGCCGGATCCGCGAGACGGATCGTAAGCGTTCCTGTTCCCACTGACGCTTTCAGTTCACCGCTCGTGCCTTCTGCAATGATTTTTCCTTCATTAATAACGGCGATCCGGTCAGCAAGCTGGTCGGCTTCCTCCAGATACTGCGTAGTGAGGAGCACCGTGGTTCCGCTGCTCACAAGTGTGCGGACGATATCCCACACCTGGTTGCGGCTCCGGGGATCGAGCCCTGTTGTAGGCTCATCGAGAAACAGAAGTTCCGGTGTCACCACGATGCTTGCCGCAATATCAATACGTCGCCGCATCCCGCCGGAGTACTTTTTCACCTGTCGCTTCGCGGCGTCCTCGAGACCGAAGGCGTGAAGCAGCTCAGCCGCTCGGGCTTTTGCCTGCTTGCGGGTATAGCCCATGAGCCGTCCCATGAGGACCAAGTTTTCCGTTCCGGTCAGATCCTCATCTATGGAGGCGTACTGCCCTGTCAGGCTGATCCGGCTTCTTACTTCTGCTGATTCCTTTACGGTGTCGTGCCCGAAAATGCGCGCTTCCCCGCCGTCCGGCTGGAGAAGCGTCGCCAGCATCCGGATTGTCGTTGTTTTTCCGGCCCCGTTCGGTCCGAGAAATCCGTACACCGTCCCCTTCTTAATGTTCAGGTCCACACCGTCCACGGCCCGGTGCTTTCCGAACACCTTGACGAGTCCTCTTGCTTCAATGGCCAGGTCGTCTGCTGTATGCTGACTCACTTGAATCACCCTCTTCTATAATTGCTTCTACTCTCACTTTTTCACTTTATTTCGCCGTTGGGCATGTTAGTCATCTTTTTCCTGCCCGGCAGCTACTTTTATTATAGACTAAAACCGGCTTTTTCTGCATCAGCTCAGAGTCCGGGCCTGTCTCAGCCCGGAGTCTGATTTTTTCCGGCAAAAAAGCCTGAGGGTCTGCCTCAGGCTTTTCAGTGCGTCATATTCATTTAAATGGAAGACGATCCGATCCGGAACGTTACATTCAGACTCGCTGAAATTCTTTCAAGGACGGCTACATCCATGTGTCCATCCAGGTTCCGCAGCACATCTGCGGACAGACCGCTTTTCTCGGCTACCTGTTCCGGCGTGAGGTTTCGGTTGTCCATTACCTGCTTCAACTGTTCTGCTACTGATGCCATCTAGATTCCCCCTATGTAATGATAGCGCTTTCAAATAAGTATACTAGTAAGTTCAGAAAATTTCAATAAGGGTCTCTATGGTGAGAAATCTTCTCCCCATACAATGGCTGCGCGCTTCGGTCTGACCGGAAAATCACCGGTCAGCCTGGAAGACCGTGAAGCGGCTCCGCTCATTGCTTAGGGGTTTTATGGTGAGGAAATCGCTCACCATAAAACCCTGCTACGATTCGTCCCCTTCGGACTTGCGCCATTTTTTGGAGAACGCCATCATTTCGTCCTCCTCCTCTTCTACCGGCTCCGATGGGTTAAAGAACCAGACGATGAGTGCGGCAAGGGCACAGACCGGAATCAGAAACGGATTCCCTATGGCCATGGCAAAGGACTGGGCCGCAACCGCATAAATCCCTACGTACAGAACGCCGGTCACGAGCGGCGCAATCCACCATTCCCTGTATGCAAAATAAAAAGCGAGAACCCCTGCTGCTATCGAAACAGCGGGGATGACCGCAAAATAAAGTAATATGTCCAATCGAGACACTCCCTGCTTAAGCATCATTCAAATTCCAGTATAAGCGATCTGCCGTGTTTTTCCCATCCTCTATAAGAGATAAGCCGCAAAAAAGCACAGGGCTCATTCGCCCCGTGCTTCACAGTTATCTTCTGAATGCCCCTAATTGTTCACTCAGCTCTCTTGTTTTAGCGTATACATCCTGATACAGCCGGAAGTGCTCATCGTATACTTCCTGGTTCAACGGATCAGGGAGATACTCTTTATCCACTTCCACAAATGTATCGGCACAAGCCGAGAGCGTCTCGTACCAGCCGCATCCCACGGCGGCGAGCATCGCTGCCCCCATGCCCGGCCCCTGTTCACTCGCCAGCTTCACAATTTTCGCCCCGAAAATGTCCGCCTGCATCTGTAGCCAGACGTCATTTTTCGCTCCACCGCCAATGGACACGATCGTATCGATTGTTTTTCCGTTCTCTCTGAAAATCGCGGCCGACTCGTTAAGAGAATAGGTGATTCCCTCCAGAATCGCACGGACAAAATCCTCCCGGCGGTGAGAGGCGTCCATTCCGATAAAACTCCCTCTGATTTGTGCATCCGCATGTGGTGTTCTCTCCCCGTTAATATAAGGGGTAAACAAGAGCCCATTTGCACCAGGTGGGACCTGATCCACGTTTTCAAGCAGACTGCCAAAGTCCTCTCCTTTGGCAAACACATTTTTAAACCAGCTCAGACTGTGTCCGGCAGCCAGTGTGACCCCCATCGTATACCAGGCACCCGGAGCTCCGTGGTTAAAGTAATGAACCGATCCGTCAAAGTCCTTATTGTGGTCTTTTTCATAAGACAGCACAACGCCTGACGTGCCAATGCTAACCAGCGTTTTACCGTCCTCAAGGATGCCGGCTCCAATGGCTCCGCAGGCATTGTCGGCGCCTCCGGCAAATACTTTCAGTGACGCAGGCAGTCCTGTTTCCTCTGTAGCGCGAGAAGTGATCCGGCCTGTTTCATCTCCCGGCTCCACGAGTGGTGGGCAAAAACCTTCCGGAAGTTCAAATACCCTGCACAGTTCCTCACTCCACGCTTTCTGCGAAATATCCAGGAGAAGCGTTCCTGCAGCATCGGAATACTCCATATGAAGCTTCTCCGTCAGTTTAAGACGAACGTAATCTTTTGGTAAAAGAAACGTAACCGCTCTCGAGAAGATCTCCGGTTCGTGCTTTTTTACCCAGAGAATTTTAGGGAGCGTAAACCCCTCAAGAGCGGGATTTTTCGTAATCTCGAGGAGCCGTTCTTTTCCCGCTTTTTCGTCTATCTCCCGGCATTCCGCTGTTGTTCTCGTGTCATTCCAGAGAATCGCCGGGCGAAGAGGTTCGTGCTTCTCATCCAGCAGCACCAGTCCGTGCATCTGTCCGGAAAAGCTCATACCCTCGATATCTTGAGGGCTGCCGGAAAATCCGGTCACAAGTTCGGACAGTCCGGCAATCGTTTCCTTCACCCAGTCGTCCGGATCCTGCTCGCTGTATCCTCCGGAAGTCTGGTAAAGAGGATATGGCCGTGATACCTCATGAACGACCGTTCCGTTCTGATCAACCAGCATCAGTTTGACTGAGCTGGTGCCCAGGTCTGCACCAATCACATACTTCATTTTCTTTTCCCTCCCGACTGTCCTGAATTATTCTCCAGCGTACGCACGGAGCAGGTACTGATTGATGACCGCTTTTATCCGCTCCTGTTTGCCGGACTGATTCTTAATTTCCCCCAGGCCAAGAGCATGGTCCTCAAGCTGTTTAAAACCTGCCTTCCCGTCCACGATGTCCTTGCCGATGCCTTCTGTATAACTCTTGTAACGGTTTGCAACCAGATCCTCCATAACGTTATCATCGACCAGCTTCTGCGCCACCTTCATTCCAACTGCAAAAGCATCCATACCGGCAATGTGGGCTTCAAACAGATCTTCCGGTTCAAAGGAGCCCCGTCTCACTTTTGCATCAAAGTTCAGGCCGCCTGAGCCGAGGCCGCCGTTTTTAATAATTTCATACATCGCAAGAGTCGTAGAATACAAATCTGTCGGAAATTCATCCGTATCCCAGCCAAGCAGCGGGTGTCCCTGGTTGGCATCGACCGATCCGAGCATGCCGTGGGTGCGGGCATAGCGGAGTTCGTGCTCAAATGTATGGCCGGCCAGCGTGGCGTGGTTGGCTTCAATGTTAAATTTAAAGTGATCCTGCAATCCGTAGTGCTGGAGGAATGCATACCCGCTTGCCACATCGAAATCATACTGATGGGAGGTCGGTTCTTTTGGTTTCGGCTCAATGAGGAACTGGGCGTCAAAGCCGATTTCCTTTGCGTAATCAACCGCCATATGGAAGAAGCGGCCCAGGTTGTCCAGCTCCAGTTTGAGGTCAGTATTAAGAAGCGTCTCATACCCTTCGCGGCCGCCCCAGAACACATAGTTTTCGGCACCTAGCTCTTTTCCAATTTCGAGCCCTTTTTTCACTTTCGCAGCAGAGTAGGCAAACACATCCGCATTACTGGAAGATGCAGCTCCATGTACAAAGCGGGGATTCGTAAAGTTGTTCGCTGTATTCCATAGAAGCTTCGTTTTACTGTCTTTCATATATTCTTTAATCATTCCGGTAATCTCATCAAGGTTCCGGTACGTTTCTTTCAGACTGTCACCTTCAGGGGCAATGTCCACATCGTGAAAACAGAAGTACGGCACACCGAGCTTTTCGAAAAACTCAAAAGCGGCTTCCACACGTGCTTTCGCCAGATCCATTCCTTTAAAGTTATCCCATGGGCGGTTCGCTGTTCCGGTCCCGAATGGGTCCGAGAGATCCTCTGTAAACGTGTGCCAGTAGGCCACACCGAAACGGAGGTATTCTTCCATTGTCTTCCCGCCAATTTTTTCCTGCGGGTCATAGAATTTAAACGCATGTGGATTAGTGGACTGAGGCCCTTCATACTTAACCGCTTCAACTGATTTAAACATTGTCATTATCATTACCTCCGGAAGATTATATTTTTCTTTGTTGATTCAATAGATAAACAAAGGTATTCTACATACTGAAGATCCCTGATCATGTAGCTCACTATAATGAGAGGAGGGATTTTATGAGCCGCGCTTTATACAGCATGGCAGAGTGGATTACCCGTTTTGCCTATATCAATGTGTTATGGATGTTATTCACCCTTGCCGGCGCTGTCTTGTTCGGCCTCTTTCCGGCTACAATCGCCCTGTTTTCCATCATCAGACAGTGGCTGAAGGGAGAGACGGATCTCCCCGTCTTCCGAACGTTCTGGAAGTACTATAAAACTGACTTCCTGAAAAGCAATCAGCTTGGGATCGTGATTTATCTGCTTTCATCCATTTTTATTTTCAATCTCTTTTTTCTTCATGCCAGCATCGGAGAACTGTTTACGTGGACTTCTGCCCCTCTTCTTGCCGGCCTGCTGCTGTTTCTGCTGATTCTGTCCTATCTGTTTCCCGCCTATGTTCATTTCGACCTGCCTCTTTTCAAAACGGCCAAAAATGCCTTTTTGACAATGCTCGTCAGTCCGGGACATACGCTTTTGATGGTCATCAGCCTCGGGGCTTTTTACGTGCTCGTATCCGTGATCCCCGCTCTGGGCTTTATTTTCGGGGTCAGTTTCTCCGCGTTCATTATGATGCGGTTTGCTCACCATGCCTTTAACCGGATCCAGGAAAAACAGCAGCCTTCCTGACTGCCCGCTTTCCAGCGGGTGGTTTTTTTATCAGTTTTCGCAAATGTTGTTTTAAGTCGCTGCAGGCGGACGCTTTCCGCGGGCATCGCTTCAGCCCTCCTCGGTGAAAACGCCCTGCGGGGTCTTCACCTGATGCTATTCCCGCTGGAGTCACCGCCTTTCGCTCCATAATTAATTTGGTCAATAGTAACAATCTAAACGAACCCAGCGTTTTTACATTTACCCCTTAACCGCACTTGAGGAAATCCCGTCCACAATTTTGTTGCTGAAGAACAGGAAGGCTACGAGAATCGGGAGCACGCTGATGACAAGCGTAGCACCGATCGCCCCCCAGTCGGTCATGTACTGACCCACAAAATTCTGGATTCCCACCGTCAGCGTTTTGTAACGGTCAGACGCAATGAACGTATTCACAAATACAAATTCATTCCAGTTATAAATCATATTGATAATAGCCGTAGTCGACAGGATTGGCGTTGAAATGGGTAAAATAATCCTGAAGAACAGCCGGTGGAGCGACGCCCCGTCAATAATGGCAGCTTCCTCGATTTCCTTTGGAATCGTATAAAAGAACCCGAGCAGAATCATCATTGTAATCGGCAGGTTATACGCCGTGTAGGTCAGAACAATAGACCAAGGATTATCGATGAGGTTCACGCTTAAAAACATGCTGAACAGCGGAATTAATGATGAATGAATCGGAATCATCAGTCCGACCATAAACAGACCGAGGAAAAATTTATTCAGCTTCCACGTCATTCTGGTAATCACGAAAACAGCCATACTGGCAAACAGCAGCGTCAGTACAATCGAAACACCGGTAATCCAGACACTGTTAAAGAAATAGTTTCCGATTCCTCCCTGCCAGACGTTTACATAGTTCTGCCATTGAATTTCACTCGGAAGAGCAAAAGGGGATCCTGCAAATATTTCACGATTATCCTTCAGTGAAAAAAGAAACAGCCAGACAATCGGGAAAATCTGAAAGACCGCCACAATACTCAAACAGATATACAGCAGAAAGTAGCCGATCCGTCCCATATGTACAACCTCCCCCTAATATTGAATTTCTTCTTTATCTGCAGTCAGTTTACGCACGACTAATGTAACCAGAAGGGTAATTAAAAGCAGCATAAACGCGACAGCGCTTCCGTACCCGAAATTATTGTTCGCAAATGCCAGCTTGTACATATATGAAGCCATGACTTCACTTGCCCCGTTCGGTCCACCACCGGTCATAACCCAGATCAGATCAAAGTATTTCAGTGAACCGATAATGGCGAGAACCACAGTCACTTTTACTACCCCCATAATGAGAGGAAGTTTAATCTTGAATGCAATCTGAACCGGTGTCGCACCATCAATTTTGGCCGCTTCCACGATGGACTCCGGGATGCCTTTAAGTGCTGCATAGTAAATAAGAATATAAAAACCTGCGTACTGCCATAGGATCGGCACAAAAATCGAGTACAGGACGATGTTCGGATCCGCAAGCCACAATGGCGGATTCTGAACACCCAGTCCCCGGAGAATTTCATTTAACATCCCGTTGGAAGGATTGTAGATTTTGATCCACAACTGGGCGATCGCAACAGACGACAGCAGCATCGGAATAAGGTAGATTTTTCTTAAAAAATCCGACCCTTTAATCTTCGAAGCAAGAATCATAGCCACAGCAAGGTAAATGATCAGGCTCAAGGTTGAAAAGAGTGCCAGCAGAAAAGAATGACCTGCGCTCCTCCAGAAGACCCCGTCCTGAATGACATTTATATAATTGGTGAGGCCGATAAACTCCATCGAACCAATGCCATCCCACCTCATCAGACCGTAATAGCCTGTCAGAATCAATGGAATGAAGATGAGAATACCAAGCAGCAGCATTGCAGGCAGAATATAAAGGGTGATAAACCATTTGTCTGACATGACTTTATTCATATTCCACAACTCCAATAATCAAGAATGGAAAAGGGCAATCAGAGACTGCCCTTTTCAAACCGGTGCATTTCTGTTTCAGCTCCGGATGTACGCCTGCATTATTCCTGAGAAAGAGCCTCTTCATGACGCTCGGCAAATTCCTCCGGCGTAATTTCAAGACCAAACAGGGACTGAATCAAATCCAGGTGTGTCTGGGCCACAGACGCGCTCATCTGAACATCCGCATAAAGCGTAAGGTTGGTTGCCTGGTTGAGATCTTCAAGAACTTCCACATACATGTCCGGAAGCTCGAGCTCTTCACCATCCACAACCGTAGCCGGAATAACACCTGCTTCACTCACAGCACGCTCGCCCCACTCGTTGACAAAATAGGATGCAAACTGCTTGGCCTCGTCCTGAACATCGGAGTTTTCACTCACGAACAGTCCGACACCGGGGCCGCCGACAAAGCTGTCCTTGTCGCCTTCACCATCAACGGTCGGGAACTTAAAGTAGCCGACGTTGTCACGGAATTCCTGTGGAACGTCCTCATTTGTCGTATAGTTCGGCAGGTCCCACGTAGCAATCATGTACATGGCTGCCTGGTCGTTCATAAACATACTCTTTGCTTCTTCATCAGCAAGACCGTTGAATCCGCTTACAAATGAATCATTCTGAACCAGCTCCTGCACTTTAGCCGCTGCTTCCACAAGGGCCGGATCTTCAAATGAACCGCTTCTGTCAATCGCACTGTTCAGGGCATCTTCCCCGCCGATCCGGTCGGCAAAGTACATGTACCACATGGAACCAGTCCAGCGGTCTCTGTTTCCAAGCGCGATCGGCTCTACATTATTTTCATCCAGTGTATTGATCACTTCTTCAAGCTCATCATAGGTTTCCGGCGCTTCTAGCCCATGCTCGTCAAAGATCGCCTGGTTGTAGTAGACATACACGGTATTCAGCTCAAGTGGAAGGCCGTAGGTTTCCCCGTCTTTTTCGTAGGCTTCAAGTGTTCCTGCCACAAAATCATCTCTTAAACCCTCTTCTTCCAGAAGTTCATTGAGCGGTGCAAACTGATTGCCGTTTACAAACGGATCAAGATAGCCTGCAGCCCATGTCATTCCCACGTCAGGAAGCTGGTTGGATGATGAGAGGACTGTCATCTGGTCCTTGTACTGCTCGTTACTCAGCACCTGCATATCAATCGTAATATTACTGTTCTCCGCCTCAAAATCCTCAATAATTTCATTTACGATACGGTGATGTTCAGCCGAGCTTCCCTGAGGCCAGAGATGCATAAACTCAACTGTTGCCGATTCCCCGCTGTCCCCGCCATTGCTTCCTTCCACATTAGCATCATCGGATCCTCCACAGCCTGCAGCAACCAGACCGAGCGCAGCCAGAGCAGCAAACGAAGAAATCGCTTTCATTTTCACCATGATGTTTCCCCCTTAATATTTAGAAAAATAAGAATGTAAGTTCAGAATAGCACCGGAATCATAGTTTGTCTAGTGGATAAACTAAGTGTATAATAAAAAAATAAATGCTATAATAGATTTCACAAAAGCGTTTTCAAATAATTCAAACTTAATCTTCACACCACCTGAAACGCTAAGAGACGATAACTATTAAAAGAAAGTGTGGAGCCTGCCATGAAAATGATTCAGACATTCAATCAGCACGTTGTTAAAAAAAGAAATAAATCGCTCGTTCTTCATTCCATCATTCATTCCTACCCGATTTCACGGGCCGGCATTGCCGCCCAGACAGGCCTGAATAAAGGAACCGTGTCTTCCATGGTCAGTGATCTCCTTGAAGAGGACCTCATCTCCGAATCCGGTCCGGGGGTTTCAAGCGGAGGCAGACGTCCGGTGATGCTGCTTTTCAATCAGGCTGCCGGCTACTCCATCGGCATTGATATCGGGGTAAATTATATTCTCGCTGTCTTATGTGACCTTCAGGGAAATATCTGCAATGAGAAGCAGATGAAAGTGGAGGATCTGTCCCTCGACGATGCGAAAGATATGCTCTTTCAGGTTATTGACTCCCTTATAAAGGAAATGCCGGACTCCACCTATGGCGTTGTAGGGATGGGAATCGGTGTACCGGGGACGGTCAGTCTCACAGGTGAGATTCTTCTTGCTCCAAACCTTGACTGGAGAAACGCAGATCTGAAAACCGTGATCGAGGACCGCTACCAGGTCCCTGTCCGCATCGAGAACGAAGCCAACGCCGGTGCCTACGGCGAAAAAAAGTTCGGTGCCGGAAGGGAACAAAATGACATTATTTATATCAGCGGTGGCATCGGGATCGGAGTCGGCCTGATCCTGAACGGAGAACTGTACAGAGGACATAACGGGCTTTCAGGAGAACTCGGTCACATGACCATTAATATGGAAGGCCCAGCCTGTAAATGCGGAAATAGAGGCTGCTGGGAGCTGTATGCATCAGAAAAAGCCCTCCTGAAAATGGCAGCAGAGCAAAGTGATTCTGGGAACCGTCCGTCACTGGAATCCATCATCTCCCATGCAGAGAACGGAGATGCTGACACGATCAGACTGATCGGAACCCTCAGCCGCTATCTCGCTGTCGGAATCAACAGCATTATCAACAGCTTTAATCCAGAGCAGATCATTATCGGCAACAGGCTTGCCCTCCTTCAGGACTGGCTCGATCCTGCTCTCACGGACTGTCTCCAACAGTATGGAGCCGTCCCTTCCCGGAAGGATTTCCATCTTCACTTTTCCAGACTCGAAAAACGATCCGCCGCACTCGGAGCCGCTGCCTTCTCGGCAGAACAGTTCCTTGCGGTAAATATTGAAGAAAAGGACGAGGTGATGAAGTAATGACCACGATTCAAAACCCTATTCTCACAGGATTCAATCCAGACCCGAGCATCTGCCGTGCGGGTAAAGACTATTACATTGCCGTATCCACGTTCGAATGGTTTCCCGGAGTGGGCATTTATCATTCGAAGGATCTGAAAAACTGGCGTCTCGTTTCAAGACCTCTAAACCGGCTCAGCCAGCTGAACATGACGGGAAATCCCGACTCCGGTGGCATCTGGGCTCCTGCTCTCTCATACAGCGACGGACAGTTCTGGCTCATCTATACCGACGTGAAAGTCACAGAGGGCCAGTGGAAAGACTGTCATAACTACCTCGTGACCTGTGACACGATCGACGGCGAGTGGTCGGAGCCGGTACATATGAACAGCTCAGGCTTTGACCCCTCCCTTTTCCATGACGACGATGGCAGGAAATACTTCGTTAACATGGTCTGGGATCCACGGGTGGATAATCATCCTTTTTACGGCATCGTCCTGCAGGAATACAATGCCGAAGAGAAGAGACTGACCGGACCAAAAGAAATCATTTTTAAAGGGACCGATGTGAAGCTTACCGAAGCTCCGCATCTGTATAAAATCAACGGCTATTATTACCTGTTAACAGCTGAAGGCGGTACAAAATACGATCACCAGGCTACTATTGCCCGCTCGGAAAATCTATGGGGCCCTTATGAAGTGCATCCGGAAAACCCGCTCATCTCGTCTTTCGCTGTGCCGAGAAACCCGCTTCAGAAAGCGGGCCATGCCTCGATCGTGGAAACCCATACGAATGAATGGTTCCTTGTTCATTTAACAGGGAGACCGCTGCCGATGGAAGACCAGCCCCTGCTTGATCCACGCGGTTTCTGTCCCCTTGGCAGGGAAACAGCGATTCAGCGGCTTGAGTGGAAAAATGACTGGCCGTACGTTACCGGCGGAAACCAGCCCTCAACGGAAATAACAGGTCCCGCCATTGATGAAGTGAAGTGGGAAGAGGCGGTAGAGAAGGACGATTTTGATGGAGAAAAGCTGAGCCAGGACTTTCAGACACTTAGGATTCCGCTGGGTGAACAGACCGTCTCTCTTCAGGACCGCCCGGGCCATCTTCGCCTTTACGGCAGGGAATCGCTCACGTCTAAGTTCACCCAGGCCTATGTGGCACGGCGCTGGCAGCATTTTCAGTTTCAGGCGGAAACGAGAGTTGCCTTTCAGCCTGAGTCCTTCCAGCAGGCTGCCGGTCTGGTAAACTACTATAATACCCAGAACTGGACGGCACTGCAGATCACCAGGGATGAGGAAAAAGGACGGATTCTTAAACTGACTGTATGTGATAACTTCTCTTTTTCAGGGCCGCTTAAAGGCCGTGAAACCATCATCCCCGAAGATGCTGAGTATGTTTACCTGCGGGTAGAGGTGGATACAGCCGTTTACCGCTACGCCTACTCGTATGATGGAAGCAGCTGGACAGATATTCCCGTGGAGCTTCCTTCATGGAAACTGTCCGATGACTACATTCAGGGTGGCGGTTTCTTTACAGGTGCTTTTGTGGGCATGCAGTGCCAGGACACATCAGGCGCCGGACAGCCTGCAGACTTTGACTACTTCAGTTATAAAGAAAAATAATGTCCTTTAAACAAACCGGTCTGCCTTGAACGGCAGACCGGTTCTTTTTCATTTCATCAGAGAGAGTCCAGTTCCTCCCGGTACGCCATGGCCGGTGACGTGCCCGGCCTCGTGACGGATAATGCCGCCGCGCGGTTCGCTTTACGGCAGGCGTCATGAACCTCGTCTCCTTCAGCCAGAAAAACGGCCAGTGCACCGTTAAACGCATCACCTGCACCGGTAGTGTCCACCGCGTTGACTTTGACTCCCGGAACCAGTGTCCCTTCCCCGTCTGTAAACACATAGCATCCCTGTCTTCCGAGCGTGATGATGACCGTGCCGACGCCTCTTTCCGCCAGCTTCCGGGCGGCGAGGTGCGCGGTCGTTTCATCCTGGACGTCTATACCGGTCAGGAGGCGGGCTTCCGTTTCATTGGGTGTGATGTAAGCCGCTTTGGCCAGCAGGTCGTCACGAACCTCCTGAAACGGCGCAGGGTTTAAGATGAGCGGCTTGCCGTGACGCTCAGCCAGGTTCACCGCCGCCTCGACCGCCTCCATCGCCGTTTCCAGCTGAACCAGCACCACGTCGGCACCCGTGAACGCTTCGTCTGCGGCGGCCACATCTGCTGCTGTGAGTTTCCCGCACGCACCGGGAGCGACGATTATCATGTTTTCCCCCTCATCATCCACGGCGATCAGCGCCGCCCCGGTCGCTTCATCCGGATCACGGGTGATCCAATTTGTGTTGATCCCCTCCCTGGAAAAATTGCGAAACGCCTCTTCCCCGAACGGATCCTCGCCTACTTTCGTCACCATTGTCACGTGTGCACCTAAACGGGCGGCTGCCACGGCCTGGTTGCCTCCCTTTCCACCCGGTCCCATCTGGAACGGGCCGCCGAGAACCGTTTCACCGGCTTTCGGCATATGAGGCGTGCGGCTCATTAAATCGGCTATGTAGCTTCCCACTACGAGTACGTCTGCCATTGTGATCACCTTTTCTTTTTTTCTGTCTGCCTACCTTTTCCACAAAGGGCCTGTGTGTTCCTTTATTTTCCGGGAGCTGCGCCTCATGAAGATAAACGCGCCCTTTGTCCGCGGTGTCAAACCCGCTCTGCTGCGGGGTTCTGCATTTTCTTTACGAGTGTCTGCATTTTTCCCGGGAGGTCTGCGTAAAATAAAAACGAACATATGTTCTTGTTTTCTGCGGTAAAGTTCTTTATGATAAGTACAGGAGGGATGACCGATGAACGAGAAGGACCGGGGGACGATCAAGTGGACGTCGCTTATGCTGCCTGAGCATGTGCGCATGCTGAAGGAGCATCAGGAGGCGTATTTTAAGGTGGCGCGGCCGGAGCTTGATCCGCAGCAGCTGGAGGAATTTGAGCGTACGGTGTGTGAGGCGATGGGGCTGAATCGTGAGCTGGCGGTGACGTACTGGGAGAACGGATACCATCACCAGGTGTATGGCTATGTGCATTACATCAATTATGTGGCGAGGAAGCTGCATGTGGCAACGGCGGAGGGGGATGTGGCGTACCTGATGTTTGATTCGCTGACGGATGTGCGATTTCCGGACTAGGGTGATTCAGGATTCCGGACGCCGTTTTTTCCTGGGGACCCGGTACCGTTCCACGATTCGGGCGGACGTGACGTCCCCGTTTGCGATCTCCAGTTCCACGGTGTCGCCCTGTTTCACTTGCACGGGCAGGCGGTCAACGGGCAGTGAGAACGCTGTGCCTTCCGCATCCACAGGAAGAAAATAAGCGAGAATGTGATTCTCCACCCGATCCACGATGTAGGTTCCCATGGCATTCACTCCTTAAACCGTTCAGGGACGGTTCTTCTTTTTTATTTTTTCGAGCAGATTCACGGCTTTTTTTCTTCTTGCTTCGGTCTCTTTATTCAGCACCCGGGCCTGTTTGACCCGGCCATCGCTGTCGAGGGCAATTTCAAGCAGGTCCCCTTCCCGCACCTGGGCGGGAAGATAACGAAGGGAGAGGGAGAAATCCTCTTCCTCCCCGTTGTCAGGAAGCAGAACGGCGTAGGAGCCGTCTACGATCCGGTCCACTGTGTACATGCTTTCTTTATCCACGCTCATCACCTCAGACGGTTATATCATTCTCGATCGCCGCGAACCGGGCTTCACCGATCCCGGAAACGTCCATGATCTGTTCAATGGACTGAAAGAGGCCGTGTGCGTTTCTGTGATCGATAATATTCTGTGCCAGAGCGGGACCGATGCCTTCAAGCTGCTGAAGTTCGGCGGAACCAGCCGTATTGATATTGATGAGCCCGTCATCGCCGTCACCAAGATCCCCATCCCACGGCGCAGTATGAACCGTTACCTGGCCGTTTGACGCCGTCATTTCAGTATGTCCACTGACGGCTGTGGAGTAAAGGGTGGTACCGCGGTCAAGGAAACGGTCGACCACCACCTGATGAGGGTGGCCGTAGCGGTTGTTTTCCCCGTAGGAGAACACTGCCATCTCAGGATTTACTGCATCGAGAAAGAACGGCCTGGAACTCGTATCGGAGCCGTGATGACCCACCTGAAGAACATCCACACCTGAACCGAAGTCAAAGCTGTCGACGATCCGCTGCTCCCCCGCTGTCTCCGCGTCCCCTGTAAAAAGGAACGTGCTGCCTTCGTAGTCAATGTAAAGAGACAGGGAGCCGTCGTGCAGGGAATCCCCCGGAAGCCCGGAGTTGACCACCGTCACATCGGCCGATCCGAAGCCAAACGCCTCGCCAATTTCCGGCACGTGAAACGGAATATCATGGTCATCGATATATTCCAGGTAGTTTATGTACGTCTGCGTTGTGTGGGGGATACCTGAATCGAGCACCGTTCCGATTTCCATTTCCTCCATAACGGTGACCATGCCGCCGATATGATCGGCGTGGGCATGGGTCGCCACGAGCCAGTCAATCGTATCAATTCCTGCCTGATTCAGGTAGTTGACAATCATCTGACCGCCGGCACCTGTCCCGGCATCAATCAGCATCGTTACGCCATCATTGTGGAGCAGCGTTGCATCCGCCTGTCCCACATCAAAAAACACCACGTCCATTCCATCTGACTGGAAAAAAGTGTTCAGATCCTCCTCATCGGCACTTTCCGCATAGGCACTCATTCCACCTGCAAATGCAGAACCTGCGTACATCTCTCCTGCCCCGAAAACCGTTAACACCATCAGCATTGCCAGTAAACTGCTCACCCACGTTTTCATCTGTAAACCCTCCTGTTTTTTCCCGGATAACGTAATCGTATAGGAAAAACAATAAAATCAGGTTACAGGAATGTTAATGAACGCTGTTTGAACAAAGTAACGTAAATGGACCCGGTAAGGTGTGCACAGCATTTTCTTTTATGTGGAAA
This sequence comes from Alteribacter lacisalsi, assembly GCF_003226345.1. Lineage (GTDB taxonomy): Bacteria > Bacillota > Bacilli > Bacillales > Salisediminibacteriaceae > Alteribacter > Alteribacter lacisalsi. Next base: position 169,321 of record NZ_PDOF01000002.1, on the reverse strand, counting down.
AAGAGAATACAAATGTCCTGCAGTGTAAAAGTTAAGGCTGTGACTATTTTCAGGAGGTGTGTGTGATGCAGGCAGGACGCGCAAGCGAAATCAGCCAGTCACCGGTGATGGCGAACGTAACATATTTTGAAACGCCGGTTTATATTCAGCATGTGGACGAACAGAACGGGACAGCCCGGATTTTTCCACTGGACAACCCCGAGCAGGAGCAGGAGGTTCCCCTCTCCCAGCTGACAGAACACTGACGGAGGAGGCGATCGACGATGAGTGGATGGAACAGACAATCAGGCCGGAACCTGAACACCCAGCAGCACGAATCAGTGGATCGCGCTGCGCTTGAGGATGAAAAGATCGAATCCGATGTAAAGAAACAGAACGGGCTCAAGGCTCCTGAAGCTGCGGGACGTGATATCACGGTACGGTCAGAAAAGCAGGAGGACGCAGCCGGGCCAAGGTAGCCTGCTGCGTCTCTTTTTTATGGCTGTGTTCGTACAGATTGCTGCTATTGACCACTTTATTATGGAGCGAAAGGCGGTGACTCCAGCGGGAATGGCATCAGGTGAAGACCCCGCAGGGCGTTTTCACCGAGGAGGCTGTAGCGGAATAAAACAACAATTTTTCCAAAACACAGCTTTTTTTATTTCTCCGCTGTGTCTTTTGTCTCGAGAACCGTACCACGGCCTTTTGGGACAATCACGGCGGCAAGTGAATTCAGAATCATCCCGAGACCGAGGCCGATAAACAGACCGGGAGCGACATTACCAAAAGCAAGGCCGAAGCCGAGGCCAAGAAACAGCCCGCCGGGAATAAGCATATTATTCACCCTGGTTCCTCCTTCAATTGTTTGGTTTATTTTAACATATGTACGCAGGAGGATTGGGAAAAAGATGCAAAAAAAATACGCCGCCCCGGCAGGCGGCCGTCCTCAAGTATGTGATGTCTTCAACCGGGTTTGCAGTTGGATTACCTGCCTGCTTCCGCAAGGAGCTGAGCGTTTTCGTGACGACTTCTTGTGAGTTCGAGTTCCTGGAGGGTCAATCTTGAAATCATACGCCCATCCTCTGTTTCAAAAACCCCTGCCCGGTTCAGTTCCTGAATGATGATCTGTCTGCGCAATTCCACTGTACGATTCCTCCTCAATTTTTTCCATCTGTTACTTTTAAATACCCCCTATCAGCGGAATGAAACCTCCAAGATGTAAATTATTTGTAAATCACCTAACAGAAACTCTGACACAAGCCGCCTCCTTCATCCTGTGCTATACTTTTTGAAAACCCAACAACCACAGGAGGCCTTCTTCTCATGACCAAACGCAAACTGCTGATTACCCACTCCATTGATGACCGTTATCTGGACGAAATCCACACGATCGTTCCTGACTGGGACGTGATTGCAGGCAAGGACCGGGATACGTGGCTTCCTCACATCCACGACGCCGAAGTGATTGCCGGCTGGAAAAAGGAAATGAACGATCCGGTTAAAAACGGGGACAATTTGCTTCGATGGCTTCAGACGTGGAGCGCCGGGATCAACAGCCTTCCTTTGACCGACCTCGAAAAGAACGGCATCAAAGCGTCAAGCGCCAACGGGGTCCACGCCAATCCCATATCCGAAACCATTCTCGCCCTTATGCTCGGACTCACGAGAAACATTCATACATACGTCCGCCAGCAGCAGACGAAAACGTGGCACCACGCCAACAACGGCCTTGAAATGCACGGCAAAACGGCCGCCATTGTCGGCACTGGCGCCATCGGCCGGGAAACAGCACGGCTTTTAAAAGCGTTTGGTATGACCACCCTGGGCGTACGAAACTCCGGAGATCCTTGTGAGGGTATCGATGAGATGATCACACCGGATCAGCTGGACCGCATTCTCCCACGCTGCGATTACGTCATCCTTACGCTTCCATTAACCGAAGCAACCCGTCATCTGTTTGGAAAAAAGCAGTTTGACCTGATGAAGGAATCATCCTTTTTTATCAATATCGGCCGCGGACAGCTCGTCGTGGAGCGCGACTTAATTGATGCGCTCGAGTCCGGGGCGATTGCCGGTGCCGGTTTGGATGTGTTTGAAACGGAACCACTCAATGAGGCGAACCCGCTCTGGGAAATGAACCAGGTGATCGTCACCCCGCATACCTCGGGCTCAACCGTTTACTACAACGACCGGGTGATGGAGGATATCTTTATCCCGAACCTGAGAGCGTACGTATCCGGTGAACCACTGCCGGTCAATCCGGTTGATTACAAAAAAGGATACTGAAACGAGCAGCACCTGGAATAATCATTCCGGGTGCTGTTTTCTTCCCTGCTTTTGCCCCCTGCCAAATGTCACGAAAGCCGAAACATCTTCTTTTCCTTTAATGTTATCCTTCAAATCTCCCTGTACGTACGAATCACATCGGACTTTGTCGAGCTGTATGCCATATTCTCCCTTCTCACCCACCTCTCACTCACCAGACATTATTCTCCAATACCATCTGCCAAATTTTTCAATCCAGTGAAATGACATGTTTTCATGGCTAAATACTCAACTTTATTTTAGGAATACTAAATATTCTGAATTTTTGTTACGTTTAGGGTGTCTAAATGTCATACATACAGGAGGTGCCACAGGTCTGTTTTTTAATTAAAAATGGGAGGTTTTTAAATGAAGGTCAAAAAGACACCAGCTGCCCTTACCCTCAGTGCAATGCTGCTTTTTTCTTCGACTACTGCTTTTGCCGGTCCACCGGGTCAGTCAGAATTCCCCGAACCGATTGATGAAGAAACGTGGAAACTCCCGCGGGATATGACATGGGACGAGTACCGTCCGATCCCGGGTATTAATTGGAATGACGCTGAACATATTGAACCTGAACTCGACATAAAAGGGGCGCTTATTCTCGTCGATTTTCCCGATCAGGAGTTTATCCTGAGTCAGCCTGAAGGATCGGATCCGGCAGGCAACCCGATCGGCGTCGGCGATATCCCCCGTGAAGAGCTGCCGCAGTGGTGGCTTGATTACTTAAACGTACCTTCTGAACTGAATCATTACCGTACGATTGACGAGTTCTGGCGGGAGAACTCATTCGGTCAGTGGGCAGTGAACCTCGATGCTTACGGCGTCTACGAAATGGACCACCGTATGTTTCAGTACGGCATGGGAGAATTTGGCCAGCAGGTGGACATGCCTGCCGGCTACAGCACGTACAACCTGATGAATCACGCAATCGCAGCCGCTGCTGATGACATTGAGGATTCGGGCATTGAGTATGATTTCACCTTCATCGTCCATGCAGGCTATAACGAATCCGATGTGTGGCAGCAGTTCGGTGAAATGATGTTTGAAAATCCCGAGGATGTAACGGACGAATTCGGTCCGCCGGAAGAGTTCAGGGACGAACTGAACAATTGGGCCAATACACGCTATGTGCCATGGACGTCCTGGCTGGCAGCGTCCAGTCTTTGGGCAAGAGCGAACATCAGCCAGGGAATCTCACTTCAGGGGGAAAGCAGCGGAATGGCCGTATTCGCCCATGAATTCGGTCACATTATGGAACTGCTCGACAACTACAACAATCCATATGCGGACCCTGTTTCCCGGACGTACTCCGGTCCGTGGGAGCTGATGAGCCGAGGCGCATTCAACGGTCCCGGGGGCAACCATACGCGCTGGACGATTCCTTCCTACGAAGGCGCCTCCTCCCCGTCACACCATATGCTCCGGAACAAAATTAAACAGGGCTACATTACAGAAGATCAGTATGTAAACGTGCACCGGGATGATCTCGAGGAAACCGGACCTGTGTTTGCAGATGTACTGAGCCGTTCCGTTCCGTCAGGAGAGGAATTCGGCCGTGACGGGCTGTACGGCCTGAATATCGAAATGGTGGATCACACACCACGTAATTTCCTTGTGGATGACTGGCGGGCCGATATGCAGCGGGGCGAACGCTGGTACAACAACTACACGATCGAAGTCGTCGACCGTGTCGGCTTTGATTCGTTCCAGATGGACGCCGGTGTGCTGATGGCCAAAACCAGAAACAATGAAGCTTGGCCGAATATCTGGGTCATTGATGCCCAGCCGGATGACATCAGTCTTGTTGACTTTGTTCGTCCTGACGGGACCGAGGAAATGCTTTCCCTTGGGGACTACCAGCAGCTGGCAAACGCCCTCTTTAAGGCTGGTACCGCAGATGGTGTAGTAAACGAATATGTGGACCATCACAACCGACTCCACTTCTACGTACTCGATAAGCTCGTAGCAGACGATGAAGCCCTTTCCTACCGTGTGGCGGTTCGTCACCTTGACGGAGCCGGTCCATATGAGCGCGGCGTCAGTGCGGCCTCAGGAGGAGTCGATCACGCCCAGCCAGGTAAAATTGCGGAGTACACGTTCGAAGTAACGAACACTGGTGAGGAAACAGATATTTTCCGCCTCGATGTGGAACTGGAATCCGACTGGGACTATGTGCTTCAGAACAATCTTATTGAAGTAGCGGCAGGGGAAACGGTTGATGTGCCGGTTTACGTACAGATTCCGGAACCAGGCCGGGGTCAGGGACCTCGCCCGACATCACTCACCTTCTCTGCGACCTCTGAAACAGATGCAGACCAGACATCAGAAGTAACCAGAAGAGTCGGTCCGGGCAACGGCAACGCACGATAATTTTTTGAGTCTGGGACATAAGTAAAGTGTTAAGGTGAGAACCCGAACAAAACGCTGTAAAGCGGATGCAAGATACGCTGACTCCTGCAGGAGGAAAAGCGCAGGTGAGACCCCGCAGGGCGAAGCACGCGGAGGCTCAGCCGCTTCCCGCGGAAAGCAGCGTATCTTTCAGGAGCGGTTAGTTGCGCCGCATACAGGTTGTTCGGATTTTCATCCTTCAAAACACTTTTGTCCCAGTCTCCTTACATAATCTTTTTAAAAGGAGTGCTTGTTATGAAAGGAAAAGCCGGGCTGCTTGTACTGGCGGCAGGACTAATGGTGCTCACTGCCTGCAGCGGAAACGAAACGGATGCGTCCGGGGAGGAAAAGGCTCAAGCTGACGGCTTGGTGGCGGAAACCACAGGCGGCGGTATTACAGAAGAGGACTTCCATGAAGCGCTCGTAAACCGCTATGGAAAAGCGGTGCTGCAGGAGCTTGTGACCATTCAGGTTTTAGAAGAGCACTATACGGTCAGTGAGGAAGAGATTGACCGGGAATTGGAGTCACTGAAGGAACAAATCGGTGACGATTTTGATTTATGGCTCGATCATCAGGGATACGGTAACGAGACCTCTTTCAGAAATATGGTAAAAGTGACGCTGCTTCAGGAGGAGGCGAAAGCAGACGGTCTGGATATCAGTGACAGCGATATCGAAGAGCGCTATCTTGAGCTGAGTACAGAAGTGCATGCCCGTCATATTTTAGTTGAAGAAGAGGAAACGGCCCTCGAAGTCATGGAAAAACTTGATTCAGGGGCGGACTTTGCCGAGCTGGCAGCAGAGTATTCCACTGACAGCACAAATGCCGGGAATGGCGGGGATCTTGGCTTTTTCGTTACCGGCGTCATGGTCCCGGAATTTGAAGAAGCTGCATTCAGAATGGAGCCCGGGGACATCAGCGAGCCGGTCGCCACCCAATTCGGTTTTCACATTATTAAAGTGGTGGACAGGCAGGGTGCTGATACAGACGGCAGCGGTCTTGAGCAGCATAGACGGGAGATCCGCAACACCATCGTTGATGAGCTTGTTGATCCTGCTGAAGCCCACAGCCGCATTGCCGGACTGATTCATGACGGTCTGGTTGATATTTATGTTGATGAACTGGAAGAACTGTTTGACCTGGGTGATTTTCTTCAGGAATTGGATTAGTCAAAAAAACGCCGTTCCCTATGGTGTACAGCCGGGAACGACGTTTTTACATTTTAAACAGCAGTTTTTCATAGACTGGATAGGCTTTCGCAGAGAGGCTTTTGTAACCGGACGTGCTCACGGCTTTCACGATGAGCAGCGTGGTGTGAAACAGAAAGACCCCTGCTCCGAAAATGAGCGTGGCAATCTCAAAGGAAAACAGCGTCAGTCCGTCGATGCGGTTCATAAATGTGAGAACCGACGATAGAACAAGAAATGCGGCCGCATACGGGTAGGCGCGCAGTTCCCTTGAAACGCCGTTATCCTTCAGATACAGAGCCAGACGGAGCCCTGCCAGGTGAAAAGCAAACATAAGAACAATTAAAGTGAGCACGCTCAGGAAAAACGTCACGCTGATCGCCTCCTATCGGCTGTTATGTACCAGTCTCTTTTTGGCCCAGGCACTGAAACCAAAAGAATACCTCTGCTGAATATTTGTTATCCCTACTATACCAAGGAGCACCAGTGAAGCCAATACTATTCAGACAAGTTCCCGATGATGGCCGGTATAAGCAGAAAAAGAGCGCCTCCCATTTCAGGGGGACGCCCGTCCCAGTTAAAGCTCCTCATACTTTCTGTCTGTAATAAACATGTGCCCCGGCTCATGCGTAATCACGAGGGGAAGCTTTGCCTGCAGGATCGCTTCCTGCGGCGTGACCCCGCATGCCCAGAACACGGGCACTTCGTCTTCACCGATCGTAACGGCTTCACCGTAATCAGGGTTGGACAGATCAGTGATCCCGATCTGAGACGGATCGCCGGCATGAACGGGACCTCCGTGTACTTTTGGATAACGGCTGGTCACTTCTTCCGCCTGTCTGACTTTATCTTTATGGACTGGTCTCATGGAAACGACCATTTTCCCCCCAAAAGGGCCGGCCGGCACTGTGTCGATATTCGTTTTGTACATGGCCACATTCTTTTTCTGCTCCACATGGCGAAGAGGAATGCCGTCAGCTTTGAGCGCATCTTCAAACGTAAAACTGCAGCCGATCAGAAAACTGACGAAATCCTCTTCCCATAAGTCTTCAATCGATTCCCGCTGATCTGTCAGCCGGCCGTCCCGGTACACTCTGTAGCCGGGCAGATCGGTGCGGATGTCGGCTTCCGGAGCCAGTTTTGGACGCCAGGATCCCGCCGGCAGTTTTTCCAGAACCGGACACGGTTTCGGGTTAAGTTCCGCATAGCGCTCAAAATCCACCGCATATTGTTCCGGCATGACGACAAGATTGGCCTGCAGGTAATCCCCGCACGCACCGGATGTAGGGGCTGTCCAATTCCCGCTTCGGATCTCCTCACGAATCTGCTGAGGTGTATACATGTGTAAGTCCTCCTGTAAAAGAGATTTTATAAAGGAAGCTCCGCTTCCCGCCGTCCGTTCGCTTTCCGCGGCGATGCCGGCAAGCCTCCTCGGCTGCGCCTGCGGGGTCACGCCTTGCCTCCATTGCCGCAGGAGTCTCTCTGCCGGCGTGAAACTGCGCACGTAACAGATACCTTTTTTTCATTTCTTAGGCATACCTCGTTTGTTGATTTAAGTGAAGGTTCTTCCACTAATGAAGTCCACCCGATTTTCAAGAGTTAATAAAACTCAGGTACTCGGCTGTCAAAAATGGGAACGCGGCGCCGCACGTCTTTGACGTTTTCAAGATCGAGTGATATCCGGAGGAACTCCTCCTTGTCTGCGCTTCCTTTTGCCATGATATTACCCCAAGGGTCAATGATCATGGATCGTCCGGCGAAATCCACACCGTCGTAGCTGCCGATCCGGTTGGATGAGATCACATACATCTGATTCTCGATCGCCCGGGCCTGCTGCAGGATCTCCCAATGACCGGCACGTGCGTCAGGCCATTCAGCCGGAATAAACAGCGCCTGGGCACCCTGAAGAGCCAGCTCGCGAATGATTTCCGGAAAACGGAGATCAAAGCAGATAATAAGCCCCATCTTTACCCCGTCGAGCTCAAACACTTTCACTTTCTGTCCGCCCGGCGCAAGAAAATCCGGCTCGTTGAGCATCGGAACGAGATGGAGTTTATCGTAGTGATACACGAGCTCCCCTGTCCTGTTTACGACCAGCGCTCGGTTATAGACTTTCCCGTTTTCAAGGACGGCAATCGAACCGCCCACTATATGGACGTCATACGCCACAGCCAGCTCTTTCAGCAGGGCAAGTGTGCGGCTTTCCATTTCTTCGGCCTGGGTATGAAGATCCGGGAGTGTATAGGCGGTCGTCCACATTTCCGGCAGCACCACAAGGTCTGTGTCCCCCGGTGTCACCACACGTTCGAAACGCTTCTTCATCGCCTGCCGGTTTGCTTCCGGATCGCCTGGTATGATATCCGTCTGAAAGGTTACGATGTTCATCCTATTTCCCTCCGCATTTTTTAATTTTTATATCATTCGCCAACCTGTATCCGCTTCTTACTGTTCCCCAAACAATCTTATCATTTCGCTGAATTTATCTTTTTCCTCCAGAAATGGAGAATGATTGCTTTTTTCAAATGTCACGAGTTCGGCTTCCTGCAGGAGATCCGCGATTTCCTCGGAGAAAGGATGGGGGCACTGTGTGTCATGACGCCCGCAGTAGATCAGGGCAGGGACATGAACCTGTTTTAGTCCCTCTCTTATGTCAAACCCTGGAAGTTCGTGAAACGAATAGTAATCCAGCCGCTCTTTTACGACTTTTCCGCTGCTGGGTCGGGAAAAATAGGCATCGTATTTTTCCGGTGCATAAAGGGACATCTCTGTCCATTCTCGTCCTGCTGCGCTTCGTTCCTCTGGTGAGGCATCAGCCGACTGGAGTACAGCTAGACAGGCCCGCAGCTTTTGATTCAAAGGGCTTTTCGTGCTGTACATGCTGCTTTCATGTTCCATATACCGGTTTGAAGCGGCAGCTCCTCCTGCGAGAATTTTTGTAAGGGATTCAGGAAACATCGTTCCGTAAACAAGGCCGAGCATGCCTCCGGTGGAATGACCGGCAAAGGCCCATTCTCTTAAACCGAGCGCCCTACGGACGGCTTCCATATCCTTTACCCCTTCTGCCATACTCATATCCCCGTCCGCTGTAACAGGTTCGGAATTCCCTGCTCCTTTCAGGTTTATAAGATAGACCTCAAATGACTCTGTCAGCGTATCAGCGAAGTAGTTACCCCTTTCATTAAAAGAACTGTATAGATGAGTAACACAGACAGGTTTGCCCTGCCCGGCTTTAAAGGCCTCAAATGTCCCTCGCTCTGTGCGGATCATCTCTGTTTTCCACATACCTTGCCTCCCCTTAGCCCTTATGAAATTTTTCCGCTTCAACTTTTATGTGAGGACACCTGTTTTTAAGTTCCCGAACAAAACCGGCCTTGTCCTTTGGCGTTATTTTCATATCCGTAAAGAAACCACCATCATAGTAAACCTGAATGCCTCCGGGTGAGAGCATGATCCTGAAGCCGCCCATCGTGTCTTTTGCAGGTCCAACACCTGTTATGCGCTCATAAGGGATTATGGCCCGGATGGGACCCGCCTGCACCTTCAGGCCGCGTTTTTCGAGTATGTACTTCACATCGATACACATCCATGCAAAAAAGGCTGCTATGACGGTTCCTAGTCCTGCTAGCACAAAGACTTCACCAGTTGATGATGTTTGTACCGCAGGAATCACCAGCAATGCCAGTATAACGGTCAGGAGGGATCCGCAGTACCACCAGTAGCCGCGGATTCGCTTTGGGCAAAAAACCATTATTCGTAAAACCTCTCAAATGGAAGCGCCAGCCCACGAATTCGTTCCTCAGTTGCGTCTCCCAGAGCTTTGTCATTATACAGCTTCATCTGATTCGCTCCTCCATCCCTGTTTGTACTCTCTTTCGACAGTGGCTCCCATATTTCCTTTCCCGGGAAATAGACTGATCGCTGTTTCGACCCTAAAGGGGCTAATGCATTCTTTTCCTTCGACACGGTGTGCAGGTTAAATAAACGTTTGTTTAAACGGCAGTTTTCAGGTCTTCCTGTCGTGTGCAGCCGAAAAAAGCCCGCTGGTGTGAGGAACGGGCTTTGATAGGAGTCTGATTTTGTTTTTTAAGACTACTCACTCACTATGAATTCCACTTCCCCTTCGAGAGTTATTCTTTCACCCTCGCGCTCTCCGCTCATGACCGTGAACTCCACATAGCCGTTCACCACGTAGTGGCCCGCCGGGAAGCCGTCATTTTCATGAATGTCCTCCATAAACTTCCGGTACTCCTCGGGGTCCGTTTCACCGAAGCCTCCTGCCGGTCCTTCGAATGTTTCCGTCATGGTTTTCCCCGGCTCAAGAGTGGTTCCTCCACCCATATCGACCTGATGGTAACCGATGTCATAGCCCCTGTCGAGCTCTTCCATGGGAAACCAGAACGGGGACGGATTATGGGTAATTTCAATTTCGTCCTGATCGCCTGTGTACGTAAGCTCGGCGTGAAGGGAAATGTCCTCATACTCTTCATAATAGGCGTCATCCAGCCGGATTTTAAAAACAAAGTCCTTATCCGTTACCTCATCGCTGATCTGAAGTTCTTTTTCCCCGGGCTCAGGTTCACTGTGGTTCTGCGAATCAGCTCCGTCCAAGCCCTGTGCGGGAGTTTCCTCGTCCTGTTCTCCCGTCCCGCAGCCTGTCAGGAAAAAGAGGCCTGCGCATGTGCCTGTAAAAATCGTTCGTTTCATCGCGAGTACACCTCCATTTTTACAGACGGTTCCTTCCTGCGCTGGTTACACCTGGAGATTAGCAGCGGGGTTTTACTTCTCTTTATACTCAGGACTCAGCTCACTCCATACGTCAAAAGGGTTGTCGTCCTCGTCGTAAAACACGAAATTGCGTCCGGCGTGGCCCCGGTGTTCGATCCCGTCCGTTCTCACATTCTGTTCCGAGAGCTGCTGGTGAAATTTTTGAGTCCTGCCAGACCATCCACCTCAAATGTGAGGGTAAAGTGTTCGCTCCCGCTGCTGTCTTTAAACGAAGCCCGCTCCCCTTGCTCTGCTTTTACGAGAAAAAAGCTCTGGTCTGCAAAGTCCATAATCGCTTTCTTCTTGTCCCGGTACTGCTCGACTGCCCCGAGCTTGTCGGTATACCATTTAGAAGACGCCTCAGGATCTGTAACTGGAATGTACGTTGTGCCCACCCGCTAAATCATTCAATCATCTCCCTGATAAATTGTTCTTTCTCTATCTGACCGCTGCTTCTTTTCTCTTTATTTCTTTATACGAAAGACCATCGAATTCCTCCAATTAAAGGAAAAAACATCCAGAACCGCCAAGGTCCCGGATGTTTCTGTTGATTTAGTAGACTCTGTCTCCGTTAAAAATGGAATTTTTCACGATAACGTAGTCCACCGTGCGGATCGAATCGAGGCTGCTGCCTCCCGCGTAGGAAATGGCGGACTGAAGATCCTGCTCCATTTCTGTAAGGGTGTCAGCAAGGGATCCCTTATGCTCCACGTACATTTTCTTGCCTTCCACGTTTTTCTTTTCGCCTTTCTGAAATTCAGAGGCGGAACCGAAGTACTCTTTTACGAGCTTGCCTTCTACTTCCTTTGTTTCCCCAGGTGATTCCTCGTGGCCTGCGAATAAGGATCCGATCATGACCATCGTAGCACCGAAGCGAATCGACTTGGCTACGTCCCCGTGGGTGCGAATTCCGCCGTCTGCGATAATCGGCTTGGTCGCAGCCTTGGCACACCAGCGGAGAGCTCCCAGCTGCCAGCCTCCTGTACCGAAGCCGGTCTTAATTTTTGTAATACACACTTTACCAGGACCTATTCCGACTTTCGTTGCGTCCGCCCCGGCGTGCTCAAGCTCACGGACGGCTTCAGGTGTACCGACGTTTCCGGCGATCACGAAGCTCTCTGGAAGATGTTCTTTAATGTGGCCGATCATGCGGATGACCGCGTTTGAGTGGCCGTGGGCGATGTCGATCGTAATAAATTCAGGAACCGCGTTTTCCTCCGCGAGGGTGCGGACAAAATCATACTCTTCCTCTTTCACACCGACACTGATTGAAGCGACGAGGCCTCGCTCGTGCATGTCACGGACAAAGGCAAGACGCGTTTCTGGCTCAAAGCGGTGCATAATATAGAAATAGCTGTTTTCAGCTAAGAACAAGGCAATTTTTTCATCAATGATCGTCTGCATGTTCGCAGGTACGACCGGCAGTTTGAACGTATGACCGCCGAGTGTAACACTGGTCTCACATTCCGAACGGCTGTTGACCACACATTTTGCGGGAATTAACTGTACATCTTCATAATCGAATACATTTTCCACAGGAATCCACTCCTAAAAACGAATGTTTGGTGCTTAACAATCTTTTATTGTTCGTCCATTACGTAATGTACACGATTTCAGGCGGATTGTCAAAAGAAGAATGGTGTGAAAGAGCGAACATGGATAGTTCCCTGATTTATTCCGAGACGGAGGAATGACAGGTACTCTTACAAACTTCCTTCATCGTATTTATCGAGTAAAAATTTGAATTTATCGAGCAAATTTATTATTTTATCGAACAATTCTCAGAGCAGCTCAGTAAAACTCACCCTGCCGGCAAAAAAAACAGCCCTCCCAAAGGGAAGGCTGCGACTGAATCCTCTTCAAACTCTATTCCTCACTGTGGACCTCGGTCTCCGAAGGCTCCGACTCGCTCCCTTCATCATTCACAGACGTAACGTAGAACGCATAGTCGTACGCATCCTCCACCCGCAATGACTTCCGTTCGTGGGCCGAGACGCTTTCGATATGATCAAATTCACCTGTATCTTTATTTTCCCGGTAGATGCGGTAGCCGATTACCGTATCATCACGGACCGCATGCCAGGTGATCCGGTCGCGCTGAACCACGACGTTTTCCGGTGCGTCAGGAGTATCGCCGGCAACGGTGTCTTCTTCCACCGGCTCTTCTTCTGACTCAGGCTCAACCAGCTCCGTATAGACGACGAGCCGCTGATCGTGCGTCCCCTCGCCACTGTCAAACGTCCCGCTGCAGGTAATCAGGTTCAGCCTTTTTTTATCCGTCGGACCGAATATTTCCTCGATTGGGGCATCGGTACGTCCGTAGCTGACTGAAACCTGAACTTCAAATGTGAGCGGCTCTCCGTCTTCCCCGGTCACATGAATCTCGTCACCCGGCTCGAGCTTGTTCAGGTCCCAGAATACCGCTGGTCCCGTCCGGCTGTCCACGTGACCGGCGAGGACCGCGTTCCCTGTGTTTCCAGGCATCGTTCCCGGTTCGAACCATGCCACACCCTCCGCCTCGTCCGGTACGCCCATCTGCCCGTTATCGAGAACACCGACAGGTTCGATCTCTGCTTCTACCTCTATGGCCGGAATCGACAGGCTCAGAGGGACGATGCCATGTTCAGGCTCCGGGGCCGGTTCAGCATCAGCTTCCCGGTCCTCCTCACCGCCAAGGCGGACAAATTCATCGTTCAGATCGATTGCGCCTGGTTCTTCTTCCTCTTCGTCGCTGGAAAAAGCCTCATCGGCTTCCTGAACGTGTTCACCCTCGAATTCAGGCTCCGCCTCCCACTCTGTATCAATCATCCCTTCATTACTTCCATACGCGAAGGTCACACCGGCCAGAATGGCGATTCCCAGTGACAGTATGAAGATCTTCAGCTTCATTTCACATCACCCCATAGCAGGAAAAGGAAGAGAAGGCACTGCTCCTCTTCCTCCTTTATTTATTGTTTATGCCTGTACCGCTCTTTTGCGGAGGTACACTGCTGCACTAGCTGCAAGCAGGGCACTGATCGTGATCCACAGCATCATATTGGAGTTTGAGCCGGCACCGCCGCCCATACCTGTCTGCGGCATTTCTTCCGGCATTTCCCCATCATCTTTAAACTCTTCAGGGAACTGGTCGACAAATGCGCCGGACAGGGTTTCACCTAGAGCAAACATATGGTGGTACCCGTGACGGAAGTTATCGTACGTCATCGTGTAGTCCTCGTCCACATACGCGTCAAACGTGTTCGTCACATCAGCTACGTGGGAGCTGACATTCTCTTCCCCGGCTTCAGCAGGAATGCGTCCTTCTGTTGCTTCGTCCAGGAATCCTGCAAACTCAACCACATAGGCGGCAAGATCCATTTCTGCCTGCTCACGGGCTTCCATGTCCCCTTCAACGGTCGCGACTACCATGTCACCGAAGAAGTCGATGTGACTCTGCCAGATCGGTTCGAATGCCGCAGCGCCGTCGTTACCATAGATGGAGCCCATAGCGGCAGTCAGGTCCGATGTGTTCTCATCAAGAGCCCAGCCGGCAAAATCGAAGTCTTCCGAACCGTCAAAGCCTTTCTGCATTTCGAGTACCGCAAAAGAGAAATGCTCGGCCATCAGGTGGTTCAGTGCTGCTCGAAGGTCTGCAGCCGGTGTGCTCACTTCTGTGTGATCGAATTCCTCAGGCATCTGTTCGACGATGGCACCTGAGAGGGCTTCACCGATATCAAACATATGGTGAATTCCGTGACGGATGCCGTGATACGCTTCTTCAAACTCTCCGTCTACATAAGCGTCAAATACGCTCTTGACGTCTTCAACGTGCCCGGCTACGTTCTCCTCGCCTGCTTCAGCCGGCAGTCCGCCTTCTGTAGCGGCATCAAGAAATGCGGCAAATTCCTCAACGTAGTTATCAAGGTCCATTTCTGCCTGTTCGCGCGCTTCCATGTCGCCTTCCGCTGTAGCGACTGTCAGGTCACCGAAAAAGTCGATGTGGCTCTGCCAGATGCGCTCAAACTCGGCCGCTCCTTCTTCACCGTAAACCGATTCAATGGCAGCGGTCAGTTCGGCTGTATTTTCATCGAGTGCTGCGCCCACTTCGCCTGCATCGTCACTGCCGTCAAATGCTTTCTGCATGAAGGCAACTGTAATCACGTAATGCTCGGAAAGGAGATGGTCGAGATGTGTTCTCAAGTCGGATGCCGGTGTGGATACTTGCGGCGCGTACTCGTCGTACCCGTAACCGTCCCCATTGTCGTGATCGTCGTCGCTGTGATCGTGAGCCAGTGTTGTTCCCGGAACGAGAAGCATCCCCGCCATTGCTGCAGCTGCGATTCCTTTTGTTTTCTTTTTGAACATGTTTCAACTCTCCTTTTTGTGTTTGTATTTTGTGTATCTGCCCAAGCTAACGGAGAGGATTATGAAACGGATCACTTTTTTCGAAAAAAATTAATTTTATTTTCACACCACCGCTATCAGAATAAAAACCTCAGGACTAAATTGATCCATTTTACAAGAAGGATCGTTATTATTAGTAAAGAGAACCTATTCATCCGGGAGGAAGGAGCGTCACATGGCTAAAACAGATGATAAACAGCTGTACAGACGCATTCAGGAGCGGGATCAGGCAGCCCTTGAAGCACTGTACGATAAATACGAAAAGCTTCTTTATTCTTTTTCCTATAAAATGGTCCAGGATCCACTGGCCGCTGAGGAAATCGTGCAGGAAGTGATGATGAAACTGTGGAAGGGCACGGGGCATTACGATGATACGAAGGGAAAATTCTCATCCTGGCTTCTGACGATGACACGGAACACAGCCATTGACCACATCCGCAAACACGATAAGCAGGAAGTTCATTTAAGTAATGAATGGGAACCGGGAGACTCCGGCGCCCGCGTGGAAGACATGGTAGAGTGGAAGGAACAGGGAGAAACACTGAAAAAAGCGATCCGGACGCTGAAAAAAGAACAGATCGAAATCGTCGAGCTCTTTTACTTCAAGGGATATTCCCAGAGAAAAATCGCAGAGAAAACGAACATACCTCTCGGCACAATTAAAGGACGGATCCGCCTTGCGTTAAAACATTTGCGCCAGGAGCTTTCAGGGGAAAGGGGGACGCAGTTATGAACAGCAGTCAATGTGAAAAGCTGATCGATTATTTTAACCGGCAGCTGAACGAGCAGGAACAAAAAGAGTTTCAAGCGCATCTGTCCTCGTGTGAGGAATGCAGGGAGGAGCTGATGGAATTGCGGGAATTGACGGATGATCTTCCGTTTCTTGCGTATCCTGTAGAGCCTCCTGAGGAGATGAAAAAGCGGGTACTTGCGAATGTATTTGCAGATGAAGATAAGAGTGAACCATCAGTTGAGAAAAACGAAGATCGCACCGGACCTGTCATGATGCCGGCCGAACGCCGCAGCAGAAAATCGCCGGTCATAATTGGTGCCCTCGCCGCCTCCCTTCTCCTCTCTGTCGGTCTGAACGGCTGGTTCTGGACGGAGAACCAGCAGCTCGCAGGAGAAAACGAACAGCTCGCAGGTGAATTTCAGCAGGTGGCCGAAGAGCGAAACGAGCTCGCAACGGAGCTGACCGCCATCAGAGACGCCCTTGAGGAAGACGCTCAGCCGGGAACAGCCCAGGTCGTCCTCACAGCCGGACTCGATTCCACTCTTGGCGAAGCGAGTAACGGACTTGCGACACTCATCTCCGAGCAGGATAAAGTCCAGCTCGTGATCCAGGTCACCGACATGCCGGAGCTATCCGGTACGGAAGCCTACCAGGCGTGGATTATCGAAGGGGAAACGCCTATTCCTGCAGGAAGCTTTGAAATCGACGAAGCCGGCAACGGCGCGGTCGCCTACAACGTCCAGGATCTCGAGGATCTGAACGTGGATCAAATTGCGATTACGCTTGAGCCGCGTCCGAACAACGAACTGCCGGAAGGGGAAATCCTTCTCGCATCGTCGGGAAATTAACAGAATTGGAGAAAGAAAAGCAGCACCCGAATTGGAGGGTGCTGCTTTGTCGTGCATGAGGAGTATCGAGCAGTTTTCTGGATTTATCGAGCATATTTATTGTTTTATCGAGCAATGTTTCGGATTTATCGAGCAATAAATGCAGTTTATCGAGCAAATACCCAGATTTATCGAGCAAATCCCGGCGTAACTCAGCAAAACACAGCCCGCAGCCTAAAAAAGAAGCCTTCCCGGTTGGGAGGCTCCATTCTGACTTCTTTAATCTTCCACAAAAAACTCGATCGTTCCTTCCGGCTTATACTGGTCTTCCCCGTCATCTGTCTCAACATAAAAGTCCGCAAATCCTTCCACGATGTAGTGTCCTTCGGGAAATCCGTCCTGCTCGATGACCTCTTTCATAAACGCCACGTAATCATCGGGATCCTGCTCGCTGTAGCCCCCGATTGAAACAAACTCCTCGCGGTAGGCTTCCCCGGCAGTCAGTGTGGTAACTTCCAGAGGCTGGTTCATTCCGTACATCAGGTCATAGCCTCTGGTCGTTTCTTTCATTGGAAAATGAAATGGACTCGCTGCGTGATAGATATCGATCGAATCTTCATCTCCGGTGTACTCCAGTTCTGCGTAGATACTCACCTCTTCATGCTCGCCGTATACGGCTTCCTCAGAGACTAGCCGGTAAACGAAGTCGCCTTCCTCCGCTTCGTCTGTCTGGCCGTACTCCCCTTCGTCCGGGTCAGGTGCGGATCCGCTGCCTGACGCCCCGTCTCCTGATGAGCCGTTTTCCGGTTCCGGGGCATGTCCGGTGCCGCATGCAGCCAGTAAAAAAACAAACGCGCCATACGAGATTGCTTTTTTCATTCTCACGATCGCCTCCTGTCTGTATGGACGTCTCCCTGAAAACAGCGTTACATTTTTACCCAAAACAAAAAGCTGCTCCCCTCCCGGAACCAGCTTTTCTGCTATAACTTGATATACCCTTTGCTTTCCATCCACCTGACAAATTCATCGAGGACACCGAACATGAGGGCCATATAGAAGGCTTCGCCGATGCCGAACACACTTGCCACCAGGTACCCGAACCCGGCATGAACAACAAACGCTGCCGCCATTCTCAGGTAACCGGACAGACGTTTGGTTATGTAATCACTAATAAACGAAATACTGATGCCCACGGCAATTGCCCCTAGAAATGTAAAAGCAATCAGCAGCACGATAAAAATTATACTGTCTGTTGAAAAGTCAACAGGCGGTATGAGTGCCATACCGATCAGAAACAGGGCAATCAGAGCTGTAATAATGGTGGATACGATCAGTTTTCTCCAGAGAATTCTTTTCAGCTGCATCTTTTATCACGACCTTTATGTATATCTATCCTTATTTTAACACCTCTTTCCATCCCGGTGAAAAATGAATTTTATTCTTCAGGAAGTAAGACAACTTTCCCTATTTTCCCTGCCTTTTTAAAATAGATTTGAGCCTCTCCCGCTTTTTCCAAAGGAAAAGTGCGATCAATCACTGGTTTGAGTTTCCCATCGGAAATAGCGTGAAGCATACGTTTAAACTCTTCCCTTGTGCCTAATACAGAACCGTAAAAGGTTATGTGCTTCAAGTACAGCGTTCTGAAATCAAGTTCTGTTTTCTGACCACCGGAAGATCCGGATATACAGAATTTCCCGCCTTTTTTCAATACTTGAAGGGAAGTGGAAAACAAAGCATCTCCTACGACATCCAATACCGAGTCAACCGGACCGCCATTCACTTCCAGTATGTCTTCAGCAAGACGATCTGATTTATAAGACAGTACATGGGTGGCTCCGAGATCTTTCAATTTTTCTTCCAGACCTGTGTCACCAACAATCGCAATGACCCTGGCGCCATATACTTTAGATGCAATCTGCACATTTAATGATCCCACACCGCCATTTGATCCCGTCACCATAACCGTCTCTCCCGGCTGAATGCGAATCTGTTCTGCCATATGCCAGGCTGTTAAACCACTGACTGAAAAAGCCGCACTTTCTGTATAAGTGGGAAGCGGCATATCAAAACACAGTGCAGCCGGCCACACCACGTATTCCGCATATCCGCCATCATATTCCGAACCGATAAAGCGCATGTCTTCCGAAATGTGTTCAAATCCACCGTCTCCGCTTGACGTAAATGGGAAAAGGACAACATCTTTTCCAAGCATGGATTCGTCTGCGCCACTTCCGACCTTCACTATCCTTCCGGCTATGTCAGAACCCGGTATTCTGGGGAATTGTACACCTTCCGGCCGCCATCCGGACTTGGAACCAGTTCCGTAAGCTCCTTCCCGCATCCAGATTTCGGTATTGTTAATGGCACAGGCCTTTACTTTAATTAGTACTTCGTTGTCGTTCGGTTCCGGGACAGCTCGCTGGACGATTTCCAGCTTATCTACATCACCGTAGCCTGTTACTTGTACAGCTTTCATCCGTTGTCTCATTCCTTTTCCTACTTTCAAAGTTGTCTATTTAATGGTTTGACAGTTTGCACCATAACATTCCTAATGAAGCTTCCCGAAACTGGTTCGGGCAGGTGTTTACCGAAGCTTTGAGAGCTTAAATTTCCAGCTGCTTTCGCAGACGGTTCGCATCAGCGATGATTTTCTCTTCGTCCATTGTGAGGCACTGACCGTCTTTTACGAGCTGGCGGCCTTCCACGTAAACGTCACAGACATCTTTGCCGCTGACCGCATAGACAAGGTGAGAACAGGCTTCAGCAGCTGGCTGCAGGTGGGGCTTGTCTGACGGGTCGATCGTAATGAAGTCGGCGCACCTGCCGGACTTCAGACATCCTGTATGCTTCATGCCCACTGCTTCTGCACCAATCCTGGTCGCCATGGCGAGAATCTCCTCAGCCGGCAGCCGGGTCGCATCTTTGTAAGTCCCTTTCTGCAGCAGTGCAGCCAGACGAAGTTCTTCAAACATATCGAAGTTGTTGTTGGACATCACCCCGTCTGTGGCAATGCCTACCTTCACATCCGCTTCCCGGAGTGCTGCTACATCCGCCACGCCGGAGCCGAGCTTCAGGTTGCTGACCGGATTGTGGGCCACTCTGATGTCACGTTCTTTCATAAAGGCCCGTTCCTCATCGTTGAGCACCACGCCGTGGGCCATGATGGCAGGAACGTCAAACAGGCCGCTTCTGCGAATATGCTCAATAGGACGAGCCCCGTAACGCGTTAGGATTTCCTCTATTTCGCCGTCGGTTTCGGCCACGTGTATATGAGCCATGACCTTGTTTTCTTTGGCCAGCCGGGCGCACTCTTCCAGGGCTTTAGGGGTGCAGGTGTATGGACTGTGCGGCGCGATCATGGTGGTGAAGCGGCCGTCGGCGAAGGAGCGATACGTTTTGGCGAAGCGCTCGGCTTCGTTCAGGTTGGCGCGCTGATCTGCTTCGGAGCCGGCGCTGAAGACCGTGTGGGAAAACGCGCCGCGGATACCGGAATCAGCGATGGCGTGGATCACTTCGTCGCTGTCGATGCCGTTCGGGTTGAACATATCGGAAAAGGTGGTGGTGCCGGATTTGAGCATTTCGAGCACGCCGAGACGGGCGCTTGCGGTTCCGATTTCCGGTGTAAACTGCTGCTCAAGGGGCCAGACGCGCTGCTCGAGCCATGGTTTGAGGTTCATATCGTCCCCGGTTCCCCTAAGAATCGTCATCAGTATGTGGGAGTGCGTATTCACCAGCCCGGGCAGAACCCATTTGCCTTTCAGGTCAATCGTTTCGTCCACGCTCTGCTGTTCGAAATCGTTGGGCGGTCCTGCGTAGACGATTCTGCCGTCTTCTGTAATGATGATGCCGTTTTTATACCATTCGTTTGCTGCGTCCATAGTAAAAATAGTTCCGTTCGTATAGGCGGTTTTCACGCTTATCCTCCTCTGTCTTTCCGTACGCATTTTTATGATTGTACCGGATTTTGAGGGTAAAATACAAGGTGAAGTTCGTTTAGGCGTTAAAGGGGGGCGTTGGGTTATGGAGGGGGGCGGTGTTTAAGGGTCTTAGTTTTTGTTTAGGGGTTTTAGTTTTTGTTTAGGGGTTTTAGCTTTTGTTTACGGGTTTTAGTTTTTGTTTGCGGGTCTTAGTTTCTGTTTAGGGGTTTTAGCATTACCCAGCCCTTTTCGCAACGCAAAAAGCACCCCGGGAACTGGAAAGATCCCGGGGTACTGCTGCTCGCTTTACTGGTTAATCGCGTCAAGGGACTGGACAAGGCCGTGACCATACTGGTGAGCCGGGCCGAGGTTGACGGCGGTATCATTGAGAAGCTGGCGGAGCTCGGTGTTGGAAAGCCCTGGATTCGCCTGCCATACCTGGGCGGCTACGCCTGCTACGTGAGGAGACGCCATGGACGTTCCGTTGTAGGAAGCGTAATTGTTACCAGGCGTTGTGCTGAGGACGTTGACGCCAGGTGCTGAGATTTCAACAGCCGGGCCTGTGCTGGAGAACGTGGCACGGTTGTTGTTCTGGTCCACCGCAGCTACGGCAATAACAGAGTCATAGGCAGCCGGGTAGCCGACCGTATTGTTGTTCCCGCCGCGGTTTCCGCTGTTACCGGCAGCAGCCACGACAAGGAGGCCTTCGTCATAAGCAAGGTTCGAGAACTGCTCAAGAATGGAAGATCCCTGCGAAGCGCCGAGACTCATATTAATGATATCCATGCCGTTATCGATCGACCATTCGATTCCCTCTGCGATGCCGGCGATGCTTCCGCTTCCGGCGTTGCTGAGTACTTTAACCGCATAAAGGTCAGCTTCTGGAGCGACGCCGATTACACCAAGATCGTTATCGACCGCTGCAACCGTTCCGGCAACGTGTGTGCCGTGTCCGTTCGGATCGTAGAACGGATCAATGTTAGCAGAATCGGTAAAAACAGAATGCCCGCCTTTTACGTTCGCAGACAGATCTTCGTGGGAGGCTTCAATTCCTGTATCAAGAATCGCCACCTTAAGACCGGCTCCTGTAAATCCTGCATCCTGAGCAGCCGTTCCCTGAACGTGGGGAATGCCCCAAGGTACCGTCTGACCAAGCGCATGTACTTCAGCGTTCTCCTCCACCGCTTCTACGTGAGGGTGGTTCGCCAGGCCCCTTGCCTGAGCTTCAGAAAGAGCTACATTTACTACCGGCAGGTGATCGAATTCGGTTTTTACCTGTGCTTCATCAATACCGAATGCCTGCATCAGCCCGTGCGCTGAAGGTCCATTAAACTGTACTAAATATTCTTCGAGAGTGTCTCCGGATCCGTTTGAGGCCCCTGCCTGAAACGGCACAGCCATTAAGACCAGCGTCATCCAGACTACGAATAATTTCTTCATCAAATCGCCCCTTTTTCTATTGGTTTAATTGGATAAATCGGTACTTTTGTATTCGGTGTCTGCGCCAACACCGAAATACCTGTTCCAGAATTCTTTTATTGCAGCCGCTTTTTTCTGAATAATTAAAATATTAACACAGGGATACTTTGTATATAATAGTATTTTTCTATTGTTTAAGAGTCATAAATTTGTCGTTTAGTGTCGGTTTCTGTCCGATGATCAGGTTCAGTCCCAAAACCATGACTATCCTCTCATTTAAACAAAAATAAAAAAGTCGGACGTTTGTCTCCGACTTTTATATGCTTAATACTATGGTTTTACAGGTGTATATCTTTTTCGTTTATCGAATCTCTCTTCTATTACCGGTGGAAAGAACAGGTTTTACAGCCGCCCGTGTCTGACGAAAAACGTAGAATATTGCCGTCTTCCGGCACCCCTTTTAGGTCGGCGCCAATCGTGTTCCTAAAAAGATCCGACTCTATCAAATGGATAATACCTGAGTACCACTTTACCGATCACGTTATCGATGGGAACCGGCCCTACGTTCCGGCTGTCCATGCTCCCGTTGCGGTTATCTCCCATCACAAACAGGGCATCCTCAGGCACCGTAACCTCGGGAAAATCAGCCTGAATCCCGTTTTCATTGATATAGTCCTCGTCCTGCTTTTCGCCATTTCTGTACACGATGCCGTTACTGATCTCGATCCGGTCGCCCGGCTCCCCGATCACGCGCTTGATCCATTTATGGTTCGTCTCTTCTTTGGTATCGTCAAAAATGGAGAGAAATGGACTTTCGAAGAACACATCTTTCCACGTGCGCTCTCGGTCCACACGGCTGTCAACAATAATAATTTCACCGTATTCAGGCGTGATGCCGAATACATAAGGCGTTTTCAGTGCCATTACCCGATCGGCATGGTCATCTCCTCCTGTAAGCCCGGCCAGGGACGGTTCCATGGAGCGTCCATCCACCGTGTACGGCTGGACAACGAACACCGTTACGAGAATGGCAAGAAGGAGGCTGACGGCAATTGCTTTGACCCAGCCTGCCAGGTTATGTATAAGTTTTCCGAATGCTTTCATGTTGTGTGTGGCTCCTTTCAGATATAAAAAGGTCAGGCTGCTCATGAACTGTGAAAAAAGGATACAACACGTATTACTATATTCAGTTTAACACCTTCTTCCATTCAGATGAGCCGTTCTTCGGTTATTTTCATAATTTCGCAATCTGTTCGGTTTATGCCGTCTTCACCACTCTCTTTTTGTTTCCGCATCGCTCACACTGATAGATTGCAGCAGATCTTAGCTCATCGTCCCAGCCCACACGATCGTATTTGTGAAGGCCGATTCGGCAAAGCATGCTGGTTTCTTTTCCTGTAATGAGAGCCGTGGTCGCCAGTAACAGAACGCCGGCTGCCATGAGCAGAAAATGAAGATAGGCAGTGCTTAAGACGTCAAACAGGTCTGCAATCTCCAGCATCACTCCGGCAGTAAAAACAGTCGCGCCGGTTAATCTTATTTTCCCGATCATAAAATCCCTCCTGTAATTTCCTTTTCCCGGGTATGCGAAAGCTAATTCCCATAAGGCTCTTGCTAATTCCCTTATCAGGTAAAATAAATCCCAGATCCCCCGCCTGCTCACTTCAACTAAAAAAGCTCCCCTCTCAGGGAGCTCCAATACTAATAATCAAACGATTCCTCCACCAGATTTCCAAGCCTGCGCATCCGCGGATGCAGCAACATGTAAAGGCAGAACAGCAGATAGCCGGAGCCGCTCATCATCAGAACCGCCCCTGGACCGAGCCACTCACCCAGCATACCGCCTGCAAGAAAAGCGGCCGGTGTGAGTGATGCGAGAAACGAGAAGAGAAAGCTGAAGCCGATACCGAGCTTTTCTTCTGGAATGTTCACTTGTATCAAGGTGGGCAGATAGACACCGAACATGCCGATCCCCATCCAGGCCAGCGCAAAAAGGAGAAACGGAACGATCGTGACCTGAATGGTGAAGGCTGCCACCCACGCCACGCCGATGCCAAGACCAAGCACCGGAAACAGCCGGTTAATCGGGATATGTTTCAACTTTGATGAAACAACGGTGCCGGTAAGACCACCGGCTGAAGTCGCCATAAGCCAGAAACCGTATTGCTCCGGCGCTTCGGCGAAAGCAGGAATCATCGCAAGCCCCATCGCACCAGATACGTTCATAATAATGATCCCGGCAAAAACAGCAAGCAGTGTCCGCCGGCCTCGGACGAAGCGGAAACCTTCAGTAAAGTCCGTCTGGTAGTTTTTCAGAAATGAAGCCGCAGAAGTATTTTCTCTGATCCGGTCCCGCTTCATAAACAATAGAAACACGACTGCGATCGTAAACAGAACGGCAGCATTGGCGCCAAAAATAAGCCCGACGCCGATTAAAGCCACCATAATACCTGCCAGCGCATCGCCGATCATATCGACGGTCTGATAGGAGAACGAAAACCAGCTGTTCACCTTCGTGAGTTCATCTTTTTTTGCCCATCGCTTGATTAAGGTGTTCTCTGTGGGGGTCATGATGCTGGATGCCATGAGCGCTGTAAAAAGCAGAACGAGAAGCAGCGGGATTGAGAGCTGTCCGGTTAAAAAGGCTGCCATCATCGCCACGGTACAGACGGCCTGTACGAGCATGGCGATGACAAGAATAGTTCGTTTTTCATACCGGTCAATAAGCGGTCCCTGAAGAAACGAGAGCACGGCCGGCATAGTGGCCACAGCGCCGGTAAGGCCTACTAGAAACGGTGAGGCTGTCGTGACGGATACGTACCATACCGCCGCAATTAAGTAGAAGCTGTCGGCGAGATTGGTAATAATTCTTCCGGTAAGTAAGAGTTTGAGCTGACTGTGCATAGTGGTTGTCCCCCTTTAAGTGTGTAACTGAAGCACTTTTTCTACACACGTAAAGGAGGGCCACGGGATCAAACGAGCTAATGCTCAAACGGGTTGCAGAAAGGTTTCATATGGTTTCACCTCAAATTGGGAATAGTGGTTCAGGAGTTTACTCAGCTGACAATTTATGTCTCATTACTACTTGAATCCGGCTTTATTCTAACTGCTTTCTTAGACAAACGGCTGGCATTTCCTCCGAACAAGCAGCTCGACGCCTGAATGCACGTGCGGCTCACCGTGCGAGAGATCAAGAGACTGATAGTCGCTTTTATGGATCGTCTCAAAACGCTCAAGCTTCTCCTCGAGCTCTTCACACGTAAAAAAATGAACATAACTGTCCGTCTGCTTCCGGTAAAAAGTGCCAGGAGCCACCTCGCTTCCGTGTTCCTTCAGCTTCTGCATGCCTGGCTCGTATGAGTCAAATACGTTCAGATAAAGAAGTCCGCCGTCCTGCAGACCTTGCTCCACCTTTTTCAGTATCATGTCAATCTCGCGATCCCGGAAAAAATTCAGCACGTTCGCCATGATGATGAGCGAGCAGCTCTCGGGGGCGATTTCGTAATCTTTTAAATTGCCTGCTGACATGTGTACCTCAAGGCCGAGTTGCTCCGCTTTTTCCTTACAGCGCTCTACCGCCGTTGTGGAGAAGTCGGTGCCTGCCACTTTGAAACCCTGTCCGGCAAAATAAAGCGCATTTCTCCCCTCGCCCATGCCAAGATCGAGCACTTTTTTGTCCTTTGACACGAGAGACACGTACTTTGCAAGGGCTGCTTCAGGCTCAGAAGCCCAGAGCTGGCCGGTCTTGAGATACTGGTTTTCCCAGAGACTGTTCTTTTTGTCCATATTAAAAACTCCCTATTCATAAAACGTCATATGCGGTTTCTCCCGCCTGTAGTAGTTAAGCCGCTGCTCGAGGGTGCCTGCGTGAAACTCAAACTTGTGTCCGTCGAGGTCGGTAAAATAGATCGACCGACCGTCATCAGCCGCACGCTCACGGCCTGCCAGCACGTTCACGTTCAGCGAGTGGAGCTTTTCCTTCACCGCATCGAAATCCTCTTCTTCCACCGAAAACGCCATATGGGTATAGGTAGTGCCTGCTTGTTCCCGCGGCACGTCCTTCTCTTCGTTCAAAGCAACCCAGATTCCATTCACGTCAAAGTAGGCGGTGCTCCGTCCTTTTACAAGCAGCTTCGCTTCAAACACACGCTCGTAAAAATCCACAGACCTCTCCAGATCCGATACGGAAAAACAAAGATGATTTAATCCCTTTACACGCATGCTGGTCACCTCACTGCATCTGATAATCTTATGGTACCATAATTATCAGTAAATTCATTTTATTGGAGATGAAAGCGATGAAACGGATTGACGCAGTTCATGCGGTTATTCTTCACGAAATAGAAGATAAAGTGCTGATGGTCAAAAACATCGGAAGCGGCTGGTCTCTTCCCGGCGGCGGTGTCGAAGCAGGCGAAACGCTGGAACAGGCTGTGGTCCGGGAAGCGGCAGAAGAAACGGGCTTATCAATCGCACCCGGTCCCCTTTTACACGTAAACGAAGTGTTTTTTGAAGCCAAAAACAGTCATGTTCTATTTTTCACGTTTCTCGCAGCGCATGCAGAAGGCACCCCTGCCATTGTTCAGCCCGATGAAATCGCCGACATTCAGTGGGTGAGCTTCGATACAGCCGATCGTCTGATGCCCTATTTTCAGGATGGGATTAAAAAAATGGCTTCTTCACCTTCCAGCTACCGATTTCAGGGACACTACACCTCTTAAATACCATCAAATGGATTCGATCAAAGAACCTGAGGGTATGTCCGTAATATGACAGCCCAACCGTGCTTAAAAACCACCAAAAGGAGCAATTCGCTATCAAACGACTGTGCAGCCTTTCTCTGATCCTCGCCCTTATCGCATGTAACGGGGTGGAAGAAGAAACGTCACGGGTCTTCATCGCCTGATTACATTTTCTCATTCAAGGCAGCCAGATTTGCGGCTGCTTCTTTATTTTCAGGATCCAGCTCCACTGCTTTTTTGTAATGATGAAGCGCTGTATGCATGTCCTGCCTCGCTTCATGCATTTCCCCCAGGCTGTCCTGAATGTTGGAGGATTGCGGGAAAATGCGGGCTGCCATCTTCAGCAGGCAGATGCCTTCTTCTGTTTGTCCCCGTTCGAAAAATTCATAGGCAGCAAAATTGAGCTCTCCTTCAAGTACCAGATATCCTTCAAACTTCTGCTGCTCAAATCTTACAAACACATCCTCTGCCGCCTCTTCACCGTCCTCTGCAATTGTTTTTGCCAGACGCCGGGCCAGAGATACCGGTACGGCCTTAATCTGCTCACCGAGGAATACGTCTACAATCGTTTGCCATACAACCCGTGTGCCGATGTAATCGGCATTAATCATCACCGCAACCGACAGATCTTCTTCCGGCAGAACAATCAGGCTGCTGCGGTAGCCTGTGTCCATACCGTTGTGGGAGAACATCCGCCGCCCTTTATACGTGCCAAGAAACCAGGAAAGACCCACATTCGAAACCGCTTCTCCCCATCCGGTGTCCCCGTGTTTTTCCGTCATGGATGAAAATGCCTCATCAGAGATGATCTCTTTTCCCCTGGATAAGAGGAACGAACCGTATGTTGCCAGGTCCACGGCATTTGAGCAGAGCGTTGAACTCGGAGCATGAAAACGGCTGTACGGGAAAATCGGATTCACTTCCGGTCCGTAATAAGTATGTGTATGGAGGCTGTGCGGTGAGGTGAGGAGCTCCGCTTCCGTGTCTGCCTTCATAAAACTGCTGTCCATCATTCCGATCGGTGTAAGAATTTCCTCTTTCATATACCTTTCGAACGTTCTTCCGCTTACCTTTTGGATTACGTCACCAAGAATCTCAAAGCCGATATTGCTGTAGTGAAAAGCCGAACCGGGCTCACGGAGAAGCGTCTGGTGACTGATGTTCGTTACATACCGCTCGAGTGCTCCATCGTCCATTGCCGGATCGGCCCAGTCAAAGTGTGTTTCATCAGGCAGACCGGACGTGTGACTCAGCAGGTGCCTGATGGTGATCTGCCTGTATCGCTTGTCTTCAAGCTCAAAGTACGGTAAATAATCTGTAACCAGACTGTCCAGGCCGAGCTTTTTCTGTTCCGCCAACCTTACCACCGCAAGAGCAGCAAACGTTTTTGACACAGAGGCCATATGAAACAGGGAGCGTTCTGTGACTGGTTCCTGACTATCCCTGTTTTTCACACCGAACCCCTTAGCCATCATGACCTGACCGTCTTTGACGACACTGACCGCCAGACCGGGAATCGGCTCATTTTTCATCATTTCTTCCAAAAGTACATTGAGTGTATCTGTCAATTGGTGATTCTGCATCGATACCTTACCTCCATTTTTGGGAAAGCTGCACACCTCACCTGATTAAAGCCGTGAAAAAACAGAGTCCCCGCCGGACGGGTACTCTGCGTATCCGCAGGAAAACCTGCATACGCGAAAGCTTCATAACGGGTCAAAAGGGCATACTCCCCCCTTGTTTTTACAGGTTCAACATTTAAGGGGAATCCACTTTTACGAAACAACCGTTATGCTTTCACCATTGGACAGGTCTCCTCTCTTATTCTTCTTTCAGCATATCCTTGCCCGTTTTTATTTTAAAAAATTTTCCGTCAATTCATTTCTAAACGCCTCTTTTCCCCTGTACCACACCCCAAACAACCATCCTCCTGCCACAGCCGTCATCAGCATGCCGTTCACAAGAAACAGCATATTGGCCGGGACCACAAGAGAGAGTCCTCCGTAAACTCCCAGGGAAATCACGTTGG
This sequence comes from Alteribacter lacisalsi, assembly GCF_003226345.1. GTDB lineage: Bacteria > Bacillota > Bacilli > Bacillales > Salisediminibacteriaceae > Alteribacter > Alteribacter lacisalsi. The sequence goes on along the minus strand of NZ_PDOF01000002.1, from coordinate 140,645 downwards.
ACGTGTACAGCAGTACGGCATTAAAACTAAAGCCGCGGCCAAGCATATCCTCAGGCACAAGTGTCTGCAGCAGGTAAACCCGGGCGAGCCCGGCAACAGGCAGACCCAAAGCCACAATGCCCGCCCCAATAAAATACACCGGAAGCGCCGGCGCAAGGCCGATTACTATAATGCCTGCACCCCAGACAGCCGATCCCACGAGATACAGTGCGAGGCTCATCCGCTTCCAGACGAATGGAATGAGCAGGTTCACCGCGATTACTCCTGCCCCGAACCAGCCCATCAGCAGGCTGTACCATTCCTCAGCCCGCCCAACCGTCTCCATCATGAGAAGCAGAAGACCGACCTGCCACACCCACGTGTTGAAAAAGACCATCACAAACGTTATGAGAAACAGCGTTCTTATCTGATGCTGCTTTTTTACCCAATCGGCAAAATCAAGAATTGCTCTCCCCACACCGGGTTTCTTTTCATCCCCCAAAGTACCTGTTTCCCGCCAGGTCATCCGGTAGATCAGGACCGCACTCACAGCATATGTAATTGCATCAAAAGTAAAGAAGTGGATGGTCTCCCCGAGCGTGAGCAGACCGACGCTGACGATTGGTCCTCCCACCTGAACCCCTCGGGTAACCGAATCATACAGACTGTTTACCGTCGTGCGCTCCTCCTCTTTCGTGATCAGTGGAAGAACAGCACGATAGGCAGGGTTAAAAAAGCAGCCGCACGTCTGCAGGGCGAAGCTTGCCGCAATCAGGTACGGGTACACGAGTAGATCCACCTGATAAATCACCACGAGCGAGAGAACGATCGGAACCCGGATCACGTCCATCGCAATCAGAAGCCGTTTTTTATCCATCCGGTCTGCGATCACGCCCCCAATCAGACCGAAAAACAGGTAGGGCAGCGCCTGTGAAACCGCAACGCCAGTTGTATAGAGACCGGATCCGGTCAGTTCGTATGCAAGAAACAGAAAAGCGAGGCCGGCCACTACGTCCCCAAGCCGGGAAACCCCTGCACCGGCCAGATAAAACCGGACGTTACGATTTTTCAGCACCTTACTGTACATCGCGATTTGCCTGCTCCCAATCGCTCAGATACATCATGCCCTCGCGCTTTCGCGGGTTGGGAATGCTGGTGATCAGCTCCAGACTGTTGCCGTCCGGGTCGTTAAAGTGAATCTTGGCGTGAGTACATACCGGGTTGGCCATGACGAACGGTTCCACCGGCTCAAAACCGAATGCTTCCCGAGGTTCGTGCCCCCGTTCCACCAACCAGCTCACCGCTTTCTTTAAATCCTCGAGCGTCACTTCAAAGGCAACGTGCCGGATGGACGGATGATAGTCGAGCCGAGCCTGCCCGCATTCCCACAGTCCGAGCCAGCTTTTCCCTTCCTCAATCCATAAAAAGGCCAGCCTTCCCTCTACAGAGTGGCTGAATTCGAGTCCGAGTCCCTTGTAAAATGCCAGTGACTTTTCAAGGTTTCTCACCGGCAGATGAGCTTCATACAGTCCTTTAATCATTGAAAAAACCTCCTTGAAAAAAGCGTACCGCGTGCGGCGCTTTTCCTCATGGAGGCCGGGAAGGACTTTTTCTACGACCCGGGTCGCAGATTATGTATCACTTGCTTGTCAGAACTCCCGCCCCCAGAGGATTTTCTTCAATTCGGCCGTCTGAGATTCGGACAGGGCAAAAAGCTTGTGGGAATCATCCGGGTTCATGACTGCTCCGAGGGTGGTGTTTTCGTTAATCCAGAGATGAAATAACTCTGTGGTGTCAGTCTCATAGACTACCTTCACTTCAAAATCACCGTCTACAAAATCAACCACACCTTTTATTTCATCGGTCGATTGAACAGCCCTCAGGATCTGCTCAATCTCGCTGCTGTCTTTCAGAACCGCAATCTGTTCTCCTTCCTGGCTTCCCCAGCGGCTGAATTCCGATATTTTAACCGACGAGACTTCCCCCTGTGTCATTCCTGAGGCTGCAAAATAGCCCGCTGCCGCCAGACTCAGTAAAAGAACCATGGACCCGATCATCCATACCTGTTTTTTCTGCACCTGACTGTTCACCTCCTGCTGTTTTTTCCTTACCTGTATACACGGATGAGACTCGATAAAGGTTTCAAAAAATTGGCTATTTTCTATTCAAAGCTTTATCCAGAATAGCGTCGTAAATAGGAAGCCAGTTATGGTGTCTCCGAGCAGCTTCGGCCGGACTTACAAAAGCCCGTTGTTCCGACTCGAATGCCGCCCGAAAAGGCAGCACTTCCGTGATCTGCATCCGGTAAAAAAGCTGATAGCCGATTTCCGGGTATGGTCCCCCGGACTCCCAGTTCGCATTTTCCCGGTGGTCGACTTCAACCGCTCCGAGCAGCCTGCAGGTTCCCTTTACACCGCCTTCTTCAGCTGCTTCTCGCCTGAAGGCTGTCTCAGGTGTCTCATCCTGTTCCACATGACCCCCTGGAAAATCCCAACCGCGATGAGTGAGTTTTACGACCAGCAGCCGTTCCTTGTAAAAACAGAACCCGTGCACACTCGTAATCTGTTGTGAGGCTGAATCATGGTCTGTCCTCCAGGAAAGCCTGACCCTGCCGCCCCAGTCTGTGTACATCTCTGTCACATTGATTGACTCCTTTTTTTCTATGTGTTCTTACTTCGACAAAAGACGATTTCGTTCCCTGCCTGTTTCCGTAAACAGGCCCGCCGCACAGGAATTTGGTTCTTTTTTCCTATTAGCGTATGATTCTTGACAGCTCGTGTTCCCCCTCGTTATACTTAGTGTTGTTAATTTGGTATGCATAGCAACTAAACAAGGGATGATGCACCGATGCTTTCTTTTAAAGACTATATCAGCATAAAAGTTCATAAGGCGGACCTTGTGATGACGAGCCTGATCAAGGCCAGGCTTGCGCCTTTCAATCTTGCGCCTGAGCAGAATCTGATTATGATGCTGCTGTGGGAACAGAACGGTCTTTCCCAGCACAAACTGGTCGAAGCCCTTGATAAGGATAAGACCAATATTGCCCGTATGGCCTCCAACCTGGAGAAGAAAGGGTTTGTCAGGCGGATTCATTGCACAGAGGACAGGCGTTCTGTTAAGGTTTTTCTTACGGAAGAAGGTCGGAAACTCGGTGAACAGGTTATTCCTGTCGCAGAGCAGTTCAACGCAGCTGTTACAGAGGGAATTACCGACGAGGAACTGGCGGAAATGGAGCGCCTTCTTCTGAAAATGAAAGCCAATGCAGAGGCGCAGCTGTAATTCGCGTCCGCTCGTTTATGCAGCAGACTTAAACAGCACTAAAGGTTGTTGCAACAACAAAAATTATACATTTACATCACATGGAGGTATTCATCATGGCAAAAGTACTTTTCGTAAAAGCAAACAACCGTCCAATCGAGCAGGCAGTCAGCGTAAAGCTGTACAAGTCTTTCGCGGACAGCTATAAAAAGGCAAACCCGCAGGACGAGATCACGGAAATCGACCTTTTTGAGGAAAACCTGCCTTACTACGGCAATGATAAAATCACAGCTATGTTCAAAAAAGGCCAGGGCATGGAGCTTACAGCTGAAGAAGAGAAAGACGCGGCATTCGTGGAAAGCTATCTGAACCCGTTCCTCGAGGCGGACAAAGTCGTCTTTGCGTTCCCGCTCTGGAACTTCACGGTACCAGCTGCACTCCACACGTATATGGACTACCTTGCACAGGGAGGCAAGACGTTCCGCTACACAGCTGAAGGTCCTGAAGGTCTCCTTGGCGGCAAAAAAGTGGCACTCCTTAACGCACGCGGCGGCGTCTACTCAGAAGGACCGGCCCAGTCAGCCGAAATGGCCGTAAACTACATGAGCAACATGCTCGGGTTCTGGGGCATCGAAGACATCACTAAAGTGATTGTTGAAGGCCACAACCAGTTCCCTGAGCAGACTGACGAAATCATCGCCCAGGGCGTGCAGAAAGCAGCCGACGCGGCGAAGGAATTCTAATAAAATTTCATTAAAACAGGGGAACCGAATGAGACTTCGGTTCCCCTGTTTTTGTTTTTGATCAGCTTTTTTATCATTTTTACTGCTCCAACCCGTCTGCTATTTTCTTTAGCTCTTTTTTACCCTGATCGCTTCGGAAATAAAAACGGCGGTAAATAAACGAAGCACCTAAACCGGCAATCGCAAAATAAAACATGGCCTGATACAGGGTTCTGAAATCAAAGGAATCAATAATCACGCCCCCTGCAAGAGAGCCAATCACTCCGGATACTCCAAAGAACACGCTTATAAAAAGCAGATGGCCCGTTGATTCCAGCTCTTCTGGCACGAGCCGCGCGATAAACTGGAAGGCCGTTAAATAAAAAAGTCCAAAAGCGAGACCGTGCAGCACCTGAATAAACAGGACATCTGCCGGGCTGTTTGCCAGCACCATCAGCAGCCACCTTATCACATAGATGAAAGCGGCGATGCTGATAAAAGTAAGCGGGTGAAAACGGCGCAGCCAGTAAGCACTCATTCCAAAGACGACCGCTTCCGTTATGACACCGATAAACCATGCCGTTCCAATAATGGATTCGCTTCCTCCCAGCTCCACGATGTAAAGTCCGAGAAAAGAGTCATTCACCCGGTGAGTCAGGCTTATAAAAAAAATCATAAGCAGAAAGAAACCCAGTAAAGGATTGGCCCCCAGCTTTAACGCACTCTTAAGACTTGCCTTCTTTCTGGCCGGTTCACTATCCGGCGCCCTGGTACAGAAAAATATAGCTATTATAAGTAAAAAAGCATAAAGATAATAAATATTTTCGATCCCGAATCTCGCTAGAAGAAAACCGGAGAGAAGAGAAGATGTACCAAAACCGAGGGACCCCCACATCCTGATACTTCCAAAAGAAACCCCACGCTGCTGGGATACTTTTTGGGCGAGGCTGTCGCCAAGCCCTCCAGCCGGGGCCATAAAAGCAAAGAAGATAAATAAAAGCAGCATGATCCACAGAAATGCGGTCATCTGAAAGACGACAAAGCCGGTAATTAATCCTCCGATAAGGCAGCTCAGCAAAACCCGCTTCACAGTTTGCCATTTATCACTCATAAATCCCCAGAACGGCTGGGACATGATCGCTGCAAGCGGCCCTACTGCCAAGAGAATTCCAATCTGTGATCCCGTAAGTCCCAGGTGTTGAAAATAAACCGGAAGGTAACTTACGAGAATCGTCATTGCCGAATGTATAAAGAATAACATCCCTTTTAATTTCCAGGTTGCCTGCATTTTACCCCACCTTTTCTCCGCAGACAGAAGAACCCTGCCCCTGAATGAAGACAGGTTACGGCTCTTCTGCTGCAGCCGAAAAATAAATAAAGTGTATATTTATTTCGGCACTCTATCATTATAGCACCTTCGCTATGATATGAAGGGGGGGAAATCAAATGATGTTCCACTGCACTGCAGGCCGACTTTTTCCGGCACTGGTGTGTACTTTCACAGTAAAAAAAGCGTGTTGCCCCCGATTACGGGGACCCCACGCCAGACGTCCAGTTTTACCCTTTATCCGCTGATCTTCTTATTCAGGCTTTCTGCAAGACTCGTAAAGGACGCCTGATCCACACAAGCGGCAATCTTCCGGTCAACTTCATTCTCTAATTCCAGTACGGCTTTCAGGGCGGCTGTGCCTGCTTTCATTTTCTCCTGGTATGCATGTGACAGCTCCTGAAGCTCATTTTCATATCTTTTTTCCACTTCAGGATCCATACAGCGTTCGAACATATCAATGACCTGGTCTCCCTCTCTTGAAGGGTTGATCACATGGGGCGCCGTCCCATCCAGTATCGCGAAGCCGAGGTCGGGCAAAACAACCATATCGAGGCTGTCAGGATCCAGCCCGCACGGAAATGCCATTACAGACAGTCCGTTCACTTCAGCATGTTTAACCACTTTTCTCATGAGAGTGGATTTTCCGCTACCGGATCTGCCTTTAATGATCAGCCGGTTATTCAGCGGCCGGGTGATTTCATCGATAAAGTTGACCGGTCCAAAGGCTGTGGCTCCCCCAAAAAGACTTTCTTCTGAATAGGGTGAGGACGATTTCCTGGCCTGATCGGCATCCTGAAACATCAATGCAATCACATCTTCAGCTGCCTGATCTGCTTTTGAGAAATCCATGCCTTTCAGATACAGTTCTTCTTTTTTTTCATGAATCGCTTTTCCTTCCTGAAAAAAGCGGTGAACGCTTGCTTCCGTTTCCTTGATTTTACTATAGCTCTCCTCCAGAGAGGATTGTATTCCCTGGGAATGAATACAGTCATCCAGGTTAACCCAGTGAGCATCTTTAAATTCCAAACGGTGCTGGGGATGTTCTGCGAGGATCAGAAGCTCCCTTCCAAATGAGATTCCGTCAAGAGTTTGGCCATCCACTAAATGAATGTATCTCGTATCTGCATCCGCCCCCTGCCCATCATTATTCACCAGACTGTTTAACAACTCTTCCCGCAGCTTTTTACTTCCCCCTGATAACACAATCGTATCTTTGAAGTTCTTCACCGTATCTTCTGCAAAGGAAACGTATCCTTTACTTGTATGTGCCCGCAAAAAATAATCGCTCATGTTTCACTCTCCCGCCCAATGTAGTGACGGTAATATGGTATTCAATAATGGGATTATGAGTGATTATGGCAGGTGAGTAGTAAAAAACAGGGGCACCGTCACCTGCCGGCACCCCTGTTTTCTGTTACTTCATGTAAGGAATTGATTATAGGGACAAAAGGAGGATAAAACAACCAATAATGATGGTTTTTACCTGTTATTTCAAGAGGTTAAAGATGGAGCAGACAGCCTGACTTCCACTTCGGTACCTTCGTTTACCGTGCTGCTGATTTGAATCGTCCCCCCGTGGAGGTCAACGATCCGTTTCGTTATTGCAAGCCCCAGTCCGCTTCCTCCTTTTTGTGCAGATGGCGACCGGGTCCCTTTATAAAAGCGGTCAAACAGATAAGGAAGATCCTGTTCCGGGATTCCTTCACCGAAGTCCCTCACCAGAATAATGAACTCCGCTCCTTTCTGTTCACCGGCAATGTCGACCCGGCCTTCTTCACTGGAAAATTTCACTGCATTCGTGATCAGATTAATCCACACATGCTCGAGCAGTTCCTCATCCGCAGTAACCAGCATTCGGTTCAGGTCAAGATTTATTTGAATGTTCCTTTCAGCCCACAGAGGTTCCAGATTTACTGTCAGCCGCCTGAGCTGTTCATCGAGTCGAAATGTGTTCTGTTCAAGAGGATGATGCTCGGAATCAAGCGAAGCCAGACGGAGCAGATTTTCACTGAGCTTTGAAAGACGATCCGCCTCCCGGTACACAATCTCCAGATACTCGGTCTGCTCTTCTTTAGGGATCACCTCGTCGCGTACCGCTTTCGTAAAGCCTTTGATCGATGTGAGCGGTGACTGGATTTCGTGAGAAAGATTGCTCACAAAGTCCTCCCGCATCGTGTCTATTTTCCCTACTTCCGCTGCCATATCGTTAAAACTGTCAATCAGTTCGCCCATTTCATCTTTCCTCCGGCTCTTCAGGCGGATCGAAAAGTCACCTCCGGCCATTTTCCGGGCTGCCAGACTGAGTTTTCGTATTGGAAATACAATCTGCCTGGAAGCAAGAAGTGTCAGGGTGCTTCCGGTTACTAGAACAATCAGCAGCGTAAAAAGTGTGGTCCGGCGGCCCTGACGAACCTCTGCTTCATAATCAACATGAACGATAACGGCTGTTTCCTCCCCCAATGGGACAACCACCGTCCGGGAAACATCCGTTATTCCGAATGGCAGAACCATCGTTTCCGTTCCGGACATAGCGACTTCTGCCGCCTGTTCCTGTTCTTCTGCCGTCAGACCCGGATTAGTGCCGTAGTCAAGCTCTTCACCAGAGATTACCGCCCCATTTATGCCGACGTTCTCCAGCACGGCAAGAAGCGCGGTGATGTCTTCTTCATCAGCTAAACTGATGATATCAGTGACCGTTTCAGCAAGCGTAACGACTTCCTCTTCAAAAACTACTTCCTGGGGAGTCAGAAAGGGTGTGAGCACGTAAGCGGCAATCAGACTAACCATGATCGTCCCGATAAACGTCAAAACTGTCCGGCCGTAGAGACTGCTCTTAATCATCCGGTTTCTCCAGTCGGTATCCGAGTCCGCGGACGGTCTCAATTTTAGGACCATCAATCCGTGCAAGTTTTTCTCTCACCCGCTTCACGTGCACGTCCACCGTCCGTTCATCTCCTTCATAGTCATAACCCCAGATCTTTTCTATTAATTGAGCACGAGTCAGAATTTTCCCGGCTGAACCTGCAAGCATACCGAGAAGTTCACTTTCCTTTCGCTTCAACTCTGCTGTTTTTCCATCAGCAGTTGCCGTGAACTGCTCCAGATCTATGAGGAGGCTGCCGGCATGGATAATACGGCTTGTTTCTGATTTGTATCGTTTCAGCAGCGCCTTCACTCGCAGTACAAGTTCAACGGGATCAAACGGTTTTACGAGATAATCGTCCGTCCCGGCTTCAAAACCTTTTATTTTATCTTTCGACTCGCCTTTTGCGGTCACAAGAATGACGGGAATCTCCAGCCAGGAGCGAATTTCCTCTGTGACAGCGTAGCCGTCTGCATACGGCATCATCACATCCACAACCGCAAGATCCACGCGCTCCTGTTCGAGAAGACGAAGGGCTTGCTGTCCATCCGCCGCCTCTGTCACTGTATAACCGCTGCTTTCAAGGTAGACCTTCATCAGTCTTCGGATATGGGAATCATCATCAACTACCAGGATAGCCGGTTTTCTCATCATCTTTCCTCCATCATCGCGACTGTCTTTTGCTTTGCAGGTTCTCTTCCTCTTGTAAAAACGCCTGAAAAAGCGTTGTCCGGTTTCCAGGTTCCTGTTTTATTCTGACCATGTAGCTGTCCCTTAACACCTCGGGAACATGGCTGTTTTTTATTCTCTTTTTTATATAGCTGAGCTTTTGTTTTTGAAGGGCATTACGCTGATAGACAGATTCAATGATAAGGGCAACGCCGAGCCCGCCGATTACTGAAAAGAGCAGCTGCAGAGATTCCCTGTCGAGTTGTAAAGCCGGTTCAAATAAGACTACATAAAGATTTATTACCGCCAGTGCCAAAAGCAGCATTCCTGCCAGGGCAGAAAAAATACCTTTTACGATAAAAGGCAAAAGCTTTCTTCGGATTCTGTTTATTTCATTTTGACTGCTTCCTGCAGATGAGTAGATCATGATGGTCACTCCTCCTGTTATCTTGTTCCTCCTTATCATAAACGGTGAATGTGAACTGAGTATGAACCGGAAATGGGAGGATCAGTACATGAGGAGTCGATGAACGATGAAAGGCGGCACTGGACCTGACCTGTCCGGTGCGGCTTAATTCAATTTTGAACTTCCTCTGCCGTTCTTCCGTCAATGGAGTAAGGTGCTCCGATGAGAGTGTCCTTTGAGGCTACGGGAGATGACCAGCCCCCAATCACTTCACTTCCGCTTAACAGAACCGTAACCAAGGTAACCCCTTTATCAAACATAATATCGTGCGGGTGATTACGTATGGTGAAGGTGCACGTAACAAGTGGTTCATTCAGGTAGTATTCAGGCTCCACGTTCTGAACGGCCCAGATCTGCTGATGCGGGAGGTCGTTCAGGTTCTTTTCCGTAAATGTAATCGTGCCGCTCCGCTCGAGCGATATGATCTCGTACCCTGCCTCCTCAAGAAAACTGAGGCCGCAATCACCGCCCTGCACTGCCGCTTCCCCGCAGGCGGTGAGCAGCATGAAAATAACAACAGTCATTGCGATTAAAGTCTTCAGGTTAATTCCTCCTTCGTTTTCGGTCAGTCTGGTCAATCGTCACATTTCTTGCGATGGTAAACAGCAGCCTTTTGCGTTTTTCCCGTCAAAGATGGAAAAACGGCTGTATGCCTTCACGAACGTATCGTGCACTGCATCAGGGCATAATCATGGTCTCCGGTCATGTAATAGATGTACTGGTAGATTTCACCGCTGTAGCTGTGATACCAGCCGTTCACGTGCTCTTTAATCCGCTCCATCTCCACCAGCCTGCCCCCCTCCCTCCACTTTACTTCCCTGTCTACTTTTAACAACGGTTCAGGAACTAAAAGGTTACATAAATACAAAAAAATGAAAGGCGCTGGTATTACGCCTTTCATTACACATTCAATATAAATCTCTATCCTGTAAACACGTCGCCCTTCGGATATCGAACATTTTGAGGCTTCGATCTCGCAAGTGCAAACGCAAGCGTCACCGGACCAATCCTTCCGATAAACATGAGGACGATAATCACCTGCTTACCAATGTCCGAAAGCTCCCCAGTGAGCCCCATGGACAGCCCGACTGTACCAAAGGCAGAAAATGCTTCAAACACAATTAAAATATAAGGAGCACCACTCTCTGTGACACTGAGAATAAAGATACTCAGCACAACCGCCGCCAGGCTGATGACCACGATGGCAAGAGCCCGCATGACGATGTGATCCTGAATCGTGCGCTCAAACACAACCGATTCTTTCTTGCCGCGAAGGTAGGTCACGACCGCAAGGACAATGACAAGGAACGTCGTCAGCTTGATTCCGCTTCCCGTCGATGCACTTCCGGCTCCAATGAACATGAGCACCAGAATGAACGTGATGGTTGCGGGGTTCATGCTGCCGATATCCACCGTATTAAAGCCTGCCGTTCTTGGGGTCACCGCCTGAAAATAGGCCGCCCACACTTTTTCGTCAGGAGCGAGCCCCCCTAGCGTCGCTTCATTTCCGTACTCCAGCGCAAAAATCACGAGCATGGCGATGACGTTAACAACGAGTGTGCCAACGAGCATGATTTTCGTATGAAGAGACAGCTCACGAAACGTTTTCGACTTGATGGTATCGTACACGACCGTAAAACCAATCCCCCCTGTAATAAAGAGGAACGTAATTATCATGTTGACTGAGGGGTCCCCAACGTATCCTTCCAGGCTGTCTGCCCAGAGTGAGAACCCGGCATTATTAAACGCGGATATAGCATGAAAGAGACTTGTAAAGAGCCCGAATCCCCATCCGTACTCGGGAACCCAGCGCAGGGCAAGAAGGATCGTGGCCACAAGCTCCATGGAAAAAGCGAAGATCAGCAGCATCTTCACAAGCCTCACCATCCCCCCCAGGGACGTCTGGTTGAACGACTGCTGCACAAGAATCCGTTCACGGAGGCCGATCTTTTTCCCAAGAGCAAGGACAATCAGAATAGCAAACGCCATTAGACCCAGACCGCCGATTTTTATGAGAATCATAATGACCGTCTGACCGAAAACCGTAAAGTCGCTCCCCGTATCCATTACTACAAGTCCTGTCACCGTGGTGGCTGAGGTGGCTGTGAACAGGGCATCAATGAAGGTAATGCCGCCTACTGTCGCCACCGGCAGGAGAAGCAGAATGGTTCCGGCAATAATTGCCCCAAGAAACCCTGAGGCAAGCAGCTGTGGAGGCGATAGTCTGGATAGGACAAGGCGCATTCCTGCCATGCTACAGCCCTTCTTCCTCAAAGCGGTTCAGGTCATTCTTATGCCCCATCACTACGAGAATATCCCCCTTTACGATCTCGTCATCGGGCATCGGAGAGATATTCATGTTCTCCTCACGCTTAAAGGCCAGAACCGTGACCCCGTATTTGGCCCGGATGTTCAGATCCACGAGTGTTCTGTGGTTGACTTTGTCCGTAGCCAGAAGTTCGACAATACTGTAATCATCCGAAAGATCGATAAAATCAACCACTTTTTCGGATGCCATATTGTGGGCGATTCTTTTCCCCATGTCCAGTTCGGGGTGTACCACCATGTCAGCCCCGATTTTTTCAAGCACCTTGTGATGATAGTGATTCTGTGCTTTTACCCAGACCTTGGTGACCCCCAATTCTTTCAGAACAAGTGTGGTTAAAATACTTGCCTGGATATTGTCACCGATCGCCACAACTACATGTTCGAAGTTTCCGATCCCCATGCTCCGAAGAGCAGATTCATCAGTACTGTCCAACTGTACTGCGTGGGTGGCAAACCCTGCGTATTCATTTACTTTGTCTTCCACTTTATCAACAGCAAGTACCTCGTGGCCCATTTCGTGAAGCTCCCTGCAGACGCTCCCACCGAACCGGCCGAGACCGATAACGGCAAACTGCTTGACTTTTTTTACCACTGCGCACATCTCCTTTTGTCAACATAACTGTGTCTTTGTGCATACTTTAGTTTCTGCCTGAGCGTTCAGAAGATATTCACATCTGCCTGAGAAACCGCCGGGCCCTGGCGATTTAATACAAAAAACCGGATAAAGAGAGCTTCATCCGGTTTTTCCCGCAGATAATAAGCCTTTATTTTCTATTGAAAAATAAAGGTTCAGGAAAAGCATGAACGTCTCTTCAACGCTTACGAAGTTAGCTGTCGGATTCGGACGCAAGAGTCGCCCGTCAGCAGGATTTGCTGATTCACCCCAAGAGGCATCACCGCCCCGTCTTTAATGGTTCCTCCGCTCCCCGTCATCACGGGGATTAAGCGAATAAACATGCTGTATGCTGTTTTTCCACCAAAGCTGTTTTGCTTTGATGAGGATAGATTACTCCTCCTCCGAAAGGTTGTAAAGTAGATAAATCGGTGAAAATAAGCCATATAAGTGTAAATTTACGACTTCATCAATACTTTACTCACTTTTACTGATTCAGGGTCATTATTTCTCCTGATTACGAAATGGAGGGGAATCTCTTCTTATTTAATAAGAGCCTCTATTTATTGTGCATCAGTTTTTTAACGCAAGCTTCACTGACGTACTTGTTTTTTCCCAGAACACCCCCGACGGCTCAATTCTAAGAAGGGTTTCTCTTAGATCTTTTTCAAAATCGGCAATCCGGCTGCCAAGGAAGCGCTTCGATCCATAGGACGTAGAGTAGAGATTGCCCAGGAGCGATTCGACTGTCCAGACGTGCTCGGAAGGGGGCAGTGAAGCCGTTTCCAGTTTGAAAGGAGATTCCCTGATCACCTCTTCATGACTGATCTTCGGATGACGGTACACGTCATTGCCGGCGCGGCGCTCCAGCCCATACCACCTGGCCACCACCTTGTCGAGTTCCGATTTCCACTTCGGCTGCGCCTGATCCGGGGCATATGTATCGATGATGGCCGCACCGCCGCCAGTCTCCACTCGGTCATACAGGTCTGCGAGCACCGCTTTTCTGTCCATCCAGTGGAAGGACTTGGCCATCGTCACGAGCCGAAATGGAGACTCGTCGTGGTAGTTTTCCAGCGTGCCATTAAACCAGTCTGCGTTACTGATCCGGCCTTCCCTGCTGAGCCGGGCCGCTTCGTTGATCATTTCGGGCTCGGGGTCAATGCCGACAATTTCCTCCACCCAGTCGGAAAAACGCTGGGCAAACTGCCCCGTTCCGCACCCAAGATCCAGCAGCCGACCTGTGCCGTCAAGAGAGAAACGATCCACGAGAAAACGTACGAGTGAAGCCGGGTAAACGGGGCGGTAGCGGGAATAGTACTGGGCTGTGCCTTTAAACAGATTATCACCGTAACGGGTCATCATGGTTGTCCCCCTCTGGTCGTTATTTCTTTATTATACCATCAGGCTGTATGCAGCCCCCTCACCCTGACTCACACTTCCCCGAGCATTTCCTTCTTCACACCTCTGATGTGTTTCTTTTTCACATCGATCTGAGCCTCAATGCGATCCAGCTCATCAAGGCGGGCTTTTACATCTGTGATTCGGGAAAGCTCAGCCAGACGATTCTGCATTTTTTCCAGTTTGCCTGTCGCTGCCCGTTCCCCTGTGTCGGTTACGTAGCGTTTGACTGCGATCAGCCGGGCAAGAGCATGCTCGTAAACTTCGGCCGCCTCCAGTGATGCCCGGAAGCTTTCCTCACCGGATCCTTTCGCTTTTTTCCATCCGTTTTTCGCTTCTTCCGCCTCGAGTTCAGCGGTTTTAAGGCGGATTGAAACGTCGCATTCCTCTACGTAACTGCCAAGTTCCTGTTCTTTAAATTGCTGCCACGCATACTCAAAATCATCGTTAATAATCGTGTGCAGTTTTTTCAGCTTGCCGGTCTGTTTTTCCTTTATTTCTGACGCCCGACTCCGGAGCTCTCCGTATACGATGGCCCGTTTCTTTTTGCCTGTCAGCGTTTCCCAGGCTTCACATGAATCGATCATCCGCGCAGGCACCAGCACTTTTCTGAGCCGTTTCTGTGCCTTTTCTACCGCTTCCGCCAGGGCGTGCGTAGCCGGTACTTCAAGAAATTCAAGCACGAAGCGGAGCTCGCTGCCGATTTCGTACGCTTCATTCAAGTCAGCCATTTCTCCGTCCACAGCGTGGCTGCATGCCTCTGTGTATCGGGACACGAGCCTGGCAAGAGGATCTTCCCACGCGTCCCGTTTATTTTTCCCTGCTTCATCCAGACAGCCCCCGCACAGAAATGTGTGGCGGACCGGTGCAAGCGCCTGATCCCCGTAGCAGATCTCACATACCCGTAAGTCATCCCCGATCAGGACGAACTGATCGGCAACTTTCCACTCGAGCTGCAGGTCCGCGGCCCAGCCGAGCCGCTCCCGGAGTTCCGCCGGAATAAACAATCGGTTCTGGCTGTTCAGTGTCTGCGCTGCGTCCTTCGTTCCGAACGCTTCCGACAGCCGGATCCCGCGGCCGTCCCGGAGAATCCCGAGGTTCACGGTACTTCCCATGTCCCAGCTGTCCCTTACTGTCCGCGGCACGCTTACCCGCCCGGTCGTGTCCAGTTTACTCGTAATTTTTGCCGTCATCGTACCCGCCTCCTTCTTGTTTTTGTACCCGGAAGTTTCACCTTGATAACCTTCGCTGTGTGTGAAGGGAGTTCCTCTATGTATCATGAGTGATGAGCAAAACACTGATCGAGGCCGTTAAAATCGCTAAAACCTCTAAGTTTCTGCTAAGACCCTTAAGTGAATTGCTAAAACCTCCAAGTTTCTGCTAAGACCCTTAAACATCCGGCTAAGTCCCTTAAGTGTTCTGCTAAAACCCTTAAAGCCGCCCTCTCCCCTAACAAACAGGCATTTCCTGTCCCTCTTTTTCATACATTCCGATAAGGGGGGATTACAGTCATGGCACTTCCACGTTTTATCGTATCCACTGCAGTCGGTGCGTTCCTGCTGTTCGCAGGGGTACTCGTCTACCATTTTGTGCTGGAAGGCTCCGGTGCGGTGCTCGTTCTCATTACGCTTGCCGCGATTTACGTCGCCAACAGGGCTGGCAAAAGTCTCTGGTGCGGCCTGGCCTCATTTATTGCTTTTTATGTGGCTGCTATCTTGTACACAGCCATTACCGGAGGCGGCGACGGGGTCCAGTCACTGGTTGAAGTTCTGATCTACCAGGGACTTTCCGTAATCGCAGCCACAGCTTTTATCGCGTTTGCCACAAAAGATAAAGAAGAGGCATAATCATCGCTCGGAGCAGCAGCTCCGGGTGATTTTTTATCGAAACTTTCTTTTTCTTACATACGTATACAAATAGCACGTTATGAATAGGAGGCTTTTATGTTTAATACTCACCGCATTACCCTTCGAAAAATGACTGCGGATGACACTGAGCTTTATCATATCTGGCGCAATGATCCAGACGTGATGCAGTCCACCAGTCCATCCCTCGACCTGCATACTGAGGAGGAAACGAAATCATTTGTGAAGGACGTCCTGCTTTCTTCATCTTCTTCCAAATGCTATATGATCGAGGACAAAGAGACCAGCCAAACGATTGGAATTACCTCGCTCGTTCAGATTGATTTAGGCAACCGGAATGCCGAATGTATCATCGACATTGGGGAAAAAGGCTACTGGGGGAAAGGATATGGCAGAGAGGCACTCGGCCTCCTGCTTGATTACGCGTTTCTCGAACTGAACCTTCACCGGATTGCTCTTCGCGTATTTTCATTCAATGAAAAAGCGATCAGCCTTTACTGTAGCATCGGCTTTACCGAGGAAGGCATCAGCCGTGAAAGCCTGTTTCGTAACGGGCAGTGGCATGACATTATCCAAATGGGGTTCCTTCAGAATGAATACATAGCCATGAAAAAAGAACAGCGCTGATATTCCCGTCAGTGCTGTTCTTTTTCCTACTGTTTCGGGAGTTCATCCTGTTTGATCTCCTGCATTTCTGCCCTCGTCAGTCCGCGGCGGTCGGTCCTGCGTCCAAACCAAATCAAAACATCAATCACAATTCCGTAACAGGAAAACGTGAGCGGTTTGATCAGAAATGCCGGCCAGTTAAGTTCCAGACTTACCGTTCCAGGGTTAAACAGAACCGGCTGCATAACCTCAAGACGCATAAGCAGGGCCAGCAGCAGATCATAGCTTAAAAGAACCGTCCCTCCGGTCCCCCTCAAAAACGTATAAAGAGAAATGGCTGTGCCGAGCAGGAAAAAATAAAACGTAAAGGTTTTCAGGGGATTGGGCAGGTTACGCAACAGGCACACCAGCTTCCTTATTTTAGTAAATAAAGAATACCACTTTTCCCTGAATCTGTCTTTTACTATCGTTCGACAAAGACACCTCTGTGCTATTATAAAAATAAAGGCTCTGTTAAAGTCTGTTGTTGATTTCTGCTCACTGCGCTCCCTTCCGCGGGCACCGCTTCAGCCTCCTCGGGAAAAACGCCCTGCGGGGTCTTCAGCCGGCGCTGTTCCCGCAGGAGTGGCGCGCGTTCGCTTCAATCAACGGAAGAAAAATATCAACATTAAGCTTTAACAGAGCCAAAATAAAAAAAGGATTGATTTGATGATTCTTCCTATTCTCGCAGGTACAGTCCTCTATATTGCAGTTGGCATGCTCTATTATTCCCCTCTCCTGTTTGGAAACAGGTGGGTTGATGTATTAAAGATTAACACGAAAGAACACCCGCCTAATTTCCCCATGGTTACGCTTGTGACGCTTTTCACCGCTGCAGCCTTATACGGGATTCTTACCCTGGCAGGAGCTGAAACGGCAGGGGCAGGTGCCCTTTATGGGCTTCTTACTGGCATCGTTGTAGTCCTCGCTTATGCAAAGGATTTTCTCTTCGGACTCGGCCATGCCACAAAAAGTGCGGTTTACACGTTCGTTGTCGCAGCCGGCTATCATCTAATCGCCCTTACGTTAATCGGCACCATCATGACAATCTTGTAATTACGGTTCATTCGAATGTATTTACTAAGAATAATGTCACTAATTTGCGTAATTGATTGTATGTGTGAATCCAAGTGCGGTACACTCAAGGAAGCAAACAATTCCTAATATTGGAGAGAGTGGATGTGGAATATATTCTTGATTCAATTGCGAGTTATCTGGAAACAAAGAAAGAAGCCCTCACTGACAGGCTGATTGACGATGCGACAGAAAAACTCGACACAGAACTGACGCACGACTATCTTGAAAAGCACCGCACCATGCTTCCCACGCTAATCAGCAAGGTAGCTAAAAGCCTGACGAAAACGCAGGAAGAAACGGAAGAGATGCACATTACCTATGAAGTGGACCCTTCTTTTTTCCGGGACGGTTCATTCCTCAGGGATACAATCGAACTGATCAGTACATTCCGTCTCTCTTTAATGAAAGAGCTTGAAGACGAGGGCCTCTTTGATAAAATGACCCGTTCGGAACTGACCAGCCTTTATGAAGAAGTCATTTTTGTTTTTGATGACGTGATCCGGAACACGACCAGCAAATTCAACGTGAGCAACCAGCACCGGCTAGACTCGATCGAAGCTGAAATGGTGGAACTGTCGGCACCGATTGTGCCGATTGCTCAGGGGATCGCTGTCATGCCGATGGTCGGAGAGTTTAGTGAAGTCCGAGCCAGGCATATCAGGGAGGTGGTTATTCCGAAGGTGTCAGAGTTGGAAATCGAAACGCTGATTATCGACCTGTCCGGTATTCTCGCGTTTGATACGTACGTGGCTCAGAATTTCTTCGGTATCCATGACGTCCTCGAACTCATAGGGGTAGAAATGGTGGTGACCGGCGTGAGACCAGCTGTTGCCCAGACTTCTGTCCAGCTCGGAATTAACTTCAAAGGGCTAAATGCCTACGGAACACTGGAAGGCTACCTCAAAACGAGAACATGAAAAAACCCCGTCCCTTTTAAAAGGGAGCGGGGTTTTTCCTATCCGGCACCGGCTAACGGCCGCGGATCATGTTAAGGATGAACACGACCAGGGCGATCACGAGCAGCACGTGAATGAGCCCGCCTGCCACCTCAAATAGAAAACCGAATAGCCATAATACAATCAGAATACCAATAATGGTCCAAAGCATGAACATTTCCTCCTTAGTGTCAATTCAACAAGTAATAATAGATAATTGCTGTTGACCTAACTATTCCCTGACTATTTACTTTTAATCCCTTTCTTCATAAACTAATTCCAAAGATCTAGTACCACCAGGAGGAAAGGTTTAATACTTAAGGAAAAAAGGGAAGAGTTTTCCATACTATAAAATTGGAGTGATTTAGGATGGATGTGAGTAATCCTGCAGGGTTCTGGGTGCGACTGGGTGGAAATATTGTCGATGGACTTCTCGTCTCGATAACTCTTGGTATTCTTGCCGGTCTTATTTATGGCCAATGGTTTTCCCTTGAGACGACATGGCTGGATGTGCTCGGGCTTCCCTACTATTTACTCGTCCCTGTATTCTGGTACGGGTACACGGTGGGTAAACGGGCAGTTGGTGTCCGTATCGTAAAACTGGATGGAGATAATGTGACTTTCTGGACCATGATCAAACGGGATATTATTGCCGGTCTGCTGTACGGTATTACATTCGGAATCGCCGCTATCGTCAGTGCCTTTATGATCGGCATCCGTAAGGACAAACGATCCATTCACGACTTTATTGCCGGCACATATGTGACCCACGATCCGCCCCGAAGCCCATATGAGTCAGGAAAATAAGGAACTGAAACAACCCTCCGTCTTTTCATGGAGGGTTTTTTCAACTGAATTTATTCTTCACCAGGTGTAGCTCATCACGATTAAGGGAAAAGAACCCTATCTTATTCCGCAAAGGGGGAAGGAAGGGGCATGCCGCAGCACGATATCCTGTGACCACGGATCAGAACGGCAGCCCGAAAAGAATCATGCTCTTTCCATTACTTCATTGAACCGCTGCTGAAGCCGAGAATTTATTCCCGTGACCGGAGAGGAGATAAAATAATGAAATACCGGATCGAACATACAAATACATTCCGCTATGAAACAAAAGTGGACCAGAGTCTCAATTACGTGAGACTAAAGCCGAAAACCGATGAGTGTCAGCGTCTTCTGGACTATGATTCAAAAATCAGCCCAACATCCCTGACTAAAGAATATATTGATCTGTGGGGCAATACTGTTGAAACATTTTTCATTCCTGAGGTTCACGAAACGCTTGAGGTGAAAACCACCTCGGTTGTGAGCATTCAGAAAAGTCCGTTTATTAACAATATCGAATATACATCGAAGATGGAGGAAATCTTCCACTCTGCTCTTTTCAGAAGCCATTATCTGGCCTTCCTGAAAGACACCCCGTATACATTCCTTTTCGATGAGCAGATTGATGAGATCATCCAGGCTGTCGGCAAATGCGAAAATCCGATGGAGTGTGCACTTAATGTAATGAAATATATTTATGAGAACTTTACTTACAATACCGAAACAACCGACGTAGGGACGAAAGCCCACGAATCGTTTCCGAATAAAGGCGGAGTCTGCCAGGATTTTGCCCACGTGATGCTCGGGGTGCTCCGTTCACAGCGAATTCCGGCCCGATATGTGAGCGGGTACTTATATGTAGGTGAGGATTCTGCGCTAGTCGGGGATGCTGCCACTCATGCGTGGGTGGAGATGATGGTACCGGGCATCGGGTGGGTAGGACTTGACCCGACAAACAATGTTGAGGCACTTGAAAACCATATCACGATCAGCACCGGCCGTGATTATTCTGATTTAAGCCCGGTGCAGGGCGTTTACCGCGGCGGTGCACAGGATCTTGAAGTTAAAGTGAGCTGCACGCTTCTTGATACACCGGTTCCACAGACATAGACGTAATGAAAATAAAGCAGGCACCGCCAAAGCCGGCGGTGCCTCTTGTTATGCTTTCCTGCATACATAAATCATTTCTTTACTGTCAGCGTCGAGCGGCTCTTTTTCCCACGTCCCATACCGGTGTTCGATCTTAAACCCGTGCCCGGAGAGGAGCCGTTCCATTTCCTGAGGGTACGTGTAGCGGAGCATGATGTCCTCTTCCTGCGCACGGCTGTCTTCATCTGTGCGGATCGTTCTGCAGTGAAGGAGTTGTCTGCCGGCATCGTACCGCTCTTCGTAACGAACGCGCCGACCTTCTTCTTCCTCATATTCCTCTGTCTGCTCAGGTGCCAGATCTTCGTGAACTGGGAACCGGGTGCCGAAAATGAACACGCCGCCATCAGCTAGTGCGCGATGAACCGAGCGGAGGAGGCGGTCCTGCGCTTCATTGGTTAAAAAGTGCTGAAAGGAATTGCCGGTCATGCAAATGAACGGACTGACCGTATCTACAGTAAAATTGGAACAGTCCTGAAGGGACCAGATTACAGGCAGCAGCGTACCTGCCGTTTTCTGTTTCGCCCGCTCCAGCATGCCCGTGTTCAGGTCAATGCCAGTTACCTCGATGCCCTTTTCAGCAATCGGGATCGTTGCCCGGCCGGTGCCGCAGGCTAGATCCACAACAGGGCCGCCCTGCTTTTCTGCCCATTCAAGAAGGAGGGGCAAATCTGCGTTATAGTCTTTATGTAACTCATCATAGGTTTCAGGATTCCGGTAAGGATCCATGTTTTCAGTTAAGATGTTCACAGGGCGTTTCCTCCTTTTGCATGTGCCATTCCATTTTACACCTAAAGTGGAGGGCGTTCATATGGAGTCTCATTAAAATAATGCATATATCCTTCCGTCAGTTATACGAAGCTCAGCTGAACGCCATCCGCTCGCTTTCCGCGGCGGTGCCGCAGGAGTCTCGCAGCTGGCGTCAGCTGCGCATAATAGAGGTTTACTAACTAAAATTTATACTTATTTTAACAATAACCGGCCTCCCTTCACAGAAGACCGGTCATGTACAAATTATTTGGGTGCCGGGAACTTACCGGCATTGTAATCCCGGTAGGCGTCTCTGATCTCTTCCATTGTGTTCATGACAAATGGGCCGTACGGGACGATTTCCTCCCGGATCGGCTTGCCGGAGTAGACGAGCACTTTTGAGCGGCGGGCGTTGGCACGGATCGTGAGCCCGCTCTGTTCGTCATCGCCGGCGTTTTCCTGGAAACTGAGGGTCCCGGCACCGTGCTTGGCAAGGCGCACGTTGTTATCACCAAACGTCATGTCGCCTGATAGAACATAGAAAAAAGCATTGTGATTTACCGGTAACGGCAGCGTCCATTCAGCCCCTTCCTCCAGATGAATTTCAGTCATCGTAATCGGTACAACGGACTTAAGCGGGCCTGTCTCATCTGCAATGTTCCCGGCAATGACCTTCGCCTGGCCTCCATCAAATGACACGACAGGCATATCCTCCGAGTGGACGTCCTGATAAATCGTTTCGGACATACGCAGATGGGCAGGCAGGTTGATCCAGAGCTGAAGCGTATGGGCAATATCATCGCCCACCCCTTCCTCCGCATGGCGGGCGTACCAGCCGGCGTTCATATACTGCACGTCACCGGGCTCGAGGATCCCGTGTCCTCCCCCATTGTCCGTATGCTCCACCCGTCCGTCGATGACATAGGTAAGCGTCTGAAAACCCCGGTGAGGGTGGTCTGAAAAAGCTCCTTTTTTGAACCAGTCCTCTGCCATAAGAATAAACGGGTCGAACGTTTCCCACTGCCCTGCCGGGAGAACCCATCCCTTCTGGATAAAAGGAAAAGCGGCCTCCTCATATTTTACATACCAGTGTCGGTTTACACTTCTTTCAAATCGCTCTGCCACCGTCATCACTCCTTCTGTAACTGATTGTAACGATTTTTAGTTGCTGTAACAACTTTAATGCCCATAGTGTCCGCGCTTAACAGCCCATCGGGAATAGACAAAACAGACCATCTCCCGAAGGGAAATGGTCTGTTTGTCTTTCTGCTATTAGTCTCCGACTGCCTCTTTCGGTTCATGCGGGACTGTTACCGGTGCGAGCGGCAGAATCCGCTTTTCCGCACTTCCGCCGTAAACCTTGAACTGGTTTTTCTTAAAAAGGGCCACCAGCCTGTTGAATGAAGGTGTATGATCGCTCTCAATAGCGTACTCGATTTTTTCCGCGCCTGATTCCCGGGCGATCTCTTCTGCTTTTCTCAGGAGGTAGCTCTCATAACCGAAGTCATGATGGCCTTTTCCAGGCATTTTCATTGCCATAATCCGTATTGCGCCGTTTACAAACGACAGGTCGATTTGATGCTTCTGAAAGGTAAACTCCTTATTTGCCGTAAAAACAAACAGTGCCGTTCCATGACTGTGTTCATAACGGGTAAATAAAACAGGTTCCCCTTTACTTGTATAATCCGTTTCCGGGTATTCATACGATTCGTGCTCATGTAAAGCATCCTGCAGGTGCATCAGCCTTTGAAGTTTTTTGTTCATACTGGAGCCCCCCTGTCCGATAATTGCGTCACTGGTATCCCGTACCCGTTATGACCAGATCTTATACATTTAATTTATAATCTTTACCAGCAGACAAAATCATTCCCAATGCCATCCCTATTGGCACAGGCAGCCTTCAGCCTCAAGCTTTTATTTCCTGCTTTTCATGAAAAACGCTGTTGTAGACAGTCTCCAGTTCATGGGTGGATAGCTGGTAAAGCTGCCGGTCTTTTACCTTATAGACCCCTTGATAAATTAGCTGCTGAATCATCACATTCTTTTTTCCGTTCTCCTCTTTTTCCATAACGGTGATTCCTCCTCTTTTTTACTGTCAGGGGCTTTTAGAAAAGCTGTATTCGGAAAAAATGCTGTTTTATTGCGCTGCAGGTGGACGCTTTCCTCGGGCAGCGCCTCAGCCTCCTCGGGAAAATCACCCTCCGGGGTCTTCGACTGCTGCTTTTCCCGCAGGAGTCGCCACCTTCCGCTCCATATTTAACTTTTTCGAAAGCAGCATCCTATCTGAACACAGCATTAAAAAACAAAAAGCCCCTCCATGGATAAGAAGAGACTCAATCGATTGACCTCATCTTATCTGTCAGGCTTGCTGCCTGAAGGAATTGGCACAGTACCGCAAAGCGGCCTGCTGCCGAGGCTTCAAAGGGCCATTCCCTCCACCTCTCTTGATAAGAAAACGATGAAATTGTACTGCGGGGGCAAACAAAAAACCTCTTCCGCAATAAGAAGAGGCAGTGATCCGCGTAACGAATTCTATGCTCTTCTTATCTGCCAGGCTGTTATGCCTGCTGGATTTGGCACAGTACCGCAGGCGGTCTGCTGCCGAGGTTTCAAAGGGCCATTCCCTCCACCTCTCTTGATAAGAACTGCGAAACTTCATTCAATTTTAATTATCCAAACTTTACCTCATGTGTGAACGGATGTCAACAGGAAATTCCCCAAAAAACGGTCGCCGAAAAAAAAGGGTGTTAAAAGGGTGTTTATGGACAGGAAGTTACGGCTTCAGAACCACCTTGATACAGCCGTCTTTTTTCTCATCAAACACTTCGTATCCGTGGGCTGCTTCGGTGAGAGGAAGACGGTGGGTGATGATCTCCCTCGGGTCGAATGCACCGGCTTTTATTTTTCTGTAGAGCTCCGGAATGAAGTGAATGACCGGAGCCTGCCCCATTTTCAGTGTAATGTTTCTGGCAAAGAAATCTCCGAGGGGAAACATGTTGTAGCGGGTGCCGTACACCCCAACCATACTCACTGTCCCACCTTTTCTGACACACTGGCTGGCAAGCTGGACCGGGCCCATCGTTCCTCCCTGGAGCTTCAGGGCCGATTCCACCATTTCAAAAGCTGATTTTTTCCCGTCCATCCCGACACAGTCAATGACCGCATCGGCCCCGCCTTTTAACATCTCTTTCAAGTGGGTGCCGAGGGCATTTTCCTCGGTGAAATCAAATGTTTCCACTTTGTTCGTTCTCCGGGCGTGCTCGAGCCGGTACTGAATGTAATCAACAGCGATCACACGCTCTGCCCCTTTCATCCAGGCAAATTTCTGGGTTAATAGACCGACCGGACCGCATCCGAGCACGATTACCGTATCGCCCTTTTTTACGCCTGCCTGCTCCACTCCCCACCATGCTGTCGGGATGATATCAGACAGAAACAGCAGCTGCTCGTCCTCCATTTCGCAGTCCTCCGGTACTTTAAACGGTACAAAATTACCATAGGGAACCCGAAGCAGCTCAGCCTGACCGCCTGCATAGCCGCCGAACGTATCGGAATAGCCGAAGTACGCTCCAGCCTCTCCATGGGGATTGGCATTGTCACACTGGCTTTCCAGCTGGTTTTTGCAGAAAAAACAGTCTCCGCAGGCGATGTTGAACGGAATAATCACCCGGTCGCCTTTTTTTACTGCTGTCACTTCCGGTCCCGTTTCCTCCACGATTCCCATCGGCTCGTGACCGATAATATAGTCCTTGTGAAAATTCGGCATCATACCGTGCACGAGATGAAGATCAGACCCGCAGATTGCCGTGCTCGTAATCCGGACAAGAATATCATCCTTCTTTTCAATCCGGGGTGCCGGCATGTCCTTGACCTTGACTTTTTTCATTCCCTGATACGTAACTGCCTTCATGTTTAGTGTCTCCTTTTATGAATAGCGGCCGTGATCCGGCACCGCCACTTCCTGAAAATGTTCGGTCAGTCTTTCCAGCCCTTCGCGGAGATTCGTTCCTCCCGCAGCCGGTCCGTGACCAGTGATGGCCACGCTTGGACCGAGATCCCTCAGGGCTTTGACTGAGGTATAGGCTTTTACCCAGTCGGTTGTAAAATACCGGGGCGGACCACTGATTTTTTTATGCTGAATCAGCACTTCGTACAGGGAATCCTGGCGCACGGTCACGAACGCATCCCCGGCAAGGAGAAGCCCATCCGCCTCCCTGTAAAAGGACACATGGCCTTCCGTGTGACCCGGTGTGTGGATCCATTTAAACTTCCTGAGCCCGGGAACCTCTCCATTCTCCGGCAGCGGACGAAGAGCCCCTGTAATATCAACGGCTTCGTTCGGAAAAAAGCCCGAAACCTTGGCAATTAACCCACCTTCAACGGACGGATCAGGTTCGGGATAATCCCGTTCTCCAGAAAGATAGGGGAGCTCGAGAGGATGAGCATAGACCGGGACTTCCGGCCACTCAATCAGGAGATCGACGATGCTTCCCACGTGATCAAAGTGGCCGTGCGTGAGAAGAATGCACTCGGGCGGACTGCTTCCGAAGTTTTCTTCTATTACCTTAAAAAGACGGTCCTTTGAACGGGGCATGCCTGCATCCACAAGCACATAACCGTTTTCCGTTCTGACAAAAATGACATTTACAATCTGGTTCACGAAGTAGCTGACATCCGGTCTCACTTCGGTATAATCACCGCTTTTAACGGATACAGCCGGGATAAAGCCGTAATCCCCGCCGTAGTGCATCTCTACGTTCAATGCCGCTCACTCCTTTTTCTTTTTCTATCCTTCACTGTTTCAGGAGAAATATGTTCAGTTGTATGCCCAAAATCAAAAAAGAACAGATCCTCAATCAGATCTGTTCATCCTCTGAAAACGTATAGGTGACCCCTGCCGAGCTGGCCGTGATTGTTTCTCCCAGAATTTCAGTCCGGGTATCCTCCGTAAACAGAATTTCGTAAACCTGCTCCGGAATATTCTCTTCACCGGCATCTGTGCCAATAAAGCCGGAACCTTCCAGAACAAGCTTGGTATCAGACACATACCCGTCCACGTAGTGACCGCTCCGGTTCTGAACCGACACATCGTGAAGCTGCATGTGCACCGTATCTGTATCCTGCTCCGATCCTGTCCCCGTTGCAAGATCCGTTTTACTGATGATAATCGGCTCTCCTTTATGGTCCTGAAGCCAGCTGTACAATTCATTCATCCTCATCATCCTCCCTGCCCCTAATTTTTCCCGGGTTTGAAATTTCCATTCGTAAATACCTGCTCATAACGCCAACGAAATGGAATAATATGTTACCCTTAAGGCAGGAAAATGAAACGGTTGAAAGGAGGCTGAGTATGAAATTCGGCATGCGTAAACCGAGTATCAAGCGTTCCCTTAAGGCGAGAACGACCGGCCGGGCCAAACGTGCGGTGAAAAAAGCGGCGGTCCCCGCCTACGGCAAAAAAGGAGCCGGCTGGGTGAAAAATCCGAAAAAAGCCGCTTACAACAAAGTGTACAGGAAAACATCGTTCAGTATTTTTGATTTGTTTAAGCGGTTTAAGTAATCGTTAGATATGTCAGGAAACTCAAATACGAAAAGGAGACCGGCTGATGAGACAGGAATGGAAGCAGCTTATGAAGCTTAAAGGAAAATCACTGGTTGAACTTGCAGGCAGCCGTTTTGTAATGGTTCGAGATAAAGGAGAAAACGCCATGCGCATTCAATGTCCGGAACCATTCATACACTGGGCAGTTTTTTCAGAAGACACCGGAGAAGCGGCTGAAAGAGGTTTCTGGCGGTTAAACTTTACTGAAAATCAATTCGGTGAAGATATTCTGCTGCTGCACGAGCAGGGTACACCGGAACCGCTGAACTACATTTATAATCTTGACGATCTTAAAAAGATTGACAGCCACATAGCACAAAAACATGTGTATGTTATGGAGACAAGCTATTCTTTTTCATTTTCGGTTATAAAAGAGATCAGCGGCTATGGTTTTTTCAATCAGAACGAGGCGTTATTGTACACACTTCTAATTGAGACTAAGGATGAATTCCTGCTGATTGAATCCTGCCCTGCAGCGCTTGATATAAAGATAACGGAACATCCTCCCTCACTCCCTAATCATCCCGCACCGCTTACCTCTTTATTTACAACAAACTAACACAAATAGTTTTATGATTGTGTTTGCCTTATTTTTTTCTCACAAACGCCGCCTGAAGCAGGGTTTTCATCATGGAGTCTGCTTCACTGTGGTGCCGGACCTGTTCGATAAGCGGAAAATCAGCCGGTGAAACCTGCACTGCAGCCAGAGGTTTGACAGGCTCCTCACTCACCCATTCGTCTCTGATACCACCGGGTCTGAAGGTATCCTTCGGCAGAAAATAGATCATGCCGTCTGTCCAGCAGTCCTTCAGCTGGTCGCGGTTGACAGAGAAATAATAGTACCGCCTGATCCCTCTTTTTCCGGGCACCGTAAGGCACAGGTTGCGAAGGGATCCCGTATAGCCCGCTCTTTTCTTCACAGCAAAAAATAATGACCAGACCCCGTCGGTTGAGGCAAAAACGGCCGAGACCGGCTTACCCGTGAACAGGGTACTGTCCCGCGGCTCAAACTCTCTTATTGTGCTGCTGTTCGATCCGTGCACCACCACGTTCTTCTGCTCAAGCACGTAGTTGAGAAACCGGTATAGAGGCACTTCACTCTGATAGGTAAAGTGCTCTCCGTTTACGCCTGCGATGTGAGCTTCGTATATTTGTTCAAATTCTTTCAATTCCCCGGTTGTCAGGTTCAGTTCGGGGATTTTCTCCAGTTTCAGTCGATCCAGAATGAAGCGTTTGAGAGTATTTGCTGGTTGCTTCAAGGTCTTCAGCCCCTGCTATTTTTTATTAATGATTGATCAATCAATCGTAGATTATCCTCTTTAAGAAGATTATCGTTTTGGCCCGAAAACCTGCAATGCATAAGGGACAAGCTGTTCCCACATTCTGCTGTCCGGTTCATCAATCAGGTTCAGCCTTAACCCCAAAAGAAGACTTGTGTAGATTGTGGCTACATTTTCCGGATCCTGCTCGTGGAGAACACCCTTCTCCTGCCCTGCCTCCACAAGCCTCATTACTTTGGTTCGAAGCCGTTCCTGAAACTCATCAAGTTCCTTGAATGTCTCAGGAAACTTGCGGTAGTGTGTGAGGACTCGTGTTACCAGTATTAAAAATTCATTCATGCTGGCATAAACCCTGATATGTTTGGCTACCATGGTTTCCAGTTCGGCAAGGACATCATCCTCTTCAGGGTCGATTTCGTCTACGAGCCTTTCAAACTCTTTTAAGGGTTCGGTAACTGCACTGTGAAAAAGAGCTTCTTTGTTTTTAAAATAAGTAAAAACACTGCCGAAACTCACATCGGCAGCTTCCGCTATTTTTTTCACAGGCGTTCCTTCATAACCGTACTCAGCGAATAATGTCGCAGCTGCAATCAAGATCTGTCTTCTTTTGCGCTGCATTTTCTGTGTTTGTGCGTCTGATAATGGCATTTTATACCTCCTCTTTCAATAATGATTGATCGATCAATCGTATGTATAATTGCTTCCCGCCCCTTCTAATTGATTCTACCACACACTATTCCACACAAAAAAGAGAACTCCTTCTCGAAAAACAGGGACGGTTCTCGCGTTGCATTTGCAATGCGAGAACCGTCCCCACTTATTAAAGTTTGTAAACGGCGGCCTCGAACGGCTTTAGTTCAAAGCTGTTTATGTCTCGGCCGGCGTCGTCATCGTAGTTTCCGATCAGTTTCTCGGCGCCTTTTACCCGAAGTTCTTTTGGAAGTTCAAACTTAGCAGGCTCCCCTGTCATGTTTGTCACCACGAGGGCTTTTTCCCCGTCAAGGGTGCGTGTGTAGACATAGATCTGCTGGTCGTCCTCGAGCAGCACGTCGTAGTTGCCATAGATCAGGACATCGTGCTCCCGGCGCAGGCGGATCATATTATAATAGTAGGAATAGATCGAATCCGGGTCGTTCTGCTGGGAAGCTACGTTGATATCCTTATAGTTTGGATTCACTTTCAGCCACGGCGTGCCTGTACTAAAGCCACCGTTCGCCTCGGCTGTCCACTGCATTGGTGTGCGGGAATTGTCGCGGCCTCGGCTCCAGATCACTTCCATGATTTCCTCGTGTGTTTTGCCCTCTTCTGTTTCGTTTTTGTACAGGTTGTGGGCGTCCACATCGTCGTAGTCTTCGATCGAATCAAACTGCACATTCGTCATGCCGATTTCCTGCCCCTGATAAATGAACGGCGTACCCTGCATGAAGAAATACATCGTGGCCAGCGCTTTCGCCGACTCCTTCCAGTACTTTTCGTCATCACCGAGGGTGGAAGTAGACCGGGGAATGTCGTGATTCTCAAGGAACAGGGCGTTCCATCCGGTTCCTTCAAGACCCTTCTGCCAGCGGGTAAACGAATCCTTAAACGCTTCCAGGTCGAAGCCGCCGTCTTCTTCGTGATCCTTGTTCCATAGACTAAGAGACTCGAACTGGAAGATCATGTTGAATTTGCCCTCTTCCTCGCCAACCCACAGGTGAGCGTCGTCGGTCGTTACCCCGTTCGCTTCTCCGACAGTCATTACGTCGTATTTGTCGAGGGTTTCCGCCTTGAACTCATTGAGGAATTCCTGGATGCCTTCCTGGTTCATATGCCGGTCAAAGGAGGACACGTACTTTTTTTCCTTCGGATTTGGCATATCCGGAAAGCCCGGTGCTTTTTTAATGTGGGAAATGGCGTCCACGCGGAAGCCGTCGATTCCTTTATCGAGCCACCAGTTGACCATGTCGTAAAGGTCCCTGCGGACGTCCGGATTTTCCCAGTTCAGATCGGGCTGCCCTTTTGCAAAGATGTGCATGTAGTACTGACCGGTTTTCTCGTCAAACTCCCATGCAGAACCGCCGAAGATACTTTCCCAGTTATTCGGCTCGGACCCGTCTTCTTTCGCATCGGCCCAGATGTAGTAATCCCGCTTCGGATTTTCCCTGCTCGAACGTGACTCCACGAACCATTCGTGCTCGGCGGATGTATGATTGATCACAAGATCCATAATAACTTTCAGCCCGCGCTTGTGAGCTTCAGCGAGCAGTTTGTCAAAGTCGGCCATCGTTCCGAACTCGTCCATGATCTCCTGATAATCCGAGATGTCGTAGCCGTTGTCTTCGTTGGGTGATTTATAAATCGGAGAGATCCAGATGACCTCGATTCCGAGGTCTTTCAGGTAATCGAGTTTGGACATAATTCCCTTGAGATCACCGATTCCGTCCCCGTTGCTGTCCATGAAACTCCGCGGATAGACCTGATATACAACCGCTTCTTTCCACCATTTTTGTTCCATAATAAACCTCCGTATCCTGCTGAGCTGATATATGTGTGCAAACTTAGCGTGTAATTTGTGAAACCGTTTGCACATATTATAACAGGCTTTAGGCGGGAATGGTAGATGCTTTTGTAATTTGGGGACGGTTCTCACTTGGCATGCCAAGTGAGAACCGTCCCCATTTTGCATTAGGCGTTTTTCTGATGGCTGCTTTTGTGAGTCTCTGCTCCTCTGACGTTATTGATCCACGCTCTGTCCTGGGTCATCATTTTGATTGCAGCGTAGATGGTGAGGAACTGAATTGCAATAATCGGCAGCCCCATAAGCCCGGAAACGACTTCGAGCGGTGCGAGCCCCCCGATTCTCATTAAAACAAGGGCAACGGCAGCGATAATCGCGGCTACCAGAATTCTGAGCAGGCGGGATGGTTCGTGCTTGCTCATGTCTTTCGTGCTCGTGTACGCTGCAATTGTATAGGTGGTTGAGTCAAGCGTTGTGGTGAGGAAAATCATAGCCACAATCGCAAATACAGTGATGGCCAGTGTCGACCACGGCAGTGAAGCGAGAATCTCGGGAATGGCTGCCATCTCGTCCTGATTCTGTACGAGATCCAGGACCGGCACGTCTCCTGTAAGATGACGGTGTACCCCGAGTCCCCCAAGGACACCGGTTGCAAGCCACGACAGCATCGTCGGTGCGAGCAGGTAGGTCAGAATCATCTCTTTTATTGTCCGGCCCTGGGAGATTTTTGCTGCAAAAATACTGTGCAGCATTGCCCACGTGGCACTGTAGGCAAACCAGAATACGGTGTTGCTCTGCATATGGGATGCCTGCTCCATGGCAAGAGAATCCGTGTAAAGGGATATATTCACGTAGTTTGTAGTGAGGCTTGCAACACTTTCGGTAAAATAATCAAGAATAAAAACACCAGGACCGGCGGCCATTACGAAAATGGCGAAGCCTCCGGCCAAATACATGTTGAATGTACTAAGCCTCTTAATCCCTCTGTCGATACCCACATAGGCACTGATCGAAAACAGCACCACCCAGAGAATGGTAATGGCAAACGTGAGCCCGAAGGTCACTTCGATATTGAACAGATGAGACAGGTTGTACGTTACAATTGGCGTACCAAGCCCTAGCGTTACGGCGGCACCGGAGAGAATGCTGATGAGAAAAATTATATCAAGAAACTTGCCGCCGGCACCGTCGGTAAAACGGTCGCCGAATATGCACCGGCACGCTTCTGAAATCCGCATAAGCGGCCGTTTTCTTACGTGAAGAATATAGCCCATCGCCGGGGCTGCCATGACGAATATGGCAAACACCTGAAAGCTCCACATGAACATGCTGTAGGCGTTGCCGATCAGCAGGGCATCTGTGGAACCGGCTTCCATCCCGAACGGCGGATCGTTGGCAACCGACGTCCACTCCAGCATCCCGGTGCGCATGATCGTTGAGCCGACGCCCATGGCGATGAGGATTGATGCGTATTCAAACAGCGTGAAGCGGGGCTTTTCATTCGGGTCCCCCAGCACAACCTGTCCGAACTTTGAAAATGAAAGATAGAGCCCGGCAGCAAGCAGAATGATCGCATACCATATGTAGCCCCAGCTGAACACGTCTACAATAATATTGAATGTTCCCTCCAGCACTGTGAGGGCCCTCTCTTCATAAAGGGAAAAAGGAACACTAATTGCGATAATCACCAGCAGTGACGGCACAAAAATCCGGTAATCAATCAGTCGGCCCTTATCCCTGTTCTTCGTCTCCAATGTGAAACCCTCCTTTATCAAATATCCATATAAATACCAGCCTCCTTTCCTTTTCCTGTTATATGGAATTTAAAACATACGACACATGCACAACGGGGACGGATCTCACGCTGCATAATTTTGCAGCGTGAGATCCGTCCCTGGTTACTTTTGGAGGGTGAGAGCCTTCAAGGCTGCGAGAAATCCTGCGGCCGAGAGTACATGGCGGAAGTGATTCAGAAACATCCACTGCTCAAGAATCTGATCCACTTCCTGCTGGGAAATTCCGGCGGTCCCCATGAGGCCAGCCATCGTCGGGATAAAATAGGAAAAGGTAAAAATCCGCTCCAATAAGACGATCAGCACGGCACCTATAAACCATTTTCGGCGTGGGCCCCTCGTTTTCCACGCGGCAAAGGCATTGGCCATCGTCAGCAGTGTCAGAGGCACCGTTGTTACATAGACCCAGAATGCCAGCCCCGTATTGGTCCACGAGGCAGGATCAGTCCCAGGGTATTCCGGAACCACCAGAGCACTTTCATACAGACCTGCTCCCACTCCAATGCCAAGATTAATGACGAACAGCCACAAAAGCACTTCTTTGAAATTGATTTTCTTCATACTAAAAAACTCCCTGTCTTTTTTCAGCCGGCTGTGCGGCTGTTATATTCATCGTAAAGAAAGACGCCGTCTTCCGTAACGCACCAGGGAGGTAATGTCATCTAAGCCTTAAGGGCATGTTAATTGGGGAAGGTTCCTTCGCTGCATTACCCTGAAATGCAGAGCCGGAACCGTCCCCGCTTTTCATTTTTTTTAGTATTACTTTTGGCGGCAACAGTATATAATGTTGCTTAAAGGAGTGTGAGGATCTTGGGAGATGTTCCCCTGAGTTTGATCGTTATTTTTATTCTGCTTTTACTGCTTTCTGCGTTTTTTTCCTCATCTGAAACGGCTTTTTCCAGTGCCAACCGCATCCGGCTGAAGTCAATGAGTGATGAAGGAAACAGAGGAGCCGCAAAGGCATACGCCATTACCGAAAAGTTTGATGAGGCTCTGTCTACGATTCTGATCGGAAACAACCTGGTAAACATTGCTGCGGCCACGATTTCCGCACAGCTGGCTACCCAGATTTTCGGCCCGAACCTTGGAGTGTTTATCAGCACATTTGTGGTTACGCTTCTTGTGCTTGTTTTCGGTGAAATTCTGCCGAAGTCTTTTGCCAAAGAGTATGCCGAGACATTTTCCTCCCGCATTGCAGGCATCCTGCTCTTTTTAATCCGTATCATTTATCCTGTAAACTGGCTGTTTATCCAGCTCAAAAAAGGCGTGTCATCGCTGATTACCAAAAACGATGCCGGCCCTTCGGTGACGGAGGAAGAACTGAAAATGATGGTGGAGATCAGCGAACAGGAAGGTGTCATTGGCGAGGATGAGAAAGAACTGGTGCACCGTTCCTTTGAGTTTAACGACATCGTGGTGCAGGACGTGTACCGCCCCCGGACCCAGATGGTGGCGCTGAACGTAACGGACTGTCCTGAAAAAATAAAAGAGGTGTTCTTTAAGGAACGCTTCTCACGTATACCGATTTATGAAGATTCAATTGATAATATTGTCGGGACCCTGTCGGAGCGGGATTTTTTCACTGCTTATATACAGGAGAACGTGAATATAAGGGAGCTTTTAAGAGAGCCCATTTTTGTAATGGAATCAATGAAAATCAACGCTCTCCTGCCGCAGCTTCAGAAAGAAAAGACCCATATGGCCATCGTCATTGACGAGTACGGCGGCACGGCCGGCCTGATTACGCTTGAGGACATTCTCGAGGAACTTGTCGGGGAAATATATGACGAGCATGACAAAGATGTGAAGATGTTCAAACAGCTTGATGCTTCCAGTTATCTGTTTCACGCGGATTATCCGCTCGATGATTTTGTTCGTTTTACAAGGGTGGAGCTGCCCGATACGATGTACCACACGATTGGCGGATGGCTGTCCGAAGAATTCCAGCGCGTACCTCTGGAAGGGGAGGAACTCTCCTACGAACACCTGAGACTGAAAATTCATGATGCAAGCGAGCGACGGGTTCAGTCCGTCACTGTGACAACCGACCTGAAGCTGGCCGCAGACATGTAATGATAATAAAAGGACTGGCCAACGCGGCCAGTCCTTTTTGTTAAGTGGGGACGGTTCCCGCTTTGCATTTTGTGAAAATGTGAAGTGAGAACCGTCCCCATTCTACATTCGTTATGGTATGATTTAATGGAATTTACAATATTTTCTTAAAAATGAATAAGAAAGGAATTTCAACGAATGTATAAACAATTTTTTCTGTTCATTGGGGCCGTTATGCTGCTTTTCCTTCATTTCCCCTCCTCTGGATTCGCTCTGTCGGATGAGACGGATGAATTTATGTACCACGCCATGGAAACTTATCATATTCCCGGAGCATCACTGGCGATTGTCCGCGACGGTGAGCTGGATTATATAAACACCTGGGGTGAGATGAGCGACGGGCGTGCCGTCACACCTGCGTCATCTTTTATCATCGGTTCCATCAGTAAGCCGATCACATCATTCGGGATCATGCAGCTGATCGATAGTGGCGATCTTTTTCTGGACGAACCGGTGGATACCTACCTGCCCTCCTTTGAATATGCAAGCCCCAATGATCAATTGATCACGATCCGCCACCTGCTTGAGCATACGAGCGGGATTACTGCGCATCAGAGTTTTTCCATTACGGACCAGGAAACGTTTACGGGAGACAGTGCCATACGCGAGGCGGCAGGGCAGTTAAACGGCCTGGAACTTGCCGCTGCACCGGGAGAAACATACGATTACGCTTCGGCCAACTACCTTTTACTCGGTGCGGTAATTGAGGAAGTGACCGGTCAGCCGT
The DNA here is from genome assembly GCF_003226345.1 of Alteribacter lacisalsi. GTDB lineage: Bacteria > Bacillota > Bacilli > Bacillales > Salisediminibacteriaceae > Alteribacter > Alteribacter lacisalsi. Next base: position 105,762 of record NZ_PDOF01000002.1, on the reverse strand, counting down.
TCGCTGATTACATGGCTGAACAGATCTTTACTCCCCTTGGTATGACGCAGACGTCTGCCAATTATGAAGAGGCTTTAAACGCGGGCTATGTTCCGGGCTATGAATCGTGGCTGGGCCAGCCTGTGAAAAGCAGCGGGCTCTACGACCATTCCGGCGCTCCTTACGGCTATATGACGGCTAGTGCGGAAGACCTGGCGAAACTCCTGGGCTTTCTCGTAAATGGCGGGGACCTGCTGTCCGATGAAATGCACGAGATTTACACCTCTGCTCCTGAGGAAGGCGGCCGTTACGGGTTCGGCTGGCGTTTCACCAACCCTTTTGATGATCAGCATTACGCCTGGCATACTGGTGCGTCGCCCGATTACCGGTCTGAAATTTTCTTTGATCCGTCACAGAACAGCGGCGCCGTGCTTCTTATCAACAAAAACCACCAGCTCGAAGCGGAAGCTTATCTGTCCATGATGGAAGGCATCCGTCACATTATGAACGGAGACGAACCACCGACACTGCCGGCAGTATCCTATGTAACCCAATGGACAATCGCCGCAGCGCTGCTCGGTTCCCTTGTGGCCGGAACCGTTTCGTTAATCCTTATTTACCGAAAAATTATCATTAATCGCACATTATGGGCGGTCACAGGAGGGCTCGGGATGGCAATCGGTGCCGGTTTGATCCCACTGTTCAGCCTGATGCTCGGCACACCATGGCGGACCATCCGCCTCTTCACACCTGATGTCGCATTTTTCGTGCAGGGAGTCACCGCTGTTCTTGTGGTCTGGGGAGTGCTGACCATTCTGATCCTGACAGTGAAGCGCAAAAAAACAGCCGCCACAAAGGAGATGCTAAGCGGGGACGGTACCCGCTTGGCATGATTAATTCTCTTAAAAGGTGCTAGGCTTAAATTTCAGCTACAGATCATGCTAAGTAAAAACCGTCCCCCTTTACTACCTCTTTACTACTTTTGTTTGTACGATCAGGTCGTAGAGGGTCTGCTTCTTTCGGGTGAAGATGGCAGTCAGGATGTAAGCAAACATGAGCGCGTAAATGGTGCCCCCGAGAATATAGTAGACGATTGGCACTGATGTGTCTTCCAGGTACATAAGTCTGTAAACGAGAAAGTGGGACAGCTCCCACGGAAGAAATTTTAGGGCGGTTCTGACTATCGCTCGAAAGACTGACACAGGTTCTCCAGCCTCTGTTACTGTTCGAATCTCCACTGCTCTTTTACCAAACGTCTGCCCGCCCATCGCTGAATCACCAACGATGAAGTAAACGGAAACGGGCATTGTAACAAGCAAAAAGCCGGCTAATTGCGCAGTGGCTGGCGAGCCTGTAAATACGTACTGAATCTGCGGGTAAAGAAAAACGCTGGTGACAAGGAGCAGCAATAGGTAAATAATAATGATTGAGTAATCAATCATAAATGCTTTAAATCGAATAATGAGGGATGCGCTCATGTACTGTCCTCCTTCCGGCTCGTTCGACGGCTTTAGATATCTGCTCCACACTTCGACTACGTCAGTCAGAACCCCTTCATATTACACAAAAAAACAGACCTGACCACGACACAGCCAGATCTGTCTTTTACCTCAGCCACACATCCCAGAAGAAAATACCAATAATAATCACCTGGATGATAAACTTAGCCACTGTGCTGCTTAAGAAGGCAAACACTGTCCCCGTTCCAATTTTCATCGCAGAGCGGGCATTTTTTGTCTGCATGTACTCTGTGAGCACAACGAGAATAAATGGGACAACGATAATACCGAACGGCGGGATCACAAACACGCCGACGATGATCCCTATGATCGCCATGCGGCCGCCCCACTTCGATCCTCCCGTTTTGGTCACAAAAACATAGTTGGCAATAAAATCAGCCACGAATACGAAAACCGTAAGCACAATCAGGCTGAGCCACGTCCACATGCCGAGCCCGTCCATCACGAAATGATACGTCAGATAGCCGAGCCAGATCATGAGAATTCCCGGAATGACCGGGTAAATGAGGCCGACAAAGCTCAGTACGAAAAAGGCAATAATGATGATCCACATTAAAATATCCATAATAACTCCTTACAGGCAGTTTCTGCTGCGACGTATTACTATTATGTACCCGTATAGCCATTGTACCAAAGCCTGACTTTAGAAGGATAATTCCAGGTGCCACGCAGGGACGGTTCTCGTGCTGCACCTGTCAACAACCTGCTTTACAACAGTCCGTACTTAGGAAAATGTTACTCTTTGATGATGCTCTCTTTTTCTAGCTGTTCCATAAAGGCAGCTCGGATTTCTCCCAGGGATTTTCCACTTTCTTTGTGAATTGTGAAGTGATAGGTCTGGACACTCGACCAGCCGAAAATCCCTTGCAGCCAGGACTGGAGGGACACTTCTTCTCCATTTGATCTAATTTTGCCGTTGGGAAGCAGGACTCCCTCTTCCTCCCTTCCTCTGGCTTTCAGGATGTCTCCGTCATGAACGGCTCCCCACTCGAGCAGTTTGTCGATCTTGGGAAGCGAGCGCCTCGATATATCCTTCTTTTTTGAAGTGGGCAGCTGCAAACCACCTGATTTAACACTAATATTTACGTAGTAATCTCCATAGTCCATAATAGGAAGCAATTTATCTACATAAATGTAGGTACTTCCGTCAATTTGATATGGAATCAGCTTCAGGCAGCTGATCTCAACGCCATTCGAGTTTAACCATGCGACTGCAGACAGGGTCTGTTCATCAAAATCGGAAGCTACCAACATGATGCGCTGTTTCAAATTAAAAGTCTGTTCAGAACCGTTCTCCACCAGAAATTCCGTCAATTTTCTTGCTCCAAGTTCAGAATAGGTAAGATCTCCTTGCCCTTCTTTTTTGTAGTAATTCGCAAGATAAGGTGTATACACTTTTTCAACCAGCTCGTCAGGATCCTTTATCGTTGCATAGCTGGCCGCATAACGAATTGCCTGAAATTCAAACGCTTCTTTTCGGTGTTCAATGTCCCTCCTGTCACGCTTAATTTCAATTAGAACGATATTTCCGTTTTGGTCAACTGCAGTTAGATCACTACGCCCCTGTTTTTCGTTGCGTACTTGTTTCCCAACGACAAGCAGCGATTCCTCCTCATCATGCAGCATACTGATATTCAAGCGAAGCAGTTCCTCGATATCATTTTCACTCATGCCCAGCTCGGAAAATGTAGCCGGTTCCAAGGTTTCCACATCATTACCCCTGATCTTGTACATTAGCTCACTCCTTCTGAAAAAGTCCCTATTACTCTATTGGACATAAAACCACCAGACCCTTCTCCAAAAATGCAATTGAGGGACGGTTCTCGTGTTGCACACCTTCAGCAGCTGCAAAAAATGCAACGCGAGAACCGTCCCCATCTGGCATAATAATAGAAAAGAAACTTTTGAGGAGGTGTGGAGATGCGATTTTCCGATTCTGATTATACGGTTACGATTGGCGGGGAGACGATCGCCCTCAGGCGGAAGGAATACAACCTCCTCGTTTACCTGCATGCACACGCGGGCCGGACGTTTTCCCGTGATGCCCTTCTCGATGCGGTCTGGCCGATGGAAGCACCGACGGATCGGACGGTGGATGACCACATATACAGACTGAGGCAGAAACTGAAGTCGTTCAGCGATACGGTCGAGATCCGGACCGTTAAAGGGCTCGGCTACTGTCTCGAGCTGAAGGACGAGAGTACCGATCCTTTTCCGGAAGAGCTTTCCCGCCAGACCGATCAGCTGTTCAGCACCTACTATAAGTTCGGTCAGGGAAAAGCGCTGAAAGAGCTGCTGAACAGCCGGGAGCTGGGATCTGCCTTCACCAGGCAGCACCGCCTCGTCAATTTTCTGCTAAACAGTGACTTTACAGCGCTGCTTGAGCAGTCGGATCACAACGACTTCACATTCCTCCCCCTTTTTCTCTACAGTCATGTGGAGGAAAACACGGAGGCAGCGATTGAACTGATCGAACGGACCCTTGAAAGAAAAGCAGATATAAAGGAAGTCGAGGCGATGGACCTGAAGTTTTTCACTCTCCCGCCCCTCTACATGAAAGCGGGAAAACCGGATCATTCAATAGCGTTCGTGGAGGAAGGCCTCATGATGGTGGAGTCTGAAGATCATGGGTTTTATCCCGCTCTACGAATCATGAAGGCTGCCGTTCTCTTTTACAAAGGCGATCCGGCTCTTTTTACCGAAGAACTGACCGGCATCCGCGGGGTGCTCGAAGCCCATCCGTACTTGCGGGAAAAAGCCGCGCTGACGCTGCTGGAAGGAATTGGAGCAACGCATGCAGGCCGAAAGGAAGAGGGAAAATCGTGGATCAATGAGGCGCTGGAGATGATCCGGCGCTCAGGCCACACCTACTATAACCTTTTTCTGTTTCAGCTCATTGATCTGCTTCTGCCTAAAGCGGGGGCCGCTCCCGGAACGATCCGCTATTTCCGGAAAAAGAAAGACGAATACTACGCCTCCACACGCCTGATCGAACTGAAAAAAACAATAAAAAAACGCGCGGCATTTTTCCTCTGATATTGCTCTGACATTGGCGGTTTACACTTGCAGTAAGGCAGGTGATGACGATGGTGCAGACAAATACGCCATCCATTTGGACAAATAAAAACTATGTAAAGCTTTTCACTTCCTATTCTATTTCAACACTTGGCCAGTTTTTTGATATGATTGCCGTTTTCCTCATTTTCAGCTACGTCTGGCAGGCCGAGCCGTGGATGATCGCGCTCATCCCGGTCGCCTATGCCCTCCCGCATGCGGCTTTCAGCCAGTTTGCCGGCATTCTCGTGGACCGTTATCATAAAGTGACGATTATGCTCACGGCTGATGTGGTGACGGCTTGCCTGACTGTAGCGCTGATTTTCACAGCGAACCCCTGGGCTGCTCTCCTCGTGATCCTTGCGCGGTCCACAGCGACGATTGTTCACTTTCCAGCCCAGCAGGCGATCATCCGCCAAGTAGTAGCACCTGATCACGTCTTAAAAGCCGTGACGCTGAACGGTACGGTCAATCAGCTTTCCAAAATCATCGGTCCGTTTCTCGGCGCATCCCTGGCGGCAGCGTTTGCCCCTCAGGTCAGCTTTGCTGTTTATGCAGGGGCTCTGGTGATTTCAGCCGCAATTCTGGTGAAGATCCGTCACCTTGATACAGCAGGCACATCAATTTCAAAAGAACCCCGCGAGCCGTTCTGGCAGACGTGGCGAAACGGATGGCAGATCCTTTTTTCTTCAAAAGTGATGTTTGTGAGCTTCGCCTTCTCCCTGGCAGCGTTTACGGCGATCCAGTTGGTGGACGCCCAGTTCGGTGTCCTGTTTCGTGAAGTTTACCCGGCCAGACAGGAGGTTCTTGGCTACGCCATGGCTGCCTCGGGCCTCGGAGCTGTCGTGATCATCATGGTCATGAACAGGCTTCGGGAACTGAAACGGTACGGCTCTTTTCTCGGCACCTCTGTGGCCCTGATCGGCGCAGGCTTTGCAGGTGTAGGTTTGCTTACCCCGGGGATCTCTCTGTTCTGGCCTGTGATCGCCTGTTTTGCCGTTGGTGTCGGAGCCGGGATTTTCAGTGTAGTCTACAGCTACATTCTCCAAAAAGAGAGCCCCGAGGGAAAAGTCGGCCAAATGTCCGGCCTGTTTAACTCCCTGACCGGCGTGATTCTCCTCGCAGCCCCCATCGCCGGCGGTCTTCTTGTACAAATGTTCAGCGTATTCGGCGTCTACCAGGCAGTCGGGCTGACAGTGCTCGGGATCGGCGTGTTCGGTATCGTGTTTCAGCCGTTTCTGTGGGGAAAGCCTCAGGCAGAAAAAGCCAGCGAATCTACTGGGATGGCACTCAGGTCAGAGGCCGAGGATAAAAAAGAAGAAGCAGGCGTGTCGTAATGTAAAATGGGGACGGTTCTTACGTTGCATTTTCGAAAAATGTAATGAGAGAACCGTCCCCTTTTTGCACTTTTCCCCTGCGCAAGTCGTTTTTTACAGTCATGGAACCGGACAGTGAAATCATACACTGGTGTGATACTTACCGGAAGGTGGCGATCATCATGCGCACCCCGTCTGTCAGGCCCTTTCTTACTACCCGCGGTCTTGTACCCGAAAACCAGGAAAGTCCGGTTCACTACATTATTCCGGAAACAACCGAACCGCGTTTTCATTTCAGGCGGAATCACTTTGCCTATCCCTCCCTCTCTCCCCTCAGTTACTGGCTTCAGGTGGAGGGACACGTTGAAAACCCTCTCTGGTTTTCTCTTCAGGACCTCCTCGCTCTCCCGGCTGTTACCGTCCCTGCACTGCTTGAATGTGCCGGGAACAAGCGGGGCCTGTTTGAACCTGTAGTTTACGGAGAGCAGTGGGAAAAAGGCGCCATCAGCCAGGGATACTGGACCGGGGTACCATTGAAGACCCTTCTGGAGAAAGCCGTTGTAAAAGAAGGGGCCGCCGAAGTGGTGACAATTGGTATGGACCGGGGAAAAAGACCGGGAACAGAGGGGAGCGTTTCCTTTGCCCGCTCCCTTCCACTTGAGAAAGCAACGCATGAAGATACGATCATTGCCTACGCCTACAATGACCGGTCAATTCCCTTTAAAATGGGGTATCCCCTCCGCCTCATCGTGCCGGGCTGGTACGCGATGGCTTCCGTAAAATGGCTTAGGCAGATCCGCGTTTCCGAAGAATCATTCACAGGACCTTATCAGACGGAAGATTACGTATGCTATCCTGACAAAGACAGCGACGAGGGGGCATTTCCCGTTACAGAAATCAAGCTGGACAGTTCTATTCTCCAGCCCATGCAAAGAGCTATACTGCCGTCTGGATCCCACACCATCCATGGGATTGCCTGGAGCAGTACAGGTGTCATTGCCCGTATCTACGTGAGTACAGACGGAGGTACTTCCTGGTCGGAAGCAGAACTCGATCCTGAACAGGTTGGATACCACTGGACGCGCTGGAGCATGGAGTGGCTGGATGTTCAGCCGGGGAACTACACTATACTGTCGAAGGCCGTTGATGCTTCAGGCGCGGCACAGCCTGAAACAGCGTTCTGGAATCGAAATGGCTACGGGTACAACGCAGTGGACCGGGTGGAAGTCAAAGTGGAGGAGTAGTCTCAGAGACGTGCTCTGGACGGTTCTATAGCTGCCCTTAGTGATAGCCTGTCCAAACCAAAAGCTCCCGGTCTCAGTAGCCGGGAGCTTTTGTGAACATTTCTACTTATCAATCACATCAACCGGGCCGTGATCATCAATATGATCCCCGTGGACATGGTGAAGACGTCCGTTCACGAGGTAATCGTAGTGGTCACCGTGTGGCACTTTTTCATGCCCGCAATCATCGTTATGCTGGCACGCCGATTCCACCGGTGTGCAGGTATCCGGGTTCTGCTCGGTCACTTCAATTTTACATTCGTCCCAGTGGCTTTCGTGCTTGTGATGAAGATGCCCGTCGTGAACATAATCAATATGGTCCCCATGCTTGATTTTCGTATGGCCGCAGGACAGAGAGTGCTCATGCTTGTGGTTGCTGTGCGTTTCACAGTTGCTGCTCATCGGTCAAATCTCCTCCTCATAAGATTATCAGCATTATCATGCCCGCAGACAGGTGCGAATATCACCGGTTTAAACAGGCATAAAGAAAAAGCCTTCCATTAAGGAAATACCTTGATGGAAGGCTTTTTAAACTTCGCATGTCATTTAGGGCCGGTCCTCACCTAATATAACCTTGCAACTTTTCTGTTTTCCTGTCGGTACTTAACTTTTTTTGTCAAATGCCAACTATAAAAGTGTTTTCCTCTTTACACGGCTGAAGGATTCAATTAAAGTATCTTTAATTAGTCAGTAAGGAGTGTGATTATATGCCCAATAAATACACTGAATGTACTAGTCTTTTATTGGAAATTGAAACCATTCGCACTCTCATGATGTTATCAGCAAAAAATAAAGGGCTATCACACCCGCAGACGGTTCGTTACAGCCAGGCTTTGGACGACCTCCTGAATAAGTACGATGAATCATTAAAAAACTAGGCATTCACCTTCCATTTTCACGCCAGGCGCAACCTTCTCCTTCTCCGATTCTGATAAACAGAACGCCCACAAAAACAGATGCTCAAATAAAACAGCCTGCCCTCAAAAAGGACAAGCTGTTATTTTTATGGTTACATTTACAACATGAGAACCGTCCCCGCTTACACCTGCGCTTCGGGGAGTTTCCTGAAGGCCTGATATGCAGTGGACATCAGGATGAGACCGGTGAGGCTAGGCACGAACCAGACGAGCACGCCAGGGTAAAACAGGACCGAATGGTATACAATCGTCAGGCCGATCCCAGCGAGTACCGGCAGGTAGAACCTCGTTACACCGAGGAGAAAGGAAAACTTCAGGTACTCAACAAAAGACAGTTTGAAGTGAACGAGTGACGGAAACAGGAAGCTGACAGTCAGCAGGAACAGGCTTGTTGTGATGATCAGTCCGATCACCATCACGAGCTGCAGCAGGCCGTCTGCCAACAGCATGTACTGGTAATTCACGTACAGTACCCATCCGTACAGCACGATCATCAGACCGTACAGATTCGCCTTAACGAACTCCTTTTTGTAGCTGCCCGCAAACGTCTTAAAGATCGGCACGTCCGACTCTCCCATAATCCACTTCCTCACGACCGCAAGTAGGGCCACCGTGGCCGGAAAAATACCGAACACCACTAATCCGAGGGCGGTAAACAGGATCCAAAGCCCGTTAATCACAAATACTTTCACCAGGATCTCCAACCCCGTCATGATTCTGTCTACTACCGCATTCCCGCTCATCCAATCACCTTCCTGACTCTCTTTAGCTTAGATAAACCTTCAGCTGCCTGATCCCGCCGTCACGAAGTGCCTCTGCCCGTTCGCAGGTGATCCTGCCGGATTCCACTGTTTCCTCCGTGCCGTCAGCCATCACCATGTCGACCTTCACAGGTTTCACTGCATCCGGCCCGTAAGTCGCTTTTCTGCTTCTATTAATATAAGTCACATCCGTTGCGCCTAAAAACGTGAACTGCACTTCGCCGTCTTCGTTAAACATCCAGCCCGGCAGCGTTGGACTCAGGGTGCAGGAAAGCTCCGTTCCGTCCCACTCAAACGGCTTCTTCCCTGCCATCATCGTAAACCAGATCGAGAGATGCTCTACTGTGGAGCCGCTGAGCCTGGATACAAATCCCCGGCCGTGAAGCTTTGGATCCGGGTTGGCGCTGCTCGCAAGAAACGATGAATTTTCAAGCGTGCTCCGTCCGTAAACCTCCGGATCGAGAAACGGAATGAGAGCATGCTGAATGTCCTCATAAAATTCATCGACCAGTCCGGCCTGAAGCGTCGCAAGCAGGTATTTGTACTCCATATGAAGAAAGACCGATTCATTTTCCAGCCACCCCGGCGTAAAGGCCTTCACCCGGCCGAGTTCGTTAGGCTCGTCTGCCACCGGTGCTGACGTTTTGTACATCTTCAGCTTCCGGTCGTAAATCTCAGACGCACGCACATCCTCATAAATCTGTTTGGCGCGGGCATCATCGTTACACGTCTTTAATGATTTTACCACGCCTTCAAGGAATGGGGTAACCGGCTTCGCCTCAAGTGTGAGTTCTTCCAGTGCCGGCAGCGCTCCGTCAAGCTCTCCTGCAGGTTCAAAGTAAAAGTACGTCGGCGGAAGCGGCTTGCTGTATGCCGAAACCTGCTCGATGCCTTCTTCCACCCGCTTTTTCAGCAGCTGGAGGCTTCCCTGCACGTCCGCCATCGAATACTCGCGCTCTTCCCCGCTGATGCCTCCGTAGATGGTCTCCCGGTAGGCTTCTCTTAACGAGCTGATTCGGTGCCAGCTTGCCAGATCCACAAGCGATGATCCGGCACGATCTGCCTCCTCCAGCACGTCAGTGACAGCATTAAGGAAGTCTGCCGCTTCAACCGGCAGCTGAACAGTCTGATCTGACTCCACCTCTGACAGCGTGGCAATCAGCCGGTTCAGTTCGAACAGCTCAGACGTACTCGCCCCGAGCATGCCCGGAAGGCCGTTCAATGAATCGTTCCAGCCAGGTTTGTCCGCTTCCATCTCTATGCCGAGCCCCTGAGGAGCCAGCGTCGATGTTTTCACCAGCGCAAGAAGAAGCAGCTTCGCGTAAAGGCTCGTTTCATAAATTGGACCTTCCCCATTTTCCGAACGGACCCAGAGGACGCCGTTATTTTTCGCCGCTTCGGCCATTTTCGCCTCGTCGTGGGCAATCGCCCCGTACTGACGGAGCTTGCCGTCCCGCAGCGTGTATTTATCCGCTCTCGCATTCACCCGGACCGGGCTGTCAAAAAAGCGGTACCCGCCTCCGAAAAAGAACGATTCTGCTCTGTCCGGGTAAATATCCAGGTAGCTGTCGATCAGGTCGAGGTTGTATGTCCAATGATCGATCCAGAACCCTTCCCCGAACACGGCCTGAAAGCTTTCCTCCGATACGGTGAGAATGTGGGTAAGAAACACATCAAACGACGTCTTAAGCGTGATCCCCCGGTCTTCAACAAAATGCATCAGCTCTCCCGGCGTAAACGACCGTTCAAAAAACGACTGCAGCGCCGCCGCATCCTTCTCCTCGACATAATTCTCCAGCGCCGCTTCATCCAGACGCTCAAGGGTAAACCGCACGCCCTGCACCGCAAGCGGATTGTAGCCGTCCAGCTGGATCAGGTTCATAAACAGCTTGACGTTGTAATCCTCCACTTTCGGGTTCAAAAGCACATCGCACCGGCGGTTCTGGTTCATGTCGCGGTAGTTTCCGTTCCCCTGTGAATAGTACGTCGGGCTGATCGAAAAGAAGTTGTAATCCCGCTCCAGATCCCCGTGCTTCCGTGAGTACAGATAATAGATCTTTTTCTGATCCTCTTTTTCAAACACGCGGGGAAAACCGCCGCGCAGTCCGTTGTCCAGGTAGCTCTGGCGGGTGTATGCATCAAAGCGAGGGACACCTGTTTTCGTGTTCACCGCTTCTGTGAGCCCGTTTGTCATTGCAGCCGCCTGCTCTTTCAATGAAGCAAGACGGTCAACAGACATACCTTCGGCAAAACGGTTGACCGTGTCCACTGATGCTGCCTGCCCCACGACCGTGAACAATTCCACCGCTTCGCCTGCGTCCAGCTCGGCTGAGACAGGGGAAAAACCGCCGGACACTTTGTTCGTGGTGGTCTGGACTTCGCCGTTCAGCGCCGCCAGGCCCTTCTCCACGAATCGGTGAGGCGTAAACAGTGACGTATCGGCTCCAAAAATAAGATCCCGGTCTACAAGAGGATCGATCCATTTTTCCGTTTCCCTGTGCTGCATCAGGCTCATAAAGAAGCTGCCTTCGTGCACTTCTTTTACTTCTGCTGTATCTTCCATGCTGCCGCGCAGTTTGTAAAACGGCAGACCGTTTTCTCTGTTTTCCACGTCAAACCAGCTCTTAATTGTGTTGCCTAGCTCTTTGTATGCCTGATTGGACACGCCGCTCGGCAGAATCGACGGCAGGCCGTCGAGTGCTTCCACCCGAACCTCTTTATTCGACGTGTTTTCGATCCGCACGTGGCGCACGAGTCCCGCAAGTGGGGACTCAGGCAAAATGAAATACGTGACTGCCATCCGGATGCCTTCTGCCGGGTGATCATACGTCAGCACAAGCGTATTCTCCGCTACTTCCATCGTCTCCACAGCTTCACTTTTAGTAGAAGCAAACGGCTCAATGAAAGACGTGCCGTCAGCGCGGTGGATGTTTAAAAAAGTCCGGAAGCCCTGAACACCTGTATGCTGATATGATTTGTCCGCCGGAAGAAATTCAAGGATCGCATGGTCTTTATCCTGTACACCGAAGCTGGCGATTCCCTGGCCCCGATTCACATAGAACACCCACATCGGGACACCGTGCACACCGGCAATCCCCGGTAAAAAACTCGAAAAGGTGGGCTGCTGCTGATAGTTTTTAATTTCAAAGCGGTCGTTGTCGGTTAATTTGTACATGTTCATCTCTCCAAACCTTCTCTATTCCATCACGTAGGTGGCAATCGAACGGCCTTTTGCAACGGTCCGGGCTGATAAGCCTTCCATACTGATGGCAAAAGGAACGTCGGTTTCTTTTTCATTCAGTACCACGAGAACAACAGAGCCGTCCGGGTTTTTGAATGCGGTCACACTCACATCTGTGACGGCTGTTTCTGAATGAATCCGTCTGGCGCCGGGACGGATAAATTTACTGAAGTGACCGATAAAATAGTACGAGCTGTTAAAATGAAGCTCGTCTTTTTTCGTGTCCGCAATGATCGGTGCGTCGCAGAAGTTGCCCACGTGGTTCGGACCGCCTTCTTCGTTAAGCACCAGGTTCCAGTCGATAAACCCTTCGAGCCAGTTGTTCATATCCCCGATGATGTTTCTCGCGTATCGCTCGCCTGTGTGCCACGCGCCTAGCTGCACGCCGCCTTCAATGCACCCTTCCGTAAACAGAAGGTGCTTGTCCGGGAACTTTTCGTGGACGATGCTGAGATTCTCAAACTCTTCGGATACGTACCAGTGGTTTCCTGTACCCCAGACGTACTTTGCTGCATCAGGATCCGACAGAACCGTTTCGGCCCGTTCGACAATAATATCTCTGTTGTGATCCCAGATGACGATCTTTTTATCTTCGAGTCCGTGCTGTTCAAACGCAGGACCTAAATGATCTTTAATAAAATCCCGTTCTTCTTCTGCCGTGTACAGGCATGAATCCCACACCTGCTTTGCGGCCGGTTCGTTCTGGACACTCACGCCCCATATCGGAACCCCGGCCTGCTCCATGGCTTCGATATACTTCACGTAGTAACGAGCCCATGCCTCGCGGAATTCCGGTTTTAATGCGCCGCCGTGATTCATTTCACCGTTCGTTTTCATCCATGCAGGCGGACTCCAGGGAGATGCGAGCATGGTCAGCTCTTTTCCTGCCTCTTTGACCGCGTCATGGATCAGTGGAAGCACGTATTTGTTTTCACGGTCAATTGAAAACGAATCGAGCGCCGTGTCGCCTTCATCCACATAGGTATAATTTTCAAGAGAAAAATCACAGCTGTGGATGTGGGTCCGGCCGAGGTTATAGCCGAGACCGTCCCCTTCGCTAAAGTAAGCGGTAATCGCACGTTCACGATGAGCAGGTGAGACCTGCGACAGGGTGTATGCGGCAGCTTCCGTAAAGGCTCCGCCAAATCCCATCCACTCCTGATATTCGGTGCCGGGATCAACCGTGACAGGGGGCTCGCCCCCGCTATTCTCCGATTCAAACGGGATCGGCGCTTTTTCCTGCCAGAAGTCTGCTTCATTTTTTACCGATTCAATGAGACGGATCGTTTTTGTCATTGCGCTCTCCTCCGTTTTTTTCAGAATGTCACTGAATTGCTTTTCACTTCAATCGACCGGCTGGCGACGATGTCACGGTACCGCTTGGCACTGTCTTTCCAGTAGCGTTTCTGTGTGTCGAAATCCACGTAGAAAATGCCGAAGCGCTTGTCATAGCCGAACGCCCACTCAAAGTTATCCAGCAGGGACCAGAGGTAGTAGCCGGCAATGTTCATGCCTTCTTCTTCAAGTTCGGCAACGGCTTTGATGTGTTTTTCCATGAACGCCGTACGCTCTTTGTCATGAACCGATCCGTCCGCTTCCAGTACGTCATCGTAAGCGGCACCGTTTTCGGTGATAATGATTGGCAGATCCGTGTAGTCCACACGCAGGCGGTAAATGAGTTCCTTGAACTCCTGCGGGGAAACATCCCAGCCCATGCCTGTTTTCTCGTAGTCCGAGTGCGCGTCAACAAAAAGAAATTTCTCGCTGCCGGCGTATTCCACGAACGAACGGTTGTAATAGTTGATTCCGAAAAAGTCACATTTAACGGCGATGGTCGCAACGTCGCCGTCCTGAATGAAGCTGAAATCGTGTACGTAATTGGAGAACACGTTCATCATGTCGTACGGATAGGCGCCTTTAAAAATCGGATCCAGGAACCAGCGGTTTGTGTAGCCATCTGCGTTATTTACGGCAAGCATATCGTTGGCTGACTGGGTTTTGCCGTACACCGGTGTCAGGTTCAGCGTAATGCCGACCGGTGTGGACGACTTAAACTGTGTTTTCAGCATCTGCACGGCTTTTCCGTGGGAAAGCAGAATGTGATGGGCCGCTTTGAGTCCTTCTTCGATATTGCGGTGGCCCGGCGCGTGATGGCCAAGGTGGTAGCTCAGGAAGCTCGCGCACCACGGCTCGTTATGGGTAATCCAGGAATCCACATGCTCGTCGAGTTCGCGGAAGCAGACCTCGGCAAATTCGAGGAACCAGTTAACCGATTCACGGTTCACCCAGCCGCCCTGGTTATAGGCCCACATCGGGAGATCCCAGTGGTAGAGCGTTACAACCGGCTTGATGCCGGCCGTTTTAAGTTCCTCGATGAGGGATCGGTAAAAGTTCATGCCTTCTTCGTTATAAACACCCTGCTCGGGGAAAATTCTCGGCCAGGCAATGGAAAAGCGGTACGATTCGACGCCAAGTTCCTTGATGAGCTGGACGTCTTCTTTATAGCGGTTGTAGTGGTCACATGCCATGTCTCCGTGGTCGCCGTTCCATACTTTCCCCGGTGTTTTGGAGAACGTATCCCAGATGGATGGGGTCCGGCCGCCCTGGTCGTGCGCCCCTTCGATCTGATAGGAGGATGTTGCTGTACCAAACACAAATTCTTTTGGAAATTTAGACACTTAAAGCACTCCCTTTAATATGGTGGGTATGTTCACTGTTGTTATTGGTAAATCTATCAATTTAAGACTCTGAAGCTGAACTGCGTCCGAAAAAAACGCACTGTGTTGTTTTAACAGGTCGTTCATTTCCGCTAACCGGGCTCCCTTTCCGCGGGCACCGCTTCAGCCGGTGCTGTTCCCGCAGGAGTGTCGCCCGTTCGCTGCAATGAACTAGAGTATTTATGGAAAAAGTTCTTAACTGAAATTATTTTCGTAATTTATTCCTTCACAGCCCCTGCTGAAATACTGCTGATGATGTATTTGGACAGGAACAGGAAGGCAATCATGATCGGAACAACCGAGATGGCGATTCCAAGATACATAGAGCCGAGATTCTCTGCTACCTGTGAGCCTCTGAGAGCCCCCATCATAACCGGCAGTGTGTATTTTTCCGGGCTGAAGAGCACGACGAGCGGCAGGATGTAGTTGTTCCACGAGCCGATAAACGTGAAGATTGCCATTGTGGCAACCGCAGGCATCATCATCGGGAGACCGATCTTGTGGAAAATCCGGAACTCACCGGCACCGTCAATCCGTGCTGCTTCCAGCAGGGATGGGTGCATAACCGTCTTCAGGTACTGACGGAGGAAAAAGACGACAAATGGTGCTGCAATCGGCGGAATAATCAGCGGAATGTACGTATCAAGCAGTCCCATCGTTCTGATCAGGTCGTAGAAACCGATCAGACCAAGCTGTCCCGGCACCATCATGAGAAGAAGCATGAAAACAAACAGCACATTTTTTCCCTTAAACTTGTAAACCGCGAAACCAAACGCTGTGAGTGCACTGAAGTACGAGCTCAGCACAGTTACCATTACGGCAACGAATAAACTGTTGGCAAACCCGCGCCATAAATTCATGTATTGAATGAGAACTTCATAGTTGGCCATTAACGAGCTGCCCGGCAGCATGGTAAACCCGTGCTGCAGGATTTCTGAATTTGAACGAGTTGCATTGATGATCATCATGTAAAACGGAATAAAGCTGATAATCACAAGCAGAATCAGTACGGCATATAATATTCCTTTAACGATCGTGTTGGATTTCATGATGATCACCCCTCTTTTACATTGTTTCGGTACATCGTTTTAAATGTGATTAGTGAGAATACGACTGTAATCAGGAACAGCCCGTATGCAACGGCAGCCGCGTAACCGTAGTTGTCAAAACGGAATGCCTGGTTGTACAGATAAAGAACCATTGTGTTCAGTGATCCCTGTGGTGCGCCCATACCATCGGTAATCAGCATCGGCAGGTCAAAGATCTGCAGACCGCCGATCAAAGACGTGATAAGTACGTAAAGCATGATTGGCTTCAGAAGCGGAAGCGTCACGTTCACCAGCGTCTGCCAGCGGTTCGCTCCGTCAATAAGAGCCGCTTCAAAGTAGTCCTTTGAGATCCCTGAGATCCCTGCCATCAGGATGATGAACGTATGACCGAACCACATCCACGCTCCGATCAGACCGACAGACCATCTGGCTGTTGTCGGATCGTTAAGCCAGTTGATTGGCTGTGAAATAATCCCGAGATCCAAAAGCAGGTGGTTGATCGTTCCGTGGTGCCAGCCGAGAAGAATCCCGAAAAGAAGGGCAACGGACGCGATTGTAATTAAGTTCGGAAGATAAAAGAGCGCCCGGAAAAAACCGAGTCCTTTCATATTCAGACGAATGTCGGAAAATAATATGGCAAGAAGCAGGGCGATCCCAAGCTGGAAGAAAAAGTTGATCCCCCAGATGTACATCGTGTTATAGAAAGCCTGGTAGAAATATGAATCAGTCAGTAATCGGGTATAGTTTGCAAGCCCGACAAATTCGGCTTCTCCCATTCCCGAGTAACTTGTGAAACTGTAATAAAACGTCAGGAGGATCGGATAAATTGTAAACGTAATAAAGACGAGAAAAAACGGAATGATGAACATGTATCCGTAATTATCAAGTTTTTTCATCAAAGACACCTTCCATCTCTCTTGTATAAAAGCTGTTTTTTAAAAATGGCTGCTGGTTGTTATTCCTGACTGCTGTGATGTTCTATGCCGGCTTATGCCTTTGCTTTTTTTGCGGAGGTGCCGGAGGTCTGACATTCTGTTCAGTCCCGCCCGGTTTCTTTTCCCGCAGGTGTTTCAGACATTACTGCAACGCTCCATTTCGATCCCTGGGCAGCCATCCTATGAAAAACACCTTATTTAAAAAAGGGGAGGCACTGGCTCCCTCCCCTTTAGCAGACTCCTGGATAACAGTCGTTTTGTTACTGATTTGGAACTTGGATCTGAGGATACGCGTTGCGAACCAGGTTGTAGAATTCATTGATCGCTTCTTCTTTTGTTCTGGCTCCCTCTACGTAATCTTCAACCATGCTTCCAAACATCGTGTCGATCTGCTGATCGTAGCGTGTTACTGTGTCAGCGTCGATCAATTCTGCTTCTTCAAGGAAGAATTTATAGTTGTTTTGTCCTGCAAGGAAGTCATCCTGGAACTCGTCCTTAATTTCTTCAGTTACAGGAAGGTAGGCAAGTACGTCACCTGTATCAAGGGCCCAGTCAGTAAGGAACTCTTCGTCATGCGTCATCATTTTCACGAATTCCCAGGCAAGATCTTTGTTGTCGGATCCGCTGTAGATTCCAAGCCATGTACCGCCCCAGAAGTAAGGTGTCGGACCGTTTGTTACCGCCCAGTCTCCAGCTGTTTCTTCGGCGTTCACTTTAAGAACACTGTGCAGTCCCCATGTTGGAAGGGCATAGGAGAATACTTCCACTTCGTTGGATCCTTCTTCCTCAACTTCATCCCATCCGGCGTTATAATTGATTTTTCCGTCCATCGCTGCAAACCATGCAGGAGACCATTCCGGTGCGAAAGCCGTCATGTCTTTCTCACGAAGCTCTTTTGCATAGTCGAAGTGGTTCATGCGCTCTTCTGTAAGAAGGAGTTCGTTGTCCTCATTTACCCACGGCTGTGGATCCTGTCCCTGGGAGAACCAGCGTACAGCACCTTCATCCGGGAACAGGCGGTAGCCTGCAGCTTTAAGCTCTTCCCCTACTTCAAACATGCCGTCCATCGTGGAAAAACGCTCTCCGATTTCGTCCGGATCGTCTGTACCAAGAACTTCTTCAGCAATACTTCTGCGGTAGAAGACCCCGCCAGGCGTCGTCTGCCAGGACAGCGCTTTCAGAGTTCCTTCAGAGTCACGTCCCATATCAAATACGTAATCAATAAAGTCATCCTCAAGCTCTTCTGCGTTGTATGGATCCTGGCTCAGGTCTTCCCAGTAGCCCTGCTCAACCCAGTCTTTAATGAAAGCAAGTTCCCCTGTGAAAACATCAGGTGCGCCTGTCCCATTTTCAAGTACCGGACGAAGACGAGTCGGATAATCTTCAATTGGAATGATCGTCAGTTCAATGTCAACCCCGTGTCTTTCTTCAAAAACTTCAATCGGCTCTTCCAGCTCATCTGTAAATGACCAGATCGTCAGCTTTTCCCCATCCCCTGAACCATTGTTGCTTGCTTCGCTTTCCTCATCACCGCACGCACTTAATGCTCCAAGCGCTAGCGCCGACACCAAGGATAATGACAACACTTTTTTCATGCTTAACCCCACCCTTATACTTTTTTATCGCATCCCCGAAAGGACGATTAATGTATCTAAAGCGCTTTCGGAAATACTGAAAAAAATACAGTGTCCCTACTTGGCTATAGAATAACCTTAAAACAAAAACGGAATTCTGTAACTTGTTTACTAAAGCGCTTTCGTTAACGTTAAAAAAATTTTAAGACAGTCTGCAGCAGGCTTTATATGGCCTGCGTAGACTCCCTTTCAATCAGTTCAACCGGTATTTTCACGGCGTTTCCGCCTTTACTTTCCGAGTTAATCTGATTGACCAGCAGCTCCGAAGCTTTAATTCCAATCATGTCAGTATCCTGACGAATCGTTGTGAGCGCTGGTGTGACGTGCTTTGCAACTTCAATATCATCAAAACCGACAATGGAAATGTCCGCCGGTACAGCGATCTTCATCTCCCTGCAGGCTTTCATCGCCCCAAGTGCCATATTATCTCCTGCCACGTAAACCGCGGTCGGGCGATCGTCAAGACTCATGAGCTTTTGCATGGCGTTATACCCGCCATCGTAGGAAAAGAATTCCCCTTCTACCAGAAAGTTTTCCGGAACATCGAGCTTCAGGTCTTTCATCGTATCCAAGAACCCGTTTAATCTTTCCTGGCCGGCAAAAGTTTTATCCGCACCTTTAATATGGGCAATTTTGCGATGGCCAAGCTCGTACAGGTGCTTTACGGCAAGCACGCTGCCTTCATAATTGTCGCTGTATACCACACTAGATATCTCACTGTGCAGATCTACAACCACACTCGGCAGCTGTGATTCGATCAGCTTGTTCGTTTCTTTATCCTTATAGTTCGAACAGACAACGATAACGCCGTCAACGCCGCGGTGAAGTGCATGATCCAGGTAGCTCTTCTCTTCTCCTCCGATGTTTCTGCTGAGGAAAATGATATCGTATCCCTGACCTTCCACCTGCTTTTTAAAGCTTTCAATCACCGCACTGAAAAACGGATGGTTCATGCCGATTCCGAGATCTTCAACGAAAATGACCCCAATTGTCCAGGACTTCTTCGTTGTCAGGGACCGCGCAATCGAATTCGGATAGTATCCCATCTCTTCGACTGCTTCAAGAATTTTCTTCTTGGTTTTTTCCCCTACATCGGTGTAGTTATTTAAGGCTTTGGAGACTGTCGTAATCGAAAATCCAGTCTTCTTGGCTATGTCATAGATCGTGGCCATTTTAGCATTTCTCCCATTCGAAAGCGCTTTCGTAATAAGTATAAGCCACGATTATTCCCCCGTCAAGCATCATTTTTGCAATTTATATCCCGGTTCGGCACGCTATTTGGGGACGCTTCTCGCGTGGCATTTTTCAGCAGGCGGTAAGGGATGTTTCTCGCCGCGGTCCTATTGCTTTCCAGCGGTTACACCAGCTGCTTCTCTCTTATCCTGCCCGGGCCAAAACTCTTCCTGAATTTCTCTTTATTTCCAGCTGTCTACTTATATTTATTTAGTATCTCACTGGGAATATGGCAGTAATCATCTGGACGTCTCGTTAACCGATCCTGGTGTTCTTCTGCACTTCTCACATAGTTTGTAAGAGGCAGGACTTCAACGACGACACGCTTACGATCATTTCTCCTGCTGATAAATGACCTCGCCTCTTCCAGATGTTCAGCCTTTTCACTGTACACGCCCGTTCTGTATTTTTCCCCGACATCAATGCCTTGTTGATTCATGCTGTACGGATCAATGATTTCAAAATAATATTCCATTAATCTGCTTACAGTGATAACGTTGGGATCAAAGCCTGTTTTTACACATTCAGCATAACCGTCATACTCACCATCAAGTGTATGACTTGTTCCATTCGCTCTTCCCGCTTCTGTATACGTAACACCGGGCAGCGTCTTCATAAATGCCTGGACGCCCCAAAGGCATCCACCTGCAAAATATATGACTTCCATTTACATTTTGTCTCTCCTTTATATTGCTGCAAGTTGAGTCAGGTTTATTCTAGCATACTCGTATAACTGAAACCCTACTTTTTCCATTCAAAATCTCTGTATCTCACGTAATTCGTATCAAGCCGTCGATTTGATTTATCTTTCATTGTACAAAAAAAAAGAACGACTGCCGGTTCCTGCCGGCAGTCATTCCTATAATTATCCGTTCTCGAACGTCCGTTTTCCGAGCTCGCTCTCCAGCATGTAGAAAGCGTTGCTGTCTGTTTCAATTCTCTTGAGCTTCTGGATGATTGCGTCGAAGGAAGCTTCCTCTTCCACCTGTTCTTCGATGAACCAGTTCAGGAACGTCATGGTTGCGTGCTCCCGCTCGTCCAACGCTCTGTCTGCGAGTTTATAGATCCTTCTGGTTACCTCTTTTTCATGGGCAAGGGATTTTTCAAACGCATCAAGCACAGAAGAAAACGCGGCTTTAGGTCCAGGAATTTCCGAAATCATCGCCTGCTGCCCCAGGTCGATCAGAAAGTTGTAGAACTTCATCGCGTGGAAGCGCTCTTCTTCCGACTGTGCGAGGAAGAACTTTGCAAACCCGTCCAGACTTTCGTTGGAACAGTAGGCTGCTGTAGCCAGGTACACGTGAGCGGAATAAAATTCATAATTCATCTGTTCGTTTAAACCTTCAGCCAGTTCTTTACTTATCATTAAAATCCTCTCCTTTTTCATCTGATCTTTTACGGTGTTACAAGACTTTTCATGCAGTCTTTTACCAGCTTGCGGATCTGCTCTTCATCTTCCTCTGTGTCCGGAGCCAGCTCTACTTTCACATTCGACAGCATTGTCCTCGCTCCCTGCTTTTCTGCACGTTCGGCAAACATATCAACGGCTGAGCAGAAATGAGGGTAGTCCCTGTCGCCTGAGCCGAATACCCCGATGGCTTTGCCTGACAGATCTACGTCTTCAAGTTCTTCATAAAAGTCCTCAGCCTCATAGGGGAGGTCCCCGTCTCCCCAAGTATAGCTTCCGAGAAAGATGACATCAAACCCTGACAGCTCGCCTGCCTCAATCTCATCCATTTCGTGTTTTTCGACGACTGCACTACTGTCCCGATTTTTCACCTCGGCTGCAATCATGTCCGCAATATCTTCAGTGTTGCCTGACATACTCACAAAGATGATGCCGCATCTCATGATAATCACGCTCCCTCGTATTATGTATCTATAAGAGCTCCGCTTTAGTTTTTGTAAAAAAGAACTGCCTAGGGGGTGAAGGCAGTTCTTAAGAAGAAGGTAATGAGAATGATTCTCATTATCGTATACACTTACAGTGTACGGCTGCCCTGCATCCATTGTCAACAGCTAATTGAAAATAATTCTCAATAGAGTTATACTGATCGTATAGAATGCTAAAAAGGAGACATCCTCATGATTCCAGTTGCCGACTTCACTGATCTGGAAAAACAGACAGGCTTGATCTTTACTGACCAGCTGCAGGAAAAAAGTGATCATACGATCGCCGAACTGATCCGCAGCTCTGAACACATCAGATGCTTCACAGACAATCTGCACACTTCCATGAAATCCCCGAATTCCGTCGTTACGGGAACTATCTTCGGCAAGCGTTACGCTGCTCTCGTCAGGGGGCTTTTTACCGCCGGTGTTTACGGCTGGTCCATCGACGCTTCCCCTGAGCAGACAGTCATGCTTGTGAAGGATAAAGCGAAACTGGCCTTCATGCTGGACCGCTCATCCGCGGTGCCTTCAGCCTCGTTAACCCACGAAGAAACGGAAGCCCGGATTGTCCGTTTCATATCCGGACATCTGGATCCACTCTTTTACCAGATTGCCGAAGCCACCGGGGCAAAAAGGACTCACATGCACTCTCTGGTGGCCCACAGTCTTTATCAGACCGCACACAAACTGCGGGCTTCAGACAACGGTAAAAAAGAAGCGATCGGCCGAATGCTTGACCTTTTTCTAATTGAAGGGTCTCCTCTGTCCTTTCATTTCCAGCTCAGCCCGGACGGGGAATATTACATTCGGAAACACTGCTGTCTTGCGTACCTTCTGAAAGGCGGCAGCAAAGACAACTGCTGCGGCACCTGCCCGCACATAAACTTGTGAAATGGGGACGGTTCCTGCGTGACATAATATCACGCGGGAACCGACCCTAATATATACGTCAGAAAACCGGTTTTTCTATCGTACTATATTGAAGTGACGATTTTTCTATCAATAAAGGAGTGGCCGCTTATCCGTACGAAAATCATCGAAGAGGCCTACTGGCTGAGAGCGGTCGCCTGCCTGGCGGTTGTCGTGACCCACGCGGTCAACACGACTCTCTCCCAATATGAAGGATCACTCAGTCAGTTTCAGGAATACCTGCTCATCTTAACGCGCTTTATCTTTTTCTTCGGCACGCCGGCATTCGTATTCATTTCCGAAATGCTATTGGCCAGAGCCTATCAGAACGGACTGCCCGATGACTTTTTCCGTAAGCGGGTCAAATTTCTGCTTATTCCCTTTGCCGTTATGGGCATCGTTTTTGCTGTAATTGAAAATCCATCGGGCACCGCCATGCAGAACATTCTTCTGAACCTGTTCGCCGGCGGCTATACCGGTTATTTTATACTGATTATTTTTCAGTTTTATGTGCTTCACTACTTTTTGGCAGATTATATGAAGAAATGGCGGCCGATGCGGGTGATTGCCGTCGCTTTCGTTCTTAACGTCGCCTATCTGGCGTTCTTTAATCTCGCTCCTGCCCCTGCCGGCACAGTGGGAGATTATATCTGGACACGGGGCTACTGGCTGCCGTTTGCCGGCTGGATCTTCTATTTTGCCCTCGGTTATTACTGCGGTCTGTATTTTGAAACGGTCAGGGAGAAGATCCGTGAGAACCTGAAACTGCTCTTTACGGTTCCTGCTGTATCGCTTGTGCTGCTGACCATTCTCGTAAGATCAGAAACCATCACCGAGGTCTCCTCCAAGCGGATTGATATGCTGCTGTTTACAGCAGCAATGATCATGATCATCATCTACTTCGCTTCAAAAATGAAGAGAGCCCCGGGTCCTGTGCTGTTTATCAGTCGCTATTCGTTCAACATTTACCTGCTTCATAAAGTGTTTCTCTACTACCTGCCGCACAACCCGGCCATGGACCCGCTCGTCTACTTCGTGCTGGCATTTGTTTATGCAGTTGCTATGTCCATAGTTGCGGCCAAGTTACTCTCTTTCCTTCATCTAAGCCAGTATGTAATAGGAAAACCGCTGCCCGTGCCTGCAAGGCAGTAGACACAGTGTGCAATATGGGGACGGTTCCCGCTTAACATTATGTCAAGCGGGAACTGTCTCTTTTCGTTTGTATGCCATTATTATTAAAGTAAAGGGTTTTTCCTGAAAGTTGGAGAATGGGGTTCTTAAGAAGCAAATCACACAAACAATCAGGGAAATTCCTGTTTAGTGCTGGAAAGTGGTGATTCATATGTATTTCGAATCCAAGATCGATACGCTGTATTTTTCAGTTATATGGGGTACGATCCTATTTATTCTGATAAGTATCACTCTCAGTCTAACCTCAGGTGAAATCAGCCTTTTTGGAGAATTACTCGGACTTACAACGATAGGATTGTTAATCTGGGTATGGTTTGGCACGGGTTATCAAATTGAGAAAGATACGGTTAAGGTTCAATGTGGGCCGTTTAAATGGAGAATAAACATAGATGAGATTAATCAAATAAGTAAAAAGAAGAGTGTATGGTCAGCCCCTGCTCTGGCTGCTGACAGACTTGCGATTCAGTATGGCCGCTATGATGGGATTTTGATCGCTCCAAAGAACGAAAGTACATTTATCCAGACATTAGTTCATAGAAATCCCGGGATCCACGTAGATGATTGATACACAGCAAAAAAGACGATCCCTCCTGCTCCAGTTTGAAGCGTGAGAACCGTCCCCGTTTTACTTGCCGAAAAGAGAAAGGAGCTTCCCCCAAGTTCCCTGAGGTCTCTGAATCTTTTCTTCCAGCCGTTTATTAAAATTGTTCTGCTGCTGCCACTCTTTTTCCTGCTGTTCACGGATCGCCTTCAGTTCCTCTTGAAGCGATTCGCTTTTTTCCTTCTCCTGTTCGAGCAGGGCTTCGTAGTATGTTCTCTGTTCGTTCGTCAGTTTCTCAATCTTGGACTGGGTTTTCTGTGATGAGTTTCCAATCGCCGAGCTGATCACATGATGATCCTGCTTCAGCCGGGAAACCGTGCTCTTCATTTCATCCAGGCTTTGAGTAAGCTGAAGATTGGTTTCACGCGTAGCGGCCAGTTCATTTGCCAGAAATGCAAATGCGTCCCTCAGCTGATTTGGATCCTGAGGCAGCGTATCGGGTCTATCGGGCAGCGCTATATCGCTGTGATTATAGTTTGCAAGTCGTTCTTTCTGTTCTGCGACAAGGTCTTCCGCTGTATCATTCAGGGGTCTGTCCGTATCGCGTATCGCTTGAAGCGATTCAACGTCGGACTGCACGAAAACACGACGGTCCCCGTCCTTAAAAAACTCGTAGCCGTTCCGCTCGAGAATCTGACCGTATTTTCGAACCGTAGGTGTCGCGATCCCCAGCTCCTCTGCTACTTCCTTGGTCGTGAAAGACCTTTCGTTCGCCTGTATATCGTGTCGCATATCGTCGAACCCCCCTCTCTCTTAACTATGAATGTTTTCTGACTTTTTTGCAACATGTATCGCGTGGCAATATGCACCGCTCAAGCGGATTTTATATCGCCTGCAGTGAATTAATTTCGATATGTATCGCCTAGCGCTATGAAACGATCTATACTATTTGAACATGTACGCCATACTACTCTACTATTCGCCGTTCTGCAACGGATTATGGCGTTTATTTCCTGTAAAAAACAAAACGATTACTCTGTATCGCCTTGCGATACGCCGATATTCAGATTCGTAACAGGCGCTATGGGCTGGTCTAACACAACATTGACTGCCGGAAACGTATATCGCATACAGAAGCCTGTACGAATGTTCCTTTGTATCGCTGCTTCTGCTAAACGAGCGATACACCTGCCCTGCCCCATCAGCTATTCCTTACTATCCGTATCGCTTTCCCGATTCAACTATGTAAAACAGAAACCGTCCCCATTTCACATTATAATAATTTCTTCATATAGGATGCAATCTGCCTCTCGTCTTCCCGATCGACTTTTTCCAGTTCATCTATGACACGCTGTTTTCTTTCACTCGAATGATTCTGGCTTAATTTTGCTTTTCCTTCTATTCTATCAATGCGGACTTTGAAACCGACCACGCCTTTTGTCATTCCCTCCAGAAAGCCGGGATCCACATTATCTATCTGATAGGAACTATCAGGTGCTTCATACTTTTTCACCAGCTCAATCAGGGATTCTGTTAACTCCGTCCCGTCCATCAGTTTGACTGTGCCGTACACGTGTACAGCCACATAGTTCCAGGTGGGAACGGAGCGATCTGTTTCATACCATGAGGGTGAAATGTAGCAGTGGGGACCCTGAAAAATAGCCAGTACTTTCTGACCGGAAAGGTCCTTCCATTGCGGATTAGGCCGTGCGAGGTGACCCTGCAGGTACTCTTTCTTCTCATCCAGCATCAGAGGGAGATGCGTGGCAACCGGCTCACCTGTGCTCATGGAGATAAAGGAAGCAAACCCATTCTCCTGAATAAAATTATATATAAACTCGTGATCTGTGATTTTGAAATGGGACGGAATATACATAAAACAGCCTCCTTTGTATGTGGTCTGTGAATTCATTGTAACCGGGAAACCGGAGCCTTTAAAAGAACCACTATCCCTTTATTTAAAAAAGAGGAGTGTATTCTGTGCAAAAAATAACGAAGGGAGGATATGCACTGACTTTACAGCATACCCACCCTTCGCGTTACCAGCCAAAAATGCAACACAGGAACCGTCCACACTTGGCAATTCCGGGGACATTTTAATGTGGCGCGGCCATTAGAATCCCTTGTTTATTTAATACTTCCTCCATGGCGTGGCCTGATTCCAATAGAATCGATTTTCTCCAGTCTTCATCTTCAGGATAGAACATATTATACAGTTCTTCCTCAATCCACTCACGTCTCTCGCGGAGGTCCGTTCCGTTCCAGTAAAGCTGGTTCTCCAGAATAATGGTCGCGAATTCCCGCAGCTCCGCCATATGGGAGGTTCCGAATGTACCGAATTCAAACAATGCTGAAAACAGTTTTTTCGATGGTGCTTCCTTTTCCCTCATCTGATAAAAGTAATCGGTGGAATCTCCCTGCACATTATTAGAAGAAAACACTTTTATATTTTCCAGCCCATACGAATCTTTCAGTTCCTCTTCGGACTTCCCAATGCGATCCGAAATGACCATTGTGACCTCGTTTGTCGGTCCAAGGGCAGTATGCCAGTCCATATGAACCACATTTTCAAATGTATTCAGCAGGCGTTGCTGCCACGTCTTCATATAGGCTGCAGAGGGCTCCTCTTTAAAACCGCCGAAATACACTCCCCGCTCAAATTCAAATTGTCCCATGCCTTTTGCCTTCCGGATTCCTCCGGTTCCTCTGGAAATCATCCCTTTTGTAAGGGACTCATACAGCACCGTTTTTTCCTTCCCAATGTCTTCAACCGGTCCATCAGGCTGAAAAATATGACTCTCGTTTTCATAATTCTGATTGATGTCGGTCGGAATTGTAGAGGACTCCGGAAAATAATTACGGTTCAGATCAACGTTATTTTCCGTAACTCTCCTAAAATGCCTCATGCCCCACGGATTGACCCCGTGAACCAGGCAAATCCCTGTATCAGAGGGATCAATATGGCGCATGTACCTGTCCACAAAAAGATGAACAGCTGCTGCACCGGCATAGCCCTCGATTCCATGTTCACCGCTCGTCATCATAACGGCCTGTTTATTGGAAGAATCAGCTTCCGCATAAATGACATCAATCGTGTTGTCTTCCTCTCTGCCCACAGATTCAGTGAAAATCCTGGCTTGAGGCCATTTTTTCTGAACCTGACTCAGAAGGTTCCTGAAGTTTTCCCTCGATTCGGTGTACGTCTCTTTAAAATATTTATTGATTTCGCTCATAGTAACCACCTTTCATCACAGTAAATCAATGAGAACCTTTTAGAAAATGGTTCTACAGGTGTTCTTGCCACTATTTCGTGCTGTTAATCACATATGGGCGGATTTGAGACGTTTGGTTAGTTTCTTCCGTATTATACAGAGAATATTTCCTAATCCTTTTTATACATGTCTTTTAAGGTGCTGGAACCAATTGCACCGCCAATCATTAAAATGAGAGGACCGAAATTCCATAGGAAGGAGCCGCCAGGCAGGGGAATGTTTACAGCAGTAACATAATTAAAAACGAAGGCTGCAATTTTAAATAGGAGAATTGCAGCTCCGGCCAGCCAGGTCATATCAAATACGAATTTAAGTTTAGGGTACGCGAGCTGCCTACTATCCTGAATCACTTTTTCTGTTAAGTCTTCATCGCTCTTTAATAGTTCGTCTATGGTAACACCAAATAAATCACTTACTTTAATGATAATCTCAATGCTGGGATAATTCTGTCCATTTTCCCACTTTGAAACAGACTGCCGGCTTACATATAGTTTTTCGGCTAAATCCTCCTGTGACCATCCTCTTTTGTGCCTCTCATTTTTAAGTTTCTCTGCAAATACCATTTTACTTATCACCTTTTCCAGTTGTTATAGCATGTATATTGCTGTTGAGTTCCCACTCATATTATTCAAATGCATGCGATAAGTAAAGCTAGCAATGGTTGCGTAAGACCGCAACCTCCCGTTGCAGGCAACGTTTCTCTTCTTATATGAGTCGTTTGTAAAACGTATTTACTTGTTATTTAGCATAAGTATTCCACATCAAAGAGCCCTCATTAGGAGAAGAAAGATGAGGGCTTTCTGTTTAAAAGTAAAATTAAAACCGTCCCTGCATGGCAAAATGCAAAGCGAGAACCGTCCCCACTTAACACGGTAAAACCACTTTCCCCATTGAGACAGGTCTTTCTGCACCTGTCGCTCCCGGTGCGTTATTCGGCCGGCCCTTCAGACGATAATAACCGAGGACAGCAAAAACGGCGGCTTCCTTGAACTCCGAGGAAATGCCGAGCTTCTCCATCCGGTGCACCGGCATGCCTAGTTCCTTCTCCAGATGCTTCATCAGATAAGGATTCTCCGCTCCCCCTCCCCCGACGAACACTTCTTCAAGTCCGAGCTGTCCGGTAAAAGGAGCCACTGCGCGACCGATTGACCGGACGGTGTAACTTGAGATGGTTGCCACGATATCTTCTGCCGTAAGTCCCCGGCTCTTCCCTTCATTTACAAGGCTTTCAGCGAGTTCCCGGTTGTACCTTTCCCGTCCGGTGCTTTTCGGAAGAGGCTTACGAAGAAAGCTGTCACGTTCGATCAGTTCACCGAGCCACTGATCGTCAGCTTTGCCGGCCAGCGCATAAGCCCCATTCCGGTCATAAGCAAGAGCTCCCTCTGTTAACAGAGCGACACAAAGGTCGATCAGCACATTCCCGGGACCTGTATCCCCGCCAATCATTTTTCTTCCACCAGCACCCTGTCCCGCCTCCGCCGGCAGCAGGGTCACATTCGCCATGCCGCCGATGTTCAGCAGCACCCTGCCTTTTTTCCCGCCCCGGAACAGAAGATCATCCACAAAAGGCACAAGCGGGGCTCCTTCACCACCGGCCGTCATATCGCAAGGGCGGAAATCGCCGACGGTGAGCACGCCTGTGCGCTTCGCAATTTCAGACAGCTCCCCAATCTGCAGCGTAGCTCCAGCTTCCGGCATGTGATAGATAGTCTGGCCGTGGGAGCTGACAAACGCCACGTCCGCCATCGTCCTGCCGCTCTCCCTGACCACCTTTTCAGCCGCGGCAGCAAAATCACGGCCCAGTAACACATTGAGTTCGCAAATCTCCCGCACATTGGAGCGCTCGATATCCATGGCGTTTTCAATCTGCTCTTTTCTGCCTTCGGAAAAAGGCACGGTCACGCCTTTGAGCTCCTTGCACGACGTCACGTCCCCCTGCTCATTTACATTCAGCTCCACAAGAGCCGCATCGATCCCGTCCAGAGAAGTGCCTGACATCAGTCCTACCGCTAAATAGGTCGGATATACGTCTAAATAGTCCCCCATAAGACCGCCCCTTTACTGCTTTCGAATAAAGTTGATCGCACTTCTCGTTTCCTCAAGGTGCTTAATGACCGTGTCGTACTGGTTGTTTGCCAGAAGCATAAATAAAATATCAATCACCGTGAGCTGGGCAATCCGTGATGAGGTAGCCCCGCTTCGAAACGTACTCTCCTTGGAAGTGGACGTCTGAAGGAGGATATCCGACACTTTGCCCACGCGGGAGACGCCGAACCGTGTTAAGCCGATGGTCGTGGCGCCCCGCTTTTTTGCCAGCTGCATAATCCGCTCCACTTCAAACGTTTCACCGGAAAAGGAAATGCCGAACACCACGTCGCCCGGCTGCACATTGGCTACGTGCATCGCAGCCACATGAAAGTCGGAAAACGAGTGGGCACGTTTATTGATCCGGGACAGCTTCAGCTCTGCGTCCTGAGCGATAATGTGTGAAGCACCAACACCGAAAAAGTGCACCACCCCGGATCCGGCAATGGCTTCGACGGCCTTTTCGAGCTGATCCACCTGGAGCGTCTGAAGCGTTTCCTTTAACGTCTGAATGCTGTTGTTGGTCATCTTCGCCACTACGGCTTCCGGTTCTTCCCCCGGATGAAGATCGTGGAAGCCTTCATCATAATCTTTGGTCAGTTCTCCGGCAATTTTTATTTTCAGCTGCTGAAAGCCTTTATAACCGACTGACTTGCTGAAGCGGACCACCGCTGCACTGCTCGTCCCGCTTGCCTCTGCCAGCTGGCTCGCTGTCATCCCGATCGCCTGGGACGGGTTTTCAATCACATAGGCAGCCAGCTTTTTTTCGGACGGAGCCAGCTGATCGGTCATTTCCGCAATCATTCTCAGCGCCCCTGATCTTACGTTACTCATGTTATCCCTTCCCATCTGTATGCTGAGTCCATTATACCTGCCTGAGAAAAAATCACACAATGAACGTCATTGTGTGATCGGAAGTCTTCCTGTTGGTTCTTCTAATCCGGCCAGCACCCGACTGACGGCCTTGATGGCTTCTGCCGTGCTCTCGTATCCTGTAATATACCGCTTCATGCACGGCAGCACCCGGGCATCATACGGAGATCGCAGGCTCACGCCGATCAGATCCGGATAACGTTTCGCGAGCTCTTCTGCCAGCATCCGCTGATTTGGATGATCAGCCGGCAGATAGGAGCAGAAAACAACCGCGCCTGTCCGCTCCTGTGAAAGAACGCGACTGGCCTCCTCCTCCGAAAGATCGCTCGGTACGGGGGTGAACGCTACGTCAAATCCGTGCTTTCGCAGATGTTCGGCAAGCAGATTGGACGAGTCGGTCTGTTCATCGGCATAGGACTGGCGGTACGGCCGGCAGAAAATCAGCTCCACCTTCTGCCCCGCCGCCAGAGGCGCCCACAGATCAGTTAAAGAAGAAATCGTTCTTTTGCGGATCCGTGCTGCCGTTTCCCGATGCTGAACAACGAGCTTATCAAGCTCTTCCCCGTTCTCTTTTCTCGCTCGGTGCTTCGCCTTTAACCGGTTGATCCGCTCCAGAGCTTCGTCCACACGGGCCATCGGAATCGTCCCGTCCTTTATTGCTGCCACAAGCTTTCGGTGGGTTTCCCGCTGAACGGATGGCGTATGGGAAATCAAGACAATGTCCATCCCGGCCTGAATCGCCCGGACAGCTGCATCCGCTGTCCCAAACGTCTTTGAGATCGCGTCCATTTCCATGCAGTCCGTAATGGCGACGCCTTCAAACCCGATCTCATCCCGGAGCAGCCGGCTGATAATCGGCTCGCTGAGTGTCGCCGGGTACGCCTCGTCAATCGCGCTGAACTGAATGTGAGCACTCATCACGAGGTCGGCTTCAGCGGCAGCCGCCCGAAACGGCACAAGCTCCACTTCGTTTAAGCGAGTCAGTTCGTGGTCAAGCTTCGGGAGCGTCAGGTGCGAATCGACACTCGTGTCCCCGTGACCCGGAAAATGCTTGATCGCAGCGGACACACCGCTCTCCTGATAACCAGCGACCGCTTCACGGACAAAACTGGCCACAGTGGAAGCGTCACTTCCAAAGGACCGGACCCCAATGACCGGGTTCGCCGGATTGCTGTTCACGTCGGCACACGGTGCGAAGTTCACGTTGATGCCAAGAGCGGCAAGCTCTTTTCCGCTGATCCGTGCGAGCGTCCCCGCCGCCTTCGGATCACCCGTCGCTCCGATTGCCATCTGGCCGGGGATTTGAGTAACGCCGTCTCTGATCCGCGCCACCATGCCCCCTTCCTGATCGATTGCGATCAGAAGCGGAGCGCGCCTCCCGTTAATCTCCTGCAGACGCTCCGACAGGGCTTTCACCTGGCCCGGAGAGTCTACGTTACGCTGAAAATAAATCACACCGCCAACGCGGCAGTCCCGGATCAGCTGTTCGGTTTCTCCGTCCACCTCTGTCCCGGGAATGCCGATCATCATCAGCTGCCCGGCTTGTTCTTCAATGGTCATGCGCTCACCTCCCTTACGTATTGACGGAACCCTGTACAAGACCCTTCGTCATTTTTCTCTGGAAGAAAATAAAGAACAGAAGCACCGGAATCGTTGCAATCGTCGAAGCCGCCATCAGTCCCCCGAAATCAGCGGTAAACCGGCTGAAAAACTGCTGGAGGGCCAGTGGAAGCGTCCGGAGCGAATCGTCCTGAATAAACGTCACGGCAAACACAAATTCATTCCATGCTGTAATGAAGGCGAAAATACTTGTGGCCGAAACACCAGGCCAGGCAAGGGGGAAAATCACCTTGCGGAACGCCTGCATTCTCGTACACCCGTCAATCATCGCCGCCTCTTCAATCTCCACCGGAATCGAGGCAAAATAACTGCGCATCATCCAGATACAGAACGGAAGGGCGAACGTCAGGTACACGATTACAAGCCCGACAAGGGAATTCACGAGACCAAGACGGCTCATAACGATAAAGAGCGGAATGATCATCACCACAAGCGGAAACATCTGCACACTCAGAATCATAAGCAGAATGGCATTTTTCCCTTTAATGTTGAAGCGCCCGATCGCATAGCCGGCAAGGGCCGCGATCCCCGTCCCGAGGACGGTAACGGTTCCTGCAACCATGAGACTGTTCGTAAAGTAAACCCAGAAATTTGCCCGTACGAAAATGTTGTAGTAGTGCTGAAAGGTGATGTCGTGAGGCCAGAACGTCGGTACGCTGCTGAAAATTTCAGAAGTCGGCTTCAGAGAACTGATCACCATCCACCAGAACGGGAACATGGAGACCACAAATACAAAGATGGCGGCCAAATAAATCAGCACTTTCTGGAACGTTGTTTTTCGCTTCATGCCCGTTTCCCTCCTTTTTCCTCACGCAGAAAGTAAATATAAATCACAATAAAGAACATCAGCAGCACAAACATGAGCATCGCAATGGCAGAAGCCATACCGAAGTTCAGGGAGTTAAAGGCTTCGCTCCAGGAATAGAGAGCCAGCACGTACGTGCCCCGCGCCGGTCCCCCTTCTGTCATGACGTAGATCTGGTCAAAGATTTTAAAGTCCCAGATCGTCGACAGGATAAATAAAATCAAAAGCAGAGGCTTCAGCATCGGCAGAGTAATCTTGGTTACTTTATGCCATGCATTCGCTCCGTCAATTTCCGCTGCCTCATACAGGGTATCAGGAATCGTCT
The DNA here is from genome assembly GCF_003226345.1 of Alteribacter lacisalsi. Lineage (GTDB taxonomy): Bacteria > Bacillota > Bacilli > Bacillales > Salisediminibacteriaceae > Alteribacter > Alteribacter lacisalsi. The sequence goes on along the minus strand of NZ_PDOF01000002.1, from coordinate 72,609 downwards.
GGAATCCCGCCAGAAGGGAAACGGCGATAAACGGAAAGCTCTGCCACACGATCATAAAGAAAATAACCGTAAATGCGGTCCACGGACTGTTAAACCAGGCAAAACCGTCAAACCGCGTGAGACCGATCTGTGTGAGAAGGTAGTTGGCCACGCCATACTGATCGTTAAACATCCAGCGCCACACAATCCCCCCTGCAACAGCCGGGAATACCCATGGAATCAGGATGACGATGCCCAGAATCTTGCTGCCTTTAAATTTCGTATTCAGCAGGAGGGCGACCAGCAGTCCGGCAATCATCGTTCCGAACACACAGGCCATCCCGAAAACGACCGTGTTTCTCGTGACCGTCCAGAAGAATGGATCTGTGAGCGTTTCTGTATAGTTGCTTAAACCTACCCAGGTAGAGACTCCCGTCATAAGGGAGTACATGTCGTATTGCCTGAAAGACAGGTAAACCGTGTTAAACAGAGGGTAGATGGTTAAGGCAAGGATCAGGATCAGTGCTGGTGCCAGCAGAATCCAGGGCAGCCATCGGTTGTTCATCTCTTTCCAACTCCATTCTTCTAAGCGCAGTATGTATGGCAAAGCCCGTCAGAGAAAAGGTCTCGACGGACTTTGACTGTTTAGGAACAAGCCGCTGTTCCATCACTCGTAAACGATTATTCGGTTGAGAATGCGTTGTTCATCCGCTCCGCGACATCATCCATCGCTTCCTGTGCGGACTTGGATCCCTGCATAATTTCCTGGATTGGCGCGACGAAGAGGTTTTCCCCTTCAAAGCGTCCCCAGGACGGGCTTGCCGGGTAGGAACGTCCTTCGACCAGTCCGTCTGCAAAGATGCTCAGTGTTTCATCTTCCGAGAACATCGGATCTTCAAGACCTTCAAGCGTTCCCGGGAAGAACCCTGTGAAATCTGCCCACTCGGTAATGAATTCGTCCGAAACGAGCAGTCTCAGGTACTCAGCTGCCAGTTCCTTGTTCTGGGACTGCTCGAACAGGGCCAGGTTGGATCCCCCAACGAAGCTTGCATTCGATTCGTTCCCCGGAAGCGGCGCTACACCGATCTTGTCTTCAATGTCCGGATTTTCATTGATCATTGCGTTTATTCCAGGCGGAAGATCGATCGTCATCGCCAGGTCTTCCTGGGCAAATGCCTGACGTGTATCAAGCACGGACCAGTTCAGAGCCCCGTCAGGAACAAAGCCTTCTTTATACATATCGGTATAAAATTCCACCGCTTCGACGGCTTCAGACTCGTTCACCTGGGAAACCCAGACGGTTTCGCCGTCATCGTTTTGTTCCTGCACAGCCAGTTCTCCACCGAAGTGCCAGATCTTAGGCAGCACAAAGTGCTGGGAAATTCCGACTGCCGGATATGGATACGCATCTGTATTGGCGAGAATCGCTTCCCCGGCTTCCCACAGATCATCGTACGTCTGCGGTACATCAACGCCTGCTTCTTCCAGAATCTCTGTATTGTACACGAGCTGTCTTACCCCTGCGTACCACGGCACGCCGTAGAGGGTTTCATCGTAAGTGGCCACTTCTTCAAGGGCCTCTACCCAGCCGTCTTCCATTCCCCAGTCTGCCACGATCTCATCCATATCGGCGAGAGCGCCCATCGCTGCAAATTCCGGGTTCCATGTGGTACCGAGCTCGGAAATGTCCGGCGCGCTTCCTCCGGCAATGGAAGTGATCAGCGTCTGGTGAGCCGAGAGCCACGGAATAAACTGGACATCAACGGACACATTCGGGTGGTCCTCATTAAAACGCTCGGTTACCCGCTCAAAATAATCTTCTGCTTCCTCAGGAGATCCTGTCTCCATGATCCATACGCGAAGCTCTGCCTCTTCGTCGGATCCGGCAGCGTCAGAAGCATCATCATCCGCATCCCCTTCGTCTGCTGTTTCTTCTGCGTCGTTTCCGTTTTCTTCATCTGCTCCTGCGTCTTCTGTCGTATCCGCACAGGCAGCCAGCATCAGAACACTGAGTGAAAGACCCGTTAGTAAACCCGCCTTCTTTTTCATGCAACCTTCATCCCCTTTTTTGAAATATCTATGGAACCGCTTACAGGTTTCCATTGACGTTATGATGAACGCTTATTTTTTGCTGATGTGATTGCCTGCCTGACTGCACCATTGGCGTTTGCGAGCCGTTCCTTTGCCTCTTCAACAGACGCGCCTGTTTCAATGAGGACAATCGCAAGTTTCACATCGTGCTCTGCTTTTTCCAGAGCTTCAGCAATTACGTCTTCCTCTGCATTCGTCACTTCATGGACAATCCGCCTGGCCCGTTCATACAGCTTGTAATTGCTCGCATGAAGGTCGACCATCAGATTCTCGTACACTTTTCCGAGCCTAATCATGACGGTGGTGGAAATCATGTTGCAGACCATTTTGTGAGCTGTGGCCGACTTCAGTCTGGTGGAACCGGTGAGGATTTCAGGGCCGACAATCGTTTCGATGCTGACCTTTGCGACACGGCCGATTTCCGACGAAGGGTTGCAGCTGAGCGCGACCGAAGCGGCACCGGCCTGATTGGCAGCCTCCAGGGCACCGATCACAAACGGAGTCCGTCCGCTCGCCGCAATCCCGATGACGATGTCGCGCTTGGAGAGCTTCACGTCCTCCATCGCCTTCACTCCGCCTTCAACGGAATCCTCCGCTCCTTCTTTCGCGCAGAACATGGCTGACTGCCCTCCTGCGATGATCCCCTGAACCATCTCATGGGGCGAACGAAACGTAGGCGGACACTCAACAGCATCAAGGACGCCGATTCTGCCGCTTGTTCCGGCTCCTACGTAGAACAGCCGCCCGCCTTGCTGAATTGCATCCACAGCCAGATCGATCGTCTTTTCAATCTCGTCCAGGCAGTCATGCACCGCCTCGGACACTTTCCGGTCCTCTTCATTCATCAGCGCTAAAATCTCCCGCGTGTTCTTCAAATCAAGCCCTGCAGATGCACGGTTCCGCTGTTCTGTAATCAGGCAGGACAGGTCCTGTTCCATACTCATCACCAAATTTCATTTAAGAATGACCTTCCCTGATAACGAAATAATATTTCAGTAATTTTATATTTTAAATGTAACCAAATTTTAACTAGAAAGCAAGGAGTTTTTTTAATCGTTTGAAAATTACCGACCGCAGTCATGAAACCGGCGGCTCATCAGGTGAAATGCCACCTTTTTGAGCCGCCAGCTTGGTAAAAAATAAAATGAGTCGTCAGTTTCGTGAAGTTTCGTGAAGCTCCGCTGAACGCCATCCGCTCCCTTTCCGCGGCGGTGCCGGCGAGCCTCCGTGAGCTTCGCTCTACGGGGTCTCGCCTGGCCCCCACGGCCGCAGGGGTCTCGCTGTCGGCGTCGGTTTCGCATTTCAGAGGATGGCAGACACGAAAACTTTCAGATTCCGCTTGAGGCTGCTAATCTCCCAGTCTGTTAATCTTACTGATCAAACACTGTTACGGATCCGTTTCTTACATGTACTCTGGTGGATTCCCCGTCTACGTGAATGAAGTAGTTGCCCGGCTGAAGATCAGTGAAGCCGACTACGCCGGAGCCGTCAATATGGCCCGAAGCGACTTCTCTTCCTCTCTGTCCTCTCGTAACCACCACTTCTTCCCCGGATAAGTCAGGAGAATAGGTGCCCAGAAGGTGTCCGACAGGCGCGTCCTTCCATGGTGTCGGGAACGGATCCACCTGTTCGGTAAACGGTGCGTCGTAGTTATTGTCCTCATTCGGAACCGTCAACGCCTCAAGAAGATCCGCAAACGGGCGATTGTCATTGCTCCATACGTTGTACACGTAAGGGCTGACCCCTTCGGCAATGTTGCCGGCAGGAGACGGCTCAATCGCACGCTTAATCTGGTTCAGGCTGTCGGGAATCGAGTTCATGTAAAGGGCCGGCCCGATTGCCATGCCCCGGCTGCGCTCAAGGTCTTTCTGATACTCGATCCACTGGTCGTAGCGCTCCGGCCGTCCAGGCGTCGCTTCCGGATCGTAGTTCATCACGTAGGCAAAATCAAGATAGCCTTCCTGAAGCCACATTTCCCAGTTCTGGTGGGCACGCTGTACCGGGTCAAGGTCTGTGAACTCATTTTCCCTAGGATCGGCAAAGCCCCATGACAATACAGCAGCTGTGACGTCCACGTTCATATCCATGTTCATCGTTTCAAGGTAAATCCGCTTCATGAGTGTGTCGATCTGGTGCGTTTTCCACTCAATCCACTCGGTATCGTTCGGCTGAGGACGGTCTGTACGGCCGGTTTCCTCCTGGAAGCGGGCAAGTGAAGTCGGGTTGTACCCTTTGCCGTCTTCCTGATAGCGGATGTAATCCACGTGGATCCCGTCTACATCGTAAGCGCTTACAATATCTTTCACCATGTTAATGACGTGCTCTCTCGCATCCGGGTGACCGAAGTCGAGGTACGGCTGCATCGGATTTGCGACAACGTCGTTATAGTCTTTCGTAACCCACGTTTCGTCGGCCGGTGCGTCAGGACCAAACTGGTTGTAGATGTGCTCTTCCGCTTCCGGAGCGCCTCCGTAAATCGGGTGCCACATCGGTCCGAGTACGATCCAGGCGTGAATTTCAATGCCTTTGTCCTCTGCCCCGTCAATTAAGTACTGAAGTGCGTCGAATCCTTCTGTCATGTTCGGATCCTCTGTAAATGGTAAGTATGAGCTGTTGAAATAAGCATCGTGTCTGCGGACTACCTGTGCCACGATCGTGTTCATGTTCGCCGCTTCCACATCGGCCAGCAGCTGATCGATTTGTTCCGGTGATTTCACGCCATCTTCAAAGGCCTGTACCCAGAACGCCCGCGTGAACGGATCCTCTTCATCCGCCGCCTCGGCACTCATCGGTGCGACCGGTGCCATCGATCCGATCAGAAAAATAACGAGTAACCCGATTAACCCCATCGAACGGAATACGTGTTTCATCCAATCCCTCCTGATATTGTAATAATGTTTCATCTAAATTTTAAGAATATTGAAACACTTTTACAATAGGCAGATAGGAGGGAGTCCATATGGTCGGATTTTCCTGTCACTTGTACAATTTTTCTGCGTAAAAATCGAGAAACGTCTTGGACTCCTGCGAATCACGGCGAAACAGGGCAGTGATGGATTCCTCATTGCGGTACGTTAGTCGCAGGTCCTCTGTCCCGTAGATGAAGTCTGACCAATACCGGCCGTCACGCTTTTTCCATGAAACCTTCGACGGATGCACCTCTCTTACCACTTCAAAAAGATGACCGGCCACTGTCATCGCATTCCACTCATTTTTTACCGGACAGATCCGAATCCCCCGGCAGCTCTCATTCTCGTAATCTCCCTGAGTGGGCGTGAAGGTGACAGATTCAACATTCACATCTTCTATTTTTCTCTCCGTGAGTCTCTGAATGACAGCCTCCGCATCGAGCCACGGCGCGCCGACCTGCTGAAACGGCCGGTCCGTCCCCGCACCGAGCGAGAGATTGATGCTGTCCAGCAGCGCCAGCCCATAATAAAACAGCGGCATCTCCATCGTGTTCGCGTTCGGTGATGGCGGAACCCACGGCAGTCCTGTATCCCGGTACGCCATACGCCGCTCCCATCCCTGCATTGGTATCACGTCCAGCTGCCCGCCGATCGTTTTGTTCAGTTCCAGGGCAATCTCCCCTGCCGTGAGCCCGTGCCTCACCGGCAGTCCTATCGGGGAAAAAGAAGCAGCTGTCCCCTGCCTGGCCAGTGGCCCTGCCGCCACTGCTCCGCCGGCAGGATTCGGGCGGTCCAGCACGATAAACGGGATCCGGTGCTCTTTGGACGCCTGAAGTCCGTACGCGATCAGATCGATGTAAGTATAAAACCTGGCCCCGATATCCTGCATATCAAAAAGCAGCACATCCAGGTCCTTCGTGGCCTTCATAAACCGCTCTTCCTCGTAGGGAAACAGACTTTCGATCCGAATCCCTGTCTCCTCGTCTACAGATGAGCGGACTTTCCTCTCCGCCAGCACCTTACCCCGAAACCCGTGCTCTGGGGAAAAAATACAAGCCGGGGTGCACCCGAGAGCCCGCAGCGCATCAACACTGTGGGTCAGGTCAGAAGTGACGGATGTATGGTTGGCCATGAGGCCGAATGTCTTTCCTTTGAGCATGGAGAGCTTTTCCGTTAATAAACGATCAAGTCCTGTCTGGATCATAGTGGGTCTCCCTTTCCAGTGATTTCACATCATTTTCTTCTATTTAAACATAGAACGCGGATGAAGGGATGTGGAAGCAGTCACGACGCGAAGCGTTTGTGCCTGCCAGAAAAAAGGTATTGATATTTGCAAGTGAAATGTATATGTTAGTGGATGGTATACCCTGAGAGGTGTCTTAAAAGATCCCGCTATGACGCAAATGTTATTTTAATAAATAGCTCTTTTCGTAAAGATTGTTGTTTTCTTCGCTACAGGCCGACGCTTTCCGCGGGCAACGCCTCAGCCTCCTCGGGAAATTCACCCTGCGGGGTCTTCGACTGTTGCTGTTCCCGCTGGAGTCGCGGCCTTTCGCTACGAAATAAATCTTAGTCAATAGCAACACTCTTTACGAAAACAGCATAATAAATAAAGTATAACTCTCGGTCAGTCAACCTCTATTATGAGCAGCTGACGCCAGCACCGAGGCTTCTGCGGCACCGCCGCGGAAAGCGAGCGGATGGCGTTCAGCGGAGTTTCGCAAAACTGACCGAAGGGAATATGCAATTTTTATAATACAACCATCTGCCGCATGCCTCACCTGAGTGGCTGAAGATGGCAGACTACTCGTTTATATACCTTGATGAAACACCCCTACACCAAGGAGGAACAGCTGATGCTGCATTATAAAACCTATCCCCACCGTACAAGCCGTGAATGGGTCGTCTTTTTACACGGTCTCGGCGGCAGCTCCTCGATCTGGTTTAAACAGATCAAAGCTTTTCGTGAGCATTATAATCTTTTACTCGTTGATCTTCGCGGTCACGGGAAATCAAAGGGCCGACTGCCGGACCTTGACTCCTATGATTTTAAACACCTCAGCCGCGAGGTTCTCGAGGTGCTCGATCATCAGAACATCTCAAAAGCACACTTTGTCGGCATTTCCCTGGGGTCTGTTGTCATCAACACGATCAATCTGCTGTCGCCGCAGCATGTGCAGTCGATGGTCCTTGGCGGCGCAATTACCCGCTTTAACCTTCGCTCCAGACTTTTGATTCACCTTGGCGATGCGTTTAAAAAGGTGCTTCCCTATATGTGGCTGTACAAGCTCTTTGCAGGCATCCTGATGCCAAGGAAAAACCATGCCCACTCGAGGCGATTATTTACAAAAGAAGCCACCGAAATGGGGCAGAAGGAATTCATACGCTGGTTCCAGATAACCAAAAAAGTTGAACCGCTTCATCAGGAAGTGAGCCTCAGCGCAGCCTCAAGACCTAAACTCTATCTGATGGGTTCGGAAGACTACATGTTCCTCCCCCTTGTAAAAGAAGACACAGATGAGAGTAAAAATGAAACGTTATCCACCATCGAAGGCTCCGGACACGTCTGTAACATGGACAAGCCAAAGGAATTCAACAAAAAAGCCCTCGCTTTTTTTCAGCTCCACGCAGAAAGAGAAGAAGTCTCTGATGGCGCTTCACTTTCAGGGCGGTAAAGTTAAAGCACATCTTCGCTTATAGACGGGAGATGTGCTTTTATTTTTGAGAAACCACTTTTAAACATCGGAGGCTGCATCCTATGTTTTCGTTTTAATCATCCCAATAACCGGTTTCCATATCAATCAGCCAGTGACTGCGAAGCATGAGCGTCCGTTCGATTCCGGCTAGTATCCCTGACAGTATCATAGCTGTGTTAACCCAGACGGGAAGGGTGATCGGAGAGACAAATGTTCCAATATTTTCGACTATCCAGGGAATCTCAGACAGCACTTCTATCACTTGAGGTAAACCAAGAATAAGGGAAATAAACAGGATTACAGCAGCACTAATGGCTATGAAGGAACTCATGCTCGGGAATCGTTTATGTAATTCTAACCGCAACCCTCTTACTGAGCGTTTATCGGGATAAAACGGATAAATTTTTTGATCTGTAACAAAATGCATACGATTGATCCCGTAAGTTCCTTCCTCAACCTCAATGACTCCTCCCTCAACTGGAAAAGCCGCTGGTAATTTAGAAGAAGCGATGTGGCTGCCATTACGGTACAAATCAGCTGTTGGATCGTCCAGCCAATATTTACTGTTTACCGCATAAGCTGTTCTTACATTATTCTGATCCACAAAGTCAAAATGAAATAAAGAACACGTAAACACATGCCACAGGCGGTATGGTTTTAACTTATGGCCATCCCCCTCCCTCACTTTTTTAAATCTTCTCCACCGTTTCCCTCGCCTGATGAAGCGAAACACGAAAAATCACCTCTTTCCGTTAAATGATTTTAACTTTTAAAAATATTTCGTTTCCTTACTGTACGGTTCAAAGACGATTAGGATTCAAAAATATTCCAAGTTGAAGGTCGCCGACTCTCTTTAAAGGGCACCTTCATTCCTTCGTAATTCGTTCTTCATGCTGACGGATCTGCAATAATATACCAAACTTAAGCTTCCCAAAAAACGCACATTCCGGCTAAAGGATTTTCTATATGATTCATATTTTCTCTTCACACATGGTTTTGCACTATAACCTCTATCTCTTAAAATGCTGGGTGCAAAATGTAAAACAAGAACCGTCCCCACATTCCAGAAAATCATGGTTAGTTATGATGATGACGGGGAAAACCCAAAGACTGTCATTTATAATTTCCAGCAAATCATACAATTGTTTTTTCAGGAGGGACGCCATGAAATATTCTGGTGTAGGTTTAGTTATGTTAGCCGCCATTTTCTGGGGCATCAGCGGAGGAATTGGCGATATTTTAATGTCAAATGGCTGGGATCCGATTGTGATCTCATTTTACCGGGGAGCGATTGGATTTGTATGTTTTCTGGTCTGGTTTTTGTTTCGTTTCAGGCAGAACCTCACTTTTTCCCCCCGACTGTACTTATGGTCCCTGTTGGCCGGTATTGGTGTCGCAGGAAATTTCTCGCTTTATTTTCTCGGGATCCAGGCTGCAAGTGTCGCTGTAGCCGCCACTCTAATGTACACGGCACCTGTATTCGTCCTTTTAATTTCTTTTATACTGCGAATGGAACGTTCGACCTGGTTTAAATGGGGATGCATCGCCGGTGTACTTGTGGGCATTATCCTCCTGACAGGCGCCTACAACACCGACGAGGTGTCAGTGAGTATGCTGGGAGTGGCCGCCGGGCTTGGTGCAGGGCTTTGCTATGCACTGTTTATTTTCGGTTTTAAAAATGCCTCCTCTATTGGAAGGCCGCAGCCTACGCTGGTCATCGCTTTTTTTGCCTTTTCTGTCATTCTCTTTCTCATTATGGATAAAAATGAAGCCGCTGAAGTCGTCATGTCGAACGACATCGGATGGCTGCTTTTACTGGGGACCCTGGGCGCAGGCATTTCCTTTATCTTTTATGTGATTGGAATGCGAAAGACTGCCCCAACAACGGCTTCAATGGTCGCCATGGTGGAGCCGGTAACCGCGTCATTGTTTGCCGTTCTGCTCCTCGGAGATCATCTAAACTTCGTTCAGCTTCTTGGAATGGTGCTCATCCTGATGACGGTCACCGTGCTAAGTGTGAAGCAGGCTGAGTAGGGAAATGTATTTTAATCTTTCATTAAGTCGATACCATCAAAGCAATCTATGATGGTGCCAGGATTATAACAGAAAACAGCTCCCTTGATGCCCTCTCTTCGAGTGGGCATTTTTTCCGTTTCAACGATATTACTCCTCTGATACAAGGCTAAATACTTTAAGGATCGTTGTCTGCACTGGCAATACTGCAGCATTCATTGATATAAACTCCAGCCTCAGGAATACATTGCCAAACCAGACAAGTAACTAATTATCCTCACTCTGTGCAGATTGTCCAACACTACCTTGACAGCTTTTCCATATGATATGGTGTGCAACTTAAATTGCAAATTCGCAGGAAAGGAGGATAACCATGACTATAACTAACCGAATAATAAATGGCAGTTTTGAGACTGGGAGCTTACCTCCATGGATTGGCACTGGTGCTGCTATTGCAACGTTTCCTCATAGTGGTTTCTTTTCGGCGCGCTTAGCTGGTGGAACTATAAATTCCTTTATCTTTCAGACAATTTCTATAGAGCCAGGTGAATCTTTCCAATTTTTTGTTTCTCTCTCCAAGGCAGGAAATCTACCCAGTCCGCTTGTAACCCTTACGGTTAACTATTACGATGCCGGATTTAATTTTCTTGGATATGGATTAATAACAAATATTCAAGCAGATACAATTCCCAGCGTCCTGAATGATACCTGGCTGGAAGTGTATCAGACGACCAGCGCAGCACCACTTGCCGCTACACAGGCACTCGTGCTCGTAAACAGTCTGCCGCAACCAGGGACAGCTGATATTTTTGTGGATGATGTAGCTCTTCTATCTGTGGAAGGAACAGCTGGACCTACTGGACCTACTGGACCGACTGGCGCTACTGGACCGACCGGGACGACTGGGCCTATCGGTGCTACTGGACCTACCGGTGCTACTGGACCGACCGGACCTACTGGACCTACGGGGACGACTGGACCTACCGGACCTACTGGACCTACCGGGACGACTGGGCCTATCGGTGCTACTGGACCTACCGGTGCTACTGGACCGACCGGACCTACTGGACCTACCGGACCTACTGGACCGACTGGCGCTACTGGACCGACTGGCGCTACTGGACCGATTGGCGCTACTGGACCGACCGGCCCTACTGGACCGACTGGCCCTACTGGACCGACTGGCGCTACTGGACCGACTGGCGCTACTGGACCGACCGGCGCTACTGGACCGACCGGCCCTACTGGACCGACCGGGCCTACTGGACCTACTGGCGCTACTGGACCGACCGGCCCTACTGGACCGACCGGCCCTACTGGACCGACCGGGCCTACTGGACCTACTGGACCAGGAGTATTCGTCTGGGGAGAAGACACGGTCATTTGGGCAGATTCCAGTGCACCAGGACCGGGAACCGGGACCCCATCAGATCCATTTAATTCTTTACAGGCTGCGATTACTGCGGCAACAAATAGTCCTTTTGCTCAAACCTTTGGCATGAGAGCCCGCTTACTCATTTTAATTGCTGCAAATTCTGTTTTTGACGAAGATATCGTCATACCTCCTGCCAGACATGTTCAGCTTCTCGGATTAGGACCGTGGGTACTTGGGAACGCTGACTTAGCTAATTTTGAATCCTCCACTCCAAGGAACATCACAATCCAATCGAGCCAGGCTGCTGAGAATGTTTATTTAGTCCAAGGGCCTTCTTTTGATGCCCGTTCAGTGACAGTGATCGGTACCTTTAATAATGGTACCTCAGTCAGTACGCATACTAATTACACTGATGGCGCCATTATTAGCGGAAATATCCTCTTCCAGAACACAGACCCTGTTGATCCATTCAATACGATAGAATTCCAGTTACTGAATACCAGAGTATTTGGCACAATTGCAGGAGATCCTGTCAATCCCCAGCTGGGACAGCTTAACACGTATATGTACAACAGCAGGATAAACACCATCAATAAACCTGGATTGCGTTTGAACCGATTAATCGACTCACGAACTGATGGCGCGTTAATTTTCACAGGGTATTCCAATATTGAGAATTCGCAGATTCGAGGTAATGTGACGGTTACTAGTGCAATAGCAGATGTTCCGCCTACAGGAGTTTTCAATTCCCAGTTTTTCAATATCACTTGGACCGGTCCTCTTGTCATTGATGCCGAATCAAATTATTACTTCGTCAACTCCGGCTCTACCCTGGTAGGGGCCAAGACCATTCTGAATAACTTAACATAAACTGAATTTCAGATTGTTGAGAACCTACTCAAACCTCTAAGGCTTGAGGTAAACCCCAAAAATTAGAGTTAAAATCTAACTTTTGGGGTGTTTTGTTTTTGCTATATATAGCGAGGGTTTTAAGCTAATGAATTGGTTTAATGCCCGACCCTCTTCTGCTTCCTGGAAGGGTGCTCATCCTGGCGACGGTCACCCTGCTCAGTGTGAAGCAGGCTGAATCGGTGTGGTTTCCCTATTCATTCATACGTGTTCCTTCTGCCTCTGCTCACTTGCCGGATGAAAAAAGGAGTCGGGAAAAATGAATGCCCGGCTCCTTCATCTATGGTATTGCATATTTGAAACGGTAAAACTTCTGAACCCAAATACAAAAACAGGCTGTTGAGTCCATTCTCAACAGCCTGTTTTTTTCGCTCGGGAATTCAGCTCCGCCGTTATACTTCCATAATGATTGGCAGAATCATCGGTCTCCGCTTTGTTTTTTCATATAAAAACGGTCCAAGGAGGTCTGTAATTTCATTTTTAATTTCCGACCACTGGCTTGTTTTATTGTTCATCAGTTCATTCAGGTGACTGGAAAGCAGCTGCTGGGCTTTATTGATCAGCTCTCCTGATTCCCGCATGTACACGAATCCCCGGGAGATAATGTCCGGCCCGGATGTGATCTTAAACTCCTTGAGGTTTAACGTTACAACAACCACGACGAGCCCTTCCTCGGAAAGAATCCTTCTATCCCGGATCACAATGTTGCCGATATCTCCGATCCCTTTCCCGTCAATATTAACGGAACCGGCAGGAATTTTCCCAGACACCACGGCTTCTTTTTCTTCAATGGCGAGCACATCACCGTTGTCCATCACAAAGCAGTTTTCTTCCTCTACACCGCAGTCCACTGCTAATTTCACGTGCTGCTTGAGCATCCGGTATTCGCCATGGATAGGCAGGAAGTACTTCGGCTTCATTAAGCTCAGCATTAATTTCTGTTCTTCCTGTCCACCGTGGCCTGAGGTATGAATATCATTCAGCGGCCCGTGAATCACCTCGGCTCCCGCACGATACAGCTGGTCAATAGTTTTACTCACACTCAGTGCGTTTCCGGGAATCGGGGAAGAGGAAAACACAACCGTATCCCCCGGGTGGATCTGTATCTGCCGGTGGGTTCCGTAGGCAATCCGCGAAAGAGCTGCCATCGGTTCTCCCTGACTGCCTGTGCAGAGAATGGCTACTCTGTCATCGGACAATTTGGATAACTCGCGGGAATCGATAAAAGTCTCTTTCGGGACATTGATGTACCCTAAATCGAGTGCCAGATCCACGGCCTTTTCCATACTCCTGCCAAAAACCGCCACTTTTCTGCCGTGTTTAACAGCAGACTCCACGGCCTGCTGCAGGCGGTAAATATTTGAGGCAAAAGTAGCGAAGATAATCCTTCCTTCAACGGCCTGGAAGATCTGATCGATACTCTGGCCGACTTTGCGCTCGGACATCGTAAACCCGGGCACTTCACTGTTCGTACTGTCGGAAAGGAGACAAAGAACGCCCTCATCTCCAAGTGCGGCCATTCTTGTCAGGTTTGCAGGTTCGCCAACCGGCGTAAAATCAAATTTGAAATCCCCTGTATGCACGATATTTCCAGGTGGTGTTTTCACCACAACGCCATACGAATCCGGGATGCTGTGAGTTGTTCTGAAGAAGGAAACGGACGTCTTATTGAATTTTACGATATCGTCTTCGCCAATTTCCCTCAGCTTCGCCGATCTCAGCAGACCATGTTCCTCGAGCTGGCTTCGAAGCAGCCCCAGAGCAAGCTTCCCGCCGTATACAGGAATATTGATCTCACGCAGCAGATAGGCTATGCCTCCGATATGATCCAGGTGCCCGTGGGTAATGAACAGGCCTTTAATCTTATCCGCATTCCTGACCAGGTAAGTAAAATCAGGGATCACCAGATCAATGCCCAGCAGTTCGTCCCCGGGAAACTTCACCCCTGCGTCGACAATGATAATCTCATCCTGAAATTGAATGGCATACATGTTTTTCCCGATCTCGCCCATGCCGCCAAGGGCATATATGGCAGCTTGATGATTTTTAACCTTCATAAGTATCTGACTCCTAACAACTATTTTTTAAAAATAATAATATGCGGTGTTCTTTCGCGGGCCAATACCCGCCTCACGGAAATATTACTATCTATTATTCTCTCATAGTTGATGTTTTATAACACATACTTTTTCCGGCTGCTTCCCGGGGGATGCCGGAAAGATTCTCCAAGTCCTTCTTGGAACGTACTCTCACAAAAAAAAAAAGAGAGGCCTCCTGCCCCTCTCTGTGATTATTATGAAGGCTCTGTTAAAGTCTGTTGTTGATTTCTGCTCACTGCGCTCCCTTTCCGCGGGCACCGCTTCAGCTTCCTCGGGAAAAACGTCCTGCGGGGTCTTCAGCCGGCTCTGTTCCGAGCGTCGCGCGTTCGCTTCAATCCACGAAAGCAAAATATCAACATTAATCTTTAACAGAGCCATTATGAAAATCCCGCAGCTTCTTACTTAAAATGACACTGCGGTAGTTTGTCGCCTCCCAGTTGGTTTGGGCGACAAAGCGATACCCTCGCTTCTGATAATAGTCGATCAGGTGATCGGCCGTTTCGGCTGTGTCCAGCGCCAATTCACAAGCGCCTGATTTTTCCGCTGCACGTTCTGCCATTTCCAGAAGGGTCCCCCCCACTCCGCTGCCCTGCCAGGAAGGAAGAATCCCAAACTGCCCGACCACGCCGACACCTGGCTGACTGTACCACCGGCAGTCAGTTTTGGTTCCCGGTTTGTAATAGGAAATGGTGCCGATGATGCCGCCATCGGCAACAGCAATAAAGCAGCGGGCATGCTGGATCCGCTTTAATGTGACATCACTGCCCTGAGACGCGGCGACATAATAAAGGCCCATGTCTGCCAACTGTTTGTACGCTAAGTTAAGAACTTGTGTCAGCTGGTCGATACGGTCTGCTGCAGGATCAAATTCACGGTATTCTATATGATGGCTGACTGGATTCATGTTTTCTCCTCTTCTTTTATGTGTCTTCACAAATCTTGCGCCTACTCATCTGCGGGAGATGAAAATGCAAAACGAGAACCGTCCCCACGTCACTTCAGCCGAGTATTACCTAAATTGTAACAAGCTCATCTATTTGTGGGTAAGTAAATAAAAATATCCCAATCGTTCGAACTTAACTTCCTGCACGCACAAAAACAAAAAGCCTCACCGATGTCTGGAGAGATCGATGAGGCAAGGGAAAACGAATGTGTGCATTAGTGAATAGTTGAATAAAGGATACCTTCCTCTTTGGTATAACGTTTGTATCGTTCTCTATTCGTTCGTGAGGGCAGGATCGTGACGAGATCAACCCTGCCGTCACGTTCATGTACGAAATAATAGATAATGTAATTTAACATCAGGTGATTGCTTTTTCCATAGTAAATTCTGCGAAAACCTGCAAAAGGACCGTCGATTACCGCAAGACCTGAAAATGGAAATAGAGAAAGGAGCGAATCAATGTAGTCTATGACCTCAATTTCTTTTTTTAGCCACCAGCCCAGTACTTCCGTCCCCTGCTCCGCAAAGAAATTGTGAATGTTGTCTAAACACGTGTCAAATTCCTCTGTGAAAAAAGCATCAAAACGACCTTTATCGTCACCTTCCATGTCGCTTCCTTTTTATTTCATCCACTGTATAACGCTTCATTTCAGGGTTGTCCATGTAATGTTGAAGCGACTTTTTCAGCTCAGGACGATTCTTTATTTCCTCGATGGGATCATCTGTTTTTTCATTACTTGAACCACTGTCCTCCATCTCCACTGAAACGAGTTTCCCCTCAACCATAAACATAGCAGAAGACTGTTCTTACAATGCGTTGAGGAGCTCTTTTTTAGTCTTATGACTAAAGGTAGTCAACGAGTTCACCTCACAGAACAAGGATTTTGTGTTTAAAATTATATCATATTGGCTGGGAGTAAGGGCGGTAAAGGAATTCATAAATTTTTATGTCTGCCGGGGGAAAAGTTTATAAGGGCTTAAAAAGGATGGTCTGCGAGGGGATAAAACCGAAGCGTTTGTCAGCCAAAATAAACGTCGACACTGCCTTCCTTTCTAGCTGATTTTAAGCAGTTCTCCAGAAAATCCGAGACCTGCTGCTGATCCCAGTTCAGGAAATCACTTCTTGAAGGAATATCATTTTTATCGAGATTGATAAAGGCGGACATGGCTCTTTCGATTTCGCGTCTCGAAAAAGTCGTACGCTCCCCACATCCGCTCACACCTGCATGGTACTGGCTTGCATCCAGGACGTTGTAAAGGATTGTGGAATTGTGATTCCACATGCTGAAGCGTGCATAAGCGACTTCCTGACCTGATTTGTTAATACCATGAATATCGTGACCCAATAGACATTCCTCCTAATGATGATGTTTTCGTACTGTAAACAGGATCAAAAAACATACCGGTGCCGTTACATGGTCATCACATCCTTTCAGGCTTGAAATTAAAAGAGCAGAGAATGAATCTTAAAGAAGGGGGGTGGTAATTTAGGTGGGGGCAATCATTTTTGCAGGATATCTTTAAGGGCTTTTAGAGTTAGTGGACCGGGTGAGTAAAACATAGAGGTCGTTCGAGGTATCCTACTTAAATATTACATAATGAACTTAAATTGTAAATTCTAATCTGCTTCATTTTTTAAATACATGAAAAAGACCCAGAACACTTTTCTCGTGCCGTCAATTAATGCTCAGCCTGCAGCAGGAAAATTAACGGTTGACAGACGATTCACTCTACAAGTAGAATAGTCGTTAAATTCATAAAATTCTTATCCAGAGCGGTGGAGGAACCTGGTCCTATGATCCCGCGGCAACCTGTTAAAAACAAGGTGCTCATTCCAGCAGACATTTTCTGTCTGAAAGATAAGAGTTGGGACGTTTACATCAACCCTTCTATTTTTCTTACAGAAAAGTAGAAGGGTTTTTTTATGTTTTGGCCTGTTAAAAGTCAGTTGTTGATTTTCTCTCACTGCGCTCCCTTTCCGCGGGCACCACTGCAGCCTCCTCGGGAAAATCACCCTGCGGGGTCTTCCGTCGGTGCTGTTCCCGCAGGAGTGTCGCTCGATCGTTCCAATCAACTCGATTAAATCAACATTAATCTTTAACAGAACCTATGTTTTAAAAAGGGAGGAAAAATGAAATGACACATCAGCAGACACAGAAAAAGACGGATTTACGTTCCATTGAAACGCAAAGCACGCGCACCAGCCCGTTTCAGAATGAGCACACGATTCGGGATTTCACGTTTAAAATTGATGAACCGGAGAAGCTGGGCGGATCGAATGAAGCCTTAACGCCTATGGAATATATCATCGGCTCCTTAAA
This sequence comes from Alteribacter lacisalsi, assembly GCF_003226345.1. GTDB lineage: Bacteria > Bacillota > Bacilli > Bacillales > Salisediminibacteriaceae > Alteribacter > Alteribacter lacisalsi. The sequence continues at coordinate 55,274 of NZ_PDOF01000002.1, read as the reverse complement.
CGGCTGTTTCATGATCGTTGTTGAAATGGTGGCGAGGGAAAAAGAGTTAACGATTCTAAATCTGGACGCCTCTTCCACCGGAGCCATTGATCGCAGAGGGCTGCTGGGGACAGCTGATGTGAACCCGCACTTCCAGACGTTGACGCTGCAGGTGGACGTCGCATTTGCAGAAGAAATAGACGAGGAAGATTTTATCCAGCGCGTGCAGAAACGCTGTCCCGCTTACAACCTGTTTAAGGATTCCGGCGTGGAAATTGAAGTCGTCTGGAACATCAGCAAGGAGGCACAAACATGAGTTCATATGGATTCTGGGTCATTTCACTCGCCGTAGTATACACTCTCGCCCTCATCATCATCGGGAACGTGGCGAAACGGAAAGCCAGCCGCGGCGAGCAGTATTTTGTGGGAGGACGGACGTTCAGGTGGTGGACGGTTGCCTTCTGTATTACCGGACTCTTTTCAGGCTCAACGTACATATCGATCGTCGAACTTTCCTACCTGACAGGTGTTTCCGCAATCTGGTACGGGGTTGCAGAAACATTGCAGGTCCTGCTGATTGCCTTATTATTAATTAAACCGTTCCGTGAAAAGTTAATCGTCACGATCACAGGCTTAATCGGCGATCAATTCGGAAGGCGTGCGAAAGCTTTGTCAGGTGCGATTACGGCATTTGCCTTTCCGATGTGGTCCGTAGCTACAGCGATTGCTTTTGCTTCTGCCTTTCATGTGTTTACCGGCGTTTCGCTGTCCCTGTCCGTTGCTTTCACTGCTCTCTTACTATTTGTTTATTTACAGGCAGGCGGGATGTGGGCGATCGCTTTTACGCAGACGATGAACACGTTTATATTTGCCATCATGTTTATCATTGGGACCGCGGCCTTCTTTATCAACCCGGGCATTTCCGGCCTGCAGCAGTTTGCAGCTGCTCAGCCGAACATGTTTGACTGGGGAGGCGCCGGCCTTCAGGTGATCCTCGTATGGTTTGCCACCTTCCTGGTAAACGTGATTTTAGCGCAGGCTGCCTTTCAGATGGCTTTATCCTGTAAAACACCGGAAGAAGGACGCAAAGGTTTAATCGCTGCAGAAATAATGAGTGTTCCTTTCATTTTGTTAGGTATTCTGTTTGGCCTGTCTGCCGCTGTAGTCGTTCCTGACGCCAGCCTCGGGCTCGTTGCTCTTCCTCAATATTTAATGGAAGTGCTGCCCGCTCCATTGGTCGGCCTGTTCTTCCTGGGCATCTGGGCCTGCGCTCTTGGATGGGGAGCGCCGTGTCAATTCTCAGGGGCAACCAGTCTTGGTAAAGACGTGGGAAGCGCCATTTTCCCCGGTGCTACTCCCGACCAGCTCGTTAAATATACAAAATGGTCACTGCTTCTGCTGACAGGACTCATGATCACCTTCGGCTTCCTGCGCACAGAGCAGGCCGCCTGGTGGAACGTTCTCGCCTGGACCATGCGGAACTCCGCCACTTTCGCACCGGTAGTCGCTGCGTTATTCTGGCCGCTGGTCACAAAGCGGGCCGTCATCGGTGCCCTGTCCGGCGGCTTCGCATCAGGCTTAATCTGGTACCATTTAAGCGGCTGGCACCCAACTGATTTCTTCCTGAACATTCACCCGGTCTGGGTAGGGATGAGCGTCAACATTCTCGTCATGGTGCTGTTTACCGTCGCTTTGAACTTTGGAAACTGGAAGGTTGCCAACAGGCGCTCGGTAAAAGGTGCCGTTGTGCTTGCCACCGTGGCAGCACTGCTCGCAGTCAACGGAATGTTCTATGAATCTCTTCACGCTGCCGGTGTTGTAGGATTGACACTCTTCCTTAATATTTTGGCGGTATTTATTGGAAGTATTATTTATATCAAACCGAAAGGGACCGAGGCATCTGTTCAGAAACAGATGGTTTCTTAAAGGAAATCTTCACTTTTGAGTAGCGTTCAGAGGGAATACATAGATCTACTGATCCTATGTATTTCCCTCTTTACTATGTATCTTTATAAAATGAAATGAGCCTTTAAAATCAAAGGCTCTGTTAAAGTCAGTTGTTAATTTTCTCTCACTGCGCTCCCTTTCCGCGGGAGTATCGCTCGTTCGTTCCAATCAACTTGATTAAATCAACATTAAACTTTAACAGAGCCAAATAAAAAGGCTTCCCTAAAGTTCATGGCACTTACGGGAAACCTTCGTCGTATCATTATTCACCTGGAAACGTTAACCAGATTAAATGCGGATGTTCTCGCTTCGCAGCACCGCTTCCAGCCCCTCTCTACCTTTATTGATCACCTGTTTACGCCACTCTTCCTTGGAAGGGTTAAACAGTCTGGCAAAATCCCTGTTCACCTCTTCCCTGACTTCTTCTTTACGTGCGCCCTGAAAATAGAGACCGTTTTCATTGATCATCGTCCGGGTGCAGAAAATGAGATCATCCACTGATTCTCCGATCGTCCCGAATTCGAATAAACACACCATCGTTTTTTTATCCGGGAATTCCTCCTGGAGAGCCTTCTGCAGATAAAGGTTTGAATCCCCGTATATGTCTTCAGTGGAGGATTTCATAACATTGGAATATGAAAGGTCTTCCTGAAGCCGGGCTTCGCTCCGTCGGTCAGCTTCGTTGAATATTATCGTGAGTTCGTCTTTTGGACCTCCGCCGGAATGGATATCAAGGTGCATAGGATGATCGTAGTCCCTCACCCAGTTAAAATATCTGGTCTTCAACTCCCGAGCCGGTTCATCCCAGTCTTTTCCTCCATAAAAGACACCTGTCTTATATTCATGCTGACCGGAGGGGGTATCTTTGAATTCTGCCAGCTCTTCAGTGGAAAATGCCTCGTTTAAACGGGCGTGTAACTCCTCTTTACAGGACTTTATGTTCTCGAGCGGTTCAGCGGGCACAAACAGCTCCTTCTCCCGGGTATATTTCTGCTCTACACTTCCCGTAAACTCTCCCCAGTCTTCAATATAATTGCGGTTTAAATCTATATTACTTTCTGTGACTCTCCTGAAGTTCCTCATCCCCCACGGGTTCACGGCATGTACAAGGCGTATGCCCGTGGTTTTATGGTTGATGCGAGGAAGATATTCCTCAATAAACAGCTGCAGAAAAGCGCTCCCTGCAAACCCTTCAACCCCGTGTTCTCCTGTCGTGATAATAATTAAATCCTTTGATTCTTCCAATGCATCTGCTGCAATAATATCGGTGGTATTATCATCTTCCCTGCTTCCAATATGGTATGTCTCAAGCCCGGCATCCGGCCAGTACTTCCTCACTTCACCCAGCTTCTCCCGGAACCCAGCGCGCGACTCTTCATACGTGTGACTGAAATAGCGATTTTCCCGCATAACAAAGACTCCCTTCTTTCGTGCGTTAAGGGAGCTATATCACTGTGAAGGTCACTCTAAACATTATTAAAAAGGCTGAATACCTTGAAACATAAATAATAGATCCCTGAAAATAGAAAACAAAGAAGCCCCCCATTAATGACAGCGTCATATGGTAAAAGCCTTGTAGTGAGCACATCGCCATCCACATATGTGAACTCACCACGATCCATCTCCATCAGGGCAATTCCTTCACTTGCCCTCCTGAGAGTAAATGTCAGCTCGGCAATTGTAGGAACAGCCCCCGCATCAACACCCACCTGGTCAAGACTTTCAAAAGTCAGGTTAATCGTTGCTTCCTCATCATTTACCTGATTGACTACCACATTGTCGTCCGTTAACACGGACCCAGTCCCCACCTGCACACCCTTCGTTCATGACGTCATATCTTCCAACGTCAGTTCAACGGTAACTTAAGGGAGCAGCAAATAGCTGCTCCTTTCTTTACATCTACTATAAACCCACCTGATCAACAGCGTACGTTGCGTGCTCTTTGCTGAATCCTTCATAAATCAGCTGATCAATTAAACCCTGTCTTGAAAATGAAGTGTAATCAAGATATTCTTGAGCCATAATTACTGCTTGCTCCCGCCAATCAACCGTGATGTTTTCCACCCCATACTTTGCATCTTCTGTGGTAAACCCCTCAAACTCTAATTGTTCAATCAATCTTGATTTAGAGAATGCCATGTAACTCAGGTAGTCTTGAGCCATCCTGACGGCCTGCTCCTGAGAGACTGTGACGCTGGCTTTTTCGGCTTCTTTAGCCTTTCGTTCCTCTTCCTCTTTAGCTTTACGTTCTTCCTCCTCTTTAGCCTTTCGTTCCTCTTCTTCTTTAGCTTTACGTTCTTCCTCCTCTTTAGCCTTTCGTTCCTCTTCTTCTTTAGCCTTACGTTCTTCTTCCTCTTTAGCCTTTCGTTCCTCTTCTTCTTTAGCTTTACGCTCTTCTTCCTCTTTAGCTTTTCGTTCCTCTTCTTCTATCTTGGCTTTCTCTTTCTCTTTCTCTTCCTCTTCTTTCTTCGCCTGCTCCTTAGCTTCTTGCTCCTCCTGCTCTCTCTGTGCCTGTTCTTCAGCCTCTTTAGCTTCTTGTTCTTCCTGTTCTTTCTTTGCCTGTTCCTCGGCTTTTTTAACTTCTTCCTGTTTAGCCTTATCTTCAGCTTCAATATCTTCAGCTTCCGCGGAAGCTGCAGTTGCATCCTCTTGAGCAGCAGGTTCTTCACATGCTCCCATCAGTGCGATAACTAGAAGTGCGAACAGGCAGCCACCTGATTTCAAAAAGTTCCTGAATGTGTTTCCCTTCCCTTTCACAAAGGCTAAGACAAAAAAGACTCCCACACCCGCTAAAGCCATTAACGTTAAAATGATTAAGTATGTTTCCACTGATGGATCTCCCCCTTATTCAGTTTTAATTCTCATCCTTATATATTCTGCCTAAAGCCGCTTTTTTCCCACTTATCTGTTTTTTATTTATATCTTTTTAACCAGTCCTTACGTATTATTCCTGCATCAACCCATTGTTCTTCTCACTTTCATCAAAAAAAGAACACCATGGAGGTGTTCAAAAATGAATACTAATTATTTTTAAGACCCGATAAGTCCATGAGAATACTGAACCTAGCGTTGTTTCGGGTCGTCTTCGAGGTCTGAACTGCTTCCGGACCCGCCATCATGCTCTTTCCTGCCGGAAGTTCTGCCTGTATCGTTACCTTCGATATCAGAAACGGCAACATCGTCCACTTCTTCCGTAACCCCGGAATCGTTTTCTGAATCTCCCTTGGGGTTATTGTACTGCCGTTCTTTATTTACAAAGTCTGAAGGCGATTGGGATGTACCGTGATCACTCACAGACTCCCAGGCATCCTTCCGGTCAAACGCAACCCTCTCCTTGCTTTCCGAATCATCCTCAAGGGAAGCTCTTTGTATTTCTTCTTCCACCGGGCGGGATCTGTCACGGCTTGCCTCCTGGGCATGCTCGACACATTTTGTCGTTTCAGGAACGATTTCCAGACGTTCAAACGGAATTGAATCTCCGCATACTTCACATTTTCCGTATTCGCCTTCTTCTATTGCCTGCAGTGCATCCTTCACTTCATTCAGCTGATGCCGTGCATGATTATTTATAGCTGCATCTTTTTCTCTCTCAAACAGCTCAGTCGCCTGGTCACCCGGATGGTTATCATAATTAGAAATTTCTCCTGTATCTTCCGGCCTCCTGTCACTGTCTGTTTCCGATTCACCACCAGCAAGCCGTTGTTCGTTCTCTTCCTTCATATCATATAATCTTCCTTTTAATATATTTGTCTGCTCCTGTGTAATCAATGGTATTCCTCCATTCAAGATCGCTTTCATACCTTATAAAAAAAGTGGTTAGCCTGCTAAAACACAGAATTTAGCATAACTAAACATTTATAAGAAATGCTAAATGCTTTTTTTCTCTATTCTTTCTCGTTCAACAAGCTTAACGGTGTGAAGAAAGCAAAAAACCCCCTCACCAGAAAATCTGATGAGGGGGTTTTGTATATCCGAGCCTGGTGGCCGGATGGGTCGGGATGATGGATTACATCATTCCGCCCATTCCGCCCATTCCGCCCATGTCAGGCATTCCGCCGCCGCCAGCGCCTTCTTCTTCTGGAAGGTCTGCGACTACAGCTTCAGTAGTCAGGAACATTGCTGCTACGGATGCTGCGTTCTGAAGTGCGGAGCGTGTTACTTTTGTTGGGTCAACGATACCGGCTTCGACCATGTTTACATAGTCGCCAGTTGCTGCGTTGAATCCGATGCCCACTTCTTCGTTCTTGAGGCGCTCAACGATGATGGAGCCTTCAAGACCGGCGTTGTGCGCGATCTGGCGTACCGGCTCTTCGAGTGCGCGGAGTACGATGTTGACACCAGTTGCTTCGTCGCCGTTTGTTTCAACGTTACGGACAGCGTTGATCACGTTAATGAGAGCTGTACCACCCCCGGATACGATGCCTTCTTCTACTGCTGCGCGAGTAGAGTTGAGGGCGTCTTCGATGCGAAGCTTGCGCTCTTTGAGTTCTGTTTCAGTTGCGGCACCAACTTTAACCACGGCTACACCGCCGGCAAGTTTGGCAAGACGCTCCTGAAGTTTTTCTTTATCGAACTCGGACGTTGTTTCTTCGAGCTGGCCTTTGATCTGGTTTACGCGGCTTGCGATTTCAGCTGCGTCGCCTGCTCCGTCAACAACCGTTGTGTTGTCTTTGGATACAACAACTTTGGACGCGCGTCCAAGCTGCGTGATGTTGGCAGATTTAAGGTCAAGACCGAGGTCTTCCGTGATCACTTCACCGCCAGTAAGTGTCGCGATATCTTCAAGCATCGCTTTACGACGGTCGCCGAATCCAGGTGCTTTAACAGCAACAGCGTTGAACGTTCCGCGTAGTTTGTTTACTACGAGTGTCGCGAGCGCTTCACCTTCAACGTCCTCAGCGATGATGAGGATCGGTTTACCCTGCTGAACAACCTGCTCAAGAACAGGAAGTACTTCCTGGATGTTGCCGATCTTCTTGTCAGTGATCAGGATGTACGGATCTTCAAGAACCGCTTCCATCTTATCGGAATCCGTCACCATGTATGGAGACGCGTATCCGCGGTCAAACTGCATACCTTCAACCACTTCAAGCTCTGTTGAGAAGCCTTTGGACTCTTCAACTGTGATAACGCCGTCGTTACCTACGCGCTCCATTGCTTCTGCGATCAGCTGGCCGACTTCTTCGTCAGCGGCAGAAATGGAAGCTACCTGAGCGATGGACTCTTTGCTTTCGATCGGGTTGGAGATGGACTTAAGCTCTTCAACAGCAACTCTTGTCGCTTTCTCAATCCCTTTGCGGATGACCATTGGGTTGGCACCGGATGTAACGTTTTTAAGACCTTCTGCGATCATAGCCTGTGCAAGAACAGTCGCAGTCGTCGTACCGTCACCGGCGATGTCGTTAGTTTTGCTTGCTACTTCGGATACGAGCTTGGCGCCCATGTTTTCGAAGTTGTCAGTAAGTTCGATTTCCTTCGCGATGGTTACACCGTCGTTTGTGATTAGTGGAGAACCGAATTTCTTTTCAAGTACAACGTTACGGCCTTTTGGCCCGAGTGTTACTTTTACCGCATCTGCAAGTGCGTCAACTCCGCGCTTCATCGCGCGGCGAGCGTCTTCACTGAACTTAATCTCTTTAGCCATGGTAAATCAGCCTCCTGTATGGTTTTTGATTTAGTCGTTTCGATAGCTGCGCTGCACACCGTCCGTTCGCTTTCCGCGGCGGTGCCGGCTTTGGCTTCGCTGTGTGTTTTTCAAATCGAAGATTTGAGTTTCGCTTCGGGCGGATGCTTTCCGCAGGTCTTGGCCTCAGCCTCCTCTCGGGAATTTCACCCTGCGGGGTCTTCGGCTCTTACTTTTCCCGCAGGAGTCACCGCCCTGCGCATCATTCATTAAATCTTAATCTAAGTATTATCGAAGCACAGACTTAGTTGATGACAGCCAGTACGTCGCTTTCACGAAGGACAAGATATTCTTTGCCGCCGTACTTCACTTCTGTACCGGAATACTTTGAGAAGATGACGCTGTCGCCTTCTGCTACTTCAAGTGCGATGCGCTCGCCCTGATCGGTTACGCGGCCTGCACCGACAGCAACAACTTTCCCTTCCTGCGGCTTCTCTTTCGCTGAATCAGGTAGTACGATTCCGCTGGCCGTTTTTTCTTCCTGCTCTACCAGTTCAATCACAATACGATCACCTAATGGTTTTAACAAGGAAAACACCCTCCTTAATGTATTTGCGACATTCCGGTGAGTCCGGTCTGCGCGTATAAGTAAATTTGGTTTATTAGCACTCGGGTCAGATGAGTGCTAACACAATTATTATAATAATAACTCCGAAATGGTTTTGCAAGTATTTACTATATTTTTTTTGAAAAAAATCCTTGTTTTTTTCGCGGGGCGGGCAACCGCGGGTCTCTTCCCTGGACCGTTGTGTGAAAAACCGGTTTTATCCTCGATTCGAAGCGAATTCTGTCTTTTAAGTGACAGGTGCACTTGTTTTCTTTTCCGAAGGGGTGGTGTGGTACAATAATGGGGATTGCGTGTACATAGGACACGTTACGGGTCTCATAGTAATAATGAAAAAAGGGGACATACATGTGACGAAGCGGTATTGGCTCATTCTGATTGCGTTTATTCTCGTGCAGCTGTCGCCGGTGGTGATTATTCCGTTCCTTGCGGGTGGGGATCTCACTCAGGCTGAGGTGTTAGGGTATTCGATTTTGATTTCGTTCTCGATCGGTACGCTGGTGATTGGTTACCTGGGCTGGTCGAGTCTTAAAAAGGATGGGGATTTTGATCTCCGGAGCAAGTCGCCGGCTGGTTTTACGATTCTGTGGTCGGTGATTGGAATTTTTATGGCGTTCGCGGCGCAGATTGTGGCGAATCTGATTCAGATTAATCTGTTCGGCACGGAGCCGGGCTCTGAGAATACAGAACAGATTGTGGAGATGGCGCTTGCGGTGCCTTTGATGGCTTTTGCGGTGGCGATTTTTGCGCCTATTATGGAAGAGATTGTGTTCCGCCAGGTGATTTTCGGGGCGCTGTACCGGAAATGGGGTTTCTGGGTCGGGGCGCTTGGAAGTGGCTTTCTGTTCGCTGTGGTGCACACGGATTTTGAGAATCTGATGGTGTATCTGATTATGGGGATTGTATTTTCGTATCTTTATGTGAAGACGAAGCGCATTATTGTGCCGATCATTGCCCATGCTGGTATTAATGGGTTTGTGATGCTCGTGCAGGTTGTCTTCCGTGAGGAAATCGAGCGAATAATGGAACTTCAGGAGCAGCAGGCGGTTGACCTGCAGGCGATACTCCTGTTTATTGGAGGCTTAATGTAAATGCGTGGATCACCGATGTTCTGGGCGCTTCTGTATTTTGGGCTAGCGACGATGTTTCTTGTGCTGGCGACGCAGACGAATGCCCGCAGTGACGGCTGGGATTTTCTGACGATTCTCCTGATGGCTGTTGCGGCGATTGATTATGTGATTGCTTTTCGCTTTTTGGGTGTGGCGCGGAAGGCGAAGAAGGATAAGAAGTAGGTATGGAGAAAGGAGCCTGGGCGGTTGTGCCGGGGCTCCTTTTTTGTGTGGCTTATGTTGGGGGTTGCTTTAATCATGATTGCTTACGCGCTTTTTATTTATATATTGCTGTTAATCACGCTGCAGGCGGACGCTTTCCGCGGGCAAGGCCTCAGCCTCCTCGGGAAAAGCGCCCTGCGGGGTCTTCGGCTCTTGCTTTTCCCGCTGGAGTCGTCGCCTTTCGCTTCATACCCTTGCCTGCTTTATATACGAAGCTGGTTAAATAATATGCGTTTATTTCGATACGTGCGCAGCTGCACGCCGGCAGTAAGACTCCTGCGGCAATGGAGGCCAGGCGAGACCCCGCAGGCATGGCCGAGGAAGCTTGGCGGCATCGCCGCGGAAAGCGAACGGACGGCGTGAAGCGGCGCTTCCATATACAGCATGGTCAAGGTTCTTTTACGGCTTGCTGTCGGTTTCCTTTTTTTCCTCCCAGAGCCGGATGCGTTCTTGGTGGCTGACTTCTTTATGTACCTGATGGAGCATCCAGACGTAGCCGAAGGAGTCTGTGAAGATGGCGTTTGAGACGCCATAGTCAGGCAGTTCTGTTACGGGCTGGATTTCTGTGCAGCCTGCCTCCATTGCTTTGCCGTATGTTTCGTTGATGTCAGGGACGGTCACGTTCACCCAGCTTGTTTTCGGGGCGTCGGGGGTTGGGGCGATCAGGTGGAAGTCCGGGTTTTCGTCGAGCATGTGAAACTGGACGCCGTATATTTTGAAGACGGCTTCATTTTCTCCGGGAGGTAAATCCGACACCTCCATGCGTTCGACTTCAAAGATCTTTTCGTACAGATTCAGGGCTTTCAGACTGTCTTTTACGACCATGTTAAATTCTACACCGATCATGATAAACACCATCCTTTTTATCGTGATTCGTTTATCTTTTCATCACTATTTTCCCCCATACCGGTAAAGAAAGTCCAGCTTGTTTTTAAAGGTTTTCTCAAAAAGAATTTATCGTTCATTGCCTCTTTTGAAATTCCCTGTGACTTTCGCTAATAGTAATTGAATGTCCTTTTCATTTTCAGCAGATTCAATTTTCCTTAGAAATTTCTCTGCCTCTTTTCTTTTTAGTGTTTTGATCTGCTTTCCCTTGTACATTAGAAAAACTGAGTTATTTTTGTTTACCTGATAGCTGAAAGGAAGTTCGTTCAGACGATTTCGTTTGTCGATATTCCCCATCTTCTTCCCTCCTTCTCTTTTAGTGATTATCCGAGGTGCTATGCTTTTTTAACAATTGAAGCACCCGCTGTTCAGCAGCGTCAGGGCTTACCCAGAGATCAGGCTGAATTCCTTTGCCTTCCATTGCCATCAGCTCGGGACTGTAAGTAAAAGTGACCGGGACCTCAAAAGGGATATGGGTGTTCGGCAGTTTGAAGGGAAGGGCATCTCCGCTGCTCACTGCTCCTGCGCTCTGAACTCCGATGAGGGTGGTGTTCCCTGCTTTTTTAAGAATAAGTGCTAACAGTTCTGCAGCGGAAGCAGTATGGTTATCCATTAAAATATATATTTCAGTATCCGGTTTTTCCATTGAGGGAAACTCATTTTGCTCAATTTCAAAAAACGGTTCCATTGGGTACTCATACCCGCCGAACGCCAGGATCTCTTCTTCGAATCCCTCATTAAACGGGTCCATCTCCACTTCTGCTCCGTACAGATCAAGCAGATCCTCCACAAAAATACTACCGGGAGCCGAAAACAACTGCACTGTTTTCCCATCTAAAGAAACCGCTCTTCCGAAAAATGCTTCCAGCCATTTATCGATGGTCATCCTTTGGCCTCCAATATTGCTTCTTAAATCCAAAACAAAGTATGGTGCTTCCCGGAGCTCCTTTGCACTGTTCACAACATCATGATGATCGTGGGGATCACTTTTTAGAACAGTCATGCTTCTCAACTGAAGCCACGGAACACCGTCTTTCTCCGCAAGCTCAAAGTCTCTTCCCGCATCTTGAATTTCAAGCGTTTCACGTCGGATTGCTGCGGTTAACCGGGCCGCCCCTTCTGAGTTTTCCACATCCAGTGCCCAGTTTACGTCAGTATGCCCTTCAGTGAAAACACCGGGATAATAGACGATTTCACCATCCTCGCTTAGACCCGGCAGCAAATAAGCTTCCACCTCCCGATCCCCATTAACTGCTCTCAGACGTGAATCCTCGTCTGTCATCTTCCGGAACTCTCTGTTTTCGTCCTTAAAAAATGCATAATCTTCTGACCTGTATAACCGGTAATCCCTGCTGCTCATACTGTTTCCATTGATAACGAAGTGCTTATCATTTATAAAATCGTAATGCCCGGCAAGCAGGTTCGTAAAAGTACGCTCAGTCAGTTCTTCTTCCTCACCGAGTTCCTGGAGTTCACTGCCTATATGATCTCTCGCAGATTCAAAGGCCTGATCGCCTCCCTGGAACTCGTACAAGGGATACATGTTTTTCAGCGTGGTGTGGAGAAGTGACACATTTTCTATCATTGCCGCTCTGGTGTAATCCCTTTCTGTCTCACTGGTGATACTAAGTGATTGAAATTCCTCAAGCTCAGCCTCCGGTTCCTCAGTCTCAGAATAATCATAAAGCAGGTCAGAAAGGCCCCCACCATCCTCCTTTTTTTCAGAAGAACGGTTGTTTTCCCGGATTTCCTCAAGTAATACGGATGTCTCAATGGGATCATTACTGGCTGTATCACTTGCCGCACAGCCTGCCAAAAGGAAAAGAACAGTTGTAAATGCTATAGTGCTTTTCATTAAACCTCTCCTTTAACTGATAAAACTAATATGTATGTTCGGGAACATGCATTGTCTCTTCTTAGAGGATATACCCCTTAACAGATAGAATAAATGGCTGCAGATTTGATTGTGTGAATTGATTTTCAGGAAAATCATACCACAGATTTTTTGCCATTAACCGAAGGATGGCTGTCTGCTATAGAGGACTCGCCTACCTCCACCGAGAATACGTTAGTAGACAGGGAGGTGCGGCGGTGACGATGATCAGCCGGGTGGCGAGTTTTCTGACGGGGATTTTTGTGATGGATTTCTGGTTTCACCAGGGGCAGGTGCATGCGTTCGGCTTTACGGCGGACACATTCTGGGAGCGGATCGGGGCGCTTGCGTTGGCAGGTGTGGTCACGCTTGCCGTGTTCTGGGCTAGCTGGGTGTTCTTTACCCGGTCGTTTTTCAACGGGGTGATTTTTGCGGCGGGCTTTTTTGCGAGCGTGGATATGGTGATCGTTCACTGGCTGTTCGGCCTGCACCGGATTACATATGGCGCCGAGGCGATTTATATTGAAGTATTTCTTCTGATTCTGGGAATTGTGATGGTTGTGTTTGCACTGCGAAATGAACAGGGAGGGACGCATAATGAAGCAGTATAAGGTAGGGATCTTTCTATTTGATGATGTGGAGGTGCTCGATTTTGCCGGGCCGTTTGAGGTGTTTTCCGTCACGAGGCTCGACGATGAGGAGCATCCGTTCGATGTGAAGACTGTTTCTGAGGACGGCGGGCTGTTACGTGCGAGAAACGGCCTCCGCGTGCAGCCGGACTACAGCTTTGACGATGCGCCTGAGGACTTTGATATTTTTATCGTGCCTGGCGGGCTCGGAGCGACGCAGCAGGTGGTCCATAACGACCGAGCGCTCAGTTGGCTCCGCGAGCGCCGGGAGAAGACCCCGACGCTGGCGTCAGTCTGCACCGGCTCGTACGTGCTCGCGGAAGCAGGACTTCTTAACGGCCACCGGGCGACCACACACTGGGCGTATTTCGATGAGTTTGAGCATAAGTATCCAGGCACGGCTCTTGTGCGTGATGTGAAATTTGTGGATGAGGGGGCGCTCCTCACGTCCGGCGGCATTTCCGCAGGGATCAACATGTCGTTTCATCTGGTCGCAAGGCTCCTTGGAACCGGAGTGGCGAGGAAAACGGCCAGGCGGATGGAATATGATATTGAGATTTAAGTGCAAATAGGGAAGGAGGTTCTGATCTTGGGGGTTTTTGAGATATTGGCCGTTTCAGTAGCGTTTCTTGCGTTTTCCCTGTTCTTATTTTCCGATGATAAAGTAAAAAAGCTGGAGAAGAGGGTCAGGGAGCTGGAAAATAAAATCAATGAAAAATAGTTTCACCTTGATATGAACTCCAGTTTCCCAGGGGCAAAACTATTGAACGCTGCCAGAAGATGTTTCCCGTGTTGGCGCCCACGTCCACTTCGTACTTGACTCCCTGGGGTGTAATAATGTCGATTACCCAGACAAGAAGCCCATTTTCCGTATCAAGCTCCACGTCCACTACCTGTCCCGGGACCTCTGAAGTGGCAATGTCGATGGCCTGCTCGGCTGAAATCTGTCTCGGAAGGTACTGGAGGTATCGTTTAAACATCTGATAATCATACTGGTGCGCTGATGTTCAGATTACCTTTTCTGCCGCGATAATCAGAAACATCGGCCTCCTTCCTTCGTCTTTCAAATCAGGATTCTCCTCGAGCATCTGCTCTGTCACCCCGGGCTCCTTCACCGCCTTTATGGCAAAGCCGGCATCAAGAAGGGTTTCCATGTAAGTGGAGAAGGTTCTGTGATATTTCATTACGCCTTCGGCAAGAAAAGACGTCCTCCGCTCTCCCTCGTCCTGATAACGATCCACCGGCCAGTGAAGACGGCTGCCGGTTTCATCGCGGTGCCACTCCTGTTCTTCGCGGCACGTAAACATCGGATGCTCCACGGAAAAAACAAACGACCCGCCCGGCTTCAGACTGCTGTGTACGTTGCGGCACGCTGCCTGAAAATCACGGACGTAATGAAAGGCCAGGGAGCTCATCACGACGTCAAAGGCGTTTGCCCTGTACGCGTAGTCTTCGATCGACGCGCGCTCAAACCTGATCCCTGTGCCGGCTGCTTTTTCCCGTGCTTCGCTGAGCATGTTTTCCGAGAGATCGACGCCGGTCACTTGCTCGGCCCCCTGTTCGTGGGCGTACAGACAGTGCCAGCCGTATCCGCATCCGAGATCGAGAACCGATTTGTTTTCAAGATCCGGCAGGCATGCCTTGAAAACCGGCCATTCCCCCGCCCCGGCGAGCCCTTTAACGGACCGGTTCATCCGGCTGTATGCGTCAAAAAAGTCCAGGTCATCGTATCTGTTCTGCTTCATCCTCCGTCACTCCCCCTTTTTTTATCGTAACAGAAAACACGCGCAGCTGGCCGGACCATCTGCGCGCGAAGGATGCTTAGGCTTTTTTCGCTTCTGCTTCTTTTCGTAATTCAGCTTCTTCCTGCTTTTTTGCCTCCCGGCCGAGGAACCAGCCTGCAGGAATGGAGATGAGCATGAGGACGGAGATGACGAGAAAGCCTTCGGTGATCGCCTGCAGGCTGCTTTCTTCCACCGTCATTCCGTTTGCCGCCATCACCTGGGCGCGGCGTACTTCAAAGTACACACTCATGAATACGACGCCTAGCGCCGAGCTCATCTGACGGAGTACGTTGTTCATGGCAGAGCCGCGTGAGATCATCGTTTCGGGAATCGCGTTCATCCCGGTGGTGGTCGACGGCATCATGCTGAAGCCCATGCCGATACCGCGGACAGCGTTCAGGAAGAACAGCATCCAGAGCGCGGTTTCCATAGAAATGAAGCCGAACGCGGCTGTACCGATAAAACTGACCGTCAGCCCGACCGTTACGACGCCTGTCGGGCCGCGGCGGTCGAGAATCCGGCCGCCGATCGTCATACAGAGCCCCATAAACAGGGCGGACGGCAGAAACACAAGTCCGGTCATAATGGCGCCGTAGCCGTACACGTTCTGCACGAGGAGCGGGATGAGGAAAATCCCGCCAAACAGGCTGATCGAGCTGATGATCGCAATCCATACGCTGATCGCATACGCCTTCACCTTGAAAATCGACAGGTCGAGAAGCGGCTGCTCCGTCCGGTTTTCGATCCTGACAAACACGATGAGCGAGAGCAGACCGACTACGATCAGGGTAATGTTGAACGGGTCGGTCAGATGAGCCAGCTCGTTGATCCGCCCAAGGGCGAGGAGCACCGCACCGACTCCGAGGGTCACGGTGATGAACCCTTTTGCATCGAAGGTGATCTGTGTATTCGGCTTGCTTTTATCAAGGAAGTAGGCGGAAAACAGGAAGCCGAGCACACCGGTCGGAATGTTGCACAGAAACAGCCACTGCCACGTGCCCAGTTCTATGATCACACCGCCGAGCGTCGGTCCGATCGTCGGCGCCATCATGGCGGCCACGCCCCAGACCCCCATCGCCATGCCCCGTTCTTTTTTAGGGAACACTTCAAAAATGAAGACGAGAGAGAGCGGCATAATGAAGCCGCCACCCACGCCCTGCAGACCGCGGAACGCGATCAGGGAGGAGAGGTTCCAGGAGAACGAGCCCAGAACGGAGCCGAGGATAAAAAGCCCTACACCAAAGAGGTACAGGTTCTTTTTGCCGACTTTATCACCGAGATAGCCGGTGAGGGGCATCGTAATCCCCATTGTAACCATGAAAATCGTGATCACCCAGCCGGTGGCGACCGCGTCCGCATCGAACACGTTCATAAACTGCGGCACCGCAGGGTTCATCATGCTGTTGTTGAGTATAATCGTAAACGTCCCGAGCAGGACGGAAAAGAGGACAAGCCACTTATGCGGTATTTTTGCCACGCTGGATGTCACCTGCTTCTGTTATGTCGTTGATTTATAGTACTGGTGGTCTATTTCCGTTTCGGGGTCAATTGAACCATGTTTCGTTTCTCGAAATATTAGTTTAAGTATATCACAGTTTAAGAGGCATTTGGAGATGGGCGGGCGGTTTCTGTTCCCGGGGGCGGGATCAGGGTTGCGCTCCACCTGGCCTGCTGGCGGTTTGGCACTGCTGGAGCCATTCCCCAGCAGAACCCTACCGCTCCAGATACCCCTCCACATACCGCTCGGCGTAGTCGAGCACGTCGTCCACGTACCAGCCGGCCCGGTTGTAGGCAAACACCGCACGCTCGTAGTCTCCATCGGCTGCTCCGTTGGATGCCAGGAAGTTGGCTGCAGCGAATACGGCATCTTCTATATCATACGGGTCTGCTTCGCCTGACCCGCTCGCATCCACGCCGTAGCCGCCGAATCGGCTGATCTCATCCGGGTCAGTTTTCACGTCTTCAGGGATCTCCCCTTCCCCGAGTCCGTCACAGCTCGGGTGGCTCCAGCCGGTCCAGGTGCACGGCATGAACTGCATGTGCCCCTCGGCCCCGACCGGGGACAAGAGCGGATCCATTGAGGAGAAAATGGTCTCTACCCGGTGTACGGCGGCGAGCAGGTTCCACGGTACGCTGTACTCTTCCTCTGCCGCATGATAGATAGGCAGAAACTCATCGGGAATGTCACGCTCGCCGGCAGCGGAAATCTTCCCGCCCCACTCGCCGGGCTCCTCCGGTTCTCGTTCGAACATGCCGGAAAACAGGACGAAAATAAGGATAAGGGCAGCTGCCATGGCGAGAGACAGCTTGACAG
The DNA here is from genome assembly GCF_003226345.1 of Alteribacter lacisalsi. GTDB lineage: Bacteria > Bacillota > Bacilli > Bacillales > Salisediminibacteriaceae > Alteribacter > Alteribacter lacisalsi. The sequence continues at coordinate 38,284 of NZ_PDOF01000002.1, read as the reverse complement.
CAATGCCGGTAAAGGTGTACTGACGGATCAGGTACAACGGGCCCTGGCTCGTTTTCCGTTTTCTTTTAGGTGCTCTCTTCCTGCTGAAAAAGCCCTTTTTCCGGGCCGGCCCCCGTTTTTTCGTTCCTTTTTTCATCGCTGTCCCCTCCTCTGCGCTGTAAGTGTCTTCTGTTAGTTTATCATGCCGGGCTGAGGGTGTCGGATATTCGTGATCAGGTTCGGGCGGATCGGGGCAAGGTGATGTTCGGGAAATCGACCGTGGAACGAGAGATATCGACCGTCGCGTTCGGGAAATCGACCGTCATTTTGGGAAATCGACCGTCGATCACAAGATATCGACGAAACGACACAAATCGACACACACCATCGCAACACCACCCGATCCCCCCTCTTCGCAACCGCAAATAAAAAAAGCCGCCCGCTAAGGCAGCTTTCCTGCTATTACTCTATTACATCGGATAATGCTTCAAAAAGTAGATGAGGGACTGGAGTTCCACGCTCAGGTCAATGTGGTGTACCCGCACATCCTCCGGCACGCTCAGACGGGCCGGGGTAAAGTTCAGAATCCCTTTGATTCCCGCATCGACGATATCGTCGGCAATCCCCTGGGCCACATGGGACGGCACCGTCAGAATCGCCACCTCCACGCTCGAATCAATCTTCTCTTTAAAATCGTTCAGATGGTAGATCGGAACGTCGCCGATTTTCTGGCCGACTTTATCCTCGTCCACATCAAACGCCATATCAATCAATGTATTATTGCTTTTCGTAAAGTTATAGTTTAGGAACGCCGTTCCGAGGTTACCGACCCCGATCAGCGTCACACGCGTCACTTCATCCTGATCCAGCGTCTTACGGAAAAAGGACAGCAGATAGTGCACATTGTAGCCGTAGCCTTTTTTCCCGAGTGCGCCGAAATAGGAAAAATCACGGCGGATCGTCGCCGAATCCACTTTTACCGCCTCACTCAGTTCCGATGAGGACACTCTGTGTTTCCCCGACGCCTGCAGGCTCTCCAGAAACCGGTAGTATAACGGCAGGCGCTTTGCGGTCGCCTGCGGAATTTTAGTCTGATCAAAGTTATCCATAGTACCCCTCCAACCCTCGCCCCACTCTGCCTCGGGCACCAGGCCCTGACCGCATCCGTGCAGCGGAAAAATGTCAGTCTTATCTTCCGGTTTTTCTACTCATCCCGTCGGTAGTCGCCGTTTTTCCCGCCTGTCTTTTCAGCGAGAAACGTCGGCATGATCACAAGACCTTTATCGAGCGCCTTGCACATGTCGTACACGGTGAGCGCCGTTGCCGATGCGGCTGTTAGCGCTTCCATTTCTACTCCGGTGCTTCCCTTTGTTTTGACGCGCACTTCGATATGAAGCTTGTACTCCTTGTCCGTTTCCCAGTCAAAGCGGATATCCACGCCTGAAAGAGACAGAGGATGACACATTGGAATCCACTGGGAGGTGTTTTTCGCCGCCATCACGCCGGCCACCTGAGCTACGGCCAGCACATCGCCCTTTTTCATCGTTCCAGCTGTGATCCCCTCATGGATTTCTTTCGTCACAATGACCCCTGAACGGGCCACTGCCGTCCGGACAGTCGCGTCTTTATCGGAGATGTCGACCATTCTGGCTCTGCCCTGTTCGTTAAAATGTGTAAATGATCCCATCACAATCTCCTTTCACGCACTTCTTTGTTCATTGTACACCATCCACAGACAATGTGCACAGGAGAGCATGAAAAAACCATGCTTGAATTTGCCAAAAATTATGTTTCTTTTTCCTCCGAAATATATCATAATGATATATATCTAAAAGATATAAGGAGGTCTTCAGAACGATGACCCGCAGAAACGAAACCGCCTACGCCATCCTCGGACTGCTTACAGCCGGCTGCTCTTCTGGCTATGACATTAAACGGATGATCGATACGAGCCTGAATCACTTCTGGAAAATCAGCTACGGCCAGATCTATCCGATGCTCACAAAGCTCCATGAGGAAGGACTCGCAGACGTCACCGAACAGCATGAGCCGGGAAAAACGGCAAGAAAAGAATACACAATCACCGAAAAAGGAAAAGCAGCCTTGACCGAATGGCTCGAATCGCCGCTCGAAGGCCTGTCCGCTGAAAAAAACGAAGTGCTGCTGAAGCTGTTTTTCAGCCGCCACCAGAACCGGGAAACGACGATAAAGCTGCTTCACGATTACAAAGACCAGCTCACTGCGCGGCACAAAACCTATGAAACAATTGAAGCAGGCATCCGAAATGAGGCGTGTCCCAGCCCCGATGCCCGCTACTGGCTGATGACACTCGACTTCGGCAAACGGCGCACCGAAGCGGGGATCAGCTGGTGCACGGACACAATAGAACAGTTAACTAGAGAAGAGGAGGCACGCTCATGATAAATCCCGGACGTTACACCACCCCGCAGGACGAGGACCTGGTTGTGTTTATCATCGGCATGCGCATCAACAAGTGGCATGCCATTACCCGCTGGTGGCCCGTTTTGACCGCCATGCCGCCGATGATCCGCGAGCTCCTCACGAACAAAGACATCGGCTGCCTGGCCGCTGAGAGCTTTTTCGGTCTTCGCACCACGCTCATGGTGCAGTACTGGCGCTCGGAGAAGGATCTTCTCGCCTACGCCAGAGGCGAAAAGCATATGAAAGCGTGGAAAAACTTCTATACGAAAACCGCCCGCAATAACGCTGTCGGCATCTACCACGAAACCTACGTCGTACCGAAAGGAAACTATGAATCCATTTACGGCAACATGCCTCCGTTCGGACTGTCCAGAGCCCTCGGGAGCCAGCCGGTCAGCCACACGCTCGAAACGGCCGGCCAGCGTCTCGCCGGAAAACAAAAACAGGGAGGGGCGTAAAACTCCCTCCCTTTATTTCCAGCGCCGGTCCTGATAGCGTTCCTTTAGCTTCCGGCATTTCTCCAGATCAATATCGTACGCATTCGCCAGCGCCACGACCGAGCGGAGCACATCGTACAGCTCCTCCTCCACCGTTCCTTTAATGGACTGATTCGTTTTTAACCTGTGGTTTCGGCGGATCACCTCCGCCAGTTCCCCCACTTCCTCCATGAGCTTCAGGAACGACGCGTTTTTCCCCCGTCCTTTTTCCCGGCCGCTGATATGCGACTGGAGCTCACGGATCGTCATGCTCTTTTTCATCCGGAATCCCCTCTTTCCGGATTATTCTATTCGCCTGCGGCTTTTCGTTACCGCCCATTTCTTTTTTAAGAGAGGTGTGGTTCCGGGGCGAACCGCTTTAAAATGTTATGAACCACCTTGAATGGGGAGCGAACCACCCTAAACCTCAGCCGAACCGCTTCAAACGAAAAAGAGGCTCTCCTAAGTGGATGCCCCTTCCCCTGCACGTTCTTCAACACGTTTCCTGCGTTTTTCATGGAAATAATCCAGACAGTCACCCCATACACCGGCACAATCGTCACCGCTGAAATTTTCCCACCGGCATACTGATCGGTCTCCAGCAGCCATTTAAAGAAAGCAGTCCCTGCCATCCAGAAGCAGATTCCCCAGAAGATCATTTCAAATCGGTATTGTTTCATTCCCGTCACCTCTAGGAAATTATATGAGTGTCATTTGCCTGAATGAACTGGTGATCCTACAGGTGGTGGAAAAAACCTATTGTCTAAGCCGCTTTCCGCTCTTCTTTTCGCCGCACAGGCAGGCGGGTAAGCCAGCGCCATACGAGCTCGAACGGACCGGTGCTGAACTTTTTCAGCCACAGATGGGCGAAGACCATCATGCCGATGCAGATGAGCGTCCAGACGCCGATCACTTCAACCGAATTGAGCTGGCCGCCGAGTCCAAGCCCCCATCCGTAAAAAATCGCTGACGCGACAATGTTCTGGAGCATGTAGCAGCTGAGTGCCGTGCGCCCCACTTCCGACAGGCGCCGGAACAGAAAGCCGTTGCCTCTTTTTTCCCACAGCCAGTAAAACGCCATCAGGTAGCCGAGGGCCATAAGCGGGGCGAAGGCATAGCGTGCCACGATCCCTCCGGAATAGGTGGGCAGAAACGTCACCAGATTCAGAAGCGTCCCCACGCCAAGTCCCCAGAGGAGCATCTTTTTCCGGCGCTGACGCGCGTCTTCTGTCTGGGCAAATACATTGGAGCGGATCAGATACACCCCGAATAAAAACAGAAGGATGTTCATTGGTATAATGGCGATCGCTTCGGCTCTCATCGCCCAGAAGTCGCTGAAACGAAAGGCCACCTGCTCAAAATACGTGCCGTTCAGGTACACAGCCGACATGGCCTGCATTTCGGCAACGAATTCTTCGCGCAGCTCTTCTATTCTGAAAATCAGTTCCATCGCACCGGCCATAAGCAGGACGCCAATGAGGTGAATCACCCCGAGCGTAATCGCCACGCCTTTGATAAACCCCCGTTTCCGCGTAAGCAGAAACGCGACAATCACGCCGGTGACGGCGTAGCTCATCAGCACATCGAACTCAAACACGAGCAGATAGTGGAGGTAACCGTCGATAAACAGAAGCATCATGCCCCACAAGTACAGCCAGGGCCACAGCCGCTCCTCCCCGTTTCGTATGTAGGACCGGCGCTTAATTTCAAGCCCCATCCCAAACAGAATCGTGAGGAGCCCGAGGAACTTCCCGTTCATGAAAAATACAAATACCGACTCCACGAACATATCCCATGTAAACATCATCCCGGCTAGGTCACCGAGCAGAAAATCATAGTTTCCAAGGTACGCAAAAAGCCAGATATTCGTCCCCAACGTCCCGAGAATCGCCGCGCCGCGGGCGATATCAAGGACCGGGATCCTTTTGTCAGTCATCATCGTCTTGTCCTCCGTACGTTATGTATTAGGTTTACAAGTTTATGTACGGTTCCATGCTTGCTGACGTTTCGGGACTATTGGATTGTTTTTCCACTAAGAAAAACATGCGGCACTCCGGCAGCAGGTTATTTTCTCAGGCGAAGTACGGCATCGCTTACGTAAAAGGTAATGGCGCAGAACACGCCGGCAAGACTGAGAAGGTTGAGAAACTGGTCCGCCAGACTGACATCAAAATCCCAGCGGATCCAGTCATACAGAGCATAAGCGGCAAAAAAGGCCCAGCCGAAAAAAGCATGAAGCAGAAAGGAGAACGTTTCCTGATACTTCGTTTTCACGGCAAGTTTCTCTGAGAAATAAGACGCTGCCACACCAAACGTCACCATAACCGGAAAAATGTAAAGAGAATAAATGAGCAGACGCTACACGAACGTAGCTTCATATAGAGGAACTAGGAGGGCCATCACCAGCGCGGCAACAACTGCCGCCAGCGGAGCCGCAACAACTTTGCGTCTGAATATCATAAAGATCACCTCTTATTGTGATTTACTTCACAATAAAATACTAACACAATTTACAGAGTTTTGGAAACTTTGTTTATGGTATAGTAAATGGAAGGATAATACAGACGTTCTGCAGACACTTTAAGGGGATCTGAACATGGGCTGGTATATATGAAAATCGTATTACTTGGTCTGGTTTCCCAGATCGTATTCATTTTGTTTATTTCGGTATTCGGTTTTATAAGGTTATCTATGTATCATCATTTCGGGGTTTATTCAGTAGCTCTTCCTGAACTGTTTTTAGGGGTGATCAGCTTTCTTTGCGGCGTGTACGGACTCTTTAAAAAGGTAAATTATAAATTGTCCTTACCGGTTACTATTTTCGGCTTCCTCATATGTTTATGGTTTATTGTTCTCTACTTACTGCCTGAAGCAGGGATCCCTCCTGCCATACCCTGGTTCTATTCAGAATGATTGTCAGGAAAAGGCGTCATTCACAGGCCAAAAAGCCCGGGCGCTCACTTATCCGTGAGCGATCGGGCTTTTTTAATCCTCAAGCAGCTGCAGAAACTCGCGGGTACGCGCTTCTTTAGGGTTCTCCAGCACATCCGCCGGCGCGCCGCTTTCCACGATGTAGCCGCCGTCCATGAACAGTACTTTATCGGCCACGCGACGGGCAAAGTTCATCTCGTGCGTCACTACGACCATCGTCAGGCCTTCTGCCGCGAGACTTTCCATCACCCGGAGCACCTCGCCTACAGTCTGGGGATCGAGTGCTGAGGTCGGCTCGTCAAAGAGCATCACCTCGGGCTTCATCATGAGCGCCCGGGCGATGGCGGCGCGCTGCTGCTGGCCGCCGGACAAGGCGTCCGGATACTTGTCCTTATGCTCAAGCATGCCGACTTTTCCGAGAAGCTCTTCTCCTTCCCGAATCAGCTCAGCACGGCTGCGTCCCTGTACCGTCATAGGCGCTTCAATGATGTTATCGATCACTGTCCGGTGGGGAAACAGGTGAAAGCCCTGGAACACCATGCCGGAATACTGGCGCATCGCGTTCACGTCACGTTTCTTCACGCTGCTCGAGCCGTCAAACCGAAGCGTTTTCTCTCCAATCGTTACCGTTCCCCCGTTTGGCGTCTCCAGGAGATTGAGACAGCGGAGAAGCGTCGTTTTTCCCGATCCGGAAGGGCCGACCAGACAGACGACCTCTCCTTTTTCCACCTTAAAATCGATCGATTCGAGCACAGTCGTCTCGTCGAACTCTTTTTTCAAATTCGTCACTTCTATCATGATACGCACCTCCTACCGCTTACTCAGATAACGGCTGTACCGGATTTCAAGCCGCTCCTGGAAATAGCTGATCACAACACAGACAGCCCAGTAAATGAGCGCCGCCGTAATATACATCGTCATCGCGTCCCACGACTGCCCGGCCACAAGACGGGCGCTGTAGAGCAGTTCATGCACCGTAATAACCGAGACAAGGGATGTGCCCTTCACAATATCAAGAAAGATGTTTGTAGTCGGCGGCAGGGCAATCCGCGTCGCCTGTGGAATGATCACCCGACGCATCGTCTGCCAGTAGTTCATCTGAAGCGATGCAGCCGATTCCCACTGTCCGCGCGGAACGCTCATAATCGCCGAGCGAATCACTTCAGCGCTGTAGGCAGCAAAGTTCAGGCTGATCCCGACAATCCCGGCGATAATCGCACTCGGGAACTGAACCCCGATCACCGGAAGGCCGTAGTAGAGGATAAACAGAAACACGAGCAGCGGTGTGCCGCGCATAAAGGAGATATAAATTCGCGCCGGCCATCGGAGAAACCAGCGTTTTGACATCCGGCCCATGGCAAGCACAAGACCCAATAGAAGAGAAAACACCATCCCCGAAAGGGCTATGAGCATCGTAATCTGAAGCCCCTGCATGAGAAACGGCAGGGAATCCACCGCAAGCTCCGGGTCAAACAGGTGCTCCCACTGTATATCTCTGAACCATTCGATCATCATAAACCCCTTCTTTCGTGAAAAGAAACAAGGGTACGCTTACCCCTTGTTTCTTTTTCCATTGGCTCTGTGCGAAAAAGTGCCAGAGCGTTATTCGTCCTTATTCACCTTCAAGTGTCACGATTTCGTCTGTGTCCACCGGCTCGGATGCGTCTTCACCGAAGAACTCTTCGCTGAGCTCGGCGATCGTGCCGTTGTCGTGCAGAGTGGCGATCGCTTCATCGATCACTTCTTTAAGGCCGGTGTTGCCCTGGCGCATCATCATCACGCTCTCGGTAGCGTGGTATTTCACGTTTTCAGCAATCGCAAGGCGATCGTCGTCAAAGCCTTCAAGCGTCTGCTGAAGCACGAGGTAGTCGTTCAAATAGGCATCCTGGTTGCCGTTTACCACGTCGCGGAGAATCGCTTCAACCCCGCCGTCGTAGGCCGTGCCGTCAGCGCCGATGTTTTCGGCGAACTGGGCGTAGTTACTCGTAAGGGACCCAAGTGCCACAGGTACTCCTTCAAGCTCACGTGCGCTTTCAAAACGGTCTGCGTCCTCTTCACGCACAATGGCGCTCCCGTAGGAGAATTTATACGGCTCTGTCAGTTCAAAGATTTCCTGACGCTCTTCCGTAATGGCAAAGTCGTTAGCCGCAATGTCAATCTGTCCGTTACGAAGAGCCGGAAGAATGCCGTCAAAGTCCATCGTGGAAAATTCCGCTTCCACACCGAGCTCCTCTGCAATCGCGCGCACAAGCTCCACGTCAAAACCGGTCAGATCCTCACCGTCATAAAACGTTACCGGTGCGTAAGTGCCGGACGTGCCGACAACAATCTTTCCTTCTTCCTGTATCTCAGCCCAAGCGTCGTCTTCATCTGCGTCTGCTTCCTCTTCGTCTATTTCTTCTGTATCTGCTCCGTCGTCACCGGTTGCGCCGTTCTCCTCTGGCACTTCCTCGTCTGCCCCGCCGCATGCTGCAAGTCCGACTACCGCTGTAAGACTTAGAATTCCAAATGCTTTTTTCATATGTGTATCCCCTTTTCATCTATGTGTATGTTGTTCCTGATAATTCCTAGCTGTTTAATAGGGTTTAAGTTCAACGATTAGAATATTACCACCATCTTCCCCTGCGGTCAATAGATTTATCCTCGTGGATAAAAGGTCATTCTCCAGCCTGTTCATTTACTGTAAAATAAGTTTTGTAAAGCTGTTTGTGGACAGGCAATTTCAGGGAGGAATACAGAATGTTCAGCAGAAAATTTGTGAGCACCTTATTATCAATCATTGCAGGGGCGGTTTTGTTTCCGCTTCTGTTTACACCGTTTACCGGACTCCATATCGGGGCAAATTACGTGCTCGCAATGATGATTCTTCCCGTTGCTGCAGCATTTGTGATCACCTACGGATACATAGCGTCCTGTACGGCCGAAATAATCGCAAGACGGTTTTCAAACCCTAAGAGAGGTTCACTTTTGCTGCATGCTTTTTTTGGCATCATCCCGATTGCTGCACTGACCTGGTACGAACAGGAACCGGCATTCCTTTTAAGTATCGGCGGTTTTGCAGGGGCACTGTTTGGTGTGATGATGTTCACCATTGATAACTTGCTGAAGAGAATTACGAAGCATGCAAAGCGGAATAAGGAACGAGACTATGCAAAAAACACATGCGGCTCCAAGTGGAGCCGCATGTGTTTTTTCGTCAGGCTGTGTCGTATAGATTGCTGCTATTGATAAGCGTCTAACACTACTCTCCCCGAAATCAGCACCCCTGAAGATGGTCATGTGGTTACAAGCGGAGCTTCACGTTGGCAGTGAGACTCCTGCGGCACTGGAGGCCAGGCGAGACCCCGCAGGCAAAGCCGAGGAGGCTTGCCGGCATCGCCGCGGAAAGCGAACGGACGGCGTGAAGCGAAGCCTCTTATAACCAATTATGACTAGTACATCACATCAAGCCGACGGTGCGTTTCAGCGAGCATCGCTTCATCCGGATCGAAATAGTCTTCGTTGTAGGCGAACGTAAACTCATCTCCGTCCACATAGCCGGCACCCCACGTCGGGTCCATCTCGAGCCACTCGCCGTCCACCATCACGTCAAGCCAGGCGTGGCGCACATTCGTATAGCCGCTCACGTAGTTCGCTTCCATACCGAGGGCGCGGAACATGGCCACTCCTAAAAACGCATAATCCTGGCAGACGCCCTCTAATGTTTCCAGTGTCTTCAGGGCGCTGTCGTCGTATTCAAACGTGTCATCGCGGAGTTTTGCTACGTCGTAGGCAATGTTTTGAGTAAGCCAGTCATAAACCGCCTTCGCAATTTCCCGCTCGTCGGTCAGGCCTTCTGTGACTTCTTCTGCAAGAGCGATGATGTCCGGGTGATCCGACTGGATGCCCCGGGACGGCAGAAGACTCCGTTTATCCTCGATGCCTGTCACTTCCTGGGTCAGCTGCATGGCATGATGGTACGTCATAGACCAGCTCCGGTCGTGCCCTTCTTCCGGTACGCTGATCGTAATCTCGTACTCTCCTTCACCGAAGCGGAGCCAGATGTCGTCATCAAACTCGTAATCCTCAACCGGAACGATGTAGGTGGCTTCGTCCATCCCCATTTTCGTAGTCACATACACCAGCTCAATTTCATCGGCGTACGGGGCATCAGGGTCAATTTCCCCAGCAATCCGGTACGCTTCCCCGTCACTGTATTCAAGCGGCTGTGCCGGTGACGGATGCGTGAGGGTGACGCCCCGCTGGAGTCCGGTCCGGTACTCGTCCATCTGGACAAACTGCTCGTCCGATCCGTTTTTCACAAACAGGTTCGCCGAGTCGTAGTACAGGTCCTCTTCCGGATCGTATACTTTTACTTCCACATAATGAAGGGCTTCTCCGAAATACAGAGGCAGCTCACGCTCAAATGTGCCGCTGTCCACCGGGATCACCACGTCGGTGCTGTTAAAGGCGTTGCCGAACTCCCGCACTTCCACGAGCACGAAATGATCATCCTCTGCATGCGGCACCTCCCCGGCGAGGGTAAACGTCCCCTCTGCTTCCAGATAGCCGCCGGGCTCAGTGACCACTAATTCCTCTTCCAGCCCCCGGGTCGTATACTCGACCTCCCGGGACAGTTCTTCATCCACATTATGGGCAAAGAACGTTACCACATCGTAAAACTGGTTGTCCTCCCCGGCTTTATTGCTCGGAGCACGCACGCCGATCCGGTACTGCCCTTTTCCCGAATGAAGCGTCATTTCCTTGCTGAACGTGCCGTCCTCCTCAATCGGCACGTAGTAGGTAAATTCCGTGGCGAACGGCTTTTCACCTGGCTCCGTATAATTGATCCGTACCCAGAGCTTATCGCCGTTCAGATCTTCTGAATGATCGATGCTGCCTTCAAACAGCACCGTTTCCCCGGTAGCAAAACGGCCGTACTCCGGTGAAGTGACCGTCAAACCGATTTCCTCCGCAAACCCTTCGTCCACTTCGAGAGCCTCCAGCTCGAGACCTTCGGCTTCACTGAGCGCTTCAATCGACTTGTCTCCGTCCGCTTCCTCTGCACCAGTGTCCTCGTCTGTTTCCTCTGCAGGCTCGGTTCCTGCGGCTTCATTGCCGGACGCTTCGTCGTCTGCTTCGCCGCAGCCGGCCAGGACAAACACAGCCACGCCTGCCGCCAGCAGTTTATGAAGTTTTGTCATCTCTCCCACTCCCGTATCCTCTTGTTGTCTTTTCACAAGCAGCGCTTCCTTACGCATTCCCAGGCCCTCTCCAGTCACTGTTTTTCTCTCTTTAACCTTGTGAAAAATGCTTATAGTACGTTATTTTAAGGGGTTTCCGCCTTCATGCCCACCAACTTTAGTAGGAGATAGAGGTAATATATACCTGAACACTGCTTTTTTGAGCAGAAGCGGCGGGGCCCTCCCTGTTGTTGGGTTTCCCCCGATGCGGTACACTTGATAGAAGAAGAGTGACACAGTGAGGATGACTTCAATGATACTTTTACAGTGCGTGCAGCTATCAAAATCATTCGGCGCAGAGCCGATTTTACAAAATGTAAAACTGGAAGTGCAGAGCGGTCAGCGGGTGGCCCTTGTCGGCCGTAACGGCGCCGGCAAATCAACACTTCTGAAAGTAATCGCAGGAGAGCTCTCCTACGACAGCGGCGACCTGATTATCCCTAAAGACGTGAATGTCGGCTATCTGGCCCAGTCAAGCGGTCTCGAATCGGAGCGCTCAATCTGGGACGAGATGCTTTCTGTTTTTTCCCACCTGCAGAAAATGGAGCGTCGTCTTCGGGAAATGGAAGCGGAGATGAGCGACCCGGCCGTGACCGGCCAGCCTGCCCGCTACGAAAAACTGCTCAAGGATTATGATCAGCTCCAGCAGGACTTTAAAGACCAAGGCGGCTATCAGTACGAAGCGGACATCAGGGGGATCCTCTCCGGCCTGCAGTTTTCCGACTTCGACTACGGGACTCCAATCAGTTCCTTAAGCGGCGGCCAGAAAACCCGCCTCGCCCTCGGTAAGCTGCTTTTGACAAAGCCTGAACTTCTAATTCTGGACGAACCGACCAACCACCTGGACATCGAGACGATGACGTGGCTTGAAAACTACCTGAGCGGCTATGATGGCGCCATTTTAATCGTTTCCCACGACCGCTATTTTCTCGACCGGATCGTGGACCACGTATATGAGCTGTCGTTTCAGCAGACAGCCAAATACACGGGAAACTACAGCAAGTACCTCGAGGAAAAAGCGAAGCGCCTCGAGCTTGAGATGAAAATGTACGAAAAACAGCAGGAAGAATACAAGCGGATGGAGGAGTTCGTGCAGAAGAACCTGGCCCGGGCCTCCACAAGCAAGCGGGCCCAGAGCCGGCGGAAACAGATGGAGCGCATGACGCTGATGGATCGTCCGAAAGATGACGATCAGTCCGCCCAGTTCCGTTTTCATATTGAGCGGCAGAGCGGAAACGACGTGCTCATGACTGATAATCTTGCGGTCGGCTATGACGGCGAGGCACTCACAAGCGGGCTGAATCTGAAGCTCGACCGGGGGGAGAGCGTGGCGCTGCTCGGACCGAACGGGGTCGGTAAGTCGACACTTCTCAAAACCATTAACCGCGCACTCGAGCCGCTTGAAGGCTCCCTCAGGTACGGCAGCAACGTGAGCGCCGGCTACTACGACCAGGAGCAGACCCAGCTCTCGAGCGGCAACACGGTTCTTCAGGAGCTGTGGAACGAGTACCCGTCCACACCGGAAAAAGATATCCGCACCGTACTGGGGAACTTTCTTTTCAGCGGTGAGGACGTGCTTAAAACCGTGCGCGATCTGAGCGGCGGGGAAAAAGCCCGGCTCACCCTCGCCAAACTGATGATGCAGAAAGCCAACTTCCTGATTCTGGACGAGCCGACCAACCACCTGGATCTCGACAGCAAGGAAGTGCTTGAAAACGCCCTGATTGACTACCCGGGCACGCTTCTGTTCGTTTCCCACGACCGGTATTTTGTGAACCGGATGGCGACCCGTGTGGTGGAACTGGCACCGGAAGGGATCACCAGCTACCTCGGTGACTACGACTATTATGCCGCCAAAAAAGCTGAACAGCTTGAGTGGGCGGCACTGAAGGCAGAGGAGGCGAGCGTGCAGAACGCCCGCACCAGTTCCGACACCTCAGAAACTTCCGCCAAACACGATTACGAGCGGGACAAGGAACTTAAAAAACAGGAGCGTCAGCGTCAGCGGAAAATTGAGTCGGCTGAAGCGGCGATCGAATCCCACGAAGAGGAAATCGCCGGGATTGAGGAGCAGATGGCAGATCCGAAAATCTATCAGGATCATGAAAAATCCCTTGAACTTAATACCCGTCTCGAACAGCTCAGGAACGAAATCGAAGAGCTGATGGAGGAATGGGAAAGTCTTCAGGAGTAAGCGAATAGAAAAAAAGGTCCGGCGCACGTGTGCCGGACCTTTTTCATGATGAGCCAGAATTTCCAGTCAGATATCCGGCTGTTTTTGTTAGATAAAAATAAATTTCAGTTTGATAATTACGGAAATTAGTAAGATATCCATCACCTGTATTCAAAAGGCCCTGCCATCTCTCACTCTCCCCGTGCGTGCACCTCCATCGCCACCCGCACACCGGACTCGACCGCGCCTTCGATCCACGCATGCTTCGCTGATGTATGCTCGCCTGCAAAGTGAACGCGCCCCTCCGGCCGCCGGATCGCTTCGGGAAGCGTGGACGCCTGGCCGGGCTTATACATTGAAAAGCAGCCTATCGAATACGGATTGTTGCCCCAGCTGAAGGATGCTCCGCCAGTTAGCAGTCCCTTCATATCGTCTCCGTGTACTTTTGCCACGTGTTTCAGCGCCTGCTCTATCCGCTGCTCCTCAGACAGCGCATCCCATAATCCAGCGTTCGCTCCCCAGGAATACACCGCTTTCATCACCCCTGGACCCGGCTGTCCGATTCCGTGGCTCGGATAAATAAAATGCTGCGGTGGCAGGTCCGTTGTAAGATGGCCCCCGAACATAGCGTGATCCTCCCAGAACTTACGGCTGAATTCAAGAGCAACTTTGGTGGAGTCGATATACTGCAGATTCTGAATTGCCTGTCGTTTTTCAAAGCTCCACGGCTGCTCCGCGCCGGTATCAATAAAGCGCATCACAGAAAAGGGCAGCGTGCAGATGGTCACATCACCTTCCACGGTACTCTCGCGTCCTTGCCTGTTCTTCACAGTGACGCGTGTCCCTTCCTCTGTCTCACTAATCTGCTGCACCGTCTCACCGAGAAAAATACGGTCACGGAGTATGGGAAGAAAAGCTTCAGGTAGTTTCACGTTACCGCCGCGCACCTGGAAATATTCCCCCTCGTTATCAAAAATTGGCCCAATGATGTTGAGCAGGATATCCACAAACGAGTAATGGGAAAAACCGCCGATCCCGAGGACCGTCTTCATTTTATGGGACGCATTTGTACTCAGGGGAACACCACCCGGATTGAGCTTTGCAAACATCTCTTTTGAGTACCGGTCATAAGCCGCGATCAGTCGTTCCCGCTCACGGGGCGAGGCCTCCACGTAAGCCCGTCCGAACGATCCGGCCGTGTGAAGAAGCAGATCCCGGGCATGCATGCCACGCTCACGCTCGTTAACCGGTATGTCAAAAATATCAGGGTTCTCTTCATACTGATAGCTTCTGGCCAGCTTGCCGTTGATAAAATAGAGATCATCCGGCGTTCTGGTGATAAACGGCTCGGTTTCAAGATTAAACTTATCCACAAGTGTACGGGCGAGCTGGTGCTTAGCAGGGATCCGCATCGCACCAGCTTCATAATAGCCGTCCCCATCAAACGGCTCTGACACTGTGTGAACGCGCCCGCCGACTCTGGTGTTTGCTTCGAGCACGGTGACCTGGTGGCCTGCCTGTCTGAGCAGGTAGGCAGCCGTCAGCCCGGCCATGCCGGCACCCAGAACCAGCACGTTTAAGGCCTTCCCGGCTTGTCCGAGACCCTGTTCAAGCACCTGCTTTTTTTGCTCATCTGTTTCCCCATGCACATCCGCCAAAGCTTCCAAGGGCATATCCGCAATCAACTCCCGCTCCGGCCGGTGCAGCGCAAAACGCCATCCGGCACTGTATTACCGTTCATTGTAGCAGGAATTATCCAGATAATGTTAGTTCGTTCTGGCTAATTTTGGAATGATTTTTGTGGATTTTCGTCCTCCAAAAGCCATGCATAGCTCGCACAAAGGGTGACGAACATACTGGTCGCAGCGGCCACGATCCCTGAATCATTAAGCACAAGAAGGGCTACGGACGCGACGATACACCCCTGCACCGCCAGTCCTTTTTCCGGACCGAGCACCTTCCTTTTTTTCCGCCATACGTAAGCTCCTGTCAGGAGATAGGTGGTGACAAACAGCTCCGTCCAGTGGCTGATCTTAAAGATTTTCCAGTTCATCTCGAGCTTCCGGAGGACGATGCGTCCGACTGCTTCCACATCACCGCTAAAAAGGAGCGAAAACGCTGAATGAATGTGACTGGCCGGCTGGCCGAGCTGCAGTACGTAAAGAAGTCCTAGCAGCACGGCGAGAACGAAAGGCGCACCAAGCGCAAGCCGCCACAGGTTCACGCGCGCACCGAACAGCCGCCAGATAATAAAGCCGATCATCAGCCCTGCAGCCAGAGAAGCACCGGCATTCGCACCGAGTCCGGAAGAAGCCAGGAACAGAAGCATCGCCCCAAGCACGGCAAAGATGATCCACGTGTTGAATCCCCTTCTGCTTCTGCCCGTCCGGAACAGCGGTGCTGTCATGAGCCATCCACTTACAATGTACACACCGGCAAACTCGTTGCCAATTCCGTAAAATCTGGCTCCGATCACCGGGTCATAGCCGAGAAACGACTGCTGAATGAGCGGTGCTCCCAAAAGCATGTCCACCGTAGCCACTGCAAAAAACAGGCCGCACACGACACTCACCCCGTGCCGGGGCAGCCGGTCAGCAGCAAGGGCGCTCAACACACCGAGAGCCGCCATCATCGCCACGTAGCCGAGTGTGGATAACTTCGGTACGAGCGGTCCGGTTACGAGAAACCACAGAGGTGAACTCACAGCGCCAGTCAGTACGAGCCTTCCCGTCCGACGCCACCTTAAAGAGCCCGGCCGCAGCCACAGCACCAGACTCACCCCAATAAGAAGGGCAATCAGCACCGTCACATACCCTGACAGGACCGCCCCCCGTCCTGCGTAAACGGCCTCAACAGCCTCAAGTCTGTGGAAAAAGGCAGCTTGGTCCACAGCCGGCAGATTTCCTTGCCGGGCACTTATCATCTCCAAAGGCTTGCCGCTCCAATGGCCATGCGGAGAAATACCGAAATAATTAAGCCATGTGGGCACCAGGTCCGCGACCGCCGCGAGCTGATCACGCCGCGTCGTCGGGGCATGGAAAATGCCGCTGCTGCGGCGATCCTGCTCCCAGATCCACACTGGTGCAAGCTCTGATTTTTTATCGAGGGCCTGCTGATTGACTGCAGGACTGAGAAGCCATACCTGATGGTTTATTTCCGTGTTAAGCATACGGATCAGATTCTCAAGCTCTTCTAAAGCCGTATGATACTGCTTTTGAAATTGTGCCGGTTCTGTATTCGGTGCGTCTTTATAGAGCCTGTGGATATCTCCCCACTCGATTACGTGAAGTGCAGGCCCATCTTTTTCACGTATTTCCGCCAGTAGAATTTCAGCATCCATTTTCATCCCGTGCGGGCGGGACCGGTCCCTGACGACAGAACGGTCGCTGTATGTATCCACAAGTCCTCGTTCATCCATTGCAAGAAGCGATCCATACCGCTGCAGGTCGGTGCGCGTATCACTGTGTCCGTAAACATGCCTCCCTACGCCTTCCTCAGCCAGCGCGCGACCGAACGCCCCGACCGAGCTCGGACGCAGACTGTTCGCATTTTTGTCCACAAGCTGGTGTGCATAGAGGTGATAAATGGATTGAGGATTCCTTTCCCCCGTCCACTGCTCAAAAAGATGCTCTACCTGCTCCCCATCGATCCGCTCGCCCGGCTTATAGCCATTCCATCCCGCAATGCCGGCGCTTTTCCCGCCTGCTCCGATGGAAACGGCATTGTTCAAATACGAATAGGCCCCTTCCCCCTTTACATTCACCGCACCAAAAAACCCTGTTTTCCACAGCATGGCGCCACTCCTGTTTTCCGTCAGCATCCGCATATCCTCAAACGACAGGCCTGGTACAAGGATCACAGTAAGGCAGCTGCCATCTTCGTTTGGCATGACGGCATCTGTGGATGAAGGCTGCATCCACAGGCTAAAAGACAAAATAAGCGCTAAAACGAGCAGCTTTTTCACAGCATTCTCTCCTGAAAACATTGTATTTTCTGAAATATCCACACTATCCACAGCGTTGTCCACAGATGAACAGCGTTTATTCCGCTAATTACATAGGTTATGCACATTATCCCCATTTTATCCACAGAAAAGTTGTGAACAGAAACAGAGGCGCTGCAACGGCTTTTCTCCTGTTTTTCCACACTATCCACAGGTTATACACACCTTTGTTATTCACACGAACATAGATTCGTTTTGTCCACAACCGGGTGTGAATAGTGTTGATAACTCCGGAAAAGTCAAGGGGAACATCTGTTTTTTTGCGGTTTTTCAACATTATTTTTATTTGCACCGCCAATATCAGCAACGCTCAGGCACAAGAAAACGCTCTGAGTTTTCCACACTCGGAGCGCCGTAAAGCTTTTTCAGTTTATAGTGTCCCAGCGCAAGGCGTGAGGTTTATTTACCGCTCGCAGACAGCGTCTGTCTTCCGCCATCTAAAATTGCTCAGATGATTTCTTCCGGCTGAAGTACTCATATACAAAATATCCTCCAAGATATCCTGCCGCAGTTCCCACAACCCATGCTGTTAACAAAGAAAACGGCAGCATCACGCCTGCGACCAGCCCCAGGAGACTTCCGGCAATCATCCCCAGGGGAATCGAACTGTCAAGCCAGGCCTGGGCCTCTTTTGACTTCATCTTTCCCATGGTGCCCTGTTCCTGTTTTTGCTTAAGCCTCAAAATAACAAATACAACGACCGCCCCCATGACCACGAGAGGCCAGAGCGCCTCCACAATTCCCATGTTATCCCTCCATATCTGCTTTTTCATCACTTTCTGTTCCGGATGCGTGTTTCTCTTATTTTAACACACCTGCAGGCCCCTCCTCTGTCATTTCCGCATACAAAAAGCCCCCGAGATTCAGACGCTTCGTCTGCCCGGAGGCCCTCTATGATAGTTACCGTTCAAGCTCCAGCCCCGGCTCGCCGTTCAGCCGGTCGCCGGCAAACTCTCCGCGCTCGTACATAACCGCACCGGCCGCCGCAATCATCGCCGCATTGTCCGTGCAGAGCGCCAGAGGCGGAATCGTCAGCTTCACGCCCGCTTCCTCGCACGCCCCCGTCAGAGCTTCCCGTAGTCCCCGGTTCGCCGCCACGCCACCGGCCATAACAAGCCTCTCAACGCCACGCTCCCGGACCGCGCGCATCGTCTTCCCTACGAGCACTTCCACCACGCTCGCCTGAAAACTCGCCGCCACATCTGCAGGCGCCGGCTCCTCACCGCGCTGCTTGGCGTTATGAAGCGTATTGATCACTGCCGATTTTAGCCCGCTGAAGCTGAAGTCGTACGAATCCGCCTCCAGCCATGCCCGCGGGAGATCAATTGACGCCTCCCCTTCAGCCGCCAGCTTATCAATCTGCGGACCGCCCGGGTACGGCAGTCCAAGCGTCCGGGCGACTTTGTCGTACGCTTCCCCGACCGCATCGTCACGGGTCTCCCCGATCACTTCATACCGCCCGTGCTCGTTCATAAGCACCAGCTCCGTGTGCCCGCCGGATACGACGAGCGAAAGCAGCGGAAACTCGAGCTCTTCCACGAGCCGGTTCGCATAAATGTGCCCCGCAATGTGATGCACTCCGATCAGCGGTTTGTTCTTCGCAAACGCCAGTGCTTTCGCCGCATTTACACCGACAAGGAGCGCCCCCACCAAACCAGGCCCTTCTGTCACAGCAATCGCATCCACATCGTCAAGCGTGACCTCCGCCTCCTCGAGCGCCTGCTCAAGAATGTAGGTCACCTGCTCCACATGGTGGCGCGACGCAATCTCCGGCACCACACCGCCGAACCGCTTATGACTCTCAATCTGTGACGACACCACGTTACTCAAAATCTCCGTCCCGCCGCGGACCACTGCCGCTGACGTCTCGTCACAGCTCGTTTCTATTCCTAAAATTAACGTTTTCATCATTCCATCATCACCCACATAATCTGCGCGTCTTCCTGATTATCCGTATAATACCTCTTCCGCACGCCCCCGCGCTCAAAGCCGTGCTTCTCGTACATCCGCTGCGCCGCTTTGTTGCTCACCCGCACCTCAAGCGTCAGCTTCTTCGCCCCGAACGTCCGGGCAAGCTCCAGTCCGGCGGTGAGCAGCGCCTCGCCAATTCCCTTGCGCCGGAAATCCGAATGCACCGCAATATTCGTAATGTGCGCCTCATCAATGATCACCCACACCCCGCAGTAGCCGATAATCCGCTCGCCGGCCTCAGCCACCAGGTAGTACGCAAACTGATTCGCCTGCAGCTCGTTCACAAACGCCCCCCGGCTCCACGGCACCGGGAAACAGTCCTCTTCCACCGCCATCACGCCGTCAATGTCCCCTATGTCCATCAGCCGGATCGAAATCTCCTCTCCCACCGGCCTCACCTGCCGTCCTTCTCTTGCTGCGCCGCCCGCCACTTCGCCTCAGCCTCCGCCAGACGAAGATAATTCGGGCTGATCAGATGGACCGGGGCGTCCGCTGCCAGGTTCATCCCGGCTGACGCAATACTCGACGCCCGCGTCACATGATCGATCGGGTTTCCTGTGTTCGCACGAAGGGATGGACGTGAATTAAGCAATGCCCTGTGCTTATCCAGATCCGGACTCAGGAAAAGTACAGGCACATCGTGTTTTTCCACTGTATCCAGCCATTCGTCAAAGAGCACGAGCCGGTCTGCTTCCACCTGCTCGACTGTGCCATCAGTGAAGCGGTACAGCCCGGTAAACACCTGACCGCGCCGTGCGTCAAAGAACGGGCACACAAGGCCGTTGAAATGGCGGCCGTTTGCAGCAAGCGCCTCAAGGCTCGAGACCCCTACAACCGGAATGCCCAAAGACCAGGCCATCGTTTTGGCGGTCGTGACGCCGATGCGGACACCCGTATAGGAGCCGGGTCCTTCCGCTACCGCGATCCGGTCAAGCTCGTCCGGCACCATGTCCGCTTCCGCCATCACCGCCCGGATTCCGGGCATGAGACGGAGCGAGTGGTTCTTTTTCAAATGTGTAGTCAGTTCCCCTGCCGGTCGGCCGTCACGAAACACAGCGACGGTCATCACGTAAGTGGATGTATCAATTGCCAGTACGTTCATTTTCAATTAGCTCCTCACAAATGGTGCGGTACCTTTCCCCGGCCGGCTCGAACCGGATCTCCCGCTCTGTATCGCCGATATGGCGGATGTGTATCGCCAGGCGATACGGCGGAAGCTCATCCTCGATCATCTCCGGCCACTCCACAACCGACACCCCGTCACCTTCAAAATATTCTTCCAGCCCCATCTCATCGCCGCCTTCTTCAAGGCGGTACGCATCCATGTGGTACAAAGGAAAATCACGGCCCTCGTACTCCTTCATGATCGTAAAGGTGGGGCTGTTTACGTTTCGTTTTACCCCGAGCCCCTTCGCAAGGCCTTTTGTAAAGCTTGTCTTACCTGCACCAAGGTCCCCGTCGAGGGTAATCACATCCCCCGCCTTTACGTAACCGGCCAGTTTTTCTGCCAGGGCGAGTGTCTCCTCGGGACTTTGTGTATATATTTTAAACTCACTCACATTCATTCACCTTCAATCCAGCTATGTAAAATGGTTGTAGCCGCCTTTATCAAGCCGTGTCCGTTCTTTTCCGTCGGTTAGCCAGACGCCTGTTCCTTCTGTGACCGTTCCGATCGGATAGAGCTTCAGTCCTTCTGCTTCAAACAGCTGTCTGAGCTTTTCTGTGTCATTTTCCCCGGCACAGCCGATCAGCTGAAAGTCCTCACCACCAAACAGTGCCCATTCCTTCTGCCGCTCTTCCCCGTCCAGTTCATGGGGAATGAGCGCCCATTCCAGTTCCATGGCAACACCGCTCGCATTGGCGATTTCATGGGCCTCGCTCGCAAGGCCGTCGCTGATATCATTCAGGGCTGTCCTGAGACCGGATCCGGCAATGATCCGTCCTGCCTGCACCTGGGGCATAGGCGTCTGATGAGCTTGGGCCCGCTTGTTTTCTTTTTCCGCCTCAAGGCCTTCGTCCAGAAGCAGCTGCAGACCAGCAGCAGACGAGCCGACCGGTCCGGTCACAAAGACGGTGTCCCCCGGACGGGCATTCGTCCGTAGAAGCTTCACGCCTTTTTCCACCCGGCCGATCACGGTGACCGAAACGACGAGCTTATCATACGTGGCGTTCGTATCCCCGCCGATCAGGTCCATTTCGTATTTTGCGGCAAGATCGCTCATTCCACGGTACATTTCCTGCAGCTCCTCTTCGCGCCACGTGCCCGCTTTCGGCACACTCACGGACACGAGGTAAAAAACGGGGCGTCCGCCCATGGCTGCGATATCACTGATGTTAACAGCCAGTGCCCGGTGCCCGGTCTGGTAAGGCGTCATCGTCTTTCTGGAAAAATGAATGTCCTCTGCCAGCGTATCAACTGTGGCGATCTCGTGCCAGCCGTCCTCGCCGTCGTAAAGCGCCGCATCGTCCCCGATTCCGGCCACCACCGTCGGCTGATGGTGCCTGTCCGGCTGGATTGAGCGGATAAAGGCAAATTCGTCTTTCATCCCGTTCTGCACCTCGTTTCTGTTACTACCAGAATCCCACATTTTCACGGTTTGTAAACTGTACTTATTATAGCAAACAGCGCTGGAAAAAACGACGGGGTCGCAGGGATGAGAAAAGTCTCTTCACTTTCCGCACCATTATGGCTTGTTGTGATGAGACTGCGGCTTTTCACTCCGCCCGCCTTCGCACCTCACAAAAACCGCGCTCCTTTCGACAGAAAGAAGCGCGGTCTGCGTATTAAACAAACGTTTATTTAAGCTGCGCACCGTGTCGAAGCAGCCTACTTTCGTGACGCTTCCAGTGCCCGGTCAAATGCAGCCTGAATGTCCTCCGGGTCTTCAATCCCAACGGAAATACGCACCATCTGTTCCGTAACTCCCAGGCGGTCCCGGGTCTCTTTTGGCACCGGGCGGTGGGATGTTCCGACCGGATACGTAA
Source organism: Alteribacter lacisalsi (assembly GCF_003226345.1). Classification (GTDB taxonomy): domain Bacteria; phylum Bacillota; class Bacilli; order Bacillales; family Salisediminibacteriaceae; genus Alteribacter; species Alteribacter lacisalsi. The sequence goes on along the minus strand of NZ_PDOF01000002.1, from coordinate 16,102 downwards.
CCGATGTTTCGACACCTGCAAGGGTCGGCACCACCTTCACCCAGTCCAGGTTCCGGAAAAACGCATGCACATCGTATTTTTCCCCGAGATCAATCGTCACGATAGCTCCGTGTCCGCGCTCGGATACACTGTTCGGATAGTAGACACGTCCAAGGACCCCGCGTTTAGTCAGATGATCCGCCAGCTTTCTCGCATTGGCACTTTGCCGCTCCATGCGAAGCGCCAGCGTCTTCAGTCCCCGGCAGCCGAGCCAGCCGTCAAACGGCCCGAGATTGGCTCCGAGATATACGATCTTGGCGCGGGCCTTTTTCACAAGCGCTTCGTCGCCGCAGATCACGCCGGCAGACAAATCGCTGTGACCACCGATGTACTTCGTCGCACTGTGCGCCACCAGATCTGCCCCATCTGTATAAGGGCGGATCAGGTAAGGCGTCGGAAATGTGTTATCCACCATCGTCTTCAAACCATGTTTTCGGGCCAGAGAGGCAATCCCTTTAATGTCCTCGACTCTCAGCAGAGGATTCGTCACCGATTCTGTGTAAAGAAGTACCGTATTGTCACGAATGGCCTCTTCAATGGCTCCGTGATCGGAAAAATCAGCAAAGGATACTTCGATGCCGAAGTCCGGCAGCTCGCCGGCAAACAGCTGGTAGGTCCCGCCGTAAAGATCCTCTGTAGCAATGATGTGGTCCCCCGCCTTTGCGACAGCAAGTACCCCGCCAAGGATCGCAGAGATACCGGAAGCGGACGCTGCCCCTGCAGGCGCTTCCTCAAGATCAGCCACCCCTTTACCGAGATCATCTGTATTCGGGTTTCCCACCCGCGTGTACATGAAATCCTTTTTTCCCTGAAAGAAATCTTCCATATCCTCCAGATCAGTAAACGAAAACGCCGATGTTTGATATATCGGCTTTGTTTTGCTCACTTCTTTTGTATCCACTTTATCCTGAAAATGTACGTTTTTTGTATGAAATTTCATTGATGCATCTCCCTTCCTTACCATTCATTTTTATTTAGTGTAGCGGAATAACCGTCTTGGGACAATCATTCGGCTCTTTTTTAAAGTTGAACGGAGGTTACATATCATTCATAATAATCTGTCAATTATTTCACCTTTTATATGAATCTATATTCACAGCCTACATATATTTCTTGATTCTATTATGTTTCTTCAAAGCAGTCCTGCTTCAGACACATTTACAATTTATTCATAAAATTCATTTAATGTTTACTCCACCTTTATTTACCCTTAACCTTCACCACGTAAAGTGGGCACTGTAGAAAAACGACAACAACCTATTAGGAGGAATTGGGAATGAAAAAATTCGGAACATCCATGTCAGCTTTCGTACTTGGGTTAGGGTTACTTGCCGCTTGCGGCTCTGAAGATACAGATGGTGAAGGAGAGACGGCAGAAGCATCCGGCAGCAATGACACTTCTGAAGCCTCGGATCAGGAAGACGAAGAATCAGAAGACGAACGTGCAGACTGGCCGGACAAGCTTCGTTTTGCTGATACTGGCGTAGAAGGTATGGAAGAACTTCAGCGTGAATTCGGACCATTTAAAGAAGTGCTGGAAGATGTCCTTGATCTTGAAGTAGAATTTTTTGCGGTAACGGACCGGATCATCGGGGCAACCGCACTCGAGTATGACCAGGTAGACATGATGCTTGCGGGTCCTTCCGAATACGTGCAGATCAACTCGGTTGTACCGGATTCCTATCCAATCGTAGGCATTGAGCGTGATGAGTACCACGCTGCGATCATTGTTCATGAAGATGACGATATTCACTCTCTTGATGATCTCGTCGGCAAATCAATTGCCATGAAAGATGCAGGCTCCACAAGCGGCCACATCGGACCAAGCTCCATTCTGATTGAAGAAGGGTATGACCTTGATGCTGATTTTGACATCCGTCTCCTGGACAATGCCAGAATCGAAGCTTTCAAGAATCGCGACGTAGATGTTCTAGCAACAGGAATTAAAGATTATCATCAAATGGTAGAGGAAGACGGCGAAGGAAAATACCGCCTCCTTCATGAAGGACCGCCACTGCCAAATGACACGTTCATCGCCAGCCCTGAGCTGCCTGAAGACTTTGTTGAAGAAGTCCGCACACTTCTCCTTGAGAATCAGGAGGAAATCATTGAAAGTATCCTTGTTACGGGAGAGAACGATAAGTATCTTCAGGCCCGTTTCGTAGAGGCTTCTGATGAAGATTACGACCCGATGCGCCGTGCCTATGAAACACTTGGACTTGAAATTGAATAACAGATAGAACCGAACTTTTACTGGAGGCTGTCGTATATGAATGCTATTACCGTCAACAATGTGACGAAAACTTTTCGCGACGGCACCACAGCATTGTCAGATGTATCGTTCACTGTAAATCCCGGCGAAGGGGTTATTCTCCTGGGCCATAACGGCTCAGGAAAATCAACCCTGTTTAAATGTATCTCCGGATTTGAAAAGCCGACATCCGGCGAGATTTTATATGGAGACAAAGATATTACTCGGTTATCAAAAAGAAAATTCAGACCCATCCGTAAGAAACTGGGAATGGTCTTTCAGAACTTTCATTTAATCTATAACCTGTCTGTCTTTCAGAACGTGCTGTTTGGTGCTATGGGAAATTCAAAAACTTTTTTACACACGCTCTCATTCTGCGCATCAGATGAACTGCGAATGAAAGCAATGGAATGCTTGGATCGGGTAGGACTTGCCCATCTTGCCGGAAGAAGGGCCGATCAGCTTTCAGGGGGACAGCAGCAGCGCGTGGCCATTGCCCGAATGCTGATGCAGGACCCGGAAGTTGTTCTTGCTGATGAACCGATTGCAAGTCTGGATCCCCGTGCAGGACGTGAAGTCATGGAACTGTTGTGGGAGATTGTCCGTGAACGGCACCTGACGGTTGTCTGTATTCTCCATCAGACTGAAGTTGCTTTGGAATATGGAGAACGATTTATCGGTCTTCACTCCGGTAAACTCGTAATGGATCAGGTTCAGGGTCAGGTTTCTAAAGAAGAGCTCAGTACTTTATACAATAAGGAAAGCTCGTTCGAATCTTTTTCAAAGGCAGGTGCTTCCCATGAGTGATCTTCGTAAGCACATGCCTGCAAGATTGAAAGTTCCCTCTCCTGGTGCCATTATTCTCGTTATTATTTTTGTATCCTTATTTTATCTTGGCATGCGTCATGCTGACGTCACGCTTGAGAGGCTCACGGCCGGAATCGGGAACATGTTTCACTTTATCAGTTCCGCCTTTCCACCAGACCCGAGCAGGATCAGCTCCATTTCCTCGGCCATGTACGAGACCTTTCAGATTGCACTGGTTGGAACCGCTGTAGGTGTTGTACTGAGCCTTCCAATTGCCGTGCTGGCCTCCCGCAATACCTCACCGAATAATCTGATTCGTACAGCTACCCGAGGCATGGTATCTACGATGAGGACCATTCCGGACCTGATTTGGGCATTGATATTCGTTATTTCAGTCGGGCTCGGACCCTTTGCAGGTATTCTTACAATCATTGTCGATACCATTGGTTTTTGTGCCCGTTTCTTCTCGGAACGCATCGAAGAAGTAGATAAAGGACCATCACAGGCACTCGAATCCACAGGATCATCCCGGATCGGTGTGATCAGCGGATCTGTTCTGCCGCTTGGCTTCGCGTCTTTTGTAGGTACTGGTTTATTCGCATTCGAAAAATCAATCCGGGCGGCTGTGGTACTTGGCCTCGTGGGTGCAGGAGGAATCGGGGTGGAGCTTTCCACAGCATTCACACTGAGAAGATTTGATGAAGCCCTTATGATTATTATTCTTATTCTTGTTGTGGTTATTGCTGTTGAACAGCTTTCATCCACAATTAGAAAAAAAGTGATTTAATCCTGTCTGTGGCAGAACCTCCCTATCAGAAAAAGCTTCCTCCAAGAATGGGGGGAGCTTTTCTTATGCTGCCGTATTCAGAAAATAAACGAACGCATAAACGAAATGAGGTACGGCGAACAGCAGGATCATCACCGCAATTCGCTGAACGTTTTTCTGACCCTCCCGGTCATCGGGGGCAGATTTCTGTGCCGGCTCCCGGCTTGCCGCAAGAAATGCGCCCAGCATCAGACCGGCAATAATGATGCCGCCGATCCCGAGCAGACCTGAAATTTCATAGCCGGTTCGCAGGCCGCCGATACTCCACATAACCAACTGAAGCGCAGCTGCACTCGCGAGACCGGCCAAAAAACTGTACGTCATTTGCATTTTCTCTCCCCCGTTCCTGTTTTCTCCCAGTATACAGGAAATCAGAAACGCGGCGGGTAAACATGGAACGCTGCTTTTATTCGCGCTGCTGATCCAAGATCCAGCTGTGAATCGCCTCAGCTGTTTTTGCCTGCTGCTCATCCGGACCGATAAGGCTTTCAAGGTCACCGCTCTGTGCGCCGTATGTACCGAATCCGGCGTGATTGGCTCCTTCGATCTCCATGTAAACCGTCTCTTCCGGAAGCATATCAGCCCGATCAAAGATATCCTCAGGCGTGGATAATCCGTCCCGCTCTCCGTAAACAGAGAGGACAGGCAGATCCGAATCCGACAGATCCGCTCCCGGATAGGAGCCAACAAAGATCAGCCCTGCAAGATCCTCTGTGCTGCGAGCGGCAAAAAAGGATGCCATCGCCCCGCCGAGAGAATGGCCTGCCAGGTACCACTCGTCCACCTGAGGATTGGCTGCCATAATGTCTTCAGCCTTGTTCCGCCCAAATATTGCGAGGTTTAACGGCATGTCCGGGACCACCGTAAAATACCCTTTATCAGCAATCTTTTCAGCCAGACACGAATAAGCCTCTTGCTCCACACGGGCCCCGGGATAAAAAATCAAGCCCGCGGTTTCTGTACCTGACCCGAAGGACAGCGGTTCGCCTGATCCCTGCCCGGCACAGTCCTGCGCTTCTGGTGCTGCGCTGTAGCCATTGAGCGCCCAAATTACAAAACCTGCTGCTCCGGCACCTGCAGTAATGAAGACTGCAAGAACAATATACAGCAGGATTTTCTTACGCCTCGTCACTGGTACTGCCTTTCTTTTCAGAAAGCTCCGGTTCTCCTCCAGGGAGGGAAATCAAGGAAAAGCCGTCGTTATGATACAGCTCCCAGCCTTCCTGTTCGGTACTGTCGTGGAAAATATCAAGTATGCCGTTATCCGTAAGGTACAGACGCAGCATATAACAGTCATCAAGCCAGTCGATGCGTTTTACGGTTCTCTTCCTTAGTGAATCCACAAGCAGACTGTTAAAGTATTCTTTTTTGGACGAAGCCAGAAAATCCGTCTGCCCGATCACTATATTTCCGCTTTCAATCAGGCGCCACGGGCATTCAATCGAGAGGCCTCCCGAGCAGAATTCCAAAACCAGGGGATGCGGTTTCTTCTTGCTAACATTCACGATATCCAAGCCTTCAAAAAAGTTCAGATTCAGATTACACGCCATTGTTGAGGCATCCTCCTTATTCACATCTGATATTGAAGCTGTTTATGTACGGGGACAAGTATCTATCATTATAATATTTATCAGTTGATAAGTATAGATAGAAAAAAGGAACTGTCACAAATTGGACAGTTCTTATGGAAAAATTACCGGCTTCCTACACCGTTCAGCAGCACTTCCACTACAAATGTAGCCCGCTTTTCTATAAGTTCGTCGCTTTCACTTTCCTCTACTTCCCCTGGTGAAGGGATGGAACGGCTGATCATATTGACCATCAGGCAGACGTACTTGTCTGCATCCTCCCCAAATTCAGCCGGATCCCGCAGTTCTCCTTTGTCGATGCCCCGCTGAAAGACTCTGACCATGGGCAGCCGGTAGGCTTCATGCCACCAGGTACTGATCTTTTTCTGGAAATCCTTACTCGTTTCACGTCTGATATCCTGAAACATCTGGCTCATATTTTCCGGCGAGTTTACAATAATATAGTAGACCATCTCATAAAGCGTTTTTCTCGTATCGGTATGACAGCCTTCAATTGCCTCAAGACGTTCCTTGGTACGTGCGAGATCACTCCGGAGAACCTCAAGATAGATCGCTTCTTTATTTGGAAAATGATGATAAAGAGCCGGCTGCGTCAAGCTGCAAGCATCGGCAATCCGCCTGGTGGAAACTGACCGGTATCCGTGCTCCATAAACATGTGATGGGCAGTACGCACAATCGTTTCCCGGGTATCTGATCCTTGTTGCGATGTGCTGGCTTCTGTATGCATATCCATTGCTCCTATATGGTTCAGTTATTTCGTGCTACTACATATTTTAGTTGGATGTCAAAAATGTGTCAATAACACAAAACACCTATATTAATAGCTAACCTCTTGTCCATCAAGGGTTTCAGCCTTTTACCGATAAATCAAAATATTATTTTCCGCTTCGAGGAATTTGCAGTGCAATAGAAAAAAGAAACGGTATCCGGGTCATAGTGCGGTACGATGACGGATTCCATTCCCGGCCAGAAAGACGTTGACTGGATGGAAATAAATAAGGTGCGGCCCCAGGCGTATTCTTCAACACCTGTAACCGCACCTTATTTTCGTCATTCCCCGGGAAATTTCCTGATTATTCGCCACCCATTTCCCGTTTTTTGTAGACTACTACAGATGCGACAATCGCCACAGCAGACCAGCCTCCCAACAAAGCAAGAGACCCTGCCACATCACCAGCGCCTGCCCCGCTTTCCACAGCTGCCGCAAGAGATTCAAGCTGGAAATTAGGCAGGTATTCGATAACCGTTAGGATCGTCTGATTCCGAATCAGTTCTGTAAAAATAGTCCCCATCCCCAGAATGAAAATGATAGGCGTGATCACAACAGAGGCTTCCATAAGAGATCGTGTAAGAAGGCCAAGCAGCGTACCGAGCGCCACGTAGAAGACAAGGCTCAGTGCCATGCCGGCTCCGATGAGCAGCCAATTTCCCGTTTCAAAGCCGGAAAGCCGGAGACATAATCCTACAGTGAGGGCTGTGAGTAATATTGAAACCAGGCTTTTCCCGGCTAAAATTTCTGTCGTGGTTGCAGGTGACATCATCAGTCCCCGAAGTGTATGTTTTTCCTTTTCCTCCGCAATGACTACACTTTGCACATAGGCGGCCACTGCAACAAAAGCCAGATTAATAATCATCACATGCATCTCCACCGGAACCTCCTGCCCCCGGCCGAAAAACAGGGCAAATACGATCGGCATCACCATCGTGGAAAGGACGAACATGTTCGTCGCGAGCTCTTTTAAGTCCTTGTTAAAAATTGCGTACACTCGTCTCATTGAAAATGTCATGCCAGTTCCCTCCCCGTAATGTCCACAAAAATATCGCCCAGTGTCGGTTCATTCGTCTGAATGGAGACAATCTGCCCTGCTGCCATGTAGTCGTGCAGTTTCTTGGCGTTTTCAGGACGGTTTGCCAGTGCCACCTGTTTTCCGTTCTTCAGTTCGATCACAATTCTGCCATCAGAATGCTGTCGTCTTAATACTTTAGGATTATCCATCAGCCGGACCTGACCTTTGTTTAAAAACGCTACCTGGTCGCACAGGTGCTCCGCTTCCTCCATATCGTGCGTGGTCAGAAAGATCGTCGTGCCTCTCCGGTTAAGCTCCTTTAGACCTTCATGAATATGCCTCGAGTTTGCCGGATCGAGGGCTGCAGTCGGTTCATCAAGAAATACCAGCTCCGGCTCATGAAGCAGGGCTCTTGCGAGAATCGTACGCTGCATCATCCCTTTGGACAGCTTCGCGACCTTCTTTTTTTCTTCCCCAGTTAGGTTCACAAGATCAAGCACCTCGCCAATTCGTCTCCGTTTCTGTTTCACACCGTAAAGATCAGCATAGAATGCGAGATTTTCATATACAGACAGCCGCTCATACAGTCCGCTCGTATCAGTCATCACACCGATTCTCCGAAGCACAGCCGGGGTATTCACCTTCTCAGCCGGTATCCCAAGCACGTGGGCTTCACCACCTGTGGCTCTCATCTGACCGGTCAGTATCTTAATCGTAGTCGTTTTTCCCGCTCCACTCGGTCCGAGAAAGCCGAATACTTCTCCTTTACCTACATTAAAACTGACGTCCTCAATTGCTCTTTCGCTGCCAAACACCTTTTCAAGTGCCCGGGTTGTGATAATGTTCTCCATCTCCATTCCCCCTTGCTGTTTCTGCTTTCAGTCTACGTGCAGCAGGGGATTGTTACATCATTTTACCCGTGAAAAGAGCATAAAAGGGGGTGAATGGCGCTTATTTAAGACCGAGCATCGCCTTTAGCTCGTTCATTTTATTTTTGGATAAAGGGATTTCGGACTTCTCCCTGTTCTCGAGCCTCAGGCTGTAGCTGTTCCGGGTCCACGTGATCACCTGATTTACTTTCTGAAGGTTGACGATATAAGAACGGTGGCAGCGGAAAAAACCGAACGAACGGAGTTTCTCCTCGAGCTCCGTTAGCGTAAATACGCACGGATACGCCTCCCCGCCTGCATACAGATGTGACTGACCTTCATGACTCTCAATATAATCGATATCGGGCGGATCAAATAAAATCATCTTCTCGTTTACCTTGGTCGGAATTTTATTAAATACAAACCCCGGCCCCTCATCCGACTCTCTTTTATCATCATCATTCTGCTCATCACTTCCCTGGTTCACCTCATTCAGCCCCCGCTCATTGAGCCGGAACACCTGATCACCGAACGTAAGCGCGCTTTCCAGATTTCCAGTCAGAGTGAGCATCGTTTTTCCCTGGGACTTAAGGAACTCCAGCAAGTTAAGAAGAATTCGTTTCGTTTCAAGATCCGTATTCTGATCCGGTTCTTCAAGAATAAATAAACCGGGATCCTGAATAAGGAGCCTTGCCATACCGATACGCAGTTTTTCAGAGTGCGTCAAGTTTTTTACCCTTACACGTAATTTTCCTTCCAGGTGAAGAAGACGGGCTGCCTCCTCTACAGAAAGGGCACTCTCATAGAGCCTCTTATAATACAGCAATTGGTCGTTAACCTTTAGATTCTCGTAGTGTGCCTCGTTGATCAGCAGAAGCCCGGCTTCGGTAAAAAAAGAACGGCTCCCGGAACGCCACTCCTTCCCATCCCTGCTCAAGCGGAAAAACTCCCGTTCCTTCGGGCTGATCAGCATGGAAATGACGTTCTGCCTCGCTTCCGGATTCAGATGAACAGCTGTACAGAACCCTTTTTCCATTTTTAAAGACAGTTCCCGAAGAACTGGATCGGTACTTCTTTCTTCCGGTTCAAGCAGAAATGATGACACGGCGCCCACGTCCTTTACACGTTTTCTGTCTTTTATCTTACACCATCCTGCCCCGGACTCAAGATCTTTGTGAAAAATCTGGCAGATGCATCTGCCGCATCACGAAGAGAGAACAGACGCGATTCCGCTTCTCCGATCCTGCCTTTATTAACCGGGTTTACCTTCTCAAAGATGGCTCCCAGCTCTTCAAATCGTTCGTCCTGAAAAGCGATATCCCGATACGTTGCCCAGACTCTTTGGCCGTTTTCCATCACCGGTGCGCCTTTTTCCACGATTTTCGCCCCCGGTACCTGGTACTCCCCCAGATGAAAGGACGTATTCGTCTCATACGTGGTGCCGATCATCAGCACTGTTGCGTCCGCTTCATAAAGCTTCTGCAGAGGCGATTGTTCACCTAGACTGAAATTTAACTCATGTCCGGTCAGAATCTCCCTGTTTTTTTTCCCGATGGCAGCAAACGATACGTTGGGGTGATCGCTTCGTATCGCCTCTGGCCTCGTGCGAAACAGTTCAGCCGTCATGCCCATCCCCCGTGTCGGTGTTACTGCCGGATCATACGGGGGCATCGTAGCGCGTATCTCCTGCCACCATGCTTCAGGTACTGGCGGAGCCTCCCATTCCGATGGATCGCTCAGATCGCCGCTCTGGGCAGGCATAACGATCGTACCTGCCTCTCCCACAGCGTCAAGGAGCCCTTCGATCACAGTCTGCGCTCCTCCGTTCGTCCAGCCGATAGCTGAAAGGGAGGTATGCACGAGCACCGTATCGCCTGGCGATACGCCGAGCGCCCGTACCTCAGCGGTTATCGTCCCTCTTGTATTCAGACGTGTTGTTTTGTCTACAATCTGTTTCATCCTGTCTCCTCCTCAAGCAGAGCGAGCTGATCATAAAGCTCATCACGCTTACGTTCAATCTGTTCTTTCTCTTTATAAATCTTCTGAAGTTCCTCCGGATCTGCGAGATGCAGCATATTGCTTTCCATATCGGCGATCTTCTGCTCTACCTCTGTGAGCTGAGCTTCCACATCTGCAGCAGTAAGCGCAGAGCGTTTCATTTTTTCCTGCCGTTTCGGCTTTCGGTTCTGATCCCCTGAAGCCTCGAATGAATCTGCCTCCTGTACCATCCGGTTCTTCACCTCATCATAAGTACCTGTGAAAAACGTGAGCGATTCTTCATTAAGCCAGCCGATACGGTTAAACACTTTATTGATGAAGTACCGGTCATGGGAGACAGCTAAAATGGTCCCCTCATAGCCGGCCAGCACTTCCTCCACCACCACAAGAGATTCGATATCCAGGTGGTTGGTGGGCTCGTCGAGGACAAGAACGTTCAGGTTCTGATGCATGAACCGGGCCAGACGAAGACGCATCCGCTCCCCGCCGCTCAGCTGCCCGAGCTTTTTAAAGACCGCATACCCGTAAAACAGAAAGCGCGCGAGTATATGCCGGGCGTCTCCCTCCGTTACCGCAACGTCTTCCCGGAACGCTTCAATCACGGTCATCTGTTCCTCATCAGCTTCCAGTAAATGCTGTGCAAGATAGCCAACCTTCACCCTGCTTCCAATTTTCACACTTCCTGCGTCAGGCTGCTCCTCACCGAGCAGGATTTTAAGCAACGTTGATTTCCCCGAACCATTATCGCCCATAAACACAACTCGTTCCTGGTACCGCAGATGAAAATCCGCCTCTGTAAACAGCGTTTTGGATCCATATGACTTGGCAAGCCCTTCGGCTGTGATCACGTCGTTTCCGCTGCGGCTGCCCGCTTCCAGCTCAAATCCAATTTTTTTACTCTCCAGTACCGGACGGTCGATCTTTTCCATTCGCTCAAGGGCCCGCTCCATGTTTCTCGCCCTCTTGTGCATCGCCTCGTTCGGTGGATTTGCCTGGTTGGCCCATTCTTTTAGCCTTTTAATCGCCTCCCGCATTTTCTTTATCTTTTTCTGCTGTTCTTCATATTTCTGAAATTCCAGAAGCAGCCGTTTTTCTTTCTCTTCTGTAAAAAACGTATAGTTCCCGTGATAGACTTCGAGTTCCCCGTTCTCCAGGTCAAAGATCTTTGTGACCGTCTCGTCAAGAAAGTACCGGTCGTGCGAGACGGCAATGACAGTCCCACTGTAATCATTTAAAAATCCCTGCAGCCATTCGATCGCCGCCAGATCCAGATGGTTCGTCGGCTCGTCAAGGAGCAGCAGATCCGGCTTTTGAAGAAGCAGCAGCGCCAGGCCGGTTTTGGTTTTTTCGCCTCCGCTCAGTTCTGAAAAACGCTGCTCAAGCAGAGAGTAGAGCCCAAGCCCTCTTGCCACCGCTTCAATTTCTGCATCTTTCCCGTATCCTCCGCTGAATGCATAGCGTTCCTGCACTTCGCCGTATAACTCTGCGAGCTTCGTCAGGCGCTTTTCTTCTTTTACCGTGCTCATTTCCTCTTCAAGGTGCTTCATTTCTTTTTCAAGCTCCGTTAATGCAGCCATTGCTGTTTCCAGCACTTCTTTTACGGTCATATGCTCAGGATAATCAGGGAGCTGTGCAAGCCAGCCCGTCACACAGCCTTTCGTCCAATGGACCTGGCCTGTATCAGGTGACTCAAGTCCTGCAAGTATTTTAAGCAGGGTTGTTTTCCCACTCCCGTTCCGTCCGACAATTCCAATCCGTTCTCCTTTTTTTGCTTCAAAGGTGACGCCTGTAAGGACAGGCTCTCCCCCGTAGTTCATCATAATATCTTTTCCGCTGCAAATCATTGTATATACCTCCGCTCGTTTTTTGAATAGAAAAAAGACCTCGAAGACAATCTCCGAGGCCTCTGTACGTACTGTGTTTCGGGAGCAGGCACCGATGCCGGCTCTCTGCACAAAAAAAGAAGAGCCAGCAAGCCCTTCTCCTTCCGTACGTCCTTTTAGTGGATGAGAGATGTTCTTCCTGTTTTCATATTTATGAAGCTGTTAAAAATGGACACACGTGTCCCGTTGAATACAGCCACATAAAAAACAGCACGAACAATATACAAAAATGATTCCACCTGTGCGCGTGCCGGACTGAAAACAGTCTGATTCATCTCATCCACCTCCGTTCTCTGAATAGTTACTCTAATCATACCCATCCTTTTACAGTCCGTCAAGGCGAGTTTAAAGAAACGCACTCCGAGGAATAGCCATTAGGAAACGAACCACAGGAGGGATTTATGTGAAAGCATTAGCAGTTCACGAGGCTGGAAGCCTTGATAACCTGAAGATGACAGACATGGAGAAGCCAGAACCAGGTGAACACGAAGTGAGAATTAAAGTACACGCAGTCGGTCTCAACCCGGTCGACTACAAGCTCACACAAAATGGTCTTCCTGAATGGGAGTACCCCCATATCCCTGGACTTGACGTTGCTGGTGTCGTTGATGAAACCGGTGAAGGGGTGAGCGAGTGGAAGGCGGGTGATGAGGTTTACTATCACGGGAGTCTCGCACGTAACGGGGGCTATGCAGAGTATACCGTCTCACGTCAGGACGTCCTTGCTCCCCTTCCTACTGGGCTAAGCTTTACTGAAGCGGCTGCCCTTCCTACTGCTGCTTTTACCGCCTACCAGTCACTGGATCGGAAAGTGCCTCTCAGGAAAGGTCAGACAATCCTGATTCAGGCCGGGGCAGGAGGCGTCGGCGGCTTCGCCATTCAGTTTGCAAAATTAAAAGGGCTTGAAGTGATCACAACCTGCTCTCCCGCTAATACGGATCACGTGACGAAACTCGGAGCTGACAAAGTGATTGATTATAATGAAGAAAACGTGCTCGAGGAAGTCCATAAGTACACCGAAGGACGCGGGGTGGACATTGTCATGGACATGGTGGGTGAAAAAACGACAACCGAAGCTCTCGATATGCTTGCATTTAACGGACATCTGATCAGTGTAGTCAGTCTTCCTGATCTTAGTGAATACGAACCAAAATCACTTGCTCCTTCGATTCACGAGGTAGCTCTGGGGTTCGTCTACCGCACAGATGACGAGCAGCAGATTCGTGATCTTGGTGAAATTGCAAAAGAAGTCGGTGAGCTTGCCGCTCAGAAAAAAATCGAGCCTCTGCTTGGCAAGGTTGTATCAATGGAGGAAATTCCTGAGGCTCTGAGAGAAATTGAAGAAGGGCATGTAAGAGGAAAGATTGTAGCACAGATTGCAGAATAGAATACCAGGAAAACACAGCGGCCGGGCCGCTGTGTTTTTTTATTAGCTGTGTTCGCAATGATTGTTGCTATTGCCCACATTATTAATGGAGTGAAAGGCGGTGACTCCAACGGGAAAAGCATCAGGTGAAGACCCCGCAGGGCGTTTTTCCCGAGGATGCTGAATCGATGCCCGCGGAAAGCATCCGCCTGCAGCGCAATAAAACAACAATCTACCCGAAAACAGCTTTTTATTAAGCTATCCTGAAAATGATAAGAAAATGATAAATCAGAAGCTTCACTTCACGCCGTCCGTTCGCTTTCCGTGGCGATGCCGGCAAGCCTCCTCGGCTGCGTCTGCGGGGGTCTAGCCTGGCCTCTGCTTCTTCCTCTTCAAGCAAAGCTTCGAAGCTGGCTGTGTCGAAGCAAATCGGAGATTAATCGAGATGCAAACGCTCTTCACTGCCGGAGGAGTCTCACTGCCGGCGTGAAGCTTCGCACGTAACCAACTGGACATCTACAAAAAAGGACGCCCCGTAAAAACGGGACGCCTGCAGTTTAACCTACTCTTCTCCCAGATCTGTAACAGCACCTTTGGAAGCGCAGGATACGAGTCTTGCATATTTGTTCAGCACGCCACGGGAACAGCGCAGCGGCGGTGCCTGCCAGTCTGCAAGACGGGCTGCCATTTCTTCATCGCTCACATCAACGTTCAACTCCTGTGTTTCACTATCGATGGTTACCAAGTCACCTTCTTTCAACAGGGCAATCGGACCGCCCACCTGTGCTTCAGGTGCTGCGTGGCCAACCACAAGACCATGAGTTCCTCCTGAGAAACGGCCGTCAGTTAACAAGCCGACCTTCTCTCCAAGTCCTTTACCGACGATGATTGCTGAAATGGAGAGCATCTCGCTCATTCCCGGACCGCCTTTCGGACCGGCGTAGCGAATTACCAGTACATCCCCCGGTTTGATCTGGTTTGCCAGTACTGCTTCAGTCGCTTCTTTTTCCGAATCAAATACCCGGGCGGGACCGGTGAGCCTGCTTACTTTCAGTCCGCTCATCTTGGCAACTGCACCAGCCGGTGCCAGATTTCCTTTTAATACATACAGCGGACCGCTTTCCTTAAACGGCTCGCTTACAGGACGGATGATTTTCTGGCCTTCGTGCAGCGGAGGAACTTCCGCCAGATTCTCTGCCAGTGTCTTTCCTGTAACCGTGAGACAGTCGCCGTGCAAAAGCCCTTCCTCAAGAAGAAGCTTCATAACAGCGGAAACACCACCCACCTGATGAAGATGTTCCATGACGTATTTTCCGCTCGGCTTCAGGTCCGCAATGTGCGGTACACGCTCACGGATCCGCTCGAAGTCGTCGTACGAGAGGTCCACATCAACCGAGTGAGCCATCGCAAGCAGGTGAAGAAAAGCGTTTGTCGATCCGCCGAGTGCCATCACAACCGTTACAGCATTCTCAAATGCCTCTTTTGTCATAATGTCCCGCGGATAAATTTCTTTCCGCAGAAGTTCCACAACAGCGTCGCCTGCTTTGTAGCAGTCCTCCTGCTTGCCGCCGGTCTCAGCAGGGTTTGATGCGCTGCCGGGCAGGCTCATCCCGAGGGCTTCAATGGCTGAAGCCATCGTGTTTGCTGTGTACATACCTCCGCATGAACCGGCACCCGGACAGGCATGACATTCAATGTCGTGGAGTCCTTCCTTATCCATGGATCCTGCGTTATGTTTGCCGACCGCTTCAAATACAGAAACAATATCAATATCTTTATCTTCTCTTGATTTACCTGGTGAAATTGTTCCACCATAGACAAATACAGCGGGTACATTTAATCGGCCGATTGCAATCATACACCCTGGCATATTTTTATCGCAGCCACCGATCGCCACTACTCCATCAAGGCGCTCGGCTCCTGCTACGGTTTCAATAGAGTCCGCGATAACCTCCCTGCTAGGAAGGGAATAGCGCATGCCTTCGTGGCCCATGGAAATGCCGTCAGCAACGGTGATAGTGTTAAAAATCATTGGTGCACCGCCACCGTCACGGGCTCCGCGTTTTGCTTCAATCGCGAGTTTGTCTATGTGTACGTTGCATGGTGTAACCTCGCTCCACGTACTGGCAACACCGATCATTGGTTTTTGAAAGTCCTCGTCTTCAAATCCTACTGCTCTGAGCATTGCCCGGTTCGGCGCTCGGTTGTCTCCTTCACTGATATCTTTACTGCGTATCCTCAGATCTTTGTCTGCCATTAGTCAAACTCCTCTCTCGTACTGTGCTGAATAAAAGTTATAGATGAATTATCTCCACATTATACAGAAATAAAATAAAATTTCTATATTATATAAAAATTCATAGTAATTTTTTTATTTGTTTGGTTACTGCAATGCAACAAACGATCGAAAAGAGCCATCAATAAAAGTAAAAAGCCGTACTAGAACAATGTGTCGGTGCGGTAAGATTTCGCTTCCTTCTGACATCAACTTCATACTCCCGCCCGATATCATTTAAAACAAACAAAAAACCCACCCGCATATGCGAGTGAGCTTTTGTGTGCCCAGCGACGTCCTACTCTCACAGGGGGAGAGCCCCCAACTACCATCGGCGCTGGAGAGCTTAACTTCCGTGTTCGGCATGGGAACGGGTGTGACCTCTCCGCTTTCGTCACTAGACAAGTTTGA